>JBFWUT010000041.1:0-23998 GCA_050247135.1 Candidatus Berkiella sp.
TGGCTGCAGCCTTTGACTGCTTATTTTTAGGAATTTGTTTGATGCCTAATTGTTCAAATTCTTCGCGCAAGGCTTCATCTAACTCATGTAGCGTTTTAGCCAATGGGTGAAAATCCATCAGCTTTAACTTCGCTTTTTCATCAGGATCTTTGATGCGGGCTCTAGCTGCCTCCAGTTGTTGCTTAGCAATTCTCAATGCTTCTTGTTCTTTCAAACGCACTGCCCATTTCTGCTTGTTTAAATCAGCGACAGGACCAAGACTTCTGATTTCCTTTGCACGTTGCTCTTGCAGTATTTTTCTTTGCTCGGGATCTTCTGCGACAACGGGACCACTTTCAGGAGTAGGGGTATACGGTGTTTGTTGTTCGCGCTCTTGCCATTCCTGCGTGCTGAGTGCTTTAGGCATCTGTTCATTCCAACCGGCCACCCGAACTTGAATACCCGTTAAGACACCGGTGTCGACATCCTTTAGTCGTGAAGCTCTGCTTGCTCTGGCTTTGTTCAAAAGTTCAGTCGTGATGGCCTCTTCGGCTTCACCTTTCACTTCAGGACGACAAAATTGAACTTCGTGAGTGACGGCTTCTAATTGCTTGGTTTTCGGATTCAGGACATGATGAACAAACCCCATAAAAAAGCTTTCATGTTCTGGGTTGATATCGGTAGGCTTTTCATAAAGTGCTAAAGCATCGCTTGCTTCTTTTTTCGCAGCAAGTAGCGCTGCCTTAGCTATCTCAAGCGGATCGGTGTTGGCAGTTTTTGAAGCTGCATCTGCCACTTTTGCTGGTTCCTCGCCTTTGGGTTGACTTTCCAGTCTAGCAATTTCATTCTCTATAATCGCTACCTTTTCTGCGCTGGACACCACAAGCGGTCTGGCTTTGTGTTTGTTATCAAATTGTTCTTTCAGTGTTGTTAAGGTGTATCTGACCAAGGCGGGTGTGACAATAGGCTCTGCTATTTTAGATCGCACGACTAGTATAAATTCTCGAATGATTTGACGCTTTTGCTCAAATGCTCGTTTGTCTTTAGCGGCAGTGAATAAAGACTCTGCTTGCTCTGAAGCGAGTAGTTTAATTTGTTCTTCAGATAAGGGGATCTTTTCATGCCGTCTTAACGCTTCAACTTGAGTCAGCCTATTGGGCTGAGTAGGTCGTGATAATAGCTGGTTTGTCGCGAATTCTACTAACGAATCATAGATGCTATCTATGCCTCTTCTTTCTTTGCTGTCATCTAATGAGGAGGGACCTTGTATACTCATATCAATCTCCTTTGAGTGGTTCGATGAACTGAACTATCACCAAACTATCAGCTTCAAAGGACTAAGGGAAGACTTAATAATAAGAAAGGCGCCACACTATGGCGCCCTGCAGCAATTGGGAGAGTATTTAGAGGTTGGACATTAGTTCTCGTTCTTTCGGTGAAGGTTCTGGTGATCGTTCTCTTTCGCGATAAAACGCTTCAACGCACTCCACAATTTCTTCTGGTGTGTTGGCAACTTGATAGAGCCCTAAATCCTCTTCTCGAATTGTTCCCTCGGCAACTAATTGCGTTTCGAACCATTTCAGTAAATCGCGCCAGAAGGATTCGACGGCGAGTACCACTGGGATCCGGCGAGTTTTACCTGTTTGCACCAGTGCTAAAATTTCGGCTAATTCATCTAAGGTACCAAACCCGCCTGGCATGACTACATAGGCAGAGGCATATTTAACAAACATGACTTTACGGGTAAAAAAGTGTCGGAAACGAATGGAGATATCTTGAAAGTCATTGGCGCATTCTTCGTTAGGTAACACGATGTTTAGGCCAACGCTTAAAGAAGGACCTTCTTTGGCACCTTTGTTAGCTGCTTCCATTAATCCAGGGCCTCCGCCTGAAACAACAGAATAACCAGCCTCAGAAAAGGCTTTCGCGGTTTTGGCCGTGAGGTCATACCAACGATGACCCGGTTGTAAGCGAGCCGATCCAAATATACTAACAGAGGGTGGAATATGAACTAAACGCTCATAGCCTTCAACGAATTCAGCCATGACTTGAAATATTTTCCAAGATTCGCGCGCCATGAGGGAATCATTGATGGTTTTGATCTGTTTTTGTTTACTCATGATGCCTCGTTATGTTTTTTAATTGATACATTTTTACTATAACACAGGCTATAAGACTTTCCAGTTTACCCCGCATAGCGGCATATTTTTGAAGCAGGGTTAGGGTACGCGACATATAATATAAGTATCTATATGGATGAGAGAGCCCATGGAAGAGCTTGATCGTGATGCACCCCTGCGCAAGGATGTACGACTACTGGGTGAATTATTAGGTGAGACCCTCAAAGAGCAAGTCGGCATTGAACTTTATGATAAAGTGGAAAAGATCCGAGTGCTGTCGAAGGAAGTCTATGATGGTGATGACAACGCTATGGTGGCACTCAATGCTTTGTTATCGCAATTAGCTCCGCAAGAAATGCTGGGTGTGGTGCGCGCATTTAGTCATTTTCTAAATTTGGCTAATATTGCAGAGAACGTGCATCGGATCCGTCGTACTAAGTGGTATCAGCAACACTTACAATCTTCCATTCAGCCAGGCAGTCTGGAAGCTGTTTTTGTCACACTACATCAGCAGAATATTCCACCCGCTCAGATGTTTGATGCGATTATGAAGTTAAAAATCGAGTTAGTGCTTACTGCCCATCCCACCGAAGTCATGCGGCGCACGATTATGCAAAAATTTGATACGATTGCCAAACTTATTAGCCAGCCTGAATTAGATGACAGAGCCAAGCAGGGGATTTTCGCCGAATTAACAGCAATTTGGCAAACCGATGAGATCCGACGTAAAAGACCCACCCCAATTGATGAAGCAAAATGGGGGTTTGCAGTTGTCGAAACGAGTCTATGGTCGGCTTTGCCGAATTATTTAAGAGATTTAGATGAACATCTTGTTAAATGGACTGGGCAACGATTACCGTTGACAGCAACACCGATCCGCTTTAGCTCCTGGATGGGGGGGGATAGAGATGGCAATCCCAATGTGACTGCAAAAATCACCGAAGAAGTTTGTTTATTGGCGCGCTGGGTGGCAGCTGATTTGTATGAAAAAGAAATATCGCATTTAAGTGCGGTGCTCTCCATGCATCAATGTAATGAAAAATTACAATCCTTGGTAGGCAACGAACATGAGCCATATCGGGCTTTTTTACGGCCCTTAAAACGAAAATTAGCTCGGACCAAACAATTTCTAGAAGAGTCGTTGGCGAATCGACCTACCGCAGCCATAGAGGTGATTTTAGATAAAACAGAAATTCTTGAGCCGTTGATGATTTGCTATGACTCTTTACAGGAATGTCATGGTGCAGCTATCGCAGACGGTGAGTTGACGGATCTGATTCGGCGTGTGAGTGCCTTTGGTATTAGTTTATTGCCTTTAGATATACGTGAGTGCGCAGCAAAGCATACGGAACTTTTAAACGAAATAACACAACTGCTTGGCCTGGGAGCCTATGCACAGTGGTCAGAGCAAGAGCGGCAGCAATTTCTATTGACGACCTTAGAAAAAGATCAGCGTCTTATTTATATCAATTTATCATTGAGTGATTCAGCTTTGGCTACGTGGGATACTTTTAAAATGATTTCCCGCCAACTGCAAGGTCAACTAGGTGCTTATGTTATTTCAATGGTGCATCAACCCAGTGATATCTTAGCGGTATGCTTATTACAACGAGAAGCTGGCATTAAAGTCCCATTACGGGTAGTGCCATTATATGAAACACGTGAAGCGCTGTTAAATGCAGCAGAGCATTTAAACATGTTGTTAATGCATCCCTGGTATAAGCAATATATCTCAGGCAATCTGGAGGTGATGATAGGGTATTCTGACTCTGGAAAAGATGCAGGGATTATTGCGGCGGGTTGGGCTCAATATCAAGCACAAGAGCAACTAGTAGCAATGGCAGCAGCGCACGATATTCAATTAACGCTCTTTCATGGTCGAGGTGGATCCATTG
Organism: Candidatus Berkiella sp.; assembly: GCA_050247135.1. Lineage (GTDB taxonomy): Bacteria > Pseudomonadota > Gammaproteobacteria > Berkiellales > Berkiellaceae > Berkiella. The sequence continues at coordinate 3,995 of JBFWUT010000041.1, forward strand.
GCCGTGGTGGTGCTCCGGCCCATACGGCTATTTTATCGTTGCCACCTGGTGCTGTGAATGGCAGTTTGCGGGTAACAGAACAAGGTGAAGTGATCCGTAATAAATATGGTCTTCCCCAAAGAGCAAGACGTTCTTTGGAAATTTATACCACTGCAACCTTAGAAGCGATGCAAATACCGCTAGCAAAGCCGCATAAAAAATGGCGCAATGTGATGGCAAAATTAAGCGAAACGTCGTTCACATCATACACAGAAGTGGTAAAAGAGAATAAAGCATTTATTCCTTATTTTGAAGCGGTAACCCCTCTGCGCGAAATTGGTTCGCTGATGATGGGTTCTAGGCCGGCTAGACGACAAACAGATTCACGAGACATCGATCATTTACGTGCCATTCCTTGGATATTTGCTTGGACCCAAAACCGATTACTATTACCGACTTGGTTAGGGGTAGGGGAAGCATTAGGGCAAGCGCTTGAAGAAGATCAAGCTTCACTCTTACAAGAGATGGCGCACCAATGGCCCTTTTTTGGTACCTTGGTAAGCATGATTGAGATGGTGTTGGTTAAAACAGACTTATCCATTGCCACGCTATATGAGAAGCGTTTAGCGCCGGATCAAGCGGCAATGGGACGTGCCTTGCGTGAAAAATTCCTGTTAACCGTGAAGTGTCTTAAAGAGAGTTTAGATACTCAGACACTGTTATTGAATAATCCCACGTTGTTACGAACTATCATGCTACGCTCACCTTATCTATATCCATTACATGTGCTGCAAGCTGAGTTGCTTTGGCGGGTACGCACACAGAAATTAACACCAGAGCAAGCGGATCTGCTGCGGGACGCTTTGATGGTTAGCATCAGTGGCATAGCCGCTGGAATGCAGAACACTGGCTAAACTTATACCATTATCATATAAGTTTATTTTCAAACAAATAATCTATAATTCATTGATTGAGAGTAGGCCGGATCGTAAACTCTGGTTATAATCCACTGTCCGTTAGAGTAAGCCTTAAGAGGAAGCAGAACATGCGGTTGATATTGCTTGGCCCCCCAGGATCTGGCAAGGGAACACAGGCCCAATATATTATGGAACGCTACGAAATACCGCAAATATCCACAGGGGATATGCTGAGAAAACAAGTAGCAGATAAGACGCCTCTGGGTGGTCAAATTAAATCCATTATGGATGCTGGCAATTTAGTGTCAGATGAAATCATCATTAGAGTCGTTCAGGAGCGGATCAAAAAACCAGATTGTAGCAAGGGCTTTCTGCTCGACGGCTTCCCAAGAACGGTAAAACAAGCTCAAGTTTTAACAGCATCTGGGATAAAAATCGATAAAATATTTGAATTAGAGATCTCAGATGACGAGATTGTGCGTCGTTTATCTGGCCGGCGAGTTCATCCGGGTTCAGGACGGGTTTATCACCTAGAACATCAACCACCTCAACGACCCAATGTGGATGATGTGACAGGAGAGCCGCTCATTCAAAGGGATGACGATAGAGAAGACACCATTAGAAAGCGCCTGGTCATTTATCATGCTCAGACCAAGCAAGTAGCGACTTATTATATGAGTCTTACTTTAGCGGATTCGCAAAATGCCCCTGAGTACGTCAAGATCAATGCCTCCCAACCCCCCTTGGTCGTTTGTGACGAAATTTTTCGCCACTTGTCTTAAATAGCTAAAATGAAGGGTTATTTAGAGTGATTAACCCTTCATTTTGATCAGCTTTGCTCTATAAATGTCTGGAAATCAGCTAACCTTGTGCTATGTTAGTTATGTGCACCTTTTTGCAGGACTGTTAATGGGAGATAAAACCATGGCATTAACAAAACGTAAAACACGTAAAACAACAGCGAAGTCGCGGACGAAACGGACGACGGCTAGGAAAAGGACGACAGCTAAGAAAAAGGGATCGATGACCTCACTCAGAACGGAATTACGCCAGGCTAAGTTGGCTGAAAAACGCGCAGTGAAAGAGCTCAGCGAATTTATGCGTAAGCATAAAAAAGCGATCCTCAAAATGCGTAAAACGATGCGTGCTGCTGTTGCGAAGAAAACAAGACAAGCACAAAAACTTCGTATGCAGTTAGCGAAAAAGCACATTCAAGCTATTCGCAAACTTAAAAGAGAACAGGCAGCTGCTTTGAATAAGCTTCAAAAGAGCAAAACCAAAGCTAAAACCCGTACTCAGTCAAGAAGAAAATCGAAAGCGAAAATGACTCGTAAATCACGTAAACCTAGCAGTCATCGTAAGACAGCTGGTCGTAAAGTGGTTCATTTGCGTCATTATCGTCATATCAGAAAAGCGGCCTAATAGAAGGCTGCTTTTACGTTGAACCGTTGGTTCATATCGAACCAACGGTTTTCTATTGTGGGGACAATATCAATGACGGTATTCTCGATTGATAAACTCATGCAAGAAACGAGACGTTTGGCGACGCAATATCGCCAAAGTACGGGGCAGACATTACCTGTCAGTGGTGAACTTGCTCGATATGACGCGACGCGCTTGTTACACCTAACGTCTGAATTTAAAGGGACGCAAGGACCATTAGCCCATAAAGTAGTGCAGATTAAAAGCCGTGTGATTTTTGATGATCAAAAATCGGGGTATCGTATTGGTCAACTCGATCTGGATGGCGGTTGGCAAATGTGTGCTTTGGTTTTATATGAATCAAACTATGAGCCATTTGTGATTTACATTGCGAGTCGCGAAATCATTGTAGAAAGCCTGAATAAGTCAAATCTTAAAACCAAAGCACGGGGTGCCATGTCATTAGCGCAGTTTAAACGGATTGCCCAATGTGTTTGGACTATTGAGAATGGACTTAATTGGGATGAAGTATTATCAAACGTCTCTTAATCCTGGTGTCCTATCAGCTTCATTTGCTGCTGGTTCTACGGTCTGCAAAATACCATTTCTATTAATAAAAAACGAAGGTAAGTAGTTCAATGGCTTTAGCCATTCACCGGCTTTTTGTTTAAAGTAGCTAAGATAGGCTCTGGGTTCGCAATGAAAGGCACCACGCATGCAATGTCTGCCTATTTCTGCAGCAAAGTAACCGTTTGCGCCATAAACCGCTAGTAAGAGATCTTGCGCATTGACAGAAGTACTCTGAACACAGAATTTTAAAAACTCATAACAATGATAGGCAGGCTTACCGACGTTATCATATAACCGTCGATAGAGGGCTAATGCTATGGTGGCCTTGTTGAGTAACTCAGCTTGCATGGTTTCATTGTCTTGAGCCACATGATTAAAATAGGGTCTATTGTTATGCTCAACGCTCACTTTATTGGGCGAGATACTACCATCAGGGTTTAGCATTGAGAAAAAAGATAAAATAGAATGTGCACCAGCAAGTGAACAAAGGATATTCCGTGGGATAGAAGCGAGGCTTAATGCTCTACCATTAGGACGACATTTGAGTGCATTGTGATCGAGTTCTTTGTCCATTTTCAGCAATGTCACTTCAGCAAAAGGATAGGGCAGACGCACGAAAATCATGTCTTGTGCCAAGGTTTGCACGACATCGCCTTCGACCATGCCCCAACTTGCCTTAATTCTCATGGGTTTGCCAAGTTCATATTGTTTCATGACCAGTTGATCAGCTTTTAGACGGGTTTCTTCTGATACCCCCGGGTCATTAAAGTTGGTAATCGATAATTCCGAAATTTGATCAAAATCATGATCTTCTGCTCTTTTTTCTAGCAAAGCCGTCGCGAATAATTGTGCCGTCGAAGAGCCTTGGCTGTGTCCTGATACCATCAGCTTATAGCGCAGGGCGCCTTCTCCATAATGGGTACGGATTGCGCTCTTTAAGAAGGTCATCACAGCGGTTTTCACATCAGCAAAGCTTTGCGAGCTGGGGCCATTTCTCTCAAGATTAATAGTTGCGCTATTAAAATCACTAAAGTCAGTTCCTCTAAAGGCCACGCGAATGGTGGTATCATTGCGATCCATAGGTAGAAAAATGTAACCAAACATCCCTAATGCCAACGGGAGCTGTAAGACCCGGTGTTGCCGATAAGTACCGTCTTCTTTCAACAAAAGAACCTCTTTTGGGTGTGCAAAACCTTTGTCAGCCAGAAAATACGCATAAGAGCTGAGTAAGTGGGCACTGGCAAATTGGCGAATAGTCTCAGGGAGGCGTGCATTAGCGGCTTCGATATCAGCAATCGTTGGAGTGATTGGTTTAAAAATATGGTCATAGGCCTCTTGCTGAATGATGTTCATGCCAATATTGCTGAAATGTTGAATATTGAAAGTCATGGGCTTCGTATTCAGCAAAGTTAGTGAGTTTCCCGCCGCAAGTTTACTAGCTGTATTTTTTTCTTCAAGGCTATTTAAAGTATTGAGATTGAGCGTGCCAATGGCATCGTAATCGTTTGAGTTGGCATAGCGTTTAATCAGCGCCCTGGAGAAAAATTGGGTACTGGAATTGGAGTAACAATGTCCGGCAATGGTCATTGTTAGATTTTGTTGCTGGGCCCCATAATGTCGTAGAATGGCTGATTTCGTGAAAGTCAGCAAATTTTCCTCGAGTGGATCAAAGCTATCGATCGCGTTACCCTGCTTTTCAAAGTGATCAGTTCCGCGAAAAACGGCTTTGATATGATGATTCTGTTTATCCACGGGTAGTAAAAGATAGCCATGGTTTTCCACCCCAAGAGGGAGGCGCACCACCTGATGTCTTTGGTAAGAGCCGTCTTTCTCTAAGACGAGGATCTCCGGGTGATTAACCACTTCTGTGGCAAGAAAATAGGGAATTTTGCAGAGAAAATGGGTTATGGCATGTTCCAAGGCAATAGGAGATAGTTGGCGATTTCGTTCTGCCAATGTTTCGAAATTAGGTGTAATTCCTTGGGTTGCCATACTGCGCATCACTTTGTGGTAACTAACTCAGAGTGTCGTAGGCTATTAGACTCTGCTCTGGAATGAAACCTTAAAACGACAGATGGGCGATTTTTAGTTGCAAACAGCGAAAAAGAGCTTGTTTTCATTTCACACAAGCTTTAGCGTAGACAACATGAAAAAAGCACCAATTATCCTAGCTATCGATACCTCGACCGAAGCGTGTTCAGCCGCTCTTTTACAGGAGCAAAGCTGTGTCTTGCGCTTTGAAAAAACAGCCAATGCTCATACTAAATTACTACTTCCCATGATCACTTCGATATTAGAGGAAACTCAGTGTCGGTTAGCCGATATTGATGCACTGGCAGTGACTCGAGGTCCTGGTAGTTTTACCGGCGTGCGCATTGGGGTAGGGATGGCGCAAGGTTTGAGTTTTGGCTTAAATATCCCTGTCTATGAAATATCTACCTTGGCTGCGCTAGCTTACACGGCAAATATTCAAGGGCTAGTTAATGTGGCCATTGATGCTAGAATGCATGAGGTTTACGTCGCTACGTTTTACTGTGAAAACAACGCTATAACCAGTCTAGATGCTGAATCGCTATGTTCGCCCGATCTTTTAATTGAGCGTGCATTACACCATCAATCAGCCTCTGTAGCCTTAGTAGGCAGTGGCTGGGATGTTTATCGCGATAACATTGTCTTACCGCCATTGTGGCAACACATTCCAGCACAACTGCCACAGGCTAAAGCCGTTGCTTTGTTAGCCTATCAACAGTGGTTGCAGGGTCAAAAAGGTGTGTTTGCACAGACAATAAAGCCTGTATATTTAAGAGATCAAGTTGCTCAAAAAGCTAAATCGGTGGAACGCCTTTAATTCGTAGGGCAAGATTTCGAATGAAACGGCAAACAGGATAATAAAGTTTGGCAATGAAGGGATTTTTAAATAGTAAAAAATTCATTTTATTTATAAATGACAGCGGGGTAGTCATCATCGATAAAATGTGGACTGCTGCCGCGGCATGATAATATTGGCCATCAATAATCACCAACATCCCTTCATTTAAATCATAAGTCTGATTATTAAGTAAATGTAGGTAGGGCTCAACTCTGGCATTGATTAATTGTAATTGATCTGCTGCGTTTTTAATCCGCATTCCCTTAACAAAATCAGAGCAAAAGGGACACTCGCCGTCATAAATTATATAAATAGTTTTGAGATCATTCATAGCCATAATTTATTTCACTAATGGGCTTGTATATTTGAGTATTGATTTGATCCACCAACGAACAAGCCCTTGGCGTTCTAGGATCATATTCCCCGCAGACCAGGAATTTTTCTTCAAAAAGAGTGTGTGTATGCCCTTTTTTAAGATATTCTTCAATGGTTGTATATTTGAATGTTTTTCCTTGATATTTGAAAGTTATCGATTTTTTTGGTCTACTTTGCATTAATTGATCAAAATAAATCTTCTGTAGTCGTAAATCATATGTCGCTAATTTATTTAGAAAAGGATCATTTGATCTAATGATAGTAACATAATCTTTTGTATAGTTAAATAAATAGGGGGGGGTGCGAATCAGTAGATGGTTAGAGCGACCTTCTTCAATGGTTAAATTACTAAACATGGCCATGGCTTGACCTGTTTTTAATCCAAAATACGGGGATAGGCAATTTACAAAGAACAAAACGGGCACTAGATTGAGTGCCAGCCAGGGAGATCTGAGCGTTAGGGAGTTTCTTTGTGGGTGATCTGGGTAGCCAGATTTAGCAGTGAAGCACAGTAGTGTTAATCCCCAAAATAGGTAGAAAATTTGTGCTACAGCTAGGTTAGCAGAAATAATATAATAACCCATTATAAAGAATAGAGTGAAGATAAACACAAAGAGTAACAGTCGCAACGCAACAAAAAGCCTAGATGATTTTAAATGCCATTTTCTCAAACTTAATTTCAGCAAGGTTTTATCCGGCAAAAAGAGAAAATGTAAAGCTATAGCGATTGTTGAAAATGCCAGATAGAGTTGAAAACCATTAAGCGCTAGAAATAAATGGAATGAAACCCCCAGTAACACACCATAATAGCGCATCCTATCGTTCCCGAGTAGTAATAGGATGCATAACCCTTCTATCGCAAAAGTGCCATAAATAGCACCATAATGTGCCCAGTGAGCCATTTGCAAATACTGGGGTATAGGAGCTTGTTGCCATAATGCGACGGCACAGCTCACACTCGGATTTAAAAAGGCCGTATTGAGTTTATGAAAAATTCCAAAAATATACATAATAATGAGCAAACAACGGCCTATGGGAGCTGCAAGCAAATAAAATGGTTGTGAAGATACGTAAAGAGTTCTTTCCTTAAAGGCTAAAATGATATAAGTGCAAACTAACCCTAGTGATAAAAAGGTGAGCAGTATATGATGATTAGATAAGGTCGGCATGTATAGATATTGAGTGATTAAGCATAGGAAAAAGCTAAAGTAAACGACAGGTTTATGCTTAGGTGCAACCAGTATCAAACAGGCGATACTAAGTTCGATGCTAGTTAGCATCGTCTTAAGATCCCAATGCATAAATAGTTTAATCAGATATAATAACTTGTCGTGAGAGTTGCCTGAGGGTTTGATAACAGGAATAAAGTAGGCGATATTAAAATACATTACCCAAGCCCACATCCATGAGAATATAATGAAGGGGCCATAAAGTCGTCTAGGATGATGTACTGTTCGTATCATCAGATCGCGCAGCGGGTTAATAAGGTAACATATTTAAAGATTAGCTTAGGATGGAAGTTTTGTTAGATTAAGTTAACGAGCTAATCAATATTTCTTCATACAACTCAGACAGCTTTTCCAATTCATCAACACAGATGTGTTCATTGATTTGATGAATCGAGGCATTCAAGGGGCCAACTTCAACAACTTCGGTGCCATACTCAGCAAAAAAGCGTCCATCAGATGTGCCACCGCTGGTAGAATGAATAGGCGCATAGCCTAAGGTTTTTTCAATAGTATGTGAAACTTTTTGGATAAATTGACTCGTGTCTGGGGTGTAAAAAGGCTTACCGCCAATCACCCATCTAAGTTCAAATTGGCAACCGTGTTTGGTCAGAATATTTTCAACGGTTTGTTGGATTCTGTCTGGGGTCGTTAATGGCGAATAACGCAGATTAAAGTTGGCTTCCAAGGTTCCCGGGATCACATTGGTTGCGCCAGTGCCCGCATGGATATTGGCAAACTGTAAGCTGGTTGCTGGGAAAGGAGCAGAACCTTGATCCCAAACATGGGAGACAATCTCGTCAAGCGCTGCCATCGCATGATGAATAGGATTATGAGCTAGTTGTGGATAGGCCACATGTCCTTGTTTACCCATAATGGTTAAGTAACCGGTCATCGAGCCTCGCCGGCCTACTTTTATCGTATCCGCCAATTTTTCAGTGCTTGAGGCTTCACCTACTAGGCACCATTTGGGAATAAGATTTTGCTGTTGCAAGGCTTTTAATACTGCTTGTGTGCCATCAATGGCGGGGCCTTCTTCATCACTGGTAATTAAAAAAGAAAGGCTACCTGGGTGGTTAGGATGGTTCTTGATGAATCGTTCACAAGCGGTGATCATGGCCGCAATGCTGCTTTTCATATCAGCTGCGCCGCGTGCAGTTAAGGTATTTCCCTCAATAGTCGGTGTGAAAGGAGGGGAGCGCCAAGCACTTTGTTCACCGGTTGGCACCACATCGGTATGACCTGCAAAGCAGAAACTGGGTTCACCTGTGCCTTTTACAGCAAATAGGTTGCTGACTTGGTTAAAAGGAAAATGGTGTATCGTGAAACCTAACTTTTGCAAATATTGTGCAATGATTTGCTGGCAACCCTCATCGTTAGGAGTGACCGATGGTCGCTCTAGTAACTGACAGGCAAGTTCTAAAGTTTGGGATTTCAAAGGGTATTATCCTCTGCAATATTGCGCAGTATTGTATTAATGCCGACTTTGGCACGGGTTTTTTCATCGACTCGTTTTACGATCACGGCGCAATAAAGACTATATTTACCATTGGATGAAGGCAAACTACCAGGCACAACAACCGCATTTTTAGGGACTCGTCCGTATAAAATCGTATCGTTTTCGCGATCATAAATACGCGTGCTTTGACCGATATAAACACCCATCGAAATGACAGCGCCCTCTTCGACGATGACACCTTCAACGATTTCAGATCGAGCACCAATAAAACAGTGATCTTCGATAATTGTTGGAGACGCTTGTAACGGTTCTAGTACGCCACCAATCCCAACGCCACCAGAAAGATGAACATGTTTGCCAATTTGCGCACAAGAGCCAACAGTTGCCCAGGTGTCGACCATGGACCCTTCACCAACATAGGCGCCGATATTCACATAACTTGGCATCAATATGGTGTTTGGTCCTATATAGGCCCCTTGACGAACTGTGGCAGGCGGAACGATACGGCTGCCTTTGCGAGCAAAATCTTGTTGGGTATGTTGGCCAAACTGCAACGGGACTTTATCGAAGAATTGAGTAAATCCCCCTGAAAAGACTTGATTATCGTGCAAACGAAAATTTAACAGAATGGCTTGCTTGACATAGGTATGGGTTTGCCAGGTGCCGTCCTCAGTACGAGTGGCTGCGCGGCATTCACCTGTTTCTAACTGCGCAATCACCAAGGCAACTGCTTCACGTAAGGTAGCTGAGGCATTTTGTGGCGTAAGAGTATTACGTTCACCAAAGGCGGCTTCAATAATGGAAATAGCATCATTTGTTTTCATGGTGACAGCATAAAGATCTAGAAGATTATTGTAAATGCGTTGAAATCATTGCGATATAGGTTAGAATACTTTCAATGAATTTGGAGGAAAAATGAGCCAACTAGCTTATCAGATCCGATCGCTAATCAGCCAAAGAACAGCACTACGCGACACCGTTGGGGTTTGTGATGATTTTACACCTGCTCAGAATAAAAGGGGCAGCATTAAACAACATCTTCAACAGGCAACCAAAGAAAGCAAGCCTTTATTAGGAAATCCTGCTCATCCGAGACTTTTATTGGATGAGTGTGAACAATTAATTATCCCGTTATGTTTAACCAACCATAGTGCCATTGCTGTGGTTAATTTTGTTGTTGATGACTATAAAAGAAAAGCGATTATTGAATATTTTGATGCGGTTCAAGCCGATCTTAGTGATGAGCATTTAGTGTCGTTGGTCGCATTTTTTACTGAAAATGGCTATGAAGTTGAATATCAATGTGTGAGTGAAAATCTGCAAAAACAGGGCGTCGATCCTCATAAGCTCATCAGTTTTAAAGCCATCGATCTGGTCAATGCAAAGGCAAATGTCGCAGAAAATCTGACTAAAGAGTTACTAGATTACAAGCCTCAGTCACCAATCAACAATGCGCCTGAAAAGCGGCATCATTGGCGGCTTTGGATTTTAGCGACGATGCTGATGTCTACAGTGATATATGGGGGCTGGGAATATCTTGGCTTTAAGGCTCAAGTGACAGGCTGGATGGCCTTATTACCAGCTAACCCTCTACTTGTCATCACTAGCTTTGCAGCAGTGTTTTGGGGGGGCTACTTATTTGTTATGGGGTTGAAATATTTAACTCGATCTAGAGCAGATGCGCTTGTGCAAGCGTATTCGGCTACCCCGGATTGGTGTGTACTTCCAAAAGAACCGATCCCTCAACAAAGAACGTTATTCAATGCCTTTCAGCCGAAGCAGGATGTGACAGTGCAGGATCGAGACTTACCATTAACGAAGAAAAAGCGATCACAACCGTGATCGCTTCGCCTCAATACTAAGGAGAACAAGGCAGGTTCGGTCAGCTAGGCTGAGCGATGTGTATTATGGTGAACCTGATGAACTGGAACCACCTAATCCTTCGCCGCCTGTACCTGTCGAGTCAGCTGCTTCTGGGTTCGACCAAACTGTTTTACCAGCTGTGGTAATTAAGCTGGGTAAGAATACTAAACCAGCAGCAATAGCTAATAACACGATTGGTTGGCTCAAAGGAACCTGTGTTGGATTATCTTTATGGGCTTTGAGCTTCAGCATACCCATTAAGGCAAAGCCGACCCCGGCAACATAGCTGGTTGCTGTGATCAATTTTGCAATACCGGTCATACTGCCTGTGATTGTTTTAGCCGCTTCACCAATACTTCCCGAGGGAGCGTCACCACCCGCTGCAGCTTCAGCAAAAGCCAGATCGCATATCAGGAACAGGGATATCAGCGCGCAAAAGTAAGCGAGCATCGTCCACATCGCTTGATTGGGCTGGCTCGATTTCACCATTGTCGTATTCATAATCTTCTCCTTCATCGAGGTTATTAACGTCATTTCGTTTTTTCTTAAAGAGGGACCTTGGCAAACACGGTTTTCTTCCAGTAATCGATTTGTACAGAAAACGATTTTCTGGAAGGGAGTAACCGCAGATGCCTTAGTACCTCATGTTGTAATTCCTCCTTGGATAATGATGCATCAAGTAACCCTTGGCCAAACACCCTGGGTTCGCTTGAGTCCGGTCCAAAACAGTTAACTACTTCCTTACTTCTGTCTTTCAGACTCATATAGACAGCTTGTAGTTTGCCTTTATAGGCAGATTCTTTATCTAAAGAGCAATAGAGCACTCGGCAGAAATTGTTCAGATCTGCCTGGCTAATTTCGGGGATATGAACAATGTTGCCCCCTGTATTGCTATCCATACCGACGGAGTCGATAAAAAAGCATTGTGCACAAAAACAACAGGCTGTTGCTAAGTTCTCTGCTTTATTATTTTTGTAATTCTTGTCAATATTAACTACTTCTTGGAATTCCTTAGCAAAGAAGCCGCAATAGCGGCAAGTGTAGTGGTCACGCTGGAGGATCCGCTTTTTTAGCGCTAAAAAAGAATTATTGCGTTTGCGAGCGGAATAAAGTCGCCAGGCACCGCGCTCTGCTGTTAGTGTGATAGGTAAGAGTTCCGTCATGCCACGCTATCCCCCACCTGTGTAACCTAATGTCACTGCTAACATGTTGAAGGTATCAACAATATTGATGAGCAGGACGCCACCTACAACGTGGATGATCCCTTTGCCTAAACTCCCAGGCTGAGCTCCAGAATGTCCCATTTTGGATAGAATGACCCAACCTCTGACAAAGGCAATGAGTCCTACCAGATACATATACTTAACAACGACGTCACTGATAGCTGCCCATTTCTCAATACTGGATATCTGCTTGTACGCCACTAGGTCGGTTGCCCCAGCAATGTTGTCATCGCCGAAAACAGTGGTTAAGGAGGTGCTGAGGGTGCTGGGGAAATAGAGTAAAAAGCTACCCACCATGATAAAGACCAAAGGACCTGCGAGTTCGCCTTTCTGGGCTGAACTCATGGTCTGAGTGCCGAAGACGCGGTACATCATGACACCGCGAACAATCAGCGTTAATCCGATGACGTAGGAGAGTGCGATAACCAATCTTTTCAGCGAAGTAAAAGACGCAGCTAAATTGCTCAGCGCAATGTCGATGCTAAATGATGAATCAACTACTGATGTTAGATCTACCATCCCAAATCACCTAGTACGAATACATATAAATAAGTTTAACATCAAACATACATAAAATATCATCTCGCTTTCTCTTTATTTTTACAAGCATCAAAATGAGTACAGTTAATACTTTTACGCTTTTGACTGGCATAAAACACCAAAGTTCCTTTTTTTTGCGCAATTTAGCGCACTCGTAGTTACGGATTAAAGAGGTCATTGGTGGTAGGTTAATAAATATTGTTAAGCGATTTTAACGAGGTCGAGAATATACACCATTTTGAAGTTGACAAGCGAGCCAATAATAATTATGGTAGCTGTCTTCCAAACAGTGGTAATGAAGTGACTTGTGGCGCTGCAATCGATTACAAAAGCCTACCAACCATTCTTTACATGGTCACGAAAGGATATTTGGCAGTGGTTCCTTGCTGCGATGTTGGTGATAGGGAATGCAAGTCAGGCAGCTATGTTACTTGTTATCAGTAGTTGCTTTAACCAATTCTTTGGTGTGCTTGGGCTACCCGTTATTACTTACTACACTTTTTTTAGAGCTATTATGCCTCTGGTGATCGCAGTTAGTGGCTACACCCTGACTGCAGCACTCAACGCCTTTACTGTCGACAAGTTAACAACCCATTTAGATAATTTATTAACCAAGCATTACGTGGTCCGTTGGATCAAATCAAAAGCTAATTTTGGTGTGCATTTTTTGCCACAGCCAAAAGTAACGAATGCTGCTCCTGTCTTAGGTAAAGCCATCCAAGAAACCAACCGCTTGAGCGTTATGCTAGGGGATAGCTGGCTTAACACCTTATTCAGCGCAATTGTCGGATTCTATGGATTATGGCAATTGTCGATGCCCTTAACCTTGCAGATCTCGTCCTTTATCTTTGTTATTCCAGGGTATATGGCGATTGCGGCCATTGTGTACTCCATTGCCAATAATTTAGCAATCACCTATATCGGCAAGAATTTACGTAATGCAACTGAAGAAAAGCATAATAATCTTAATGAATTAGAATCTATATTACACCATATCGAAAAAAATGCTGAAGGGATTGAGCTGCTTAAAGGCCAAGAAAAAGAAAAGAAAAACGTTTTTAAAATATTAGAGCGCAATTCAATATACCAGGCAACGTTAAGTCGCTTACAGTCGGCTTTTGCTTTTTGCACAGCAATGAACGAACAATTACGCTTTTTTATCGGCTTTTTACTTAGCGTTCCACAAATTGTCGCTAAAGCAATCACTATTGATAACGTCCTTATCATTAGTGACTATTTTTCCAAAGTCATTGGCTTTTTTACTTGGCGTCATGATTACTATCAAGATGTGACCACATTGGAAGTGTTATCTGGCAAAATTTGTGAACTCGAAAGCCAGATGAAAGAGTGGGAAGATATTGCCAAAACAGCAGAGCTTACCCAAAAGCAAGGTAAGGCTTTGTCATTTTCAAATATGTTAATTCGCAAGCCCGATGGCGACACTTTGCTTGAGCAGAAACAATTTGAGTTTAAAAATCACCGTGTCACCATGATTCAAGGTCCATCAGGAGTCGGTAAATCAACACTGTTTCGAGTGTTGACGGGCTTTTGGCCCTATGTAAAAGGGCAAATTACTTGGCCAGTGTCGGTAAATGAAACTCATATTGTGGCTCAAAAACCGTATTTCCCTATGCGAGCATCGCTGTATGATGTCATTTTATATCCTGAGTTAGAAGTAACAGAATCGCGTAAAAAGCGCATTCAGAGTCTGCTCAAAGAGTTTGAGATGGAACCCAAAATTATTCAAAACTGCGAAAAGGTCAAGGATTGGAGTACCCTCAGTGGAGGAGAGCAACAGCGCATTGCTTTAATTCGAGCTATTATGAAAGATCCAAAGTTACTCCTAATGGATGAACCCTACTCAGCCTTAGATGCTGATAAACGTGCCTTGAGCTCCAGATTGTTAAGAAAATATTTGCCCGATGCTACGGTTATTTTTATCGATCATGAGCCGTTGGCTAAAAACGCCAATTCCAATCAAAAAAATGCAATGTTTGATCATCGAGTTGTTTTCAATCACTTTAAGCTGAATGATAATGACGCGGTTCGTGAACAGAAATTAGTACGTGAAACAGTTCCTGAGAAACGGATCAGAAAGCCTGTTTCACGTTATACACCTTAAGCCCTCGCTAAATTTGCAAAGAGAGCTGACCAGGTCCGCTTGAGGTGCCTTCATATATTTTTAATATTTCATCGATCAATTCATCAATGACGCTATTCGCTGCATTTTCATCGACTTTTTGACCACCTTCCTTACGTTTCGATAAGCGTTCTTCAACGACCTTTGCCGCACTACCACCAGGGTAGAGCATGGCAAGAAGTTTTCGAGTTTCATTAGCGCCAATTTTCTTATAGAGCGCATTACGAATTCTTGCGTCTTCTGCGGTGGTATTAAACGCCCATAATTCAATTGGTCCTAAGGTACTGGTACATAATTGGGTATTCATACCTAATTTGGTAGCAAATTGTGCTAGGAAAGTAGCACCTTCTGCTCGAGGACCATGAACTCGTGTTGCCAAGGCAATTTTAGCGGTTTCTGATAAACCGAAAGTCTTCACTGATTTATCAATCGCTTGTTGCGGACCTGCGTCCATAATAAAAATGGCAGTGGCGAACTCTACCATCACGGGATCAAAGTCATCCAGAGATTGAGAGAGTAGGGATACTTGTACTTTCCATTTACGTCCTTCTCGCATATCCACGATAACTTGATCGCGTACGGCTTGAGCTTTAGAGGTACGGTGGAATTCGTCCATGACCAAACGCTTAGGATCTTCACGTATTTGTAGAATCCGCGCTCGATGGTATTCGTGATACTCTTTAGGAAAATCTTCTAAATTGTCTTCAGTTAAATAGAAACTCTTAGCCATGATGTAGCGTGCCAACATGTACATAACAGCTGTTTGTCTATCAGCTGCTTCACCCCCTGTTTTGGCTACTTCGTCTAAGTCTAAGGAAATAACTCGTGAATCCCCTAAGTCAAACTGGGTAATACGCGACAAAATGGGATATTCACGAACAGCAGCAGAAAGCATCCGGCCGAATGCGGTGATTAAAGGCTCACCCGTTGGAGCGACGATTTTGCCATATAAATCTTCAACCGCTTTGGTACGGCAAATGGAAACTGCGTCTGCAATGAGCGGTGAGCAGTAACGTTGTGCTAATACAGCTTCATGAACTTTTCCGGCATTAAATAATGTGTCGACGACTTCCCACCATGAACTATGGGCATCCAGTTTGAAATCGAGTTGATCAAGCAGTGCATCGATTGAGGGTTCTAAATCGCGAGTGTACTTATTAGGGTTGTGGTTATCTGAAAGATTCTTGTAGAGCTCATCAACAATCATCCCGCCCATATCAGAAATACCATCGTAAGATTTAGGTTCACCAATCGGGGTGGCGAGCAACGTAATAAAGTTTACCAAGAAGCTGCGTTCCAACGGCGTTGGGAAGCGACAGCCTAATTGGGTATCAAAGGGATTAATCGAATAATTTGGAGTCATTCGTAACCGGTGATATGCGGCCAAGTGGCGCTGATCTTTAGGCAGAGACTCCTTAATCAAAGAAATCAACCCTGAGCTGGACGGTCCAATATCGACAATCGCGATACGCGGTAGTCGTGAGATCCCCCCTTGTAAACAAAGTGCAAGGTTGACCGAGTTTGACAACACCGATTTACCCGAACCAGGGCGTGCATACACTAAGTCAATCCAGGTGGTTTGTTGGGTTGAACCAGGTTGGTATGGCCAGGGCTTTCCATCAGGTGATCGGAATAAGCAAGCACCTGTTACCCAAGGTGACGCAGGGCGTGTAAATGGCAACATATAACAGACATCATTTAAAGGAGCTGCAGAAGCAGTTGCTACGCTGTTGGTGCTTAATCCTAACGCAGTTGTTAAAGCAGCTTCGTAGCTATCACCAGAGACTTCACCCACACCACAGTGTCCCCAGCTTTCTAAAGCTTTGCCTAATTCTGCGGAGCGCGTTCGAAGCAGGCGCTCTTCGCCAACCCCAGCCCAGGTCGTGGCTGAAACGCGGAATTTGACAATTGCATAGTCCGTGCTGGCATCCAGAAACTTCAGTAACTCAGCCGCATCACAGATCAGAGGGTTTTGGGTGGAAGCAAAGCTTAAAATGGATGCAAGAACAGGCTTAATGCCTAACGTTCGAATACCATCACTCTCAATTAAGAAAGATATTCGCCAAGGAAACCGTGAATGGGTAGCCTTTTTGAATAATTCAAAGAACGGTTTAATTTCTTGCGGAAACAAATCGATGAAATGCGTTGCATAAATTTTATCACCAATTCGACATGAGCGAAGATTAATAACCTCGCCATCCCTCGGAATAATTTGTGGCACTAACGGGGGCCACATCACCTCAGAAACATCTCTACCATTAGGATCTGCTAAGTTCCGAATAGGGATCCTGTCGCCTGGTAGAACGGGGCGCCATTCACGATCAGTATAATCTGGATCAACCGTTCTGCGCATTTCATAGACAGCTTGGTGAACATCAAGTAGTACGGCATAGAGGCTCACGTCGCGCATGTCATTAATGGCTGAACGAACAAATGAATCATGTGACTCACGTAGTTCGGGAATGGCAGATAATACATTTTGTGCGCGTCTTGCAGGGGGTAATTTGGCTTCTTTACCGCGCTCAAATTTTCCCTTATTTGAAAGCTTCAATTGGGTGTCAGATAAGGAATTGGGTCTTGTCCATAAAACGATAAAGCAGTTTTCAGTAGCACAAAATTTGGATAGGTGATTGATGCGTTCTTCAAATAAATCACCCAGATTCATCTTTAACCGTTCACAGGTTGTGATGGCAGGGCGAAAAATGTCTCGGATTTCATCTTTCACTAAATCTTTGTCATATTGAAAATAAAACTGAACTGCATGTCCTGCGCGTGATAGCGCTGGAGATAAAGTGTTGATTAGTCCCTTATGGATTCTGTCGAATTCCTGGGGACCGACGAGTTCAGTGGCACCATGTAACCGAATAATAGATACCAGTGAGCCATCTCTAGATACTAACGTATGTCGGCTATCAGCCGTTTCCATCGTGCAATAGTAGTCGGCTGTTTGTCCGAGGGACGATCCAAGCCAAGCTAACAAGCTATCGATGTTATCTAGCACCGAATCAACAAACGTCCTCATGAATCCTCTCTTTATCTCGTAACCACTTGGGAGACTATCTGCGATATTTCAATGAAATAAATAAATACAAAGCCTACTAAGGTGAGCACAACGCAATCTCGTTGTTGAAAATGTCTTCGCTCATTATTCGTGTTGGCAAAGAACCCCCACAGTGCAGCACCAATAGCTAAATAGCCCAGCATTTTCATTATTTTGAGCATCACATCCTGGGTTTCTTGCCACTTTTCGACACTGAGAAGCGGCATATAGGCGATAATATCAAGTGCTTGAGCACTAGAAGTCAGAGCAAATAAAGTAGATAGCGAATAATGAAATGTGCTGGGTAACAGTGTTAAAGCACCACCGACAATTTGCTGTGTTTTAGCGCGATAATAGGTGCCATGCACTAGCATCGTGATCCCTAGCGACATCAGGATTAAAGTGGCAGTCCGTCCAACACTGATACTCGCTGCCATTTGCACATATTCATTACCAAACATAGGTGTCCTTTCCTAAACGTTTGACTTAACGCAAGCTCACACCTGAGGAAGTAACCACAACACCGTTGCCAGCGTCGATTTTTAATACTTTGCCATATTCACCGACTGAATCGCCTTCGGTGACAGTAATGGTTTTACCATTAGAAGAGCGCAGCCATGCCCGTCCTGGAATGATGGCGTAAACACTGAGGTTTGGATTCGCACTTTCAATAACCTTACGTGGAGGTTGCTTTTTAGCAGCGGCTTTCTGAAGTTGCTTTTCACGCTCTTCTTGGAACACTCTAATTTGTGAACCAAGTTCTTGAACAGCTGTATTTAAGCTGGCCAAATCATTCTGCAATTTATCAATACCAGCATTTGTTTGAGCGGCATTTTGATTTGCTGCGGTGAGTTGACCTTCAAGGGCTGTGATACGCGCCTTGAGCGCATTATCTTGTTCTTCTAATTTCTTTTGCAGCTTGGTGAGTGATGCTTCAGTTGCAGTCACTTCTTGTGGGATCACGTTTTGTGCTTCTGCTAAAGAGGCTATTGACGATTGAGGTGCAATTTTTTCAACAGGAGCGACAGGAGGAGCGACAGGTGCGGGTGCTTCTGTTTTTTCGACTTTAGGAGGCGGTGGAGGCGCTTCTTCTTTGCCAAACATATCGAAAAGCTTCCAACCGATGAAACCAACTGCAGCTACTGCGATAACAATAGGAAGCATCATGCTTTTTCGAGGCTTAACAACTGGTTCGTCTTCTGGACCTTCAGCTTCGAACTCTTCAGGTGCTAAAGCATCTTCTTCAGAAGGCTCCGCTTCGAATTCAAACTCCTCTTCAAAGTCATCGAGCTGATCTTCTGGTCTATTTTCCTTATTGTCATCATTCATTTTCCGTAACCTCAGCATCTGACAAAAATAAAAGCCCTATCCCTGTACCTTGATCAACATAAACCGTATAAGGCGTATTGAAAATTGGTTTGATTTGTTGTGACCATGCCGTTCCAACTTCGCCTAAAGCTGCTAGGAATTTTTCCTTATTATCTAAAGGTGGTGTCGTTGTGGTCGTGGTGCCGGTCAAGGGCGAAGTTGTTGTCGTTCCTTGTTGAGTAATGGCTTTGCCATACCCTGAAATAAATGAGGAGGCAAACAAGGAACCGTAACGTAAGAAGTAATGATGATCTACATCACTGGCTAAAGCAGTTCTAGCCGTATCAGGATCAATTGCTACAGCTTGTATACTCATTGAGTTGAGGCGTTTAGGCATCGAAAGGGTGCTAAATTGCATAATAACGGATTCTTGATAATCCGCATGAGTAAATGCACCAATCACACGAGAACCTTGTAATTTTCCGCTGACAATAGTTGCAAGAATAGGGCCTTTTTCGTCAGTATTCACCGCCGTATCTAATACAGCGTAAAGTACAGTACCCGCTTTAATAATTTGACTCTTTTTCTTCAAAGTACCAACAGAGCGGTTACCAATTTGGCCTGAACTTGAAGGACCATCTACAAGTCCAGTTCGAACAGCTGCAGAATTGCTTCTATTAGAGCTTGAGCCTGAGCCAGCACCTGCTCCTTGAGCTGTTGGTACAAAGGAATTCGCTGAACGGGGTGGTTTAGAGGCCAATTCACCTTGAACAAATACCTGGGTAGGAACTTTGCTCCATTCGTTGTAAGCACCTTGGGTGTAGTTTCTCATTTGATTCGCAATTGCTTTGGTTTGCGCATCATAATTTTTTTGTTCAGCATCAGCTGCACGCCGTTGCCTTTCTAATTCTTCTTTACGTTCTTTTTCAAGCCGGATTTTTTCAGCACGATCACGTTGTTCTTTGAGTCTGGCTTCTTGCTCTTCTCGTTCTCTTTCACGTGCAGATTTGCCTACAAATCCTGCAGCGGCAAGACTGCCTTCTTCTGCTTGGCCAAATTGAAGTTTGTTTTGT
>JBFWUT010000042.1:0-23914 GCA_050247135.1 Candidatus Berkiella sp.
GTGATGGTAGTGCGCTCTTTTGATGGCACTAATTACAGTTTAGAAGTGGCTGATGCTGATGGTTACAATCCTGTCACTCTGGTTAAATCCAAAGAACCCTTGATGTCGACGTATTGGTCTCCCGATGCCAGACAAATTGCCTTTGTGTCTTTCGAAAAAAATCGTGCTGAAATTTATCTGATTGAGGTTGCCACGGGTAAGCGTCGTTTGTTATCAAAATTCCCTGGAATTAATGGTGCACCAGCTTGGTCACCCAATGGTCGGCAATTAGCCGTGGTGTTGTCTAAAGAAGGCAATCCAAAACTTTATCTATGGGATATGGATACACAAAGCATTCAACAAATTACCGATGGCTATTCCATTGACACAGAGCCAGCTTGGTCAAAAGATGGTCGACTGCTTTATTTCACCTCCAATCGAGGTGGCAGGCCACAAATTTATAAGATGGAATTAGCAACGCGCAAAATTGATCGCGTGACCTTTGTCGGCAATTACAATGCCCGTCCTATGCTAAGTTCAGATGGTCGCTATTTAGTGATGATGCATCGCGAAGAAGGCGATCGCCAGTTCCATATTGCCAGCCAAGAATTGAGCACGGGGCAGGTTAGCGTATTAACTCATGCTGCGTTAGATGAATCCCCCACCTTGTCTCCCAACGGCGCTATGGTACTCTATGGCACGCGAGATGGAGATCGTCAGATTTTAAGCTTGGTCACATTGGACGGTCGGGGGCAATTGCGTCTACCCGCACGAGAGGGTAGTGTGCAAGAACCAGCATGGTCGCCGTTTCTATCTTGAGATAGAATAGCGGTTTGCAATTTTTTATAAATATAGGTAAGGAGCCAAACATGCAAATTCGTGGGTTGCGTCACTTATTAGTAGGTGTTGCACTTTGCGTCGGGGTTGTGGGTTGTTCCCATAATGCCAAGAACGGGGTAAATGGAAAAGATTCAGGTTACGGAGCTAGCACACAAGGTGCGGGCGACGGTTCTGAATTTAGCGGTGTAGAAGATCGCGATTTACTTGCTAAGCGTAAATTTTACTTCGCGTATGATCGTTCCGATATGAGCGAAGGTGACTATGAAGCCATTTACGCGCATGCGGAATTTTTAAAGACGAATCCAAATCATCACGTCCGTGTTGAAGGTCATGCTGATGAACATGGCAGCCGTGAATACAACATTGCACTAGGTGAAAGACGTGCGCGTACCGTTTCGAATGCGCTTATTTCACAAGGCGTTGCGCCGCATCAAGTCGCTACCGTTAGCTATGGTAAAGAAAAGCCAGAAGCAATGGGACATGACGAAGAAGCTTTCCGCTTAAACCGACGTGCAGTTATTGTGTATGAAAACTAAGATGAGTCGTTTCTTCAACCGTACTTGTTTGGTTATTGCCATGTTTTCCCTGCTAAACATAGGGACGGCGTGGTCAATGGCCTTGGTCGAATCTCGTTCTCCTGCACATTGGGACGAGGAAGAAGGGCAGCAAGTCGATAGGGCAGCAGAGCGATCTGCGCTAGATATGTTGAAGAAAATGGAGTTTTTGCAACAAGAAGTGCAAGAGTTACGAGGTAAGGTTGAAGAACAAAATTACCAGCTCCAGCAAGTGCAAGAACACCAGAAAAAACTCTACTTAGATTTAGATCGACGTTTACGTGAGGGAGGCCCCGCTAAAATGAGCGGGGTTTCATCACTTTCTTTAGCAGAAAACGGCAATAGCAATAAGACGGAACTGCAAGGAGCAGTAGATGCGAGAGTATCTAGTCAACTTGCGGTGGCAGAAACTCAGGTTCAGCCCGCAGCATTGACGGGCCTGCCAGCAGTAGAAGATTCGCAAGCCGAAGAAAAGGCTTACCAAAACGCTTATCGCCTCATTCAAAATAAAGACTATGAGGGCGCGCTCAACGGTTTTAAAACGTTGATTACCAACTTCCCTAAAGGTAAATATGTCCCCAATGCAAGTTATTGGTTGGGTGAAATTTATTTGGTCAAAGGCAATTTAGATTTAGCCTATGAGTCTTTTGATCGGGTTTATCGCGATCATCCAGGACACCCTAAAGCGGCAGATTCACTGCTAAAGCTTGGCTATGTGGAATATTCAAAAGGTCAGTGGAAACAATCTAATGACTTGCTGATGCAAGTGAAGAACCAATATCCAGGCACGACTTCGGCACAGCTGGCAGATTCAAAGTTAGACAAGATGCGCCAAGAAGGGCATTTGTAAACTCTTAACCCCCCCGAAAATCCCCCCCCTCGCTAGCGCTCGGCGCCCCCTTTACGAAAGTGGGCCTTTGTTCGCTTCGCTTACGGTCGAGATAGATAAATCTAGACTTAGGAAGTTCAGATTGCGCGTAGCGCAATATAGCCCACTTTTGTAAAGGGGGCCGCGAACGAAGTGAAGCGGGGGATTTAGTGAAACTCCTCCCATACCTCTTGATAATTAGTTGACAAGTTAACTTTGCGCTGGTACTTTATCGGCCTATTACACTATTTTGTCGGCTACCTACGCATTATTAGGACTTTATTATGGCAAAGACACCCCAAAAAGCAGCAAAAGAGACTGTTGAGAACAATCCAGAAGTTGCAGCTAAAAATGGCGAAAATGGGCCTAAATTCGCCGAAAATCGCAAAAAACTCCAGAAAAAACTCGAGTTGCATAGCGAATTTGTACGGATGTTGTCATGGGCCGTTGGGATAGTTGGTCTCTATTTTATGGGGCAGCTTTTATGGTCCCTAAAAAATAGCATTTTGCTTAAGATCCCCTTTGATATGGTTTTTGGTACCGCAACCTCCTCCGGGATCCCAGTCGCCATGATGAAGGCGGTGTTACCGGCTGCTCTTGCTCCGGCTGCGCCTTTGATACTCATTGGCGGGATTGCCGCCTTTTGGGGCTATCAATTGGCGTATACCTACTTTAATGAAAACCTGTTTTCAGGTGCGCCAAAGAAAGCCGTGTCTGCAGAATCAGAAAAAGCAGAAAGCCCTGAAAAGGATCTAAAGCAACACAAAGCAGCAACTCCCATTAAAGCCCTGCAAAGCACGCCAAAGGTCACCAGTAAGCCTGTCGCTAATAAGCAAGCCCCAGCAAAGCAAAGCGCGCCAAAGGTCAACAGTAAGCCTGTTGCTCATAAAAAGGCCCCAGCAAAGCAAGGCCGTGGCCGAGCCATTGTGTCCGCCTTTAATCACCAGCAACGCCAAACTCGTTCGATGACTAAAGCAGCAAAAGAACAAGCGGAAGCGTTGGCTGCCAGAGCTAAACCAAAGCGACCTGCCAAGAAGTAATTCCTCTTAAACTTGTTATTTTATATTATTGCGGTATGATACGGCCCTTAAGTTGTGGGGCCGTTAGCTCAGTCGGTAGAGCAGTAGACTTTTAATCTATTGGTCGATGGTTCGAATCCATCACGGCCCACCATTAGTTGTTGTTAGATTGCCAAAGGCAATCGTTACAACAACTTATGTCGCGCCGAAGCGCTAGCGAAGGCGGACCATCATCCTTCCCTCATTAATAATCATTCATTAGTAAGTCAATAAACTAATATTGCGATATTTTTTTCATTTTCTCTTGCATTTTGTGTATGTTCCCGAATCGTATGCTAGTCTATCTCTAATTACTTTTATTTTTCTGATGAGTTTTTCTTAACGTTGTCAAAAGGTTTTTTCCAATTAGTTGATAGACTAATAATCCGTGAACTAATTTTTTGACAGAGGTGAGAAAAAAATTGGGTGTTAGTAGGCAGGAAGCTTCGCCCTGGAAATGGAACGGTTTCGTTTTTCTTTTAGGACTTTATAAGGATCTTTCTTCATGAAAAAAGCACTCCAAGTTACCTTCGGCGCCGTCATGGCAATCGGTATCGTTGGCGCAGTTTCTGCGAACGACGCTACCATTGGTCGTACAGCATTATTATTAACCGGTACCTATACCAAAACAGCAGGCGATGGCTTGAGCTATGGTGATGTATTACTGGCTCCATCAGGTATTGGTGGCGATGGTTTTCAACGTCATGTGTTTGTTGATCCTGATTGGGAATTCGATTTTGGGGTGGGCTTAACCCACCGTTTCTGTGGTTCTAATACCCGCTTTTTTGCTTATTGGGATCATTTCCGTGCTGACGATGATGCGGCAACTTCCGGCGTACGTAACTTAGGTTTTGCTCCTCCACCCATCACGAATGGTAAGATGGAAGTTGAACAAAAGTCTGATGAATTACGCATAGGTTTAAGTCGTGGCATGCACTTTGGTCATTACTTTACCTTAGATTTAGGCGGTTTCTTTGAATGGGATAAAGTTGAAAGAAACACCAACGAATATATTTCTCAAGCGGGCTCACCGGATCGTTTCCGTAGCACCGAAAACGAAATGCAAGGTTTTGGTCCTGGCGTGGCGGTGATGGCGCGTGCGTTTCCTTCCAGTGATTATCGCAGCTTCAGCGTTTTCATGGGTGCAATGACCTCTTTGTTATATGCAAACAATGAGTTCGATCAATCCAATTTCCGAGGCGAAGATTTATTTTACCATTATCAACCGGATGATAGTAAATCGGTGGTGGGTAAGTTAGATATTTCCTTCGGTATCGACTATTGCAACCGTGTTCATACTGACTCAACCGGTATGACAGTGGGCATTAGCTTAGGTATGCGTTATATGAATATCTTTAATGCCTTCAAGAACGGTAATACGGCGTACAACACAGCAGGTGACGTTGCTAACAACAACTTCGCACCTTACACCGGTGGTTCCAATGACTTCGGTCGAATTGGTCCATTCTTGCAAGTGCGTGTGGGTGGTGCCAACGCGTAAGCGGTTGTTTCACGAAGTTAAGAAGAAAACGGGAGCCATGGCTCCCGTTTTTTTGCCCTCTAAATCCCCCGCTTCACTACGTTCGCGGCCCCCTTTACAAAAGTGGGCAATATTGCGCTTTGCGCAATGTTATTCTTTCTATTTTATAGAGCTTAATGGCAAAACAAAGGTACTATGGGTGGAGGGTATTTTTTCAAAGCCATTATTGACATAAAAATGAGCAGCTCTTTGATCAATAGCATGTACCACGGCATAAGCTGCGCCGAGTTCTTTTGAAATAGATTTAGCCTTGCATAATGCGGCATATAAGATTTCTGAACCGCTAACTTCTTTTTGATTAAAGTCTTTAGCTAATCTGCCAATTAAAATTGCCGGGGAAGTAGGGTACTTAATTTTAGATTTTTTGCTGCTTGGTGGAAGTTCATTAGTTGTTATTAAAAAGGCATTTAATGTGAAATAGCCAAGTATTTTTTTGGGGAGAGGATCTTGTTTATTAACCAAAACGTAAACTTGAGTCACGCCATTGATAACATCTTGTTTTGCATTTTCTTTTAAATATTGAGTTAAATGAGCGTTGTCGCAATAAAATGCGTTTCTGTCATGTTGGCTTTTATCTAAAACTTCTAGATGTAGCATTTTTTACAGATTATTAATTTTTGCCTTGGCAGACTTTGCTGCTTTTTGTAACTTGCTGTTCATTGGTTTAGGATTTGTAAGTAAATTATCTAAAAAAATCTTGTCTTCTTTGGTGATGGTAACCATATAGTTTTGAGTAATTTCTGCAATTGCTTTGTTATTAAATGAAGCTTCTATAACATCATTTAATAATTGAAGGGTTTCTAAAGGGACAATACCAATGTAGGGTTTATTGTTTTTAGTAAGAATGTAATTTTCTTTATGAAATCGCACTTCATTGGCGATATCGGTAATTTCCTTTCGAATGTTTTCAGAGCTTACAATTTTCATAAGAATACCATCATAGCTATTTCGACTAATGATATAAGAATAGCAAAACCTTTAAAGGTTTGCAAATATTTAAAAGTTTTTTGTAATCTATTGAATTTTAATATAATTATATTAATCCGCAGAGGATCTCTGTGCGAATCCTCGCCATCCACCTAGTCATAAAATGCACATTATGCCAAGTGGCAAGGCTAGCCGCAGAGGGTTCATTGGCTTTAAACAAATGATGTAAATAAGCACGGGTATAGTGCTTGCAGGTGCGGCACTCACAGCCTTCCTCTAATGGCATTAATTCACGCGCATGTTGTAAACGCGTGATTTTAATCGGCCCTTTGGCCGATAAAATCATGCCGTGGCGCGCGACTTTACTCGGATAAGAGCTATCAAAAGTATCAATCCCAAACGGAATGCAGTGGTTGATGGAGGTTACATCGCCAATGCCTAATAAATGAATCGGTGCATCGGGCGGCAAATGAGGCGTGGTGCCCTTCACCGTGTCATGCAACTGCTGATGATCGCGCCCCAATGAGCCGCCAATCGCAAAACCATCAAAGGCTTGGTTGGACAAAATATCGCAACTTTTTTGGCGCAGTTCTAAATCGGTGCCGCCATGAATAACCGCAAACATGGCCTGATTTTGGCGGTGCTTTAAATGCTCGATCAATGAGCGCAGTTCCCAGCGGTGGGTTCTGGCAAATGATTCTTTTAGTTTAGCGTCATCCACATGAAAGGGTAGGAGTTCATCTAGCGGAATAATAATATCCGCGCCCAAGTCTTTTTGCGCTTGCACCGAGGTTTCAGGCGATAAAAAGATCTTAGCGCCATCACGATAAGAGCGAAAATTCACGCCTTCTTCAGTGACTTTCATAATTGAGGGTGGGTGTTTTTTACCGCCTTGCCCTTTTAACTCTTTGGCAACATTGCCATAAGCCAAACTGAAAACTTGAAAGCCACCCGAGTCGGTAATAATGGGTTTTGAGCGGGCTATGAATTGATGTAAACCGCCGCTTTCCTTAATGAGTTTTGTTCCCGGTTGCACCATCAAATGGTAGGTATTACAAAACATCAATTGCACATCCAGTTCTTGATGGTCATGGTTGTGCAGGGTTTTTAAAGAACCATTGGTGCCCACCGCGACGAAATTGGGTGTCTCAATTACGCCATGAGGCGTGATGATCCGCCCGACTCTGGCGCGTGAACGTTTAGATTGATACAGAACTTCAAATTGGAATTCAGTTTGAGTGCGAAAATCAGACAGCATGGGGTTTAAAGACTCGTTGCGATACAAAAGACCAAGGGATAGTGTTAGCAATGGCGACCAGTTTAATCACATAGCTCACCGCAATAATTTCAAGCAACGCGCTGACAATGCCGTACAGCCCTAATAGGCTAAATAATACCGTATCGAGGAATTGGCTTAAGCACATGGTGACACCACTGACCCACAGCATGGGAATGTTTGCAAAACGTGTGCGAAAGAAGCGATATACTCGGCTATCAAATTGATCCACCAATAAAAAGGTGATCAAAGAAGCGGCCATGGTGCGAGGTGAGGAAGTTAACAAAAAGTCATAGGCGGTTTGCGAATGATCATAAATGCTGGGCTCGTAGTGCAGATGAATTTGTGACATCACCACAAAAAACAGCAAACAGCTAAAGCTGCCCCAAATGGCATGCTGGGTAGCTTGGCGGCCATATTTTTCTTGAAGTAAATTTAACGCCAACAAATTGCCAATGGCGAAAATATCACTGGCGGTGGCATTGAAGCCGAAGAGTTCGATTTGCTTGAGAACGAATAAATTGGCTAACAGACTGAGTAAGGCGATCCAGGCGGTCAGAGCACTTTGCCCTAGGCGCCAAAAGTACCAGGCGAATCCTGAAACCAAGGCACAACTTCCTAGAAAAAGCAGCAAATTTGTCATCGCTAGTACTCCTTTCCTTGTGCTGTGGGGCATAATACCCCAAATGGGGATCTAAGGAAAGGAGCAATCCTGCAAACTGTGTTAGGTGATAATACTCATATTCAAGGCTTTTTGACGTGGCGCGTGAATCAATATCAAAGGCAATAGAATCAAAGTGATACCACCAACAATCACGGCTTCATATAGCACGATATCGCCGATATCAATTTTGCTGCTGGGTGGGAAGAACCCGAGCGCAACCACAGCAAGACTGATCACAATGCCCGAACCTGCCACCAGCCACATGCCCCAATTTTTACCCGGGATCTTGAATGAGCGCACGGTGTTGGGCTGGCTGTAGCGCAAGCGAATAGCCGCCGCAAATAAGATGGTGTACATCAATAATGACAGCTGCGAAGCCATAACAGATAGCGCAAAATAAGCTTCTTCGACAGTGGGTAACAAGACGTAAACCAGCGTTAGGACGCTGCAAATGGCGCCTTGGGTTAAGAGCATGGCATAGGGCACGCCAAAGCGATTGGTTTTGGCTAAAAATTCCGGTAATAAGCCATCATCCGCTGCCGCAAATAAACCTTTGGTGGGGCCAATAATCCAAGTGGCTACGGCGCATACGCCACCGATAAGTATGGCACCTGCGACCAAGGGCCCTAACCAAGGAGTGTTAAACTCTTCAGAAAAAAGCGAAAAAGCCTGGATAATTCCGGTTAAATTGCTCAATTTAGCAGCAGGCACCACTACCGCTACCGCCAAAGAGGCTAATATTAGGCTGATTAAAATAATAATCGCCGAAATTAATAATGCTTTAGGGTAGTCTTTTTTAGGGTTTTTGACCTCTAAAGCGTGCACGGAGGACATTTCTAAACCAAGCAGGCTAAAGACCAGTTGCGAGAAAAAAACGAGTTCGGCAACGCTTTTAATGTTGGGAACTAAGCCTGCTGTGTTCATGACAACTTCTGGGGCATTGCCGCGATTGAGCCAAGTGATAGCAAGGACAATAATAATGATCATGGGGGCAAGGGTACCCACCAGTGAGCCGAAAGTGCTAACGGCACTCGATAAGCGCATGCCAAAGAAATTCAATAAGGTGCAACCCCAAAACGTGACCAGCACAACGCAGGTCATAAAGCTTGCATCTTGGACCAGCAAGGGATCAACTAAATAGGCAATAGTGCTGGCAATTAAAGTTAAAATGGTGGGGTACCAAACCACGTTATAAATCCATTGCAAATAGACGACGCACAGGCCCCATTTAGGGCCAAAGGCGTTTTTCACCCAAGCATAAATGCCGCCTTTTTCAGGCCAGGTGGTGGCAAGCTCAGCCGTAATCAGTGCGGTAGGGATAAAAAACATCAATGCCGCAATAATATAAAGCGTAATGAGTGCAAAACCGTAGCTCGCTGCCATGGGCAGGGTGCGAATGCTATCGACAGCAATGACGTTAATCATCACCAAAGAGAAGACACTTAATACTCTCTTGGGAGCATAAGGTTGGGTGCTGGTTGCCATAATCTTTAACCTTTTATCTAATCTGCTTAACTTCCCATGGAAGGGCGGCTTGCCCTGCTAAGCTACTGAGCAGCGAAGCGGGGGCTGTATTAGTGTGCTAATACGCTAGTACATACCTTAGTGTGTTTTGACTTTATTTGCAAGCACACCATGCCGATAAAGGTTCCATACTCCCGTTTTGAGCGACGAAATGGAAAATTATTGTCAATATCAACAGCACAGAGAATCTGATAGCGTGTGGGTTCATCTTTTGGGGATCCTCTGGCCTAGCTCTTTCTGGGGGATTCAGTTTCGTATTCTCAAACTAAAAGCAAATAGGCAGTTACGTGAGGCACTCCAACTCCTGCTTGGAGAACTTACGCAGCAACGTTTTTGGTGGAATCATGAAGTAAGATGGTGGTCATTGATGAGGGAAGCGCTTATTTTGGCCCAAGATCTTCAACTTGAGCATCAATCTGATCCAGAGCCTTTACTGCAGCTATTTAAACTCTGTAAAAATGCGCCACAACCTTGGCAAGGATATGATGTCGCTTATAGTTTTGTCAGTTTGAGTTTATGGTCTTTTATTCAAGGCAAAGCGCATAATGCCCTTGAACAAGTTAAAATTGCAGCACATGCAGATCCCTCTTGGGCCTATCCTGAATACCTTTTAGGATGGTATGGGTTATGGTTAGAAGGGATTGATCCGGTCAAACATTTTGTACGGGCGGTGCATTTAGATTGGCAATATTGGGAGCGCTTAAATCAAGATCCGCAATGCCAAGAGTTTCCCGAAGTCTTATCATTAGTGAAACAAGAAGTGCATAGATAGATCATTACACTTCAAGATGCGTGATTAGCAATAGGTCGAAGGCGTTTAAGAGAGCAGGCTTTTGTTGTAGACTTAATATTAAGTCCAATGTAGGTAGAGACTATTATTATGCGTATTTACTCAGGTATTAAAACCGGTTCGTTACTCTTATTGCTGACAATGCCACTCATTGCCGAAGCGGTATCGACTGGCTCATCTAGCTCTATTGGTGATGCTGCAGATAGCTTGATGACGCCTGTTGCGATCATGACCAAGCTTTCTTTGTTAGCTTGTTATATTATTGGTATCGCTTTGATATTAGCTTCGATTGCTCAATATAAAATTCATCGTCAAAGCCCTAAACTCGTTCCCCTTACCACGCCAATCACCTTATTACTATTGGGGTTAACGGCAGTAGGGATCCCATATGCAACCAATTTGTTTGGGGAATCATATTCTGCTGAGCAACAAAAGCCATCGGAAACAAAATCAAGCGGTTTACCTTTGCCTGATTTAGATGCCAATAAAGGCCCAAGACTACCCGGCTCGCAACAGCCTAAAAGTGATGCTTCACCTCCACCTACCGTTGCTCCCTCTCCGGTCGAGGAACCTCCTTCAAGTGGTGGTCGTTGGACAGATGATCCACAGTACAATCGTTAACTTTCTCTCAGTAAAACGCCGGGTTTCCCGGCGTTTTTATTTCATGTTATCCACAATTTGCTATTCAAAATAAGCTTCTCCTCTAACCTGTAAGAAAACCTGACAGTTAGCTAAAAAAAGACATTTTTCTAAAAAAGAATTATCCGAAGCTATTGAATCGCCTCCAAAAAAATAAACTGGGCAAGATTTGTGCATGGGGCCCGAGGGAAAGGAAAATCAGCCTTCAAAGGATTTTCCCCACCATTTTCCACAATGTTATCCACAGTTTTTGTGTATAACCTCAAGTTCGGCTGAGCGCTGATGACTTAGGGGGTTGGAGCTTTTCAACTGCCTTCATTTCGGCATCAATCTGCCGTCGGTCTTGTATAGATAAGGGAGTAATCTTTTTAGCTAAACGCAATTGCGTTAATGCGCCAGGATAGTCTTGTATTAATTTAAGAAACTGAGCTTGAGCTAAATGTGATTTCAAAAACTGCTTAGAACGTGCGTGGGCTTGAGAAAGCAAATGCCAAAGCTCAGGGTGTGGCATTTTGACAGCAACTTGCTTTTGTAAGAAAGCAATAGCGTCTTCAGTTTGACCGTACCGGATCAACCAATCAGCATAGGTCAATGTGAGTGGGTAATTTTTAGGATGATTTTTGAGTGTGGTAGCCAGATGCTGCAGGGCCACTTGGCGCTCTCCAGAGACCATTTCCATTTGGGCATAAGCTAAATGAAACAACGGTTGATCAGGCGAGGCGGCAAGCAGTTCTTCCAAGTAGGGTTTTGCTGCGCTGGGTTTGCCTTCTTCAATTAACGACAAAGCATACCCATAAAGGATCCCTAATCGACTGCGATAATTTCCTCTCGCTAAAACCTTGGCAAAATGCTGGCTTGCTTCATGGGGTGAGTTAAATTGAAGCAACGCGACACGAGCATGAACAAGATGATAATTCAGACTATCTTGTACTTGTTTATAAGGAAAATGCTTGGCGCGCGCTTGGGCAGCGATTAATCGTGCTTCTGTTAAAGGGTGGGTCAGTAAGTATTCGGGGATATGGTTACCATGATAGCGTGTATCTTGATACATCCTATGAAAGAAGGTGGGCATACCCATGGGATCGTAACCTGCCTTCGCAAGTGTCTGGATCCCCACATAATCTGCTTCTTTCTCGTGGTCACGTGTAAAATTAATCAAAGCTTGTTGACTACCAGCTAGTGTCGCAGCCAGGGCACCTTGCGCTGCTTGAGGGCTTTGTGTAGCAATAATAATCGACGCTATCATCCCTGCAATGGTTGAGAGTCGTAAACGACCTGCATGCGCGTACATGCGAGCGATATGCTTTTGTTGCACGTGACCAATTTCGTGAGCGAGAACGCCTGCGAGTTCGCTTTCAGCTTCGGTTGCGAGGATAAGCCCTGTGTTCACAACAACAAAACCACCTGGTAAAGCAAAAGCATTGATGGTTTTGTCTTTGATGATAAAAAATTGATAGTTGGGTTGAAAGCTGGAGTGGGTTGCTAATAAGCGGTAGCCCAATGAGTGCAAGTATTCGGTGATAATGACATCTTGCGATAGCACTTGGGCCGCTTTGAGCTCTTTCATGACCGAGGCGCCCAGCTCATATTCTTGCTGCGGGCTTAAAACCGCACTGGCTGCATTACCCAAATCAGGTAATTCATCAGCAACTAAATGCGATGGCAAGCAAAACAACAGGATGAGAAGAACAGCCCTAATCAAACGAATTCCTTTATAATATTAGCTTGTTATAAAGTATTTTAACCCACAAAATGCTAAAGTGCTTGGACAATTGTCTTTTTAATTGGTTAGTTAACTATTTTTTGGGGGCGATGTGATAGAGAGTGTGAAGAGTTTCGGGCGCCGTTACTTTTCTGATCCACAAGCGGTATTGCTCATTTCATTGTTAACAATCGGTGCGCTACTATTGTTGTTGATGGGCTCTATTCTGGCGCCAGTGATTGCCAGTATTATCATTGCTTATTTTTTACATTGGATAACCGATCTTTTAATTGCCAGGAAAGTGCCGCGCCTTGTCGCCGTTTTACTCGCATACTCAGTCTTTTTAGGGCTATTTTTACTTGCGATATTAATTCTCTGGCCGCTGGTATGGCAGCAACTCATTCGCTTGATTCAAGAATTGCCAGTGATGATTGTTCGCGCTCAACAATTTCTTTATTTGTTGCCCGCAGAATTTCCTCAATATGTTACTAAAGCTACCGTAGATGATTGGTTAGTTAGTTTTTCCCTGCAAGCCAAACAAACAGCCAAACTGCTCTTTACGGCCTCAATTACTTCAATTCCGAGCATGATTTCTCTGATTGTTTATGTGGTTTTAGTGCCTTTGCTGGTGTTCTTTTTCCTTAAAGACTATCAAGTGTTATTAGCATGGGCCGGAGAATTTTTACCTAAAAATCGTCAACTGTTATCCAAAGTATGGAATGAAGTCGATAGACAAATTGGTAATTATATTCGAGGCAAAGTCGCTGAAGTTATCATTGTAGGGGTGGCTACCTATATTGCTTTTTATTTTTTTGATATGCGTTACGCTGCATTACTATCGACGCTGGTAGGCTTATCGGTATTAATCCCTTATGTGGGGGCGGTGGCAGTTACTATTCCTGTGGTCTTTGTCGCATTTTTTCAGTGGGGTCTGGGTCGGGAATTTGCTTACCTATTGCTGGTGTATGGCGTTATCCAAGCCATTGATGGCAGCGTATTAGTGCCGCTATTATTTTCTGGTGCAGTGAGTTTGCACCCAGTTGCGATTATATTATCGATTTTAGTGTTTGGTGGCTGGTTTGGCTTTTGGGGATTGTTTTTTGCTATTCCCATCGCCATTTTAATCAAAGCAGTTCTGACCTCTTGGCCTAGGATGAAATGACGATTATTTAATGGGTTCCAGCATGGCATCCAGGTTGCGATCTTCGCAGTATTCCATAAAGCGCTCACGTATCGTGGCAATATGCAGCTTAGCAGGAATATTCACCATAAACGTTATATTGGTCATGTGAGTGTGGTTTTTAGCCAAATAGGTTTCGGTCTCCATCTTGTCGATGAAGATCCCTTGACGTGAAAAAAAAGTGGCTAATTCATTCAAGATCCCGGGACGGTCTTTGGCAAAAACTTGTACTTGATAAGGCAACGCATTGTGGGCATTTTTAGGTAATGTTCTTTTAGAGTGAATGGCTAAACGATGATTCTCTGCCAGGTTAGGGAGTGCCGCTTCTAGTTTGGCAATGGCGTTCCAGGTGCCACTTAAATGTAACAAAATGGCGCATTCTTCGCCCATGGTCGAGAGCTTGCTTTCTAGGATGTTGCCGCCGCATTGTTTACTGATTTTGGTGAAGGTTTCCAGCAGTCCGGGTTTGTCGCTACCCAAGGCAGTAATAACGAGAAAATGTTGATTGTTCACGGACATAGGTGGTCACCTGGCTTTAAAAGAACGAGGATGAATTTTACCACTATTTAGCAGGGAATGAAGTGGTATTTCACCGGATGACATGATAGTTTGCACATACCGTAGAAGGGAGACAAAAGCAATGTTTGCAGGCAGTTGTGTGGCATTAGTAACACCCATGAAATCGGATGGGGAAGTAGACGATAAAGCGCTTAGTAATTTGGTTGAATGGCATATAAGTGAGGGTACAGCCGCGATTGTGGTCTCTGGAACCACCGGCGAATCACCTACCTTAACCACAGATGAACAAGCGTATATCCTCAAACGCGTGGTGGCTACCGCTCAAAAGCGCATTCCGGTCATTGCAGGTACCGGCACCAATGCGACGAAAAGCACGATAAAAAGAACCGAGATGGCTAAAGAATTAGGTGCAGATGCTTGTTTGGTGGTAACACCTTACTACAATCGCCCTACTCAGCAAGGGCTATTAGAGCATTTCAAACAGATTGCAAACGTCGATATTCCTATTTTGCTTTATAATGTTCCTTCTCGCACAGGCTGTGATCTTTTGCCCTCGACGGTTGCCGCACTGAGTCAAATCAAGAATATTGCAGGTATTAAAGAAGCAACGGGTAACCTTGATCGACTCAAAGAGTTACAAGAAAATTGTCGTTCCGATTTTGCGCTTTACAGTGGTGATGACCCAAGTGCTTGTGAATTTATCTTGTCAGGCGGGCATGGAGTGATATCGATCACTGCCAATGCAGCTCCAAGAGCGATGCAGAAAATGTGTGAGTTAGCGCTTCGTAAAGAAGCAAAAAGTGCAAAGACGTGTGACGAAGTTCTGCAGCCGTTACACCGATTATGTATTATCGAAGCCAATCCCATCCCCATTAAATGGGCGATGCATTACTTAGGAAAAATTGACAGTGGCATTCGCTTACCGCTGACCACGTTGGCTTTGCAATACCATGAACAAATGATTGACGCCTTAAAAACAGCAGCAGTCAATTAATGAAAATAAATGGGTGATATGTTGAAAATGGGTAAAAAAATATTAATCTGTGCGTTCATTGGCGTCCTCTGTGGGTGCCAACAAATGAATGAACAACGTTCAAAATATGTTCGTGATCGTGAAAAAGATTATCTTGTTAGCACCGTGAATGCGCCATTACGCGTGCCAAACGATTTATCCTATTTGAAAGGCCAGGAACATTATTCTTTCCCCGATGTAGTGCCTGGACAAGTTCAGCCTGTTTCAGTGGTACCACCCGGCTTTGGTGAATTAAGTCAGTCTTAGGAGGTCTTAATGGACTCACAAAATCTTCTTTACAAAGGTAAAGCTAAATCGCTTTACACGACAGAGAACCCAGATGAACTATTGTGTGTTTACCGCAATGACACTTCTGCTTTTGATGGTGAAAAAATTGTCCAGCTCGATAGAAAGGGGATGGTCAATAATCAATTTAATGCTTTCATTATGCAGAAACTGCAACAAGCAGGGATCCCTAATCACTTTATTAAAATGGTTCGTGACGACGCCTCATTAGTAAAATGTTTGAAAATGATCCCGATTGAGTGTGTGGTGCGCAATTTTGCCGCAGGTAGCATTTGCCGTCGTTTAGGGGTAGAGCCAGGTTTAGAATTAAAACCAGCTACTTTTGAATTCTTTTTAAAAAACGATCCGCTGCATGATCCCATGGTGAATGATTCCTTGATCATCACGTTCGGTTGGGCCAACGAACAGCAAATTGCGCAAATGAAAAAATACACTTACGCAGTAAACGATGTTCTTAAAAAATTGTTTCATGATGCCGGCTTGATTCTGGTCGACTATAAATTGGAATTTGGTATGTATCATAATGAACTCATTCTAGGCGATGAGTTCTCGCCTGATGGCTGCCGTATTTGGGATGCACAGACGAAGAAAGTGTTAGACAAAGATCGCTTCCGTAAAGATATGGGCGATGTGGTTGAAGGTTATGAAGAAGTGGCCATGAGACTGGGTATTCAATTAAAACAGCCCGCGTAATTGCTGTAGGGGACGACCTCTGTGTCGTCCCTGGCCGGCACGGAGGCCGGCCACTACAATAATGCCTGCTTTAAATCTTCAATCAAATCATCCACATCTTCAATTCCCACCGAAATTCTCACTAATGCATCATCAATACCAATTTTTTTACGATGCGAAAGAGGAATGGCCGCGTGAGTCATGCTAGCAGGATGCTCAATTAAAGATTCCACCCCACCCAAGGATTCTGCTAAAGTAAAAATCTTTAAGCCCTGTAAAAAGGGAATGACGGCATTGCTACCTTCTTTTAAAACGATACTTAACATTCCCCCAAAATCGCGCATTTGCTTTTTGGCTAAGTCATGCTGTGGGTGGCTGCTTAAACCGGGATAAATCACTTTGCTGATTTTAGGGTGTTCGCTTAAAAAAGCAGCAATTTTTTGTGCGTTTAAACAATGGGCTTGCATTCTAACGTGTAAGGTTTTAATGGAGCGTAACACTAAATAACAGTCCATCGGGCCGGCAATAGCACCAGCAGCATTTTGTAAATAATATAATTTTTCAGCTAATGTTTCGTCGTTTAAAACGATTGCCCCGCCGACCACATCGGAGTGGCCACCTAGATATTTGGTGGTGGAGTGACACACAATATCAGCCCCTTTTTCCAGCGGGTTTTGTAAATAAGGTGTGGCGAAAGTATTATCCACGGCTAATACAAGATGAGGAGCGTATTGTTTTAGTGCAGCAATCGTTTCAATATCAATGATCTGCAATAACGGATTAGAAGGCGTTTCCAACCAAATCAGCTTGGTATTTTGTGTGATTGTCTTTTTTACCTCGTCTATATTTGTCATGTCACATTGCGTAAAAGTGAAGCCCAGCGTATTAAAAACATTGGCCAGAAGGCGTAAAGTGCCACCATAGACATCATTGCTTAACACCACATGGCTACCGGTTGGAAACACTTGCAACAGGGTATTGAGGGCTGCGCATCCTGAAGCAAAGCACAAACCATAACGGCCATTTTCTAAAGCGGCTAGGTTATTTTCAAGTACATCTCGGGTGGGATTTGCTGTGCGAGAGTATTCATATTTACCGATAGGTTTAGCAGGCGCACGTTGTGCGAACGTTGAGCTTAGCACGATGGGTGGCATCACTGCGCCTGTGGTTTCATCATGAGAAAATCCGGCATGGATGGCTTTGGTAGCGAAGCGGGCATTCTCTTTTTTAAAAGCCATTTTGTTGCATCCAATTGTCATTTAAGAATTTACTAATATAACGTGATCCTGAATCCGTTAACATAGCGACCACCGTGTTCCCAGGACCCAAGGTTTTGGCAAGATCTACCGCCACTTGCACAATAGCACCTGATGCGCCACCACAAAATAGTCCCTCTTCTTTAACAAGCCGGCGTGCCATGCTAAAGGCTTGCTCGTCATTGGTTTGGTGCATTTCATCGACCACACTAAAATCCATTGCTTCACAGAGGATATCTTCACCAATGCCTTCCACTTTATAAACATGAGGCGTCACTAATTGATGTGTATAAAAATAATCGTAATGCACACTGCCGATGGGATCGACACCAATGATTTTAACGGGGTAACTATTTTCTTTGAAGTAGCGACCGACCCCTGAAATCGTGCCGCCAGTTCCTGTACCAGCAACAAACGCATCCATTTTTCCAGCGGTTTGTTGCCAAATTTCGGGGGCTGTTGAATGATAATGGGCTTCAATATTTGCTGGGTTGTGATATTGATTTACATAAAACGCATTAGGTGTTTCTTTGGCAATTCTCTTGGCGACTTCAACATAATGTTCTGGCGAATCACCAGGCACATCAGTGGGGGTTATCACCACTTGTGCACCAAAAGACTTTAGCATATTGACCTTTTCTTGGCTCATTTTATCAGGCATCGTAAAAATGGCTTTATAGCCTTTCACAGCGGCTATCATGGCTAAGGCAAGCCCGGTATTGCCTGAAGTATTTTCAACAATTGTCCCGCCAGGGATCAATTGCCCGGTTTTTTCTGCATTGGCAATAATATAATTGGCCATTCGGTCTTTAATAGAGCCGGTGGGATTCATAAACTCGCATTTGACAAGCACCGTTGCTGAGTTTGTATCCACTACTTTATTCAGTTTAACGAGCGGGGTGTTTCCAATGCACTCTAGAATGGACTTGGCATAAGGCATGGCTTTCTCCGACGGTTTCCCCTCTTTTAGGTATAGTCGGCTTTACGAATGGTTGCTAATTGAGTTAACCACCTATGAATTCTTTCCCTCTCTAGAGGGAAAGAATGAGATAAAACTATCCCTGTAGAGAGGGAAAGTGTGTTTAGGTGTTTTTAGGTAAAACGCCAGTAATCGGCAATTGACGTCCAAAACCAAAAGCACGCCGTTGCAATCGGATTATGGGTGAGGCTTGGCGGCGCTTAAACTCCGCCTTATCTACCATGTTGTGCACGCGTAAGACAACAGAGGCATCAAGCTTGTCAACCATCGCCTGGTAATGGGCATATTCAGTTGCAGGTAACAGATCACCCTCAATATACAATTTTAAAATGGGATCAAGCACGGCGTATTCAGGCAGGGAATCACTGTCTTTTTGATTGGGCGCTAATTCAGCACTGGGCGCTTTGTTGATAATACTCTCTGGGATCATGGTATCCGGATGAAGGTGGTTAAAATAGTCACACAAACCATAAACATCGGTTTTATAAAGATCGCCAATTAAATTGAGTCCGCCGGTCATATCGCCATATAAGGTAGTATACCCGACGCTGAGTTCGCTTTTGTTTCCTGTTGACAACACGAGCGCACCCGTTTGGTTGGAATATTCCATCAGAAAGCGCCCACGCAGGCGAGCTTGAATATTCTGCTCAGTGAGAGATTTCGCTTTTTCGCCATAGATGCTTTCAAACTGTTTTAATGCTAAATCTAATTCAGGCTCGATCGAAGCGGTATACAATTTAACGCCAAACACTTCACATAGTGAAATGGCATCTTTTAAGCTGGCTTCAGATGAATATCGAGAAGGCATCGCTAAACCAATCACGTTGTCAGCGCCTAAAGCTTTCACCGCAAGTGCTAAGGTTAATGCACTATCAATGCCTCCAGAAACCCCCAACACAACCTGCTTGAAACCACATTTTTGCACATAATCTGTTAATCCAAGAAGGATCTGCTGATAACACAGTTGCTCCGCAGGCAGAGGTAGGCTTGCTTGAAATTGAGCAACAGCCGTGAATGTCTTATTCTCTAAGGTTAACATGCCGCACTCAGCTACAAACGATGACAACATGCCAACGGAACGGCCTTCTTTGTCTAGTAAAAAGCTGGCTCCATCAAATACAATATCATCGTTACCACCAACTTGATTGGAAAAAATGAGCGGTGCCTGGGTGCGTTTGGCAATGGTTGAAAAGTGCTTGAAACGCTCTTGCTGTTTTCCAACATTGCTGGGTGAACCATTAATACAAATAATTAAATCCAGATGTTGCCCTGCTAAATCATCGACGGGATCGCAATCATATAAATAATTTTCTAATGATGCCCAGCCATCTTCACAGACGAGAAGCCCAATTTTGATTCCTTTATATTCAACGATGCCAGGCTGTTTTCCAGGAGCAAAGTGCCTTGCTTCATTGAATATATTATAAACTGGCAACAATCTTTTATGATAAAGATAGTGTTGTTGATTGTTGGCTAATAACGCTAAACTATTGTGATACGGTTTACCAATTTCCTGATTTTGGCTAATAAATCCGATAATGACGGCAGGCCCATCAGCAGTTAAGGCCTTAATTTTATCAAAATAGTGTTGTTGTACTTCTAAAAATCCTTCTTGGTCAATAAGATCCCAAGGATAGTAGCCGGACAAACACAGCTCAGAAAAAACAATCAGATCACACTGCTGATTTTGCTTAATGGCTTCGGCGATTTTGGCAAAGTTGCCAGGAAAATCACCGAGTTTATAATTCAGCTGAGCCACCGCAATACGCATGTTTAATCCTTTAGGTGAAAGAGTTGTTTGGTTGCTTCCAGAAAGTGAGGATCTTCGCTAACGGTTTTTCCAGCACTGTCGGAGATTTTAATGACGGGTTTTTGATTAACAGCGGTCATTTTAATCACAATATCTAAGGTGTCATGGCCCACATCGTTGGTTAAGTGGGTACCAATCCCAAACACGGTTTGGCATTTTCCAGCAAAGTAATTGGCAATATCGATAGCTTTGGGAATCGTGAGGCTATCGCTAAACACAAAGGTTTTGTCATGTGCGTCAATACCAAGAGATTGGTAATGTTGCAATGCTTTATCGCCCCAAGTCAGGGGAGAGCCAGAATCTTGCCGCAAGCCTTGGTAGCGTTTAGCAAGTGAGGCGTTAAATTCTTGTAAAAAAATATCCATGGTTAATACATCGGTGAGAGCAATTCCTAAATCATGCGAGTATTCTTTTAACCACGTTTCTAAAGCAAAAGTTTGACTACCTTTAATGTGAGGAGCCAGGACTTGGCAAGCTTGTAAAAATTCATGAGCCATTGTGCCAATTGGGCGAAGCCCTAATGACTTTGCGAAATAGACATTACTGGTGCCAATAAAAGCATCCGGCAATTGCTGTTTTAGGGTTTGAATAACTTGTTCTTGCCAAGCTCTAGAAAAGCGTCGGCGTGTGCCAAAATCTGAAAAACGTAACAATGGGTAATGGTTTTTTACATACTCGATTTTAGCATCAAGACGTTCTTTGCCAATTTGGAAATTTTCATCTGGATAACAGTTTCGATAATAAACTTCGCTGATAATTGCTAAGAGAGGGACTTCAAATAAAATAGTATCAACCCAAGGGCCTTGAATAATAAGCGTGAATTCATCTTCTGCATGGATGGATACATGTTGTTCTTGCAAGCTAAAGGTATGTAAAAAATCGATAAAATCGTCTTTAAAAAAAGGCAGAGATCGTAAATAAGCTAACTCATTCTCAGTAAATTTTAATTGGCAAAGTGCGGTTATTTCCTGTTGAATTTCACCAAGGTAGGGTTTGATGTGAATAGATTTTCGGCTTTTAAAACGATACTCAACTTGGGTTGGCTCAAATTGATGCATGACACATTGCATCATAGTTAATTTATAGAGATCGGTATCTAACAGTGAGCGAATAATAGGCTCAGCCATGAATGGCCTGCGAAGCTGTTCCTGTTTGCACGAGCTCAACACTGGATTGGATCATAATGGCGCCTTGTTGTTGCATTAGGGTAATGGCTTGTTCAGTTGTCTCTTTAGTCAGGCCGCGACAAGCGCCTAAATTCACAATGGTTGCAAAGCCTGCGGCCAATAATTGCAGCACGGTTTCTTTGACACAATAGTCTGTCGCCAGTCCACCCACAATGACCGTTTTAACACCTTTACTGCGTAAGAACTCGATCAGGCCGGTGCTGACTCTTTCAGCAAAATCATGATAGCAACCGCCATAAGGGTGCATGTCGGGTTCAACGCCTTTATAAACAAAGAAATCATATTGGGATACATGGGGCAGACCTTTGATGAGTTCAAACCCTTTTGTTCCTGGTACACAGTGCACTGGCCAGCGCATATCCATATTGCTGGCCCCGATAATTTGGCTAAAGTCAGGTTCGTATTCTGAACCCACCCAATCAGCATTGGCAGGGTGAGCGTCTTTGGTGCCGATGCGGAATTTGGCAAAAGTGGCTTGCTGATTTAACTCATCAACCACTTCCTCACCAAAGGGTACAGGTAATTCTAAGGGACATAAGGATGTGAAACCATTCTGGGTATCTACATCAATACTAGCGATAGTTTCTTTCAACCCAATTACGTGCATTTCTTTTCCAACTTGACTTAGTGGCACACCCACACTAACATGATGGAATAAGCGGACTAGTTTGTCAATCGATATGAGCTAAAAATGCAGCGAATTGGAGTTATGGGTGCCAGCTTTAATCCACCCACAAGAGGTCATGCCAGTGTGATTTCACAAGCCTACCCTGAGTTTGATGAAATCTTACTCGTGCCGAGCGTTTTGCATGCTTTTCAAAAGAAGTTGATCCCTATTTCGCACCGCTTAGCGATGCTGCAATTATTCATTGAACATGAATTAAAAGACAATGAAAAAAAGCATGTCACTATTTTAAATATTGAACCTACCTTACTGACATCGCACCCTGAGAGACCTTTTGTGTATACCTTTGATGTACTATCGGCAATTGAACAGGAATATCAGAGGAAGTCTCAACCTGTTTCGCTTCGTTTTATTGTAGGGCCTGATTTAGCAGAAAAATCGGTATGGCAGCGGTTTTACCGCTATCAAGAGATCGAGCAGCGTTGGCCGCTTTATGTCGTTGCTAAACAAAAAGCCATTAACAGCACCATGGTGCGAGAGCTTATTCGAAATGCTTTAGAAGAGAAAATGAATAAAGAGAAACTGGTAGAGTGGGTAGGGGAGCCCATCGCAACGTATATTTTGCACCACGGTCTTTATAGGGAAAATGAGGTGCAAAATGATTAAGCCATTGCAAGTTACCGTCAATATAGTGGCTTTTG
The DNA here is from genome assembly GCA_050247135.1 of Candidatus Berkiella sp. GTDB lineage: Bacteria > Pseudomonadota > Gammaproteobacteria > Berkiellales > Berkiellaceae > Berkiella. The sequence continues at coordinate 22,609 of JBFWUT010000042.1, forward strand.
CTTTACATGCTAATCAGCTATGCGTGTTATTAGTTAAAAATGCTGGCAAACAAACAGCTATGTGGCATTTGCCGGAAAGTTTGATAGATATTGAGCAAGATCATTCTTTAGAAGAAGCCGCCAAGCGTGCATTGAAAACTCCTAGTGGGTTAGAAGCGTTGTATTTAGAGCAAGTGCAAACCAAGGGCTCTAAAGAGCGGCTTCCAGATAGTTGGTCTGTCGCAGTTGTTTACTATGCATTGGTGAGAGATACCAAAATCAAAGCGCATGATAATCTGTGTTGGATCCCCGTTTCAGAGGTGCTGTCAAGCACATTGGCTTTTGATCATCAGACGTTAATTGAAGAAAGTGTGCAACGTTTTCAAAATAAGTCTCTTTATACCTCATTACCTATCTTCTTGTTGCCTAAAGAATTCACGTTAACGGAAGTGCAAAAAGCCTATGAGACGGTGTTAGGCTTTAATATTGAAAAGAAGTCGTTGAGGCGACGGTTATTAGATGCTCATTTTTTGCAGGAAACGGGTAATATCCGCCGCGCCAGCAACCGGCCTGCACAGTTGTATGGCCTCGCTTCCTCCCAACCCTATTTCTTTGCTCGGATTATAGAAGGCACAAGAGAGCAAAAGTAAGGTCATTTACTTATTCGAAAAATAAAGATAAAATAGGTACCCTTTCAAAATCAAAGATAGATCATCGCATGTTAAAATCAGCTCAACAACTATCGACCTCCATGTCCTCTGCGGCTTCTGCTTCAGAGAGTAATGAATCACCGTTTTGTCTCAGCTTTTGTGATATGGACGATACGGCCGTTTATAACAGTAGTAGAACGATCAAAAATGCCCATTTGTTATTGCCGCTTAAATTGTTTTTAAGCAAATCGCCAAATCAATTGTTAGCAATGCTAACCAATCGCAATAGCATTGAAGAAACAGAGGATGCTGATATCTATAAAATGAAACAGTATTTAGCTGATTTAAACAGTTTTGGTATTGATATTTCGCCAGAGTGCGTCATTTTTGCGGGGAATCGTGAGGTTGCAGCCAAAATGACAGAAGAATGGCATGAACTGGATAGTGCACTTGAGGTTGTGCAAAAGCACTTGCAGTCATTACGCTTAACGGAAATAGGCCAAGAGCTTGCTAGAACGTTACCAGCAGCACCGCGCGACCCAATGGAAAAAAGTGTAGGACCTTAATCAAAACTCTTCGCAGCCAAGATCCAAGTCAAAAATAATCATATTAATCGATATATACTTTAGCATCATCAAGACTGTCATAATCAAATAGGAAAAATTAATTGCGGAGAG
>JBFWUT010000043.1:0-23038 GCA_050247135.1 Candidatus Berkiella sp.
CCAACCCCATGCCAGTTGGTTAACTTTAACTGATCCAGCAGCCGCGCAAGATCTTCGGTAAACAACGATATGTTATAAGGCATATTGGGTTTATCGGTTTGGCCATGGCCACGCAAATCGACTACCAGTACTTTGCAATGCTTTACCAAGGCTGCTATTTGTGACTCCCAGTCCCTACTACTTGAACCTAGGCCATGGATAAGCAAAAGGGTATCTTGGTCACTTTGCCAATTCCCCTCTTGCAGGTAATGCATTCGCAGGCCATCTATTGCCATAAAAGGCATTGTTGTTACCATTCCCGATTTTGCCATGACTTAATCTTGGGAAAGAATAGCCAGTTAAGCAAGCGCTTTGGCAATTTATAAGCTTAGTTGCAAAACCAATGAGCAAACCGTATGCTGGCAAAGACCTCCTAACAAAGGAATGCACCGTAATGAATCCATGCAAGATTGGGGTGACTGTTTCTAGCGAATTTCTACGCGATCACTCTGATCCTCATCAAAGCCGCTTTGCTTTTGGTTACACTGTAACGATTAGCAACCACGGCGAAAAATCTGCCAGGTTACTAACTAGGCATTGGGTTATTACAGATGCAAATGGTAAAGCACAAGAGATCCATGGTGAGGGTGTTGTAGGCGAACAACCCCTCATACAGCCAGGGCGAAGCTTTCGCTATACCAGCGGAGCCATCCTCACGACACCCGTCGGCATCATGCATGGCACTTATACGATGGTTGATCCCAATGGGAGTTATTTTGATGCCATCATTCCACCTTTTCGCTTAGCTATGCCTGAGCTGGTTCACTAATGCCGACCTATGCCATAGGCGATGTCCAGGGCTGTTTTAATGAACTGCTAGCACTACTTTCACTGATTCACTTCGATCCCAACCAAGATACTTTGTGGTTTACAGGTGATCTGATTAACCGTGGAACTCAATCCTTAGAAGCGCTGCGATATATTCGCGCCTTGCCAGAACGCACTGTCTGTGTGTTGGGAAATCATGATCTCGCTTTGTTGGCAGCAGCGAGCGGCGCTATCACCCCCAAAGAGGGTGATACCTATCAAGCAATCTTAACTGCCAATGACAAAGACGATTTGCTCGAATGGCTAAGACACCGGCCTCTCTTTCACCAAGATCCTCAAAGACAATTTATTTTATCGCATGCTGGCATTTACCCTTTATGGAGTGCCGCTAAAGCGCAAAACTTAGCCAAAGAAGCAGAAGCATTACTGCAAGGGCCTGAATACCATGAGGCAATGCACTCTATGTTTGGTGATTTACCTAATAAATGGAGTGATTCGCTCACCGGTTGGGACCGCTTCCGCTTTATTGTCAATGCGTTTACTCGAATGCGCTTTTGTGATGCGCATGGCACCTTAGATCTAGGAAACAAAGGGGGTAAGACGCATCATCATGCTTTTCTTCCCTGGTTCAACGTGCCTTCTCGCCAAACACAGCAGAATAAATTACTCTTCGGTCATTGGGCTGCGCTTGAAGGAAAAACAGACACGCCTCGCGTCTACGCGCTAGATACAGGCTGTGTTTGGGGCAATGCACTCACCGCATTTTGCTTAGAAACCGAGCAACGGTATCAAGTATCATGCCGCCCTCAAGCTCCTAAGTAAGAGTTAAAAAAATTACTCATTTTGTAACCAAATACGGCCTTAAAGTACGCAAGTATTCCACTCTCATAAAAACCAAGGTAAAGTACGCGGTCAATACAAGTGGCAATGGGCGCTTGCTGGTATTTTTATTTGTTTAATAGACTAACTAATTGAGTCACTTATGGAGAATTCTAACATGCCTTCAATTAGGCCTGTTTTGTCGCGTTTTATCTTTGCACTAAGCGCGTTATTTTGCGGCAATGCCTTCGCAGATTACCCCCTTAACATGACTCGGGGAGTATCGCCCTCTAGTCAAGATATCTACCACCTGCATATGACTATTCTTTGGGTGTGTGTTGCCATTGGGGTGTTGGTTTATGGATTAATGATCTATGCCATTATTCGCCACCGTAAATCTAAAGGACAAAAGCCAGCTACGTTTCATGAGAGTACAACGGTTGAAATTATCTGGACCATCATTCCTTTTGTGATTTTGATTGTCATGGCCGTCCCTGCGACTCGCGTCTTAATTAAAATGGATGATACCAGTAAAGCTGAAGTCACTATATTAATCACGGGTCACCGTTGGTACTGGCAATATGATTATATCGATGAGGGGATCAACTTCTTAAGCATGTCCTCAACCCCTGAAGATGAAATCAATAATCTTGCTCCCAAAAATCCTCACTACTTATTGGAAGTAGATAAACCCTTAGTGCTTCCTGTGGGCAAAAAAATTCGTTTCATTGTGACAGCAAAAGACGTCATTCATTCCTGGTGGGTACCTGCGCTGGGTGTTAAAAAAGATGCCATTCCTGGATTCACAAATGAAATGTGGACCTTAATTGATGCTGACAAGCCAGGAACTTATCGCGGACAATGCGCAGAGCTGTGCGGCGTTAAACATGGGTTTATGCCGATTGTGGTTGAAGCCAAGTCCCCTGAAGAATACCAAGCCTGGATTAACGAACAAAAAGCAGCAAAAGCCAAAGCAGAAGCTCCACCACCACCGCCTGCACCTGCTACACAAGAAGGCGCTAAAGAAGGCGAAGCCAAAGCAGAAGCAAAGCCTGCGAGCGAAACCGTCGAAAACAAAATTTATACCAAAGAAGAACTCATGGCGCATGGTGAAAATGAATATAACGGCATCTGCGCTATGTGTCATAAAGCCTCTGGTGAAGGAATGCCCCCCACATTTCCTTCTTTAGTAGGCAGTAAAATTGTGACCGAAAAAGAACATATTACTGAGCAAATCCGCCAGATTATCCAAGGCAAAAATGCAATGCCTCCTTTTGGCACAATGAAGAGCGACTACGACATTGCAGCGATCGTCACCTATGAACGTAATTCATGGGGAAATAACACCGGAGATGTCGTCCAGCCAAGTGATGTTGCTAAGGTCAGAGAATTGCTAAAGAAGAAATCTTAAAAAGGGAACAACCATGAGTGCAACCAATAGTTCTATAGCGCACGACTCAGCTCATCACGATCATCACGATCATGGTCCCGCCAAAGGTTTATTGCGCTGGGTATTTACCACGAACCACAAAGACATTGGAACGATGTACCTTTGGTTCAGCTTCGCCATGTTTTTATTTGCTGGCTCTTTGGCCATGGTTATCCGCGCTGAACTTTTCAGCCCAGGCGAACAGTTAGTAAACCCTGAATTTTTTAACCAGCTGACCACTTTACATGGTCTTATTATGGTGTTTGGTGCCGTTATGCCGGCTTTCGTGGGCTTGGCCAACTGGATGATCCCCATCATGATCGGCGCGCCAGATATGGCGTTACCCCGCTTGAACAACTGGAGCTTTTGGATTTTACCCGTCGCCTTCTCCATTTTAATCAGCACCTTATTTATGGAAGGCTCCGCCCCCAACTTTGGCTGGACCTTTTACGCGCCCCTCTCGTCCACTTATGGCCCACCCTCCACCGATTTTTTCATCTTCTCAATTCACATGATGGGGATGTCTTCTATCTTGGGGGCCATTAACGTCATTGCGACTATTTTAAATTTACGCGCCCCAGGCATGACCTTAATGAAAATGCCCATATTTGTATGGACTTGGCTCATTACCGCTTTTCTATTAATTGCGGTAATGCCTGTTTTAGCCGGCTGCGTAACCATGTTATTAACCGATCGTCACTTTGGTACTAGCTTTTTCAATGCCGCAGGTGGCGGTGATCCTGTCATGTTCCAGCACGTCTTCTGGTTCTTTGGTCATCCTGAAGTGTACATCATGATTTTGCCTGCATTTGGCATTATCTCGCAGATTTTGCCCACTTTTACACACAAACAATTGTTTGGCTACGCCTCGATGGTCTATGCAACTTGTTCGATTGCTTTGCTCTCGTTCGTGGTATGGGCACATCATATGTTTACAACCGGTATGCCGATTGCTGGCGAACTCTTTTTTATGTATGCCACCATGCTGATTGCTGTTCCTACCGGTGTGAAAGTCTTTAACTGGGTTGCGACAATGTGGAAAGGGGCCATGACTTTTGAAACCCCCATGTTGTTTACACTGGCCTTTATTTTCTTGTTCACCTTTGGCGGCTTCTCTGGATTGATGCTCGCTATCACACCGGCTGATTTCCAATATCAAGACACCTATTTTGTGGTTGCGCACTTCCATTACGTGTTAGTGCCTGGTGCCGTGTTTTCAATTATGGCAGCAACTTATTATTGGTTACCAAAATGGACCGGTCATTATTACAACGAAATGCTTGGTAAAACCCATTTCTGGCTTTCTTTTCTTTCGATTAATCTTACCTTCTTCCCTATGCATTTCTTAGGGCTTGCAGGTATGCCACGGCGAATTCCAGACTATGCGTTACAATTTGCGGACTTTAATCGAATCGTCAGCATCGGCGGTTTTATTTTTGGTGCTAGCCAATTATTGTTTCTGTATATCGTTATTCAAACCATTCGTGGTGGCAAAAAAGCAACAGCCCAAGTTTGGGAAAATGCGGAAGGTCTTGAATGGACGCTGCCCTCACCTGCGCCCTATCACACCTTTTCAACGCCACCGGTGATCAAATGAACGAAACAGCTAAACCACGATTAAAAAAACACCTCTGGGTCATGCTGGGGGTTATCGCTTTCATGTTCGCTTTTTGTTTTGCGCTAGTGCCAATGTACAATGTATTTTGCAAAGTCACTGGTTTAAATGGTAAAACTGAAGGCTCAGCGCAGACACCTATTGCCTCAGCTAAAGTGGATACCTCTCGCAGTGTCACGGTTGAACTTCTTACGACACTGAACGTATCAGCCACTACTGAATTTGCGGGAAAAGATAAAAAAATAACACTTCACCCCGGTGAGTATGTTACTACCTCATACCGAGTCAAAAATTTAACCAATAAGCCCATGGTGGTCCAAGCTATTCCCAGCGTAACGCCAGGTTTAGTCGCGAAACATGTCAATAAAATTGAATGTTTTTGCTTTGTTCATCAACCTTTAAAACCGTTAGAAGAAAAAGAATTTCGTTTGGTATTTACAGTTGATCCTGCCATACCCAAGCAATTTCAAACCTTAACACTGTCCTATACTTTATTTGATGTGACCGAGAAGATTTAGGGAGACTCATCGATGGCACAAGCCACCAGTCACGACCATTACTATGTTCCAGCCCAAAGCCATTGGCCTATTTTAGGCTCCCTTGGACTTGGCGCGACCATGCTAGGTATCGCCAACCTTATCCATGGCAATGTGATCGGACACTATCTCTTCTTCATCGGTTCTTTAGGCATTGCCGGCGTGATGTTTGGCTGGTTTCGTGATGTGATTCGCGAAAGCCACAAAGGCTTGTATAGCAGCCAAATGGATCGCTCTTTTCGCTGGGGCATGGCCTGGTTTATTTTTTCTGAAGTGATGTTTTTCGCCGCTTTTTTTGGCGCCCTATTTTATGCGCGCACTTTGGCATTGCCCTGGCTTGCAGGAGAAGGCTCAAAAGCCGCTACCGGGGAATTATTGTGGCCGAACTTTAAATATGTCTGGCCACTATTACAGAATCCTGATCCTCAAGCGTTTGTCGGACCTCACGATGCGATGCCCACGTGGGGACTCCCTGCTATTAATACCCTGCTGTTGCTTTCAAGCGGTGTCACTGTCACCTGGGCACATTGGGGATTATTTAAAAATAACCGAACGCAATTAATCCTCGGTTTGTTTTTGACCATTGCCCTGGGTATTACCTTCTTAAGCTGTCAAGCCTACGAATATTACGAAGCATATCATCACTACAAATTAACCTTGGCTTCAGGGATCTACGGTTCAACCTTCTTTATGCTGACAGGATTCCATGGTGCTCATGTCACCATCGGCACCATTATGCTGATTGTGATCCTGTTACGTTGCATTAAGGGCCATTTCACGGCTGAACATCATTTTGCTTTTGAAGCCGTTGCCTGGTATTGGCACTTTGTGGATGTGGTGTGGTTGTTTCTGTTTGTATTTGTGTATTGGTTTTAGTTGTTTCATACGGTAACAAGCTATGGGGTTTAATCCACCCCATAGCAAAAGCAATAAATAATAAAATAAATAAGCTAAGCGATAAGCTAATGCGAAACGTGAGAGCTTTAACCGTTTTCTCAGAGCGCTCTTTAACGAAAAGCAAATAATACATCCCCGAGCCTAACGCAAAAACAATCCCTAGCATAAGGGCGTAAATAACTAATTTGATAATCCAGTGATCGCTCATGATAAAATACCGTTGGGTTTTTAAACCCCGCTTTCGAATAACACTCGTAACGCTCTTGGGGGTCACTTTACTTTGCTCTTTAGGGGTTTGGCAACTGATGCGTAAAGAGCAAAAAATCACTCTACAACAACAAGCAGCCATCGCAATTACACAGGCCCCTCTGGATAAGGCTGCGCTATTAGCTGCCCCCACCCAAAGGTATGCTCTAGTAGAACTTAAGGGGACCTTTCTTAATCAATACTCTATTTTGCTAGACAACAAAATTAAAAATGGCCAGGTAGGTTATCATCTGGTTACGCCTATCGCCCTAACAGAGACACAATGGCTGCTAGTAGATCGCGGATTTATCCCTGCGGGGCCTTCAAGGTCACAATTGCCGAAAATTCCAAGCATTTTAGGTGAAGTTACCATTGAAGGTTATTTAGATTTCTCGTATCGTAATCCGTTCATTTCCAACCCCTTGGAAACCCAAAATATTCAGTGGCCATTGCGGATGCAACACCTGGACCTGCCATTGCTTGGCAGTATATGGCATAAAGAGATTTTTCCAATGTTAGTTATATTAGATGCAAAGCCAACCCATATCTCCCTTGGGATCTCACCAGCAAAGCATCAGGGCTATGCCGTGCAATGGTTCGGTTTAAGCCTGACCTTATTCTTTTTTTATCTTTTTTCGCACCTGCGTCGGGAAGAACATCATGCCTAAAGCCCCCAGTAAACATCAAAAACTCGTCATTATCCTAATCTTGTTAGTGACTTTAGGGCCTTTCTTGTTTGCTTATACACTCTACCAAAAAGGCCATACTGCCAACTTAAAACTTAATAATAATGGCGATCTGATTTCTCCTGTCATTAATGTTGAACACAATGAAGCTATCGCGGGCAAATCCCTGTTAGGTAAATGGTGGCTTGTTTATGTTGGACCTAAAAATTGTCGCTTAGAATGTCACGACATGCTCTATAACCTAAAACAAATTCGCACGGCCCTTGGCAAAGATGCTGATCGTGTTGAGCGACTTTTCATTGCCCACCCTGATTGCCAAACCAGCGTGTGTGAAACTTATTTAAGCGAAGCTTACCCCGACATGAAGCGCGTAACGCTACAAAGAGCCGCTTTTAATCAACTGTTTGCTGGGGTTAGCCATCATTTTGAACGTGAGATAGTGGGTGAAGTTTATATCATCGATCCTAAAGGCAACATGATGATGCATTACGCTGCTGACATGGAAGCCCGAGCTATCTTGAGTGATGTCAAACGGTTATTAAGGACTTCGAAGATTGGATAATCAACAGGCTATTTGGTTTAAACGCCTTGCAACATTTTGCGCCTTACTCGCTTTTTGCGTCATCATTCTTGGCGCTTATACCCGATTAAAAGATGCGGGCCTGGGTTGTCCTGACTGGCCAGGATGTTATGGGCAATTAGCTGCCCCACAAACACCCGAAGCGATTGAAAAAGCCAATAACGAATATCCGTTGATGCAGGTGGATGTCGCCAAAGCACAAACCGAAATGACGCATCGCTATTTTGCAGAATCGTTGGGTCTTATGATCGTCATCTTAGCGTTCTTTGCTTTTTTGGCACGCAAAAATCATGGGGTTCCATTATGGTTGCCACTCTCGCTTGTGCTGTTAGTGATTTTTCAAGGCATGCTAGGCATGTGGACGGTCACCATGCGCTTATTACCTTTAGCGGTGATGGGACATTTATTAGGTGGATTTTGCACCTTGGGTCTTTTGTGGTTATGTGTTTTGTTTGCAACGAGAAAACCCTTACCTATCATGCCAAAACGAGGGCTAACTTTTCTGGCAGCAAGTACCTTAGCAATTGTATTTTGCCAGATCTTGCTTGGCGGCTGGACCAGCGCCAATTATGCCGCGCTAATTTGCCCCGATTTTCCTCTTTGCCAGGGACAATGGTGGCCAGATACTCACTTTGCCAGTGCCTTTAACTTTTTAGGCGGTATTGATATGGATAATCCCTTGGCATTTCAAGATACGCCGGGACGTACCGCCATTCACTTGATGCATCGCTTAGGCGCCATGATCACTTTACTCCTAGGAAGCGCATTAGTGATGGCGCTGTATCATCAACCTGGCCTTCGCAAAACCGCACTGGTACTTGCTCTATTCCTTGTCATACAAATTAGCTTGGGGATCTCCAACATTGTGTTTGCACTGCCTCTGCCTGTTGCAGTGGCCCACAACGCCATGGGTGCCTTATTACTGTTAACGTTAATCACGGTAAACTTCAAACTCCATCAAGCCAAAAGGGCCCAACATGGCTAAAGTTGCTTTAGTGAAAACAGCCACCTGGCGCGACTACTTTGAACTGTGCAAACCCAGAGTAGTCCTTTTAATGCTACTTACGGCTGCGATTGGCATGTTATTGGCATCAGCGCCTGAAGTGTTCCCCTGGCAAGCTTTATTTTTTGGCACCTTGGGGATTGCCTGCTCGGCTGGCTCTGCTGCTGTCATCAATCATTTGGTTGAACATCGCATTGATGTTCATATGCATCGAACGAAACATCGTCCTGTTGCTAGCGGCCGAGTCAGTCCCTTTCAGGCCATGATTTTCTCATTGGTCATTGGCGCTTTTGGACTAGGTATTTTAGTGCTCTTTGTGAATGCCTTAACCGCTTGGTTAACCCTCATTTCTTTGGTGGGTTATGCGCTGCTTTATACCATTTATTTAAAAAGAGCGACCCCACAAAATATTGTAATTGGTGGTGCAGCAGGCGCCGCGCCCCCGCTTTTAGGATGGACTGCGGTTACTGGCAGTCTCGATCCCTCAGGACTCTTGTTGGTATTGATTATTTTCACCTGGACACCTCCGCACTTTTGGGCGCTAGCCATTTATCGTCACGAAGAGTATGCCAAAGCTAATTTGCCGATGTTACCTGTCACCCACGGGATCCGCTTTACTAAATTCTGTATTGTGCTTTATATCATCTTGCTCATTGCATCCACTATTTTGCCCTATATTACCGGCATGAGTGGCATTACTTATCTCATCTTAGCTTTAGGCTTAGGTCTACACTTTTTGTATTATGGCGCCAAGCTCTATATGAGCGACGACCCTAAAACCGCCTTACATACCTTTGCCTATTCCATTATCTACCTCATGGTTTTATTTATTGGTTTATTGATTGATCATTACTTACCCCTATTTTATGCACTGTTAAGGTTTTAGACATGAAAAAGCAGCATACCTTGTTTATTATTTTTATTATCGGCATCGCGCTAGCGGTGGGGATCTGGCGTGAAAATAAAGTGAATACCGCCACTAATCCTGCCCAAACTTCAGTGCCTTTGAGTGCTGGCACGTCTTTGGCACGTGGCCACAAATTACCTGAGTTCTCCCTGATTGATATGAACGGTAAAGCCTTTACTCGCTCTTCTTTTGATGCGCGCTGGAGCTTTATATTTTTTGGGTATAGTTCTTGTCCAGATTTATGCCCAACCACCTTACAAGCGATGCAACAAATTTCTCAGCGCTTACGTAATAACCCTGTGTTACAGTTTGTCTTTATTACAATCGACCCAGACAATGATACACAACAGCGCTTAAAAGAGTATCTCCAGCAAGATAAATTTCGCACGACTCCATTTGTTGGCGTAACGGGTAAAAAAACCGACATTGCGGCCTTAACTCAAGCTATTGGGATCCATATGGCACAGGAAAAAGCCCCCGAAGCGGATCATATCGAGCATAGCGGCTCGATTATTCTCATTAACCCGCAAGGAGAGCTAGCCGCTATATTTTCAGGAAGCGACCGCCCTCATGCCATAGCCCACGACTTTAAAGAACTTTTACACCGTTACGCAACGGCTTAAACGTAGGCTCTTGTGCCATAGGCACGTCAATGTCCTCTTGTCGTGCTTGTTGGTATTGGAGATGAAACGTTTTAGCTATCTGGGGCACGGGAGCTATGTGCTCCGATGCTTTTAGCGACTGTGGCTTGTCTGCTTGTAAGGAGTTAACGAAGTGCATTTTCTGGTAAAGGTTGAAAATCGCTTCCACAGGTTTGGTTAACAAATAAAATAAAGCAGCTCCTCCACCTGTGCACAAGGGTAATACACCCCAGCCATAACCCGCTGCAAATATTGCGTATAAACCTATCAAAGCACCAACGCCTGCCCCAAATAAAATCAAGCCCAAGGCAAAATTTTTAAATCCCATGACTTGTTTGAGCTGCACAGCGTTTTGATTAAAGACTTGTGACTCATTCTTTAATTTTTCTGTTTTATCGACCAGCCCCTGTAATTTTTCTCCCCTTTCTAACATCTTATCGATGTTACCTTCCATGATTTTTTTAGTAGCTTCCACTTCTGCTTCGATGGCGGCTATTTTAGGATCTTTACTTCTCTTCTTGGGACTTGAAACCATTTGCTCCTCCTTTTGATTAGAATGGTGTGACTCTTTCTAATCAATAGACCATATTAGGTCAAGAGTGAGACTGTTGATTTTGCCAGCCTTTTTGCGTGTTTAAATGTCTGGTTGAGCGTTATAGGTTCTAATGGCAGAAATTAAACGAGCAGTGGCAAAAGCACCCTTTTGCACATTGAAGACAAATTTGCCGATTAAATGAAATGGATGAAAAGCGTAATAAGAAATCTTATTAAGTCATCAATAAAAAAAACGGCGCAGTTTGCGCCGTTTTTTTGAGTAATGGTCTTTTACTTCGCTGGACTTGGACTGTGGTTTCTGGGCGAACGTCTTGGCTGTGGCTTGTTAGCCTCATCCAGAGCCGGCGCAAGAGCACCAAAGCGTTGCTGTAATCTTAAGAAAGTCGCATCCAACTCAGCTGCAAATTCTTGGCGATTTTGTTCAGAGAAACCATATTTTGGTTTGTCTGCTTTATCCAAGAGCGCTTCTTTTACCTGTGACAATTTACTGCTGAAACTTTTATCCAAATTTACAACCGGCAATGCATCGGCCACCGCTTTGGTCGTATGAATTTGATTGTCAAAAGGACTAAAAGTATCAAAGTAACGCATAGGGTAAACGGTGGACATTAATGTCGCAACCGCAGCAATGCCAGCCAACAACCCTGCAAAAGCGGTTTGCGCAATAGAAAGTGCGCTCGCACTCAGGCCTGCTTTAGCGAAAAGTGACAATGGCAATGCCATACCACCCATCCATGCACCGACACCCGCAAGAACCACGGTTAAAGCAATAGCCGCCACATAAATGCCCGTCAGAATGGCTTTAGAAGGGCTCACTTTACCGGTAATGTATCGCTTATCGGTCAACCAGCCTAAATCACGGTGTAAACCTTCGGCCATATCGTAAAAACCAAAGTCAGCGCCGCGCTTTCTTGTTAAATAGCCCGCAACCACACCCGCGCCAATTGCAAGAGGTGTCGCAGCACCAATGAAAGCCAACAATTCCATCGTACCTACAGCAGCAACTGCCGTTGTGATGATAGAAAAAAATTGACCGGCATAATGTAAGATTTTTTCACGGGTACTCGGAGTCGGGTTATGGATATTCACCTTACGGTTATCGGTGGCTCCCCTAATTCTTAAACCTGCTTCCTCAAGTAGATTTTCAAAAAAGTCAGGCTGAATGCGAAATTTGGAAACCATCGCAGGTATTGATAGTTGGCGATTTTTTAGAAAGGTATATTCTTTCTCAATAAAATACTCAACTCTTCTTAAGCTATAAGAAGGGAATATCGCCAATTCAAGCGATGTTTTACGAACGGGTTTATCTTTTTCTTCACGATAGAGCGCTTTGTATAAATCGGGTCTATCGCTTTTAAGCGCGAGGGGTGTCACAGGTAATTTTTTGGCTTCACGCGCTGCTTTCCATTCGCTTTCTAAAATTTGGCAACGCAAAGAGCCCAATTCAGCAAGCACATAATGTTCTGGCAAAAAGGTACCAACTGGTACAACCTTACCGTCAGCTAAAACGCGTTCAATCTGGGCAAAACCCACTGTCAGATCACGGTTGAGTGGTGGGCCTCCTTGATAATCTGGCATCCATGGCAAAAATTCTCTTCCTATCCTTTTCATCCCTCCAAGGACACTTGACATTGCATTTGGCATATTGCTCTCCAACTACCTACTCTTACTACACCATTTCCGCTATTACACCCTTGCTATCAAATTCCGTTGATAACTGGGCTATCAATTCAATAGGGTTTTCAACACTATCATGGTCATTTTGAGAATGCAAAGAAATTAGTTACTTTTCTTAGAGACAAAAATAAGTTGAATAACTTATTTTTTAATAAGGCTAGAAATTAACAGCAAAACTGCAGCACTCACCACGATAGCAGGGCCTGTGGGGCAATCCCAAAAATGCGAGAATAAAACACCACTGATCACAGAGAACGATCCTAAAACACTGGCCCAACACGCCATTTGCTCTGGACTTTTCGCAAGACGGCGTGCCGTAGCAGCAGGAACCAGCAATAAAGCGGTGATGAGAAGCACCCCCACAATTTTAATAGCAATCGCCACCCCAACTGCTAACAAGAGGATATAAGCGGCTTCAATTTTTTGCGCATTCACTCCTTCCACTTGTGCCAACTCTGCATGCACGGTAACCCTGAGCATTTTTTGCCACAAAATGGTGATGATCCCCAGTACCAACGTACCACCCGAATAGATCATCATCACATCTTGCCAGCTCATAGCTAAAATATCGCCATAAAGAAATCCGAGTACATCCACCCGAACATTCGGAAGTGCCGCTAAGAGCAATAAACCTAAAGCTAAGGAGGTATGCGATAACAATCCTAGCAATGTATCACGCGCCACCATGACCCGGGTTTGTAATCCCAGCAACAATAGCGCGACTAACACGGCAATCAAACAAACCCCAATCGTGATATTCCAATGTAACGCCAATGCCAGGGTGATCCCTAATAATCCCGAATGAGAAAGGGTATCGCCTAAATAGGCTAAGCGCCGCCAAATCATTAACGAACCTAACGGCCCTGCCACTAATGCAACACCAATACCACCTAATAACGGTGCTAATAAATAACGAATATCAAAGCTACTGATATCAATCATGTTTGTGATCCTGACACACGACACCGCCATGCACGTCGTGCTGGTGATCGTGACGATGGGTATAAAAGGCAAGATTTTGCGCAACATGTCCGAATAGAGCCGTGAACGCGGGGTCTTTGCTGACTTTATCGGGATGACCTTGGCAGCACACGTGCTGATTCAAGCAAACCACAATGTCGGTTTGCGCCATCACCACGTTAAGATCATGGGAAACCAGCAAAATGGCACAACCTTGTTTTTCCCGGATCCTTGCAATTAAGTCATAAAACTCACCCTGGCCTAATAGATCCACCCCTTGCGCAGGCTCATCTAAGACCAGCAGTGCCGGGTTGCGTAACAAAGCTCTAGCAAGCAACACCCGCTGTAGCTCTCCCCCCGATAAGGTATAAAGCGGATTGTTTAATATAACCTGCCCTATCCCCACCTCCTTTAAAGTGCTCTCTAAAGAGGAAGAGGCTGCTTGACCTAACTCTAGGAAACGCCTCACTGATAACGGAAAGAGCGGATCTACTTCTAAGCGCTGGGGCATATAGCCAATACACAAATTCGCTGGAGTACTTACTTTGCCAGCGCTTGGCTTTATCAAGCCTAAGAGAATTTTTAATAGGGTTGTTTTACCTGCGCCATTGGGGCCCACAATAGAAACAATTTGCCCCTTACTTAAGCTTAGGCTCACATCTTGCAGAATGAGGCGCCCCCCCTCGCGGAAGGTTACTCCATCTGCTCTAATGAGTTCATCGCCGATAAGGGTTTGGCTCATAACTTTTTGCACAATCACCAATCATGTATACTGCAGTTAGTATATCTCATCCTCTCACAGGAAACCTTATGCATTGGCTTTTTCATCGATTCCCCATCGCACTTGGCTTTGTTAGCCTCATCTTCTGTGAAGTAGCCTTTTCTAAGGCACCCTCTGTCGCTGTTACATTAAAGCCAGTCCACTCCTTGGTTGCGAGTGTCATGGCTGGAGTCGCAGAGCCTGCCCTCCTGTTACCCGATGGCGCCTCACCACATACCTTTTCGTTAAAGCCTTCCACACTTAAAACATTAAAAGAAGCCGATCTCATCGTTTGGGTAGGGCCTTCTCTTGAAACCTTTATGGTAAAACCCCTCTCATCACTCAATCCGGCTTATGGAGTGATTGAAATCCAAAGCTTACAGGATTTGCTAAAACTCCCTTTGCGTGAAGGACGTGAATGGCAACACAGTGATCCAGAAGACTCTCATGAACATGAACATGATCACTCACATGACGGTTTCGATCCCCATGTTTGGTTATCTAATGCCAATGCCCAAGCCATTGTCAAAGCCACAGAGCAGCGTCTATCAAAGCACGATCCAGAGCACGCAAAACAGTACCAGAGCAATGCACAAAAAACCTTAAAGCAATTGCAAGCTTTAAAAAAGACCTTGCAGGCAGAGTTAGCCCCGGTTCAGTCAGAGCCCTTTTTGGTTTATCACGACGGCTATCAGTATTTCGAAAACGATTATGATTTAAAAGCAGTAGGCACCATGGTGCTCAATCCCCATATTCCCTTAAGTGCTCATGGGTTAGCCCAAATCAAAGAACTCATCAACACACATGGTATTAAATGTGTTTTTAAGGAAACGGAATTTAATGAGCACGTCATTCAAAAAAGTCTGGGTGATTTACCTATTCGTATTCAAGAGCTGGATCCGCTAGGCGTTCATATTCAACAAGGACCTCAACACTACGAAAAAACATTATTACAATTAGGCAAAACCCTTCAGGAGTGTTTACAAGGCAAAATCGAGGAAGGTTCCCGCAAACAAGGCAAACCCTAGCCATTGGTTATTGAGAAAAGCGCGAAAAAAAGCGTCTTTATCATTATTTCTAATTAACCATTGCTGATAAAGCGCCAAACAACAGGCTGCGCTGATTCCTAAAAAGAAAAAAAGGCCCCTACTGGTGTACCACCCTAATATCACTAAAGTTCCCAGTGTGAACATATGACATATCCATACCATTAGTTTGTCATGTTGGCCAAAAGCAATTGCAGTAGATTTAACGCCAATATTGAGATCATCTTCTTTATCAACCATCGCATACAGTGTGTCATAAGCCATCGCCCATAAAAGCGTACCTAAATAAAGCAACCAGCAGGCGATCGACAAGGGGTGATGCTCTACACAAAATGCCATGGGAATAGCCCAGCCATATGCCGCACCTAGCACCACTTGCGGGAAATGGGTATAGCGTTTCATAAAGGGATATAACGTGGCTAATATTAAAGCACCCAATGACATCAAAACCGTTTGCACATTAGTGCAACAAACAAGCAAAAAAGCCAATAGAACTAATACTAAAAATAATCCAAGCGCCTCTGTGGATGAAACGTGCCCTTGCACAATAGGCCGCCCTTTCGTGCGAGTAACATGCCCATCAAAATCTTTATCCGCATAATCATTAATGACACAACCGGCCGAGCGCATCACGATAACACCGAGGGTAAAAATGAGAACCGTAACCGGTTGAGGGTGGCCATTTGAAGCAATCCATAAAGCCATCAGTGTGGGCCACAATAATAACAGTATGCCGACAGGGCGATGGACCCGCATTAAGAGGCCATACTGGTACAAACGTTGGGTGAGGTGTGCTAAAATCGCCATGCTATTTATTTAGAAATTTATTCGACTTATAAAATGCCCACAGCTTCAAATCATAACATAGTGATGGTGCCTTAAACGATGATAAACCCACTTCCTCTTCCTATTATTATTATTGGTACAGGCCTCTCAGGCATCAGTGTTGCTAAAGAATTTCGCAAAGTAGACTCACAAACGCCATTGATACTCATCACCCAAGATGATGGACATTTTTATTCTAAACCCCTATTGTCAACGGCGTTGCAGCAAAAGAAATCACCCAGTGATTTAGTGATTACCACCAAAGAAGTGTTAGAACAGCAATTAAATGCCACCATCATGACCTTTGCAACGGTCACGCAAATTGATGCTCACTCGCAAACGCTGAGAGTACAAACTTTAGATGATTCTGAAACACTACCTTATCAAAAACTGGTATTCGCCAAGGGCGCCAAACCTAAACCTTTACCCATCGTTGAAGCATTACCATCACATTATCGTATTAACAGCTTAATGGATTATGCTAAGTTCAAAACAGCGCAAAATGATTGGCAACAACTCGCCATTATTGGCAGCGGTTTAGTCGGCTGTGAATTTGCGCATGATTTTACGCAGAGTCAATCCGCTATTCGCGTCATAACGCCCGATCCTTATCCTCTTTATGGTTTGGTCCCAGAGCCGGTAGGCCAAGCATTGCAAGCCGCTTTAACTAGCAAAGGGGTAACCTTTCACACTAAAGCACACATTGCTCAAGCCTTTATGCAAGAGAAGCTCTGTCAATTACATTTGTCTTGTCAGACTCGCGTCGATGCAGACGGGATATTAATCGCCATTGGTCTTGCTCCTGACATTACTTTAGCAAAAGCAGCAGGACTCGCAGTTAATCAAGGAATCAAAGTAGATGCTTATCTTGAATGCAGCATCCCTAATCATTTTGCTCTAGGCGATTGTGCTGAAATCAACGGTCAGTGCCGGCAGTTTATTGCTCCGATCCTTGTCTGTGCCCGGGCACTGGCACAAACCCTTTGCGGTAATCCAACCAAGGCCGTGCTCCCGTTATTGCCTATTACATTGAAAGTTGAGTGTTACCCCATTATTGTCGCCCCCCCGGCTAAAGGCACAGACGGCGCATGGCATTTTGAAAACCAAGGTCAGCATTATCAGGGGCTGTTTTATGACCAAGAAGGCCTGCTGCAAGGGTACGTCCTCTCTGGAAGCTATCTTGCCAAACGCCAAGAATTCCAATTAGCGCTTTTGGCTAATGTTTCTCAAAAATAGCGCCGATAGATTTCACATACTCAAACCTATTTGATTTTAGGCAACACGCATAAAAGCAAATGTAATGAGTATACGGGGGCTGAATTTAACCGTTCCTTCAAGAAGGTCAGCACACCAACGGTAATGCCCCCTTTTTCTTGCTGCTGAATTTCTCTACACCAATACAAATCGAAGCAAAAACCAGCAACATTCCACAAAGATCATACCAGCCAAAACACTCTCCCAAGTAAAAATACCCCAGTATCGATGTCGCGACCGGCAAAACGCCACCAAAAATCGCTGCTGTACCGGCGGGGATCTTTTGCAATCCTTGACCCCATGCCCAATAAAAAAAGGCCCCACAAAGACTACCCAAACCCACCAACCCCCAATAATATACTGGGAATTCACTTAATGAGATGGTTTGTAAACTACCAACAGACATGGGGATCATCATCAAAAAAATTAACCAGTTGACCACAAAAGCGCTCCCCAGTGGCGTAACGCGGTTACTAATATATTTATTAAAGATGGAGTACAGAGCCTCTGGAAATATCGCTAATAACACCAAAAAATCTCCCCAATAGCTTCCCGTGATAGCATTGGGATCCATGCGATTATCTAAACTAATTACCACAATTCCTAAGATCGCCAAAATAATACCCATGATTTTGTGAGTCGTGAATTTTTCACCAAGAAACACATAAGCACTTACAGCTAAAAATGCGGGCAATGTGCTGCTAATAATCCCAGCTGATGTTGCTGTGGTTGATTCGATCCCCCAAAAAAACAAATAATTAAATAAAAATCCGCCTGTCACGGCTTGTGCTAATAAATAGCCCCAATCCTTGTTATCGAGTCTGCCAGTCGGGTGAGTTGGCGCTATTAAACTTGTTTTACAGATGAGTACCATAATAGTTAATAACACGCTGCTTATTAGAAAACGGATCCCTAAAAACAAGAAAATCGGCATCTCTTGTTCAATCACAAACTTACCCACAACAACATTCACTGCAATGGCAGTTTGCGCCATCGCCAGACAGAAATAGGCAGCACCTATAGAGCGCATTTATCTATTCCCCTCATTAACAACTGTGCTTGCTAGCAGCGGAAATATTAGCAATTGCTGCATTGCAAACTTGGGTTAAACTTACAAGGTAGACCCTATTTCAAATTATGTTGGATATGAAATCATGAATGTATATGCAAAGATGCCTTTTGATCCTTTTGTTGCCATGAAAGCTGTGTTTCCAATCTTAGGCGATCAAACTAAGATCAATGATCCTTATTACCCTTATCAATTCAACCAGCAATGGCTTCAAGATTATCAAGCTATTTCGCAGCAATTTTTACAAGGTTGGTGGGACTTGGTCGCTTGGCAACATTGGTCTTGGCAGCAAGCCTTATATGAAAATTCAAGATGGTTTTCTCATTGCATGCAACTAACACGTCAACCGCAAACTCTATATCGTTACACACGTATGAATTGGCAGAAACCATTTTTAGGCGCTAGCGCACAGGCTCTGACTTCAACAAGGCTGATGACGCAATTATGGATGAATAGCTTCAATGCTTGGCAGCAAATCATGCCCGGTATGAAAAGCCCGCGCACTCAAGAATCTACTTCTGCTAAAACAAAGCAATTAGTAGTTAAAAATAATTTTCAGAAGCGAAAATCTTAAACGCTTTGTAGTGCCTTGGTAAATTGCTCAATACCAAAACGCAGATCTTGTTCTTCGATAATCAATGGAGGCGCAAAACGGATCACCGTTTCATGAGTCTCTTTCGCGAGCACACCCAGCTCCATCATTTTGTGACAAATGGCGCGCGCGGAAACTCGGCTGTTATCAATTTCAACCCCAACCCATAACCCTTTGCCTCGCACAGCTTTTACCAAAGGATGTTTAATTGCTTTGAGTTCGTTTTGCAATACTTCACCCATTTTGAAACTATTTTCTACAATAGGCTCACTGTTTAGTAAATCGAGCACCGCAGAACCTATTCGAGCTGCTAGTGGGTTACCGCCAAAAGTTGAACCATGACTACCCGGATTAAAAACTTCCATTACTGCCTTGTTGGCTAAAAATGCAGAAACAGGTAATAAGCCTCCTCCAAGCGCCTTTCCTAAAATGAGGCCGTCGGGTTTGACTCCTTCATGCTCATAAGCGAACATTTTTCCGCTTCGCCCCAATCCTGATTGGATTTCATCTAAAATCAACAGTACATTCTCTTCCTTACAGATACGCTCGCATTCTTTCAACCAACCCGACGGTGGAATTTGAATACCTGCTTCACCTTGAATAGGCTCCACTAGAAAAGCGCAGGTGTTTTTATTAATCGCCTTTTTTAAAGCTTCGCTATCACCAAAAGGGATTGAGACAAAACCCGGCGTGAGTGGTCCAAAATGTTTTTTATAGGCTTTTTCGGTCGAAAAACTGATAACGCTGATGGTGCGACCATGAAAATTATCGTTTGCTACAATAATTTCCGCCTTGCCATCTTCAATATTTTTTTTCTCATATCCATATCGTCTTGCTGCTTTTAAAGCCGTTTCAACCGCTTCTACACCTGTGTTCATCGGCAAAGCCATATCTAGTTGGCACAACGAGCACAATTTTTCTAAAAAAGGTAGCAGCGTATCGGCATGAAATGCGCGAGATACCACACACAAACGCTCAACTTGTTCTTTCAATACGGCCACTAATTTGGGATGAGAATGACCAAAACTGATGGCGGAATATGCCGACATCATATCCAAGTAACGTTTACCCTCAATATCCCATAACCAAACTCCTTCACCTTTGGTCAAGACTACCGGCAAAGGATGGTAATTATGAGCACAACGTTCATTTTCAAGTTGGATCCATTCTTTATTAAACATCTTTGACCACCTCTTCTAATATCTGTTGGCTCAGAATCAATGTTTTATTCCCTATATCGAGACTGGGATTCAATTCGGCAATCTCTAGTGCACAAAACTTTGGATGATGACTTAATCTATGTATTGCCGGTAATACATCTTGCGCAAATAAACCATCTGGGACAGGAGCTCCTGTCCCAGGCGCAATACTGGGATCAAAAGCATCTATATCGACACTTACCCCAAATGCTTTGGTATTTTGGGTGACTTGTAGCAACGCTTTCTCAAAAACTGTTTTGATACCCATTTTCTTGATATCGTCCATGTAGTAAACGCTGACATTTAAATTTTTTAATAAGGCAGCCTCGCCCTCTTCAAAACTTCTCACACCAATTAGCACCACATGACGTGGATTAAGCTTGGGGCTTTTGCCTTTAAGATGGGTTAGAGCCGATTCACCATAACCCATTAATGCCGCTAAAGGCATACCATGAATGTTTTGCGAGGGAGTGGTTTGTGGAGTATGGGAATCCATATGAGCATCAATCCATATCAAACCAAATGATTCATGCGCCTGTAAAGCCTCGACTGCACCACTCCAGGTGCCAACCGCCATGGAATGATCGCCACCAATAATTAAAGGACAATGATGATCATTAATGGACTGTTGGACTTCATCTGCTAATCGATTTGTGAACTCATGCACTTGCTGTAAGCGTTCTGTATAATTCAAGGTTAAACCAGGTGTACAGTTTTTTGCCGCACTAATTGATTTATACCAAGCAAGTTGGGGATTGATTTGTTGGAGTGTTTTTTCGATACCTAGCGCTTTTAGTGCAACCGATCCTTCTTGGGTTAAATGGTTCTTAGCACCCCATCCTAACTCAGCACCAATTATGTCAAATGACTTTCTTTGCATGATCTTTCCCTAGTCTTGCTGATTGTTATTAAATTATGCCTTCGCATAATCATGAACGCCAAGCCATTTGGCAATTAATCTTTCAACATGATGCGAAGGAATGGGCAAGGTGGGTGCGTGTTCCGCTATTTTCTCAAGCAGTTCCTCATCACGCTGTAAATCAGCCACTTTGAAAGAAACCGCGCCGGTTTGCCTGGTACCTAATATTTCACCAGGCCCCCGAAGCGCTAAATCTGCTTCTGCAATCACAAAGCCATCGGTGGTCTCACGTAAAATTCTTAAGCGCTCTTGTGCCATTTTACTTAAATTACCATATAGTAAAATGCAATAGCTTGCATCAAGGCCACGCCCCACTCTACCACGTAACTGATGCAATTGAGCTAAGCCAAATCGCTCTGGGTTTTCAATGACCATCAAAGTAGCATTAGGCACATTCACCCCCACTTCTATCACTGTGGTGGCCACTAAAATAGCAATATCATTGCGATAGAAAGCCTGCATCACCGCTTCTTTTTCATCACTTTCCATGCGACCATGCACCAAGCCGACACGAAATTCGGGCAAAGCACTTTGTAATAACATTGCTGCATCTTCTGCTGCTTGGCAGGTGAGTATTTCAGATTCTTCTATCAGTGCACAGACCCAATAAATTTGCTGCCCTTTTTGACAAACGCTGCGCATTCGTTCAATCATTTCATCACGACGAGTTTGCGGGATGGTGAGCGTAGTGATTGCTTGACGTCCTGGCGGTAAACTGTCTATGACAGAAATATCTAAATGTGAGTACTGGCTCATGGCTAAAGTGCGCGGAATCGGGGTTGCCGTCATAATCAATTGATGAGGGTGGGAGGAATATTTTGCACTCAACCCTTTCGTTTGTAATGCCAAACGTTGGTGCACACCAAAACGATGTTGCTCATCAATAATCACCAATCCTACACGATTGAATTGGATATCTTCCTGGAATAAGGCATGCGTGCCGATAATGACGTGCGTTAAACCTAAAGTGATATTCTCTTTGATACTGCGCTTTTCTTTTGCTTTTAATTTACTGACCAAAAGCTCACAGCGATAACCCAATGCACTAAACCACTCTGTAAAGTGAGCTAAGTGTTGTTCCGCCAAGATCTCAGTGGGCGCCATAATAGCAACTTGAGCTCCCGAAGTGATAGCCTGTAGGGCGCTTAGCGCCGCAACAATGGTTTTACCACATCCCACATCGCCTTGTACTAAACGCATCATAGGTGTTTCTTTTGCTAAATCATTAGCAATTTCATGCCATGCTTTAAGTTGTGCGCAGGTCAGCTTAAATGGTAACTTCTCCACAAATGACCGATGGATACTTTCATTGTGAGGCAACGCACAGGCAAGTTGTGCTTTAGTTTGTTGTTTTAGCCGCAAAAGACTTGCATGATGAGCAAATAATTCTTCCATAATTAACCGGGTAAAAGCGGGATGTTTTTTACTGGTTAAGGCTTCTATATCATTATCGTTGCTAGGTTGATGTACTGTGGTTAAGGCATCGACCCAATTGTGCATGTTAACTATTTCTTTAAGGTGGTTGGCAAATATATCGGTTTGATTTTGAAATCGTTCCTGATATGTGCGCAAAAGTTTATCAATCGTTTTGCGTAGCCAACCTTGAGATAACCCTGCCACAGTGGGGTACACTGCTGTTAAATGTTCTGGTAGCGTGGTCATCGTATCTTTAATGAATTCAACTTCAGGGTGTACCATTTGCATTAAGGTACCAACGCGCTTTGCCTGACCATAGCAGCGCAAAATCGTACCATTTTCCCAAGTTTTTTGAGCAAGGTAGTGAAAAAACACCACTTGCATAATGCCGCCTTGTTCATCACTCAGCGTTATCACGCAGCGCTTTTTTTTACGAGCAATATCTGCCTTGCTATGTAAAATTTTTCCTTGAATGACACAAGCCCTATCAGGAAGGACGTCTTTAATCGGTGTGAGATGGGAGCGATCTTCATAACGAAAGGGACAATGCAGCAACAAATCCCCTATTGTTGCAATCTGTAATTTGGCTAATTTTCGGCC
>JBFWUT010000044.1:0-22856 GCA_050247135.1 Candidatus Berkiella sp.
AACTCTGCCCCTTTTAATATAGATCATGAAATCCTGTTTATCCTAAACAGCCAGGACATGAAGCTGCATTATTCCAAAAAACTCGACGCTATTATTGTTTATAAAGAAAATAAAAAACTCTATATTCAAGAAGTGATTAACAGCGTAGCACTTACTTTCAATGACGTGTTAGGGGTGCTACCTAAATGCGTTGATGTGATCTTGCAGTTTAATCCAAGCACAACCTTTCTTGATTTACCTTATCAAGTGATTCCTGCTAAAACCGATGGCAAATGTATGATCTCAGCGAGTTTTCCACAACCTCACAGCCCTTTTCGTTGGAACGAAATGGCCAGATGCTAGAACCTGTCCCTAGTGGCCCTCTAACAAGAGTTGAACAGTGCTTTCAATTAAACGGCGCGAAATACTGGCTTTTGTGGGGAGCGTGGGCAAATTACGTACGTTAAACCATTTCGCATCTTCAATTTCTGTGGCATCCAGGATGAGCTCGCCTTGCGGATCGCTTGAGGTAAAGGCCATCATAAAACTATCGGGGAATGGCCAGGTTTGGCTTGAAAAATATCGTAAATCACCAATTTTCAAACCTAACTCTTCATAGGTTTCTCTTCTGGCAGCTTCTTCAGCCGATTCACCAATTTCCACAAAACCAGCGATCGCGCTGTAAACACCGGGTTGAAAATGGGGAGATCGTGCTAATAACAATTCATTTTTACGATGAAGCAGTACCATCACAGCAGGAGATGCTTTGGGGAAAATAATGATGTCGCATTGGGCACAGCGTTTTTCTGGCTTATCAAAGGAACTCGTTAAAACTGAACCGCATTTGCCACAATAACGAGAATGAGCATCCCAGTTTAACCAATGATAGGCTCTTACAATTTTATTTTCCGTCATTGAAGTCGCCTGATTTAAAACAGCTCGGATCGATAGAATACAATAACCCAAGTCTGCCAACTCAGCTGCATTTAGAGGGGTGCTACCCTTCATAATGAGCGTTTTTCCATCAAGATGAACTACGTCAATACTAAAATGCATTTTTTGAACGTTTGGGAGCCAGCTTAATAATGGCTCATTCGTTGAGTTATCAACAACAATACCCTGGTCAGTAAATAAAAAAGCATGCTCACTTCCAGCTTGTAGCAATTGTTCTAACGCATTTTCATGATTTTCTATTGGCAACATAAAAATTTAACCATTTAACCTATCAATCAATCTTACCATAAGACATAGAAAAAATGCATCTTCTCTAATGCTTCAACCGTCTTTTCATTTGCCTCACGGCTTCAAACCAAATCACGTTGATTGCTGCAATCCCTATGCTGAACAATAAATCTGTCAAGGACAACGCTGAAAATTGGAATAATTTTGCCAAAAAGGGCACATAGATTATTAAATATAGGAAAATCAGGGTAAATCCTATGATCATAAACAGAAGCTTATTATAAATAAGGAAAGTTACGAAAATAGAACGCGTTTGGCTTCGATTAGCGTAGATCAACAGTATATTCGCAATCACGAGTGAAGAGAAAGTAAAGGCACGTGCATAGGTCGGAGGATAATACAGCAAAGCAAAATAATACGTTAACAAACATAGAACTAATACACCCGCACCTTGCATTAAAGAATAAATCACCGATCGCCTATCAATTAGCGGTTTAAGAGGATCTCGAGGCGAGCGTTGCATAATATCTTTATCAGCCGGCTCATTTTCGAAGGCAATTGAACAAGCAGGATCAATAATAAGTTGCAAAAAGGCAATATGCATAGGATAAAACATCGCAGGCCACCCTATGATTACTGGGATTAAGGCCAATCCAGCAATCGGCACATGAACGGACAGAATATAAGAAATCGATTTAATGATATTATTATAGGTGCGCCTACCCTGTCTGATTGCTGCAATGATGGAAGTGAAATTATCATCCAACAATACCAGCGAGGCAGCTTCTCTTGCGACATCTGTCCCACGCTGTCCCATGGCAACTCCCACATGAGCTGCTTTTAAAGCTGGAGCATCATTAACGCCATCTCCTGTCATTGCAACAATGTAGCCTTTTTTCTTTAACGCCTCCACAAGCCGTAGCTTTTGAGAAGGATTAATACGAGCGTAGATATTGTATTGATCAACATTTTTTAAGAGTGCCTGATCATCCATTCTACTTAACTCAGTTCCTACTATCACTTCTCGTTCAATAAAACCTGCTTGTTGCGCTATTGATTTTGCGGTCGTGGGATGATCACCCGTAATCATCATCAGGCGTATGCCTGCTGCTTGGCATTCTTTAACGGATTTTTTAATATTGGCCCTGATGGGATCAGCTAAACCAATTAAACCTACAAACTGAAAGTTAAACCCCGTCGGATCAGAAGGCCAATCATCACCTTCATTAAAAGTTCCCTTAGCAATACCCAATACGCGCAATCCTTCGCCTGCCATCTCCTTTATGATTAATGCGATTTCCTGCTGCTCATTATTTTCCATATTGCACAACTGGATTATCGATTCTGGGGCACCTTTTACAGAAACAATGAGTTCAGGATTTTTATCATTTTTCCAGACATGGGTTTTTACAGGTAAATCCGTAGTGCGATCATATTCTTTAACCAATGTCCATGCAGTATGCAAATCATCAAAATGAGGAAGAGCGCGTTTGGCAGCATCGAAAAATGCCTTTTCCATGGGATCAAAGGGTTGGATCTCACTAGCATGATTTGCATAAGCAAGTGCCTCTTGATTATTTCCCCAAATCTTTTGCACCTCCATTCGGTTTTCAGTAATCGTTCCTGTTTTATCAGTGCACAGTATTGATATTGCTCCCAATGTTTCTATCGCGGATAAACGTCGGGTTAACACTTTATTTTGAGACAACCGCCAAGCACCCAGCGCAGGAAACACCGTTAAAATCACCGGGAACTCCTCTGGCAGCAACGTCATGGCCAATGCAACCCCAGATAATCCCGCTTTTAACCACTCATGATGAAGGTATCCTAATATTAGCGTTAACAAACAGCTTATACTTAATCCCAAAAAAGCAAAGAGCTTGACTAATTTTGATGTTTGTTTCTGTAAAGGGGAAACTTCAACTTCCAGCTGCTGCAGCTTAACGCCGATTTGCCCAATCGCCGTGTCTTTACCTGTCGTTAAAACATGCAAGATGGCTTGGCCTTGAACCACCATAGTTCCTGAAAACAACATACCCTGTTTAAAGTCAGATGGGTGGGCTAATTTTAATACAGGCAAAGACTCACCCGTTAATAATGATTCATCAACCTGCAAATCGTTAGCTGAGAGCAACTCTCCATCTGCAGGAACTCTGTCCCCTTCGTTAAGGTAGACAACATCCCCCGGTACAACGTCTTTACCACTGATACGCATTTCTTGCCCATCACGTAGAACCAAGGCTCGTGGACTACCTAATTGTCGCAAAGCTTGTAAAGCATGCTCTGCCTTACCTTGCTGATATAGTGTAATCACAATGATTAACATGACGAAAACTGATAGAAAAAGCGCTTCTTGTAAATTACCAAAGATCAGGTAAATAGCAGCTGCTACTAATAACAGCAAAAACATGGGTTCTTTAATAATCTCAATAATAATTGTCCACAGAGTGCCTTTTTTAGCACTCGCAATGGCATTGGGCCCATATTCCACCAAACGTTTTGCAGCTTGTTCGGAGGTGAGGCCAAGATTTTTTTTCTGTCTATTCATGAAAGTGAGTATAAGATACTCTGAAGAAGATTTATGGGTGCTGAGGATAGATAAATAAGGCGTTGCGAGCCATCAGAATGAGTGTTTCTTCACACATCCTTGCTGTATGCTGGTGACGAACAGCACTCTCTTTAATTTCCATTCCATCTTTATCAACTAAGATTAGTTCGCCTTGCTCTACATCTCGAGTTAGGATCTGAGTCAAGGCTTCTTTATCATTCATTCCATTAAGGTAAGGGATCAAGGTTTGAGCAATGGGTGATAAACTAATATTTTCATGACGATGATTAGTCACTACTTCTTGGCTCGCAGCTTGATAGCGAACCAACGGACAAATGCTCGGCTTTTCAGGCACATTGACAACATCAGCCACTTTAAAGCTCATTTCAAAATTGTCTTCTACCGTAGGCCTTTTCAAAATTCTATTTTGTTGATGGCAAAGTAGCGTGCAGCGAAAACGACGATTCCTCAGCATATCGAGCCTTTGCAACTCATCAATCGTTACTGATTGTTCATCGTTAGATAAAAAGGCGTCCGATACATACATTAATCGATAACGAGCAGCCTTTAACATAAAATCTGAAATAGTTAAGGGGAAATGATAAGGTGACAAATGCTCATGCAACATTTGATGATCGCTATGTTCAGAAATTAAAGCAATTTCTTTTTGTAACAATTCTGAATAGGCATTGTTTTCTTTTTGCAATAAGATACTAAGATCGTTTAATGTTTGTCGCGCTATCTTAACTTTCTGATAAGGAGCTAATATTGCATCTGTTTTTTGTTTTAAAATTTCTCTAACAATATTACCGATTTGCCATCCCGGAAAGGTATTATAGCTAATATAAGCCACTCCATCTTGGCTTAAATAATTTTGACAAATCGCAAAAACATCTTCACTTACACTTTGTGGCACCCAAGAAAATAACCCATGACAAATGATATAATCAAACGTGTCTTCTGTTTGAAAATCACTAATAGATTGATGCTTCAATTCAATGTTTGTTAATCCTAGCTCACTAATGATCTCTTGACCCGTTTCAATCTGTCTTTGTGCTAAATCAATCCCCACAAAGTGAGTACTAGGCAAATGATACGCCATGGGGATAAGATTCCCCCCACTAGCACACCCCAACTCTAACACTTTAGCCCTTGGTAGAGGGGGAGAGTCTAGCCCACATGCTTTGGCCAACTGATAAAGATGCCAAGGATGTGTTTGCTTAACGGCTAAACTGTCGTAGGGAAAGTCATTATAGGTTTGTTCCAAGTTATCTATCATAATCTTGCTATTATCACAGTACCCATTGCCAAACAAATTAATCCAAACACTATAGGTAATAGCATAACATGGATTGAACAAACACCAAGCGCCAAAACTACCAAAGTGGTTGAGCCCATGTTAATAAAACTCATTGCCGCAGAGCCATGTGATTTATTGTTGACAAAACTCATGGCATACGACGATGCGTTAGGCAAGACCAAAGACAATCCAAAGTAAATCACAACCATTGGCAAAAAGATCGACATCAATGGCGGCAAGCTAAAGACAGTTATTGACATAAAAGCGACACCAACAATACAAATGGCAGTGCCTACTTTAATTAAACTCTGTAGCGAATGTTTTTTAATCCATCTTCCGCTGCAAAGACAACCTGCTATCATTCCCATAGAGGGGATAAGATTGGCTATGCCGTATTCTGAAGAGCTCATTTGCATTAAATCCATCGCAATAAAGGGGGCAAGCGCTGCAAATACATAGACAAAACAACTAGCTGCTCCCATCAATAGTCCCCCTACCCACAGCTGCGAATTCGAAAAAGGTTGTCGATAAGCCTGCCTAAGATTTGTTAATTGTAATGCTTTCTGATTTATTGCCGAAGGCTTAATAGGCAAATTAGCAACCATTGCCAGCAATACCATCCCATAAGCTGCGCTGGCTAAGAAACAGCTAGCAAATCCCAAATAGGTATTTAGCAATCCCCCGAGGCTCACTGCCAATCCTGGGGTGATAGCAAATGCCAGTGTTAAATAGGACATTTTTTGACTGGCAGCTTTGGGTTCATACCATTCGTTCACTAATGTGAACGTCATTTTTAATCCGACCCCTGAACCCAGCGCCACAAAAAAACGAGAAACACTGAGCCACCATAAGCTGGGTATAAACAGGCACAGCGCGCAAGCAAAACTTGCTAAAATTTGCATGCTTATCCCGATAAACAACGCTTGCTTGCGACCAAAGCGCTCTGCTAAGGGACTATAGATAAGTTGTCCTAGGGTGTATCCGATTAAAAATAACGTCATCGTCCCCTCTGCTTGGGTATGGCTAACGTGTAAAAAGGCAGCAATATCGGGTAATGCCGGTGTGTATAACACGGCGTTGACTGAGGCAAAAGAAATTAACATGGTTAAGGTAAACCAAGGAAAGCGCGTAACAGCCATCATAGACACTCCAAGCAACAATCTAACTGAGAGTATATTTGCTCACTAACTTGTAAACAATGGCCGATTTTGGTAACATTTGTTAACTAAATTGCAACAATAAGCTAACATGAACAAACTTGAGTGTATTATCACCTTTATTAAGGTCATTGAAGAAAATGGCTTTGCCAGTGCGGCACGCGCTTTAAAAGTCTCAACCGCAGCGGTGAGCCGACAAATAAGTGCTCTTGAAAATCACCTCGGCGTTAGTTTACTTAAACGCACCACTCGCAAAATAAGCTTAACCGAACAAGGACAGCTGTATTTTACTGAGTGCAAAGAAGCGCTAGCAGGGTTAGCGAATGCCGAAGCACTATTGACAAGCTCAACAGCGGAGGCTCGCGGGCAGTTGTCCATTCTAAGCTCGCCTCATTTTGCCGAAAAATACCTACTTCCTAAATTAGAAACTTTTATGCAAAGTCACCCACTGTTAACAATCAAACTCGATCTGTCAGAACGTTTCCCTGATTTTGACAAGGAAAACATTGATATTGCTTTTGGGATCTCCATGGAAGGACCTTCTGAATTAGTGCGCCGTCAAGTGGCGAGTACCCGTTATGTGCTTTGCGTTGCACCCAGTTATGTAGCAAAGCATGGGATCCCTAAAACCCCTAAAGACTTAATCAAACACCCATATATTACCCATTCTATGCGTCAGCCAGATGATATGATTTTACTAGAGGGCAATCATCCAATTTTTGTTCGGCCTATTTTATGGTTAAATGACACTCACGCGATGTGTGAATCGGCCATATTGGGCTTAGGGATGGTTAGACTGCATGATTATGTGGTGAATGATGCATTAGCTAAGGGTGATTTAGTGGAAATTTTGCCCGATTTTCATCAACAAACAGTGCCTGTCTATCTTTATTACCAAAAAAATCGCTTTTTACAGCCCAAAATTAGAAAATGTATTGATTATTTTACCGCAACCTAGACGGGCTCTTTTTTATTATGCAACAAACGGACGTTTTAATTATCGGCGCAGGCGCTGCTGGCCTTATGTGCGCCATTGAAAGCGCTAAGCGCCATCGTAAAGTCGTTGTCATTGAACATGCGAATAAACCTGGTAAAAAAATTCTCATGTCCGGGGGAGGACGCTGTAATTTCACTAATTTGCATGTCAGCCCTGAAAAATACCTGTCGAACAATCGTCATTTTTGCAAGTCAGCCCTGTCTCGCTATACCCAATGGGACTTTATTGCGCTCGTTAAAAAGCATCATATTGCCTATCACGAAAAAACACTTGGTCAGCTATTTTGCGATGACAAAGCTAAAGACATCGTGAATATGCTGCTCAAAGAATGTAATGATCATGGCGCCATAATCTCACTTGATGAAAAAATATTATCTATTGAAAAAAAAGCAGATTATCAGTATATCGTTACCACTTCTGTTCGAAAATTTCATACACAATCATTGGTGGTAGCCTGTGGCGGCCTCTCTATCCCTACGATGGGAGCTTCTGCCTTGGGTTATGAAATTGCTAAACAGTTCAACATTTCTGTTTGGCCAACTCGAGCAAGTTTAGTGCCACTTACGCTTCACGAACCAGATAAAATAAAATTTAGCCCCTTAGCTGGTATTGCTAATGATTGTATTGTGTCTGCGGGTAAAACCCAATTCCGTGAAAATATGCTGTTTACCCATCGCGGGTTAAGTGGTCCTGCAATACTGCAAATTTCTAATTATTGGCAACCTGGGGAAATGGTGGATATTAATTTGTTGCCTGATTTATCGCTGTTAGAATGGCTTAAATCAGCACAGGAACGACACCCTAAACGCAGCTTAAAAGAAGCATTAACTGAACATTTTAGCAAACGAGTGATCACGACATTTTTAGATCCCTCTGTAGCATTACAGCCCTTACAATCGCTCTCTCATAAAAAATTAGCTGAAATAGCCAATATTTTTCAAAATTGGTGTATTTTGCCCAATGGCACGGAGGGTTACCGCACTGCAGAAGTGACATTAGGCGGCATAGATACAACTTTACTGTCTTCAAAGACCATGGAGGCTAATCAGGTAAAAGGACTGTATTTTATTGGAGAAGTTGTCGATGTAACAGGGTGGCTTGGTGGCTATAATTTTCAATGGGCCTGGTCTTCAGGGTGGGCTGCAGGCCAAGTTGCCTGAGGAAATTCATGCTAAGGCCGATTATGCACTATAGTTATTTTTAGACTCCTATAATGCAAAAATAAGTATTATGTATACAAATACAGATTTTGCCAATCGACTCCTCACTGAGATTGAGGCGAATCGACTCAAATTACCCACTCAACCGGAGGTTGCAGTTCGTCTGCGCGAGTGCGCTGAGAATCCTAATATTACCGCATCTCAGCTTGCGCAAGTGATAAGCCACGACCCCGCTTTGACCGCCCGTTTTATTCAAATTGCGAATAGCCCTCTCATGCGTGGACAGTCTCAAATTAATTCCCTACCCAGCGTCATTACGCGCTTGGGTGTTAAATTCGTCTGTAATGTGGCAACAGGGCTTGCCATGGAACAAATTTTCCAAGCCACTAACGATGATATCCATAAGCTAATGTATGATGTGTGGACATCCAGTGCATATGTTGCTGCTCACGCGCATGTCATCGCCAAGCGTTTTACCGATGTCCCCGTTGAGTCAGCATCCTTAGCCGGCCTTATGTATCAAATTGGTGCTTTACCTATTTTAAGTTACGCACAAGAACATGACGAACTTCTAGAAGACCACGAGCAATTACTGAACCTGATTAACGAGCATCATCCCAAAATCAGCGAGTTTATCTTAAAATCTTGGAAATTTCCCGATGAAATAGCTTCATTGCCGGTAGAGTTAGCTAATTTAAAACTTGATCCAAATGAAAAGCCCAATTTGGCCCATGTGATACAAGCCTCGATTTTGAAGACGCATGACCTGGATAAACATTATTTAAAACTACCAAACACAGATATCAATGTTAAACAATTGCTGCAACTGGACAGTGAAGCCCCTCTTAATAGCGAAGAATTTCAAGATTCGCTGAACGCTTCCCTCAAATTCTACTGCCAATTGAATTAAATGTCCCCACCGTTGCGTCACTGCGTTCCTTACAGTGGGCTAGTATATTCGACCGCTTCCGCGGTCGGGAATTTATGCCAGCTTTCGCTGGCAAGCTCAGCTTCTTTGACGAGCGACCTCGTACAAGCAAATCCCCGTTGCGACAGAAACATTTAAACTAGCTGTATTGCCACTTAAAGGGATAATGGCGAGATCGTCACAGGATTGCTCTGTGAGCTGTTTTAAGCCAGTTTCTTCGGTACCCATTATCAGGGCAGTAGAACGCTTTAAATCCATACTAGCAAGCGTTTGAGTCGCAGACAGTGCCGTACCCACCACCCACACACCACGTTGCTGAATTTCTTTAATAAACCTCGCGAAATTACTGGCAAGAACAATGGAAAGTGTTTGATCGGCCCCACAAGATACTTTGCTCACAGTCGCATTTAAGGGCGCACTATTGTTTTTAGGTAATATGACCCAATCAACGCCTAAAGCTTCAGCACTACGCAAACAAGCACCTAAATTGTGAGGATCTTGAATACCCTCTAATAACAGCAACAAGGGTTTAGGTGAGCCTTCATGACTATCTAACCATTCATAGACAGCCTATTCATCCAGGGCTTTTTTGGCGCGTACTTCGGCAGCCACCCCTTGATGATGAGTACTTTGCGTTAACTTATCCAAGCGAGATCTGGCAATCATTTGTACCTTAATACCCTGTTCTTTTGCTTGTGCCATTAACGCTTTAAACCTGGGATCGTTGTCCTTATCTTGACAATAAAGATTCAATACATTTTGCGGGTGGTTGGAAAGCGAAGCCAATACAGCGTGAAAACCAAAAATAATTTTAGAGCTAGCCACTTGTCACCTATGATTTTTTACGTCGCCGCTTCTTACTTTGAGAGGGCTTTTTGGTTTGCTTTTTTTGAGTAAGGGGAGCTTTATGTACTTTTCTAGACTTTCTATTTGCCTTGCTTTGAGGAAAGTCGACCAATTCAAAATCGATCTTTTTAGCCTCAACATCCACTCTCACAACGCTGACTTCTATCACATCACCCAGTCGGTATACTGTACGGGTTTTTTCACCGATCATGCGATGATGTGCTGGATCGTAATTAAAATACTCATTACCAAGGCCGGTAACGTGTATTAACCCTTCAACATAGATGTCTTTCAATTCAGCAAAAATCCCAAAGCTAGCAACACCTGAAATTACCGCACGAAAGGACTGGCCAACCTTGTCTTGCATGTAGTGGCATTTTAACGCCAATGCAGCATCGCGTGTTGCATCATCCGATCGTCGCTCGGTTTCCGAGCAATGCCTGCCCAGCTTATCAATCTCTTCGAGATCGAGCACGGCTTTGGTTTTTTTATTGTCGAGTATATCTGTGATAATACGATGGATCACTAAATCCGGATAGCGCCTAATTGGCGAAGTGAAATGGCAATAGCTTGAATAAGCCAATCCAAAATGTCCAATATTTTCCGGACTATATTGCGCTTGAGAAAGAGACCGCAACATCACAGTTTCGATCACATGTCTGTCTTCTCGATGTTGAATGTTTTCGATGAGTTCACAAAATGCGCGAGGTGAGGGTTGTGAACCCCCAGGAAGATCTAAACCCAGCTCCGCTAAAAAATGCCGTAAATTGACTAACTTGTCTTGTGGCGGCCTATCGTGAATACGATATAAGTTTGGTCGTTTGTGACGCTCAATAAACTTAGCAGAGCTTACGTTCGCCGCTAACATACTTTCTTCAATCATTTTATGAGCAACATTGCGTACCTGCGGCACAATACTATTAATTTTGCCCTGACTATCAAATAAAATACGCGTTTCAATAGTGTCAAAATCAATTGCCCCACGTTGCTTGCGTTGTTTATGCAAAGCTTCGTATAAGTTATGTAATGCTTCTAAGTGCGGTACTAATGAAGCATATTTTTGCCGTAAAGCTGCATTTCCTTTTAAGATCTCTGCAACCTCAGTATAGGTAAGCCGTGCTTTAGAATGCATGACTGCACGTGAAAATTGTGCACGAGTGATAACCCCATTGTCATTGATGCTCATTTGGCAAACGACACACAACCGTGGGACATTGGGCTTAAGAGAACATAAGCCATTGGATAACACTTCAGGCAACATTGGGACCACACTACCTGGAAAATAGGTTGAGTTGCCGCGATTAATGGCCTCTTTGTCTAAGGCTGTGCCGGGCTTGACATAGTAGCTAACGTCGGCAATGGCTACCCATAAACGCCATCCACCATTTTCACGCGCTTCACAATACACAGCGTCATCGAAATCTTTTGCATCTTCACCGTCTATTGTAACAAGAGGTAGCTCAGTTAAATCCTCACGTTGGTCTTGATAGGTAACCTCAGTATTTTTTTCCCATTGTTTACATTCCTCGGTAACGCCCTTTGGCCACACATGTGGCACAGCAAATTTACGCAAAGCAATGTTGACTTCAATGCCAGGTGTTGAGAGGTCACCCAGCACCTCAACGACCTCAGCTACCGGTTGAACATGAAATTGATATTTTTCGTCTCGTAATATCTTTACATGAACAATATCACCGTCTTTAGCATGATTTTTATTAGCCTTAGGAATGGTGATATTTTGGGTAAACTTGCGATCGAAGGGGATCACTTCAAATGCGACATCTGTCTTGATCAGGCGACCGATGACCATGGGGGTAACCGCTTCTAGCAACTGAATGATGCGGCCTTTGGCATCACCATTTCTGTCGATTTGAATAATTTGGACTTGGACGGTATCGCCATCGTAGTAGCCCCGAAGTGTCGGACCACTTAGAATAATATTTTGCTCATTTTCTGTACGTAAGTAGCCTTCCCAATCTTTATCGATAACTAATACCCCAGTGCAAACTTCCATTTGCGTAATGGGGACATATCCTTCATGCGTTTTAAATAACTGACCATCTCTTACCATCGCCTTCAAACGGCGTCTTAAGGCTTCACGTAAATCAGGATCCTCAAGCTGGAAATGCTCTAGCAGCGCTCTTCGCTTGATGGGCCCCTGTTTTTTCGCTAATTCAGATAAAATGTATTCGCGACTGGGGATGGGGGTTTCATACTTTAAGGCTTCCCTGGCTTCAAATGGGTCGCCTTTGTGTTTAGATTCTTTTTTAGACATAATGCCTTATATTGACTTCTGCTCCATCGCAAGATAGATTGCGTTGCTGCGCCGAGGTGGTGAAATTGGTAGACACGCAAGTTTCAGGTACTTGTGGAGGCAACTCCTTGGAGGTTCAAGTCCTCTCCTCGGCACCAATCTTTGTTCCTGTATTTCCATATCCTGTTTATTTCAATGTCTTATAGTAACGTGGTTAGCATGATGGTGTCATGTCTATCGGCACCTGTAGATACCATTGCAATAGGCACACCTACAACATCAGCTAGTCGGTTAAGATACTTTTTGGCTGTCTCTGGCAGCTGGTCCCATTGTTTTATACCACGAGTGCTTTGCAACCAACCTGGCCACACTTCATAAATCGGCTCACATTCACCTAATGCCACAGCATCGATAGGCGGTACATCTAAGTCCTGACCTTTAAAGCGATAGCCAATACAGATCTTCACTTCTTTTAGCTCATCCAACACGTCTAATTTCGTGATAGCTAACCATGACAAGCTGTTGAGTTGCGCTGAACGTCGCATTGCTAAAGCATCGAACCAGCCACAACGACGTGGGCGCCCGGTTGTTGCCCCAAATTCTTGACCAATGTTGGCGATGTGTTTACCGATATCGTCTTTGAGTTCAGTGGGGAATGGACCACCGCCGACTCGAGTGCAATACGCTTTAGTTACCCCAACAATATCTTGCAAATAGCGGGGACCAAAGCCACTACCCGTAGCAACACCACCTGCTGTCGTATTAGATGAAGTGACATAAGGGTAAGTACCATGATCAATATCTAACAATGTTCCTTGTGCACCTTCGAAAACAATCTTCGCATTATCTGCATAGCGGGCAGCCAGTAACGCAGGGACATCCACTATTAACCCCTGCAATTGTTCCCGTGCGAGACTCGCTTCCTCTAAAATCTCATCTTTGAGGACTGCGGGCTGCTGGTAATATTGCGTTAAAATAAAGTTATGATACTCCAAGACCGGCTCTAATTTTTCAGCAAAACCCTTTTCGTCAAATAGATCCATAAATCGCAGAGCGCGACGGCCAACTTTGTCTTCATAGGCAGGGCCAATTCCACGGCCGGTGGTGCCAACTGCTTTAGCTCCCTGAGCGGATTCACGTGCTTTGTCTAATGCAACATGACTTGATAATACCAAAGCTGCTGCACCACTGATGCGTAAACGCTCTATAACGGGAATACCTTTTTGTGTTAATAGGGTGATTTCTTTCATCAAGGCTTGTGGCGAGATCACGACGCCTTGCCCTAAAAGGCAGGTAACGCCCTCATGCAAAATACCAGAGGGGATTAAGTGCAAGACCATCCGGTTACCATCGAGTACCAAAGTATGGCCGGCATTATGTCCGCCTTGGAACCTGACCACGAGATCCGCTTTCTCGGTGAGCAGATCCACAATTTTACCTTTACCTTCGTCGCCCCATTGGCTACCAAGGATTACCATCGTTTTTGCCATTTTAACCTTTTCCTAATGAACTCAGTGTTATCGAATGATATAAAGTAATGCCGCTCCACAGAGCATACTCGTAAGGCCCATAATCCTTAGGGCAGAATCCGGCTGATCTGCTATTAAGCGGATAGCCTGTCGCCATTTGGCTGGGTTAATAAAGGGCATCATGCCTTCAAAAACCAAGAGCAGCGCAATGGCAGCAAAGAGATCGTTCCACATTGTGTGACTTCCAAAAAAAAATCGGGCGACATTACCATCGCCCGATTCATGTTTTAACCGGTAACCTTACTGGCTTTTACGAAAATACTTAAAGAAAGCATCATCTGGTTTGATTACTAGCATATCATTGTTGTTCTTAAATGTCTCTCGATATGCCTCAAGACTGCGATAAAAGCTGTAAAATTCAGGATCTCTTCCATATACATTGGCATAGATTTCAGCCGCTTTTCCATCTCCCTCACCACGCAGCAGATTGGCTTGCCGCTCAGCTTGAGCAACAATGATAATCACTTTGGCATCAGCATCTGCACGGATTGCCTCAGCACGAGATCGCCCTTGTGCCCTATGCTCTGCCGCAACTCGCTGGCGCTCTGTTCGCATGAGGTTGAAAACAGCTTCACTCACCTCAGGGGGTAAATCAATTCGAACGATTCTGGCATCGAGCACCTCAACACCGAGGGTTTGGGCTGCATTGTTGGTCTCTATCCGGATTTTATCCATCACGCTTTGTCGGTCTTGCGAAACAACATCGCTTAATTTACGTCGTCCAATTTCGCCTCGCAGACCGTTGACGATCTTCTCACGTAGCAGCTTCTCAGCCTTAACTGTGTTACCGCCGGTTTTGATGGAGAAGGTCGCAAAATCAGCAATTCGCCACTTAGTGAACAAATCAACAATTAATTCCTTCTTTTCCTTGGTAGGGATCCGTGAGGAAGAAATATCAATAGTTTGAACTCGCCTATCCAGAAAATGCACCGTATCTAAAAAGGGCAGCTTGTAATGTAAGCCCGCGCTTAGCACTCTGGGTTTCCCAGTGCTGGAATCGCTAACCCAATTACCCAAGCGCTCAATTAATGCACATTCTGTTTCATCTACTACAAATAAGCTCAATGCCGCAGTAAAAAGGACAAACACTAAAACGACTAAACTAAAAGTTCTTGCTGTACGGGACATGATTATGCACCCCCTCTTGGTCGCTCGATATCGTCATAGCCCGTTCTTTCTTCAATCCGGCGCGATGCCGCCATGTTTTGATTATTCCGTTCATTATTAGCCGCAGCATTCTCCTCTTCGTCTTTTGAAGCAGGAGTTTCTACAGGCCCTTGCTTTGTCTGTTGCTGCATAATTTTATCTAGCGGCAGATAAACCAAGTTATTGCCTCCATTGACATCAATTAGTATTTTAGACGTATTGGTATACACTTCTTGCAAAGTGTCGATATACATCCTATCTCGTGTGACTTTTTGGGCACGCTGATATTCTGGCAACAACTTCGCAAATTTCTCAGTTTTACCTTCAGCCCCGAGGATAACTTGCTGCTTATAAGCTTTTGCCTCTTCTAAGGTACGAATGGCCCGACCTTCTGCAATTGGGATAATTTTATGAGCATAGGCCTGAGCTTCATTCACCAAGCGCTCTTCATCTTGTTGAGCTTTGATCGCGTCATCGAATGCCGGTTTAACTGCATCGGGTGCTTTTGTCTGCTGCATTGCCAAGTCGGATATCTCAATGCCAGCCTTATAATTGTTCAACATCTGTTGGACTTGCCTGGAGATCTCTGCACCAATTTCGCCACGACCACTGGTTAACACTTCATTTAAGGTGGATTGAGCAACCACTGCTCGCAACGCGCTATCAGCAACCTGCTTTAAGCTCGCTTCTGGATTCACGATATTGAATAAAAACTCTTTAGGATTATTGATTCGATATTGAACCGCGATATTCGCATTCACAATATTTTCATCTTTGGTTAGCATGGGGCCACCACGCTCCAATGTTTTCACTTCTTGAACGTTAACAATCTCTCGCGTTTCAATAAAAGGGGCTATCCAATGGGGCCCCGGTTTTTCTGTTGTCACATAGCGTCCAAGTCGCAACACGACAGCTTCTTCCGCAGGACCCACGATGTAAATGCCACTAATGACATAAACGGTAAGCAGTGCAATCCCAATTAACCCGAAGCTAATGGTTTTGCCGGAACCAGAATTGGCGGTGTTCATACCGATAGGGCCATTAGGACCTTTGGGCTCTTCTTGGCCACCAAATAAGCTTCTTAACTTGCGTTGCAGCTGCTTCAACGCCTCATCGATATTAGGAGGACCTGCTTCATTATTCCCCCATGGATCCTTTTTCTTACCCTTTTCATCCCGATCGCCAGGCTCATTCCAAGACATGGTTAACCTCTTTTGTTGCTTTCACCCAGTAACGCTGATGCCAAACCAGCATATTGTTGGCAAAGCTTTTCCCAATGATATTTAGTTGTCTTAATTTTCAAGTCCCACCCACCTTCAGCAACCAGACTTTCTTCAAGTACCGATTGTAAAGCGTAAAGCTGTGAACGAAGCTGCCCTTGTTCTGGTGGTAAATACACACTACCTTCAATAGTTTCGATGCTTAGCCTACCTTGCAAAGCTTCCCGCAGCAAATCTAATCCTTCTTTGGTCAGGCTTGAGACCCATACCTTAGTTATGCTTCCATCTTTTTCTTGCTCAAAATCGCCCGGGAAGTGCCCCTGGTCATGCAACAAATCGGCCTTGTTGAAAATATACAACTGAGGAACCTCGTCAGCCCCGATTTCTTTGAGCACCTGATTAACTTCGTGAATATGCTCTTCACGTTTCGCATCATGCGCGTCGACAACATGCAAAAGGAGTATAGCTTGTTTGGTTTCTTCTAACGTAGCTCTAAAGGCATCTACTAAAGTATGCGGTAATTGCCGAATAAATCCTACCGTATCCGCTAAAACAGCTTTGCCAATCCCTGTTAACTCGATAGCCCGCAAGGTGGGATCGAGCGTTGCAAACAGCTGATTTGCAACGAAAACATGCGCCCCGGTCAAGGCGTTAAATAAGGTCGACTTACCAGCGTTGGTGTAGCCTACTAGGGCAATGGTGGGAATTTCTGCTCTCTTTCTGGCATGTCGGCTTTGTTCTCTTTGCTGACGGACTTTATCCAAGCGTTTTTCAATCGCTATAATGCGATCGCGAATTAATCGACGATCTGTTTCCAATTGGGTTTCACCAGGACCTCTTAACCCAATCCCCCCTTTTTGTCGCTCAAGGTGGGTCCATCCTCTTACAAGTCGCGTCGAAAGATGCTCTAACTGTGCTAGTTCAACCTGTAGTTTACCTTCAAAGGTTCGGGCGCGTTGTGCAAAGATAGCAAGGATTAAACCCGTTCTGGATAGTACGCGGCACTTCACAAAGCGCTCAACGTTCCTTTCTTGTGAAGGGCTTAATTCATGGTTAAAAATAACCACTTCTGCCTCATGAAGGGTAACCGCTTCTAAAATCTCGGTTAATTTTCCCTGACCAATGTAATGTTTAGGATCAGGTTTATCGCGTGTTGCAGTCACCTTTGCAACAGTTAAAGCTCCAGCTGCAAAGGCGAGCTCTCCCAGCTCTATGAGATCGGCTTGGTCAATTTGATGTCGAAAGGTTACATGGACAAGAACAGCCCGTTCACCGCGCTCTGGCCGTTCAAACAACGATGGTGCTCCCCTTGAATGGCGATAGTTATTGGTTGCCTGCAGCAAACTCTTCGTTCGCTTGTCCCACTACCGGTAATTTAGTAGTGATATTTCTAGCTGGGACAACCGTCGAAATGGCATGTTTATATACCATCTGACTAACGCTATTTTTTAATAACACAACAAATTGGTCAAAAGACTCAACTTGCCCTTGTAATTTAATTCCATTGACCAAGTAGATCGAAACCGGAATTTTCTCTTTACGCAAGGCATTGAGAAAAGGGTCTTGTAATGATTGCCCTTTTGGCATTGGACCGCTCCTTATTTTCCTAGTTGCTATTTACAACTGTGTAATCCTTTAGCTTTAACAGTCTACCACGGCTTAAGGGCAAGCTAAATGCCCCAACTTTGCCTAAAATTGCCTAAAATTGAGTTAGTCGTGATATCAAACAGACTCGATATGACGGTGGCTTCGCCACATAGACATACTCAGGCTGACTTCTTCGTTATACAGTTTCGATGTTTCATCGCCTAAGGGCATTTCATGCCATTTTGGC
The DNA here is from genome assembly GCA_050247135.1 of Candidatus Berkiella sp. Lineage (GTDB taxonomy): Bacteria > Pseudomonadota > Gammaproteobacteria > Berkiellales > Berkiellaceae > Berkiella. The sequence goes on from JBFWUT010000044.1 coordinate 18,081, forward strand.
CGAGAAAAGAGAACTTGCAGCCCAATGATTGCAGCGCCAACCAGGCTTAGCTGCGCCATCCATTTCAAAAAGGTGATGAAGGCAAAATGGCTAAAAGGGTTGACGCCAGAAGCGCTTGGCCAATCTTCCAAAGCGCCAACCATGGCGGCACAAGCTCTAAAAATGGACGTATTCATCTGTTCTTCTAGTAACCTTGGCGTAAGAATTTTCTGTTGGATTTCCTTTAAGGCGCACTCCAAAGAATTATCCACACGAACTTCTTTATTTAAAACAATAACAGCCTGATGAATGCTGGTATTAAACACTAAATAGCCCCGTTTATGCTGCAAATCACTGTGGGGATGTCTTACTTCCCATTCATTGATGAGTTTTTTTGCATATTCTTTGGGCTCTTGCGTATCTTGGTTGACAACAAAAACTGTCAGATCGGCTCGGCCTTCTTTTGCGGTTTGTGACAATAACGCTTCTAGATCCACTCGAGTATTCTCGTTCAAAAGATGATCTACATCGATTACTCGCTTTTGAAAAAACTCAGCTTGTGCGGGAAGAGCTATTAATGACAATAAGCCCAAGATGAGGGCTAATGCCGCCATTTTTATTGTGTTACTGATGCGCATTAGGAGCTCCGTCAATCGCCTTTCATAGCGGGTTTATCAGGAGCTCAGTGTATCAGTTCATCAATTAACTAACAACGATATTGGTCGGCCTGATGCCAGCCTTCATCATGTGGCCTCGGGTAATTGGCTGGGTATTTTGAGGGCAAATTGATAGGAGATCCGGTTATAGAACCCTTGAGGAAATCCATTGAGGTAACTGTTGTAACGCTTGATGTAGCCATTCAAGAGCTCTTCCTTTCCAGAGACGCTTTTATTGATCTCATGCCACTGATTGATTATGAGGAAGTACTGTCGATTGTGTGCTAGGCCTGGGTATTTTTGCGCTACCTTATGGGTTTTAGACACGCTTTCAATCAGTGCTTTTTGTAACTCTACATACCTAAGCGCCAGTTTAGGATCAGATAATATTTGCTCGGGTCGCTGATAATTGACCACCTCTTCATAATGCTGGGTGAGCTCTTGAGTTAATGCTCGCTCTTGGGGGGCATAATTTTTCAGTAACTCAATGAGCTGGGGCAAAACTTGCGCTCGAAGATCTAAGGTGGCTCGATATTGCCCAAACGCCATATGAATTTTACGTTCCAGGTAATGAACCTTCTTGACCCAAGCACCGTTCGCCCAATAACAAAAGAGAAGAGCGCCTATGACGCCAAAAACCATTTTGACCCGAAGGTTATTAAGTTGCTCTAGCACCCGCCTATCCCCTTAAGTACCTCACCTTATCTAAGCATAAGTTGAGAGAGATTGAATGTGCAATATAGAACTCGATATCATGGTTTCCCCTATGGAGCCACAGAAAAAAGAATGAACACTAACTCACCGTTAACAGCCGAATGCTACGCTAAACGACGAGAGAGGGTCTTTACCCTGTTGGCTGGCCTGTTTTTGGGAACACTTGGCATTATCAATATTCTCGGCATCAGTCGTTTTATCGATCTCAGCTTCACCTTTGCCAATCTTGATATCCCTATGATTATCCCAATCGGTGTTTTACCTTACCCCATCACGTTCTTATGCACAGATATTATTTCCGAGTTTTATGGCAAAGAGCGTGCTAATAACGTCGTATGGGTAGGACTGTTAGTGAATATCTGGATTTTATTTATCATCTGGATTGCCGGTTTTCTGCCCCCTAAGGTGGCATTTGACCCCATCACGGCTTTGCCTGCCCCATCGCATCCTGATTATGCTTTTTTTCGAATTCGAAATTTTACGACAGGATGTGTCATCGGCTCTATGCTTGCCTATTTAGCTGCACAATTATTAGATGTCCACCTTTTTCATTTCTGGAAAAAAGTCACCAAAGGCAAGCATTTGTGGCTCCGAAACAACGCATCGACACTCATCAGCCAACTCCTAGACACGACGATCGTGATCTTAGCAACCTATTACTTCACTGATGGTCTACCACTCACCCCCGAATCTAGTGTCTTTTCTCAGATCACCGCCTTAATACTCTGCTGTTATTGTTTTAAAGCCGCTTGCGCTTTATTGGACACTATTCCCTTCTACCTCGCCGTTTATAGCTTGTGCCATTACTTTGGTATCAATATAAAAAATATCAATGAAAAACCGCTATCCTTCCAGAGCGCTATGGCAGCTTCATCCTAGTCACTGACAATAATCTCAGCCCCCACCTTTTTCAAATTCGTCTATGATAGTGGTCACGATACAAAATTAAGTAGCAACAAACGCTGCATTTTTTTGGTTGCAAATAGAGTCAGTCCGTAAATTTATAACCGAAGGAGCACGCTATGGATACGCCCAAAAAACCCATGCAAGATAAACCCGGTCAAAAACAAGGCCAACAAGGTCAATCACAAAGAGAACAACAACAAAGAGAACAACAACAAAGACAACAACAAGGTCAAAAAGGAAATCCTCATCAGACCGGCAGAACGGATGATAAGGGCGGCAAAAAATTCTAATTTTTTGCAAAAAAATAGAGAACGCAGGTTCTCTATTTTTTTGTGTGTAGTGACCTATAACCAATATACAGTTAAGGAGATAGATAATGAAAAAATTTACTGATGCTCTTTTAGGAACAGCTAAAAAAAAGCACCATCATCACCATACTCATGAGGAAAAAGATGGACCCACATCAGAAAAAAAACATCACCATAAAAGTAAAGAAGGCAAACACCACCATAAACACGCTAAAAAAGTTAAAGACGTTCAAGCACCAACAACGCCATCACTGGTCGTGGCAGCTGAGCCGACTGTTATTGCAGCCAAACCCGATATTGTTGCAGCTCCTGTCACAAACGAAATGCCAAAAACACCTAGTGGCCCTTCTACCCAGATTGGTTCGCCCTTGGTAGAGCAGCATTCTATCGTTGAATTATTACATGAGACGAATCCCATGGTTGCCAGTCACGCTCACGATATCATACAAAAAAGGCAATCAGCTGAGCTGATTTTTTCGGGCGTTGGTACTGACGCACATGGCTTACATGGGCGCCTTGCCCCCCCGCATAGCATGACCCTCACTCCAGCGGGCATCCATTATCTAACGACAGATGAAGCCGTTTTGGCTATGGATAGAAAACAAGGGGAAAAGCACGTTCAAAGTAGAGAAAACATGCTAGAAAATTCAGAAGATGAACCAATCGGCAAAAAGCCCCCTCAAAGAGAATCAAAAAAGGAGGAGGAAGCACCGCTTGGTAAAGTCGTGAAGAGGAACAGAATTTAAGAGTCTATTCCAGCCATGCCTTGTTAAGGATTGCTCCGACCTTAGCTTGCATGGCTGGATCATTGAGATCGAAGCTTAACAACTGCGGCCAGGATCTAAGCCAAGTTAATTGCCTCTTTGCTAGCTGTCTTGTAGCAGCAATCGCTCTATCGCGCATATCATCATGGCTCAAATCACCAGATAAATATTGCCACACTTGACGATAGCCTACAGCACGAATAGCTGGCATTGAATCGTTCAAATCACCTCTATCATAAAGAGCTTTGACTTCTTCTATCAAACCTTGTGATAACATCTCATCAAAACGTAAGGCAATACGTTGGTGAAGCACCTCTCTAGAGGTTTCTTCAGGGAGTATGCCTATATTGATAAAATCATAATTATGCAGCGCTGTTTTAGGCAAAGAAAGCCATTGACTCATTGTTTTGCCTGTTTTTTCAAAGATTTCTAATGCTCGCAAAATCCGCTGAGGATCGGTTGGTTTGATTTGGCTAGCACGTTCGCTATCAACAGTTTGTAACCGCTGATACAAATTAGCCAACCCTTTTTCTTGAAGTTGTTTTTCCAATTGCTGACGAATACTAGGATCACTCTCTGGCAGCTCTGACAACCCTTGTTGTAGTGCTTTAAAGTACAGCATCGTCCCACCGACTAATACCGGTATTTTTTTACGGGATAGAATATCTTTAATAGCCAAGGTCGCATCATGACAAAATTGTGCTGCGTTGTAGAGCTCTTTAGGGTCAAGCATATCCATTAAATGATGAGGGACTTGTTCTCGTTGTTCACGACTTGGTTTTCCTGAGCCAATATCTAAGCCTTTATAGACTTGTGCAGAATCGACGTTAATAATTTCAATAGGAAAATGCTCGCCCAAAGCCAGAGACAAGTTAGTTTTACCGCTGGCAGTGGGGCCAAGAATACAAATAATGGGGGATGAATTAGGCATTTTTCTTGAATACGGCTTTAAATAAGGCAAACAAGCTGATAATAATCCACACTGATTCCATAATCACAGCAGGTGTGTTCCAATCTAAAATCAACGAATAAAGAATAAAGGTGGCACCAATTAAATTAGTCAGTGAATAAATAACACTTTCAGAAGTAATCCGTTTAGACTGCAACAAATAATAAGCCATTAAAAGAATAATGACGCCGACAATACCGACCCCATTTCCCATTTGAATTAAAAACTCACCCAAGATATCACCGCTTTTTTTCAAAAATAACTTAGCTATTTTACATAAATCAACAGAAAATAGATAGCACAGGCCATGTAAAAATGTCTGATTAATGTCGCCCTTGGTCTAATTGATTAAAGAGGAGCTACCCTAAAATAGGCAAAAAGAGGAAGCTTATGAGCTAAAAGCAATGAGTTCCTCGAATTCTGCATAGGAATAGTGACGTAATGCAGCTTTATTTGCCGTTCCTTTCCACACTTTTAACACAGCTATAAAGGTCTCATGA
>JBFWUT010000045.1:0-21893 GCA_050247135.1 Candidatus Berkiella sp.
CTCACCAGGATGAAAAAATTGATATTCATATTGCCCAATTAAGCACGGACAAAAGCTCGCTCTATGAAATCGGCTCAGTGGATTATCAAAAAGGGGATAAGCGATTTACAAGCTTCTTACCTGAAGAAAAAGAAATTTATATTCAAGAGTTTGTTAAAGAACAATTTGCTGGCTATAAAGTTGCCGAGCCTACTATGACGCGCGGCATGTGGCGTGGCTACGCTTATGCCAAAGGGGTGGCGAGCTTTAACGAATATAACGTGATTGTGATGAGTTTTTTTGTTGATGATAAAGCACTTTATATAAAGTCTGTGTCTGATAAAAACTTGTCATTGGCCAGTGCCGATTTTAATGACTTTACCAAACGAATTCAGGTTTTAGAAAATAAGACAGACTTGAATCCCCATCAATTCGACACACCGAAAACGTAAGTCTTTACTGAACTTCTAAACCCTCATCCGTCCCTGCTGCACTTCGTGTGCAGGGCGACCTTCTCCCAATTGGAAGAAGGTAAGAGCTACGACTTGGCACTTCCCCTCTCCCATTATGGGAGAGGGTGCCCGGTAGGGCGGGTGAGGGTAAAATGATTTATCAATTTGCCCGTGGGCTTGTCGACTTCTTAGCTTCTTTATCCTGTGAACTGCGTGGTGAAGTGGGATTCGATTTCACGGTTGCTGCAATATCACTCACAATATGTCTGGCATACATGCCTAATAAGCTATCTCGGCGCTCTCGAATACCCTGCAGCATCTTTGCTGTTTGTGGTCCTTCTGGTTGGCGATTGGCTTGCAGGTTTTCTTGTAAGTAGTTGGCATGTTCCGTTAGAGCTTTATGGCAGTTTAGGCAGGCTTGCCGAAACTCCTGAATTTTTCGGGTATCAGCGCAATAGGAAAAAAATCGCTGTTTTTCACTGTCAGTTGGCAATTCATTAGCAATGACTTGAGAGGACGCGACATGATCTTCATGATGCTGGATCTGTTCGATAATACGATGAAATTTATCTCTTTCTGCTAAGGAATAGTTTTCTTGAATTTTAGGTAGGTTCGGCTCAGAAAATCCATGGTTTATCATGACTTCCTCCTTTGTATTTACACTTGAGAAGACACATAACACTTCGAAGAAATATTATATAATAGGCAAATATTAGTTAAGCACCTGTAAAGTACAATGAACGTAAATGATTTAGCGTGGGCGCATCCGGTCGTTCAAACCTGGTTTAGTGAAAAACTAGGCTTACCTACCGAACCGCAGCAACAAGGTTGGCCAGCCATTTTAGCTGGAAAGACCACTTTAATTTCTGCGCCTACCGGGTCAGGTAAAACCCTAGCTGCTTTTTTGGCTTGCTTGAATGATTTAGTTACGCAGGCTATTGACGGTAATTTAGAAGATCATACCACAGTCGTGTACGTATCGCCTTTAAAAGCCTTAAGTAATGACATTCAAAAAAACTTGCTGCAGCCCTTGGCGCAAATAAAACAGCAAGCCGAGGCTCAAGGCTTGTTTATGCAAGAGATCCGGGTAGCAGTGCGCACAGGCGACACGTTGGCTAAAGAACGCCAAGCGATGTTGAAGAACCCACCCCATATTTTAATCACAACACCAGAATCATTATATATTTTGCTGACAGCAGTGAAGAGCCGGGCATTGCTAAGCACAGTAAAAACCATCATTGTGGATGAAATTCATGCCATTGCTGATGATAAACGCGGCGCTCATTTAGCTTTGTCGTTAGAGCGTTTATCCGCGTTAACCAGCAAAGAACCGGTCCGCATTGGTTTGTCAGCGACACAAAAACCCTTAGAACTGGTCGCGCATTTTTTAGCGGGGGCAGATCGCCCACTGCCTTTCATCGTGAACATTGGTTACAAAAGACAATTAGATTTAAAGATCGAAGTGCCCAAAGACAGTGAGTTAGCCGCGGTAGCCTCGCATGAAATGTGGGAAGAAATTTATAACCGCATTAGCGAATTGGCTAAAGAAAACCGCTCAACACTGATTTTTGTCAATACCCGCCGTTTGGCCGAGCGTGTTGCGCATCATTTGAGCGAACGATTAGGCGAAGATAAAGTGGCCGCGCACCATGGCAGTCTTTCGCGAAAAATCCGCTTAAATGCAGAAACAAAACTCAAAAATGGCGAACTCACAGCTTTAGTGGCAACAGCCTCTTTAGAATTGGGGATCGATATTGGGATGGTCGATTTGGTTTGCCAAGTCGGCTCTCCACGGGCGATTGCCACGGCCTTACAACGAGTGGGCCGTGCAGGCCATTGGCATGGTGCGATTTCTAAAGGTCGATTCTTTGTTACCACACGTGACGAGTTGCTGGAATGTGCGGCGTTAATCAAAGCGATCCATGAAGAAGATTTAGATCAATTGATATTGCCGGTTGAACCGATAGACGTATTGGCACAACAAATTGTCGCTATGTGTGCGACTCAAGACTGGGATGAAGATCAATTATATGCCTGCATTACTAAAGCATACCCTTACCGAGAGCTCAATAAAGAGACATTTGATCGTATCTTAACCATGTTAGCCGAAGGCATTGCAGGTTCGCGTGGCCGGTATGGGGCTTATATTTTTCGTGATCGGGTGAATAATCAAGTCAAAGCTCGGCGTCACAGTCGCTTAACCGCCATCACCAGTGGGGGAGCTATTCCCGATAATGCTCTTTATAACGTGGTAGCCGAGCCAGATGGCATGATGGTGGGGACTCTTGATGAAGATTTTGCGGTAGAAAGTACCCGCGGAGATATTATTTTACTCGGCACAACCTCTTGGTTGGTTCAACGCGTCGAAAGTGCCACTGGGCGTGTGATTGTGCAAGACGCCAAAGGTGCGCCGCCTAGTGTGCCTTTTTGGATTGGCGAAGCCCCGGCTAGAACCAATGAGTTATCGTTACAAGTTTCAGCTTTGCGTGAAGTGTTGAATAACAATCCGACACAAGCCTGGTTAATAGCGCATTGTGGACTCGATGTGAGTGGGGCAGAGCAAATAGTCGCCTATGTTGCTGAAGGTAAAAAAGTATTAGGAGTTGTACCCACGCAGCAATGCGTAGTGGCTGAACGCTTTTTTGACGAAGGCGGTGGCATGCAGCTGATTATCCATGCCCCTTTTGGTGCTCGTATCAACAAGGCCTGGGGTTTAGCGTTGCGCAAACGATTTTGCCGTTCTTTTAACTTTGAATTGCAAGCGGCGGCTACCGATGATGGTCTTAATATTGCGCTGGCAGAACAACATAGCTTTCCCTTAGCTGATGTGTTTCGTTTCTTGAATGTCAACACGCTAAAAGATGTGTTAGTTCAAGCTGTATTACAATCGCCGATTTTTAAAATAAGATGGCGCTGGGCAGCGGTGCGGGCATTAGCTTTAGTGCGTTTTAGAAATGGCAAAAAAGTACCCCCGCATATTATGCGCATTTTATCAGATGATTTATTAGCCGCAGTTTTTCCTGATGCCGCAGCTTGCCAAGATAATTTAGCGGGCGAGGATATTAAATTACCCTCGCACCCTTTGATTGATGAGACCATGAAAGATGCCCTTAATGAAGCGTTAGACGTCGAAGGTTTGTGCAACGTGATTGAAGGGTTAAGCAAGGGCACCATTGAATACAAAGCCGTTGATACTCCCTTACCTTCGGCTTTCTCGCATGGGATTTTGAACGCCAATCCTTATGCCTTTTTAGATGACGCACCGTTAGAAGAGCGAAGAGCCCGAGCGGTACAAATGCGCCGTAGCCTACCTGAAACGGCATTAGAAAGTATTGGCAAGCTTGATCAAAGGGCTGTAGAAGAAGTCATTGCCCAAGCCTGGCCAGATATTCGCAATCCTGACGAGCTACATGATTTTCTGCAAACCGTGATCGCCTTACCCTCACAACAGCTGTGGCAAAATGAGCTGGATGTCCTTATAAAACAAGGTCGAGCCACTATTGTACAGCTGGGTATAGCATCGTTTTGGGTGGCTGCTGAAAAAATGCAATCTTTTTCACTGATCTATCCTCAAGCCGTATGCAAAAATCAATTAAAAGTCATTCCTGAAAAAATGATTGATCGAGAAAAGGCTATCGAATCAATGATCAAAGGCTGGGTGTTTCATTTAGGCCCAACCAGCAATGAAGAGTTGCAAGAGCGATTATTGCTGTCGACGACAGAAATCGATCAAGCATTGCATGCTTTAGAAAATAGCGGTTTAGTGTTACGTGGTCACTATCGGGACGCGTTGCATGGACAACTAGAATGGTGTGAGCGGCGCTTGCTAGCCAGGATTCATCGTTTAACCATCAGTACGTTGCGTGAGTCCATTCAACCAGTCAGCGCGCTGCAATTTGTGCACTGGTTATTGCAATGGCAGCATTTAGCGCCTGGCACTCAGCTGGTGGGGGAGCAAGGCTTATTTGAAATTATTTCTCAACTGCAAGGGTTTGAGATCCCTGCCAATGCATGGGAAAAACAGATTTTGGCTAAAAGAATGGTTCATTATGACCCTGCTTGGTTAGACAGGCTTTGTTTAGGCGGCGCTATTGGGTGGGGACGTTTATCAGAAGTTGAGAAAGCATCGACTATGCCGCGCAGTATTGCGCCTATCACCTTTTTTGTCCGCGAAGAGGCACAGTGGATGATGCCGACCCATGTAGTTGAAGAAGAAACACTGTCGAACATGAGCTATGTGGCGCAGTTAATTTTACAATATCTCGGGCAACGGGGTGCCAGTTTTTTTGCCGACATTGTGCGCGACTTAGGTCGATTACAAGCGGAAGTGGAGGCTGGGCTTTGGGAATTAGTGGCACTTGGACGAATTACCGCTGATGGTTTTGATAATTTGCGGGCTCTGATTGATCCCAAAAGACGACTCGATCAACGTCGTCGCAGAATGCAACTGCGCTTTAGCACGGGCCGCTGGTCATTGTTAGCCACTCACTCACAGAGCGAAGTAAACCAAAGGCTGGAAGCCACCTGTTGGATGTTATTAAAACGCTATGGTGTGGTATTTAGAGATCTTATTGCACGAGAAAAAAACATTCCTCGTTGGCGTGAATTATTACTCACTTTTCGTCGTTTAGAAGATAAGGGTGAAATTCGCGGCGGACGTTTTGTGGATGGCTTTTTAGGTGAGCAATTTGCGCTGCCCTATGCGGTTGATTCATTACGTCATAGTAAGAAAAAGGGACCAATCAACGCGATTACTATCGCAGCAGTCGACCCTCTTAATTTAATGGGCATTATTTTACCCGGAGATAAGGTAACGGCCACTTCAAACAATCAAGTTACTTTACCGTAATATGCGAACTGTTTTTTTAGCTTGAGCAGGCTCAATATGCGTTGCTTCACCGATTGACATGAGATCCCGCTCTCTCGCAAACCAGTTGCTGTCGGTTAATTCTTGTTGGTAAGAGGCGACGGTCCTTGGAATAGGTTTCCCCTCTATCTTACTTTTTTGCATTGCTTGATAGGCAGAACAAAAAGGTCTAGCCAGTAGCCCATACGGATCGGGTAAAATACTATTGGTGGGAGCATCCTTAAATAACGATAATTGCTGGCAAAGTTTGCCATAGGTGGTGGTAATTCCTTGTTTAGTAAAATAAACGGGGCGTGTATTTACCGCATCAATCGGGAAATAAACCGGTATCAGGAGTTCTTCATTACCTTGAAATTGAGCTATAGCTTCAGGCAATAGTGAAATGGGTTGTTTATGGGCTAGTTGCAGTTCGACGGCTTTTTTGCAGAGTTCTTGTTCTGTATTTTCGTTAGAATAAAAACCAAATGCATAAGCATAAGTGATAAAATCAAACGGAATAAACAATTCCACTTGGAAACAATGATGGTTTTTCGCGATTTCAACCATCGCTTGAAAATAAAAGGGCAACACTTCACTATTTAGGGGATCCGCAAAGGGACCACTTAAGATAACCGCTAAACTGGGTAGTTGGTAGGTTAAGAGACCCGCTAAGTCCTTCTCTGTAAAAGAGCGAACATAATCGTTGGCACCTTGATGGCATGTTTCAAACTGGGGGAGTGTCATGAGAGTCCCGCGCTCACCAATTTTTGCCCATTTCGGATAGACTGACATGTCGATAGGTACTACGCCATCTTCTTGCAGTAATCGAAAGCGTGTCAAGTTTGCAAAAGTGGGAAGAGTGCTTGGCAGCGACTGGCTAAAGTTAGCAGTTAATCGCCCTTTAAATTCAAAAATCGTGTCATCCTTTTGAAATCTTGCCACAGTCAGTTCTTTGTTACGTATGACAGGCGCAACAAAATCGTTTTGGAATTGACCATCTGCGTTGGTCACAATTCCGTAGATAAAGTTGGTTTCAAAGAGAAATACTTTTTGACGAAAAGCTGTAACGATCTGTAGATCATCGAGGGCGATGATAGCAGTTGATAATTCAGTGGCTGCTTGTAGCACACCCTGAGGGTGCTGCAAAGGGGTTGTGTTTAGAGCTCTTAGTGCGATGGCATGATACTGATCTCTTAACATGGCGGTTACTTTAGCGAGCAGAGATCTTATACCTTGATATTGTTGGCCTACTGTGTAGACATTTTGTAATGAAGATGGGACTTTTGGAATCGCGTTGAGTGCTTTATATAATACCTTTACTAAATCTTCACAGTGCACTGACAGCGCCAAGAGATCTTCAAGATAGGATACCTCGTCATCACCGTGAACCTCGATCCCCTGTCCAGGCTGATAACGCAGGCGATGTCTATCGGTTGAGGAAAGATCCCACAGATGCATTAAGCGATTGGTATCATTAAGCGTGATTTGTTCAGCTGTTGTGAAAGCCGTTAGCATGGTATGACTCCGCGTGGTTTTTTGCGGAGATTATACCAGGGTTGGCGCTAAAATATAGTGAAGTAGCAAACTTTAGCCGACATTGGAGATGGAAGAAGAGAACAGTTGTATGACCACGACTCCCAGTACAATAAGCGAAATCCCAATGATGGCCGGGTAATCAAGTTGTTGTTCGTGTATGAAATAGGCGGCAGCCGCAATAATAACAATCCCAACACCCGCCCAAATAGCATAAGCAATGCCGATAGGGATCACGCGCAGGGCCAATACCAAAAAGTAAAACGTGCATAGGTAACCAAGCACTCCCACCACCACGGGGATCAGCTTGGTAAATTCTCCAGAGGCTTTTAGCGCATTAATAGCGATAACCTCTCCGATAATGGCTAGAGCTAGATAAACATAATGCATGTTATCGTTGGCTACTCCAATTTGTTAACCTTAACTAATATAGCTATGGATAAACGGCGTGGTTAAGACCTGCCGAGTAAATAGACAGTGTTTATTTAAGAGGTGGAATTTTATTGCTTGGGAACGATTTGGTAGTAGGTGCCACAGACTTTATCGCCGCTGTCATCACCGCAACGATAGGCGATAGCGAAGTCTTTATTTTTACCAACAGCGATATCTACGTGCCAAGACCACTTATAGATTTTCTCTCTAAAAATGACTTCTTTAGTAATTAGATCGTAAACTGCAACCCCACCCCAACTGGATAGGCGTGATGGCATGGATTCAGAAAAAATAATAAAACGACCACTAGAATCCAATTTGATATTGGCCATATCAACTGCCACTTTACTTAAAAACTGACGTTCTGGTTCAAATACCGTAGTGACTTCATTATTTTTTAAATTAACGCCTTTTAAGAGACCTTCATTACAATAGACATATAAAAATTGATTGGCTTTATCAAAGAAAGCAGAACGTGGGTAATCAGAGCATTTAATAAGACTCGTCGGGACGGAATACAAAATAGTGCCTTTTTCAAAGGAAAGGATATCTAATTTACCTTTACTAAATGAATGCAATAATATGCCTTCAGGAGAATAACCGATAGGTTCGCCTTCATAATCATCCAGAGGGTATTTCCAAACAATATCGTTGTTGTTTTTTGCCACGAGAGTGCGAGAGGGGCAAGGCAAAAAATAAATACGGGGGTAAACGGGGAAGTAATAATATTCTGATGTGGGAACGTTGTCGCAGCGCATTGAAATATCTTGATAAGGTAAGTCGTCCAAATAAATAACTGGACTGTTTTTGTCGTCAAAGACGATGAAAGGCTTTTCTCCTTTGGGAACGGATGTTGGGCCAAGACGACTAACTATTTTAACAGTGTAATTAACCTCAGCGACTTCAGCATTTACACTAAAACTAAGTCCTAGCAGAAGGAATGAGCATAGATAAAGACTGAAGGTTCGGATCATAAGGGTTTGTTCACCTAGGCTGCCTAACATTTAGCATAGCATTAAGTGCCCGTAGCGCTAAGGGGGCTAGCGAATTTTAGGTAGGTTCTTAAAGGCTTCTGGATAGGCATCCTTGATAACTTGGTAGCGAGTATTATCTAGGGGGTGTGTGATCAAATTATCACTGGTTTGCTCGGTATGCAGCGTTTGGCGATAGATTTCACCGGTAGGGATATTGTGAGACTTTGCCATATCTTTCAATCTTTTAAAATATTCTTTAGCCATAGGGTGGTAGGTGTTACCCAAGGAATAAAAATGGATTTCAAATGTCATTAGAGCAGCACTCAATGGATCTTTGGTCAACTCTACGGCTCCCTCATCTGCCATGAACTCAAGTGCATGAGTAAGTTTTTGGTAGAGAAGCTGATTTAATTGGGTGAGTAATTGCAGTCCTAACGTTGAGCAAAAAAGAGGAAGTACCAAGGTCATTAAACCTGAGAAAGAAAAGCCAAGGAGAAAGCCTCCTGCTAGGCAAGCGCCCAATATCAACCCTGACACTAAGAAAAGGTGAGATTCAAGTGTAATGGCGCTTTTGCATAACCAGCTTACTAGTCTGGCTGCAGAATCCTCATTTTTTATATGTGTTAGTTCATGAGAAAAGATGGCAGCCAGCGTTTTTTTAGGGAAGCCTTTACGGTACAGCGCAAGCATTCCATTACTCATCGATACCGAATTGGCATAAGGCCAACTCAGAGAGTCACAACGAGGATTGGATACCTTGTCAAGCAGCAGCGTAACATCATGAATTTGTGCGCGAGCAGCATGTTCAGCAAAAATGCTGACAAGGTCAGGCTCATTAAGCAGTTTTTGCTCAGATTCAAGCTGGGTATTAAAAGGGTAAGAAAATTTTCGTAAAAAAAATAGAGTGTTTACTACAAAAACGGCAAGTTGGCAGCTAACACCATACCAAATAGGGACCGAAAAAAGAAAAGAAATCAGTAGACAGGGAAGCAAGGTAGTTGTTACTAACCCACAAAGACTAAGCCATTTCTGTAGACGGGGTGACCATATTCCCTTGGCCATTCTATTAATTCCATTAAACAAAACGCAGCAAAATTAACATGGTGCTTTTTAATAAGCAAGCGATCTTTTAGGACCTTGCATGGGGGTGAGATGGCTTTTACGTTCGACGTATTTGCGAATAAAGCAAACTTGCTCGCTTGGGTTTAACCCTTTAAATCCTTGGAGATTATGCTTGTTTGTGCTTTTAGCAAGGCAAGCCACAATCGGTTTTTGACATTGTTGCAAAATAGCCCATGCTTGAGGATTTTGGCTAATTGCCTTAAAAAGTTCTTTAGCTTCATTTGAAATAAAAAGCGAGCCTAAATCACAACGTTCGCTAAAAATAAGCGGCTGGTTCTTGAACCCTTGAAAATGCCGTCGATAATACTCACTATGCGTGCAAGTTATATGTTGGGTAAGCGTATTGGCAGCTTGCCAATATCCTTCAAATGATTGAAAAGCATTTAAGATTTCAGCCTGAAGTATCCCAGGATTACCACCAATACCTTCGAGTGTATTCACAAAATCGGAATCTTTTAAAAGCAGTGATAAGAGTTGAATATGCTGTTGGTAGGATAAATACTCTGCATGCTCCATAGCAATGGCATATTCATCTGCCGAGCTGAACTGATTCAAAGTCATATTGGCTAATACAGGATTGGAAGCATTGCACAGTTCAAAAATAAATGTTGATAAGATATGAGTTAAACTTTCTTCTTTTGCTATGCGAATGGTTTTGGAAGCGAAACTACATTCACCATCAGAATAAATATTCGTTTTAGATGTAAATTCAACTTTAAATGAAGAACCCTCGAAAGCGTCTGTAACCAGCGATAAGACCTGCTGAGTCTTAAAGAGACGTGTGAGAAGTACTTTGAATAGAACCCGTTTATTGCCAAGTCCACTTAAATCCATAGCAAGTGTATTTAATGTGAATTGATGAGATTTTCCCACGCTTGATGATAGCGTTTGAATGGGTGAAGGAGTATATCTTGCTAGCAAGGCCATCATCTTTTGTGAAATAACACTTCCCACAGGAAAGGCAAAGATTTTGAGCTTTTCAAATAATGATGTTTTAGTGCCAATAGCCGAGTGCATCATGATAATATTTTCCTTAAGGACACTTTGGTGCCATTTTTGTGTCAAGGCGCATTTTACGTTGCACAAACTCGGTAATAAACAATACTTGCTCAGCTGCATTTAATGCTTTAAATCCTTGCACATTAGTGGGCGTCGCTTTTTGAGCCAAATTAAGAGCGGTAGCAGGTGAACACACTTTAAGGATCATATGAGCCTGAGGATTTTGGCGAATAATCGATAATAATTCTTGCGCAGGTTGTGATGTGAAAAATTTTGCCAAGGGATCGTTGGTTTCCTCTTTAAAGGCTAAAAATCCCGGTGTGAGTGATGCCAAAGCGCCATATACTTCAGGCAGTCTAACAATAAGTTGATACTGCCTTCGATAAAAATCAGCATGACTATAAGGTTTACCACTATGTGCAGTATTGGCTGCTTGCCAATACTCATCAAAGGATGTATACGCCGTGCGTATCTCATTTTGAAATAGTTCGGAGTCTTCTGCAATTTCTCCTAGTGCATTATTAAAAGCAGGATTATTTACTAAAATAGCCAATAGGGCAATATGTTTTCTATAGGTTAAATATTCAGCTTGTTCAATTGCAAAGGCAAAACTGTCCTCATCGTTGTAACTATTATGCAAGGTGTTATCCAAGATAGGATTAGATGCATTACACAGTTCAAATAGTAGTGTTGATAACATATTGGAAATACTTAATTCTTTTGCAATATGAATGGTTTTATTGGTAAAGTCACAATGACCACTAGAATAAAGGGTATCATCTTTAGTAAATACGACACTAAATGATTTGCCACTGAATGCTTGTGAAATTAGCAGTTCGATTTCTGGGATTTTGAATAATTCGTTCAAAATAAAATGGACATAAGCTTGTTTATTGCCAAGAGAGGACAAGCAAGCTCGTAGTGTCTTGAAGGTGAGTGTAGAACGTAGCAAGGACATATTGCCCCCACCCCCTACTATCGTATGAACATTTGATAATGCAAATATACCCATGATTTCGATTCCGGTTTCATCGAGGGGAATGTTACTATAAAGCCCAGATGAAGTGACCTTCTTGTGAACAATTGCAGATAAGATCTTAAGTAGGGCAGATAAAACGGGCGTGTAGATGCTCATAAATGTTTAAACTGGCTGAAAACATTCACAAAAACCTGTGCTTACATACCTCAAAAGCACCAATTCTAGTCTCAGATATCCTATGTTTTTGACATGTTTAACCGCTAGGTGCTCAATATGCAGTACAAGGGCAAAGAGCAAACGCATGACGCCGCTTTAAAAATTGTATTCAAAATATCAGAACAAAAAGCGAGCCAAGCTGACATTCTGCGCACCCCAAGCAATTTGTTGAGTGATCTTGAAAAGGTTGTTTGCTTTGATCCAATTGAGCATGATAAAAATGAAAATCTTGAAGAAGATAATCAAAAAATCAATCTCAATAATGGCTGTTTCTTTGCTAGAGTTATTAATAATCATAAAGAGTCACATTGTCAAAAAAGGCTGATGCAATATTATGTTGCCGTTAAATTATTGCATCATGTTAAATCATATCGTCGTATACAAAAAATAATAAAAACCTTGATGCTGTTACGTTTACTCTTGTGGGACGATGACAAGCATCTTCAGGAAAAAGATAAGCGTAAATTAACTAAGCAAAATCAGGGGGGTGCTAATGAGTTACAAAATCTTATTCATCAGCGTCATGCCAGTTTAAAATTAATCCAACAACGTCAATGGATTATTCTCAATTCACGGCATACTCATATTAAACGAGTGATGCAAGCCCTCAAAAAGACAGGAAATATCCCGCTATTGGTGGGGATGACTTATGAAAATCAGGTTAAATTTCTTAACGGGTACTTTTCTTTAAAAGAACGAGAGGTGAGCAAATTACCCCATATAAAAGAAAAAATGGCTTGGGTAACGTTACAGCAAGTCAAAGTGTTGGGGGACAACACTGGTAATTTACAAGTTAACACCCAGGTCAGTGATGATTATTGTCTTGTGAAGTTACAAGACTTTGAAAATGATGAAGCAGTAAAAAAACCGCTAGAGGACCACCTTGCGATTGTAATCGAACAAACTCAGTTATTACATGAAGACAAAAAAGCACTCGCTGACATCGATAAGCAACTGAATGATATTTTAGATACCATGAATAGCCAGGAAGAAATTAGCTTATCAGACAGTGAGAAGGCATTGCTTGAGAGTATAGACATGACTGAGTTTGAAGCTGCCCTAGCTGATCTTGATATTGATATTGATTGTATTGTCGATGCTCAAAGCGATAACAAGCCAACCCTGAATTTACAAAACCCCTAATTTCGTCAGGATAATTGACAAGTCACGAAAAGCAAGTAGAATTAAACTTGTTTTCCTCTTGCAAGGGATCTCACGATGTCAATTAAGGGTGCTAAGTTAAGCTTTACCGCTCATGAAAAACTCGCTTTCAATCCATTATTTCTGAAATATGTACAAAAAGAGTATAGTGAAAAAGATATCTTAACAGCTTTAGGTGGCGACCCTCAAAAACATGCCCGATTTCAACTCTATGCTGAGGGCCTGCTTGCGGTGATGAAACTCAAGCGGCAGGGTAAAGCGGGTGAAGTTGCGGCATTACAGAAAAGCAAAACCCTGCTCACGCAAAGCATTCAACGCAAAGAAGCAGCCATCGAGAAATCAAGAATGAGTACGGTGGAAGAGGTATTAAGGAACAGTAAAATTCCTGTTCGTGTTTAGCGCTTATGTTTTTTTGATGGGGGTTCCTGGGTGGGGATATCAGAGCGACTAACGCTTCTATCTTTTAATGCTTCACTCATTTGATGCGTGTGGCTGTGAACAATTTCCTCGTTTTTTCTTTTTAAAGAGCCTTCTTTTTGCTCTAGTTTTTCCTTCTGAGCATCTAATTTTTCAATATTGCGAACGCCTTGTTGCATAGCGCTCTCGAATTCTTTTTTAAATCCTTTAAAGCGTTCTAGTTCATGGTTATCACTGAAGTCGGTTACCATTTTTTTGGCCAATGCTACATTAGGTTGCGATGAATGAATCAAACGCAAGATTGTCTCAAATTTGTCAATTTCACTAGCAGAGTAGTTTTTGTAAAATTCAGGTACTTCTTGATTTTGTGCCATGAATACACCTCAATTTAAGGGTTAGTTTTAGCTGATTTAGGAGTGATTTCAACCGTTGCCAAGAACTCATCAAACTCTAACGCAGCCGGAGTTTTTTTAAATTGTTTTGAAGTATCTAGTTCAAGCCTATTATATAAATTTTGAAGTTGAATTTTTTCCTTTTGTTTTTGTGCTTCAATTTCCACACACTGCTTGCGTAGGTCAATTTTCTCTTTTTTTCCTTCTAACATTCTATCAACTGCTGGTTTAAATTTTTCAGCTAACAAAGATGATTCATAGGCTATTTGATCTTGATTAAGAAGTTCAGGTTTGCCAGAATATTTTTTGCAAAGTTCTTGGAAAATTCTTTCATAGTCAGGCTCTTTTTTCACGAGATCGGGTATTGATTTATCGTTGTTACGGGCCAATCGATAGTTTGCTAGTGGTGGAAGCTGAACAGCGACTTTTGCTTGGTCATGTTTGTCCATATCAATATATTTTTGTAATTGATCTTCAACATTTAAGGATTTTTTAAGTTCATTCTTTTCTGCGCGATAACATTCTTTCAAGAAGTCTCTCATAAAAGCGTCACGATGCTCTTCTGGGATAACATCCCGATAAACCGCAATGTTGGAATTGATAGCAGTATGGTTGGTTAATTCTGCACTAACACTTTTTGAAGCTTCATCAACAATATTGTATTTTCTGTCTTTTATATCATCGATACGTAGGTTAATCTTATCCAGATTTTCATCATGCTCTTTGATGCGTGACTTGTATTCTTGATTAAGGCGTTGCAGATTTCTTTGGAAAACTTCATCCGCTAAGATCCGTTGGATCTCAGTCTCATAGATCATTTTGAGCCGCTCGTCTTTCTCGCTTTCATATTTTCTTCTTAGCTCGCCTAAAATAACTCGAATAGCTTTAATTTGTTCTTCTGTCAGGTATTGATTAATTGCCTCTTCAATTAGGGCATTGAGGATTTTTTTAGTAATAAAAGAAACGACTCGAACTTGTTCAATGTTTTTTTCAATGTTTTGCGCTTTGATGACATGTTGATCGGTTGCAAAATTACTCTCAATGAGCGTTTTGAATAAGATTAGTTTTCGAGAAGTTTGTATGGAGTTTAAGATGTTGGCTAAAGCGGCTTCCTTGGTTTCTTGATTGGCACCATTGGGGAAGTGTTGTTGGTAATCAATGTCGACACTGGCGAGTATGCGCTTCAATTTGGCTTCGGGTTCAGCACCCATTAGATTGAATAAGTTATATTTTCCAGGCCCTGTCGTTGCCATAGCACTTAAAATCCCAACTAGTTATATGCATTAGGCAATTGAATATGCCTATTGGTTCCCAAGATTATGGTGGTTATGCACCCATAGACAGTAGATGGTACACGTAAAAATACTGCCAAAATCAGCGCAAATTCCATTGCAATTTGCAGGAGAGTTCTGAATAATGCCGCCTGCATCAAGGAACTTGGAAAAATGATGCGCTTAAAAGGAAAATCATAAGGAAGCAGTATGAAGTCGTTTCTATTAAATGCTACAACGTGGGAAAATAGTTGTGGATTAGCCACCATTGGTCACGCATTAACCAAAACTATGCTTTCAAGCCCCTTGGGCAAACAATCTGCTCACCCAACGGTTCATCTCTTAGAAGAAGCATTTTCAAGCTACTATCAAATTCCGAATATGAGTTTGTCGAAAATTCGAGATTTGTTGAAATATTACCTACATCCTGAAGATCAACAAAAAATAATGATAGGGCCACTAAAGCTTTTATTAAACAATGCTCCAAGGCCAAATAACCAACGTTTAAGCACAACATCTGAAATAACTCGACTTTGTAAGCTACTTCGAATTTCAGTGATGAATGATGTTTTCAAGGGATACAAGGGTAATGCTCCTTTTTGCGAGGTGGTTGCGAAACTAAATGGCAATCAATGGCAACCCGCTACACAGTCGATGAGTGAATCCTTTTTGCAGCAAAAATTATGGAAAGAAGGGTTTCGACACTTTACCCACCATGATCCATATGAGTTACAGAATGCTGTAAAGCAAATGTTATCAATCGAGCATAACACGGGTCAAATTAAGGCCTTGCAAAAGGCGTTCGTAGCTCAAAGCTATAACCGTATTGCACAGCTTTCTAAAGCGGAAGCCAATAGTTTCGCCAATGATCACGGATTTCATGCAGTCATCGCACAAGCTATTAAAACGCGAAATATCTCGGCCTTATTATCCATCTATTATTTTAAACCGAGTCTGCGTAACTATATTTTACATAAAGCCATAAACATAGCGAGTTCTGCTTTCGTTAATGATTTGTTAAAAAGTTATTATTCTTTAAAGCAAGGTATCAGTGATACCAATCAGTGGAACCAAGAATTGGATAAAGCATTGCCTTGCATTGAAAGAGTAGCTGCAGATACCGAGCTGCATACCGCTATACGCAAAAAGGATATCCAGTCAGCAAAAAAGTTAATAAGCGATGGAGAAGACATTTATCAACCGAACGACAATGAGGTTTCTCCATTGCATTTAGTGTGTGCTAGAGAAGACAGGTCGTTTCTTCACGAGATGGTTGATGCTGAATATAACAAGCAGGGTGCTAAAGGCTTTTGGCAGAACCTATTTTATGCGGGTGTGGATTTAAGCCAAAAAGATGTAAGTGGCAGTACCCCATTACATTATGCCGCGAACGGCTCCGACCCGGGTTTTGTTGATATTCTTTTAAGCCGACATCGATCGTTTTTTAGGAGGATCAATTTTCGCGTAAGAGATAACCAAGGTAGAACACCGGTACACCTTGCGGCTCTCAATTCTTGTAGCGGCATATTGCAGCATTTTTTAACGCTCAAAAGGGCTCATATCGCGGCTCATAACGACCAAGATGATATGGGTTTAACCCCCTTGCATTATGCCGCGGCAGCCAAGCGTCATGATAATATCCGTTTGCTATTGCGCGCCGGGGCTTCTGTCACAAGTCATGTTAAAGTGGATAAATTGTATGAACAATTTCCCGCTGTAAAAGTTAAGCTTAACCAAACTACGCCATTATGGATCTCTTTAGAAGTTAATGATCTCGATGGAGCGGCTTTGCTCATATCGAGTGCAACTCAATTATGGGAAACTCGCAGCAGCCAGGGCTTAAACGCAATTCAACTTGCCACAAGAGAGGGGCGAATTGATTTGCTTAAAGCATGGGATAAACAATTTCATCATAGCTATTTACTTCGTAGAGCGGATGACAATGGCAAGTTTTTAATCCACCATGCTGCCATCGCTGGGAGAGTTGATGTTGTTAAATACTTAGTCACTCAGGGGGAATGGCTTACCCGCCCTGATCTTAGATGGAATACCCCTTTACACTTTGCCGCTCAACATGGTCATGTCGAATTGGTTCGCTATCTTTGTGATGAAGCTCAAAAAGAAAAAGATCATAATGCAAGTTTAGCCAGACAAGGACAAGTTCAAGAATTTTTACAAAAAAAACGCATCATGATTCAAATTGATGGTGAAAATAGTTTTGCTGAAACACCTCACCTGTTAGCGCAGCTTAACGGGCATGTTGAAGCCGCTAAAGTCTTAGCGCGTGCAGGAGCCAAGCCGGTTTCACTCAGTGATTATCTGCTAAAAGCTATTTATGGTGCCACAGGCGATGATAGAGCGAAAAGTGAATATAAAGCTGCTTGTATTGTTGCTAAGCTTCATACGATGGCTTTAGAAACGGATGCTAATCTTAATACATTTTTGCACCATGCTGTTAAAGCAGGAAATTATCGTGCTGTACTTATGCTGATTCACCCTTTAAAGCCAGAGCAACGCAAAACTTTAGTATCAACGAAAAATCGCGCTGGCCAAACTCCATTAGAGTTATTAGATCAGATTAAGCGCAATAGCAAAGATAGTCAGCAAAAAAGAACATTAGACAAAATTGAGCGTGCCTTAGTACGTTATGATGCGGCGGCTTTTGTGAATAAATATCCCTCTGCTATGCAAGAGGGTCGGTATCGAGAGCAATTTGCAAACGATTTTCAAGAAGAATTGGAGCAGACATCAGCCTATTACTACGTGTCAAGCGCCTCTCATTATCTTCCCATGATACTAGATGGGATTTCTAAAGCAGCTAGCGCAACTAATCCCTTTTTAGCGCCCTTTGCTTTTGGCTTTGGTGTGGTTGAAAGTTTTTTGGGAGGAGATGTTCTTGACAACACGGAGCGTTCGCTTTCTTTCTTTGCGCAAAGAAATCCTACTTTTTATCCTGGTGCAGTCAATATGGCTAGTAATGTGCTTTCTGGATTCGGTTGGTATAGGCATACCACAAGACGTTTGACTGTGACGATGGCCAAAAAAATCTCAGCTAGAATATTGTCTCTTTCTGTTCTTGAAAATTACAATTCGGAGTCAAAAAATTTCATCGATTATATAAATTGGTTGGGGTTAATTCATGCGGCAACGGAAGAGGTTGGCCGAAAAAAGATAGCGAACTCCCTTGTTGAATACTGGGAAAGTTATGAATCAGCTCTAGAGAAAGTAGGTATGCCTAAAGTCAATACTATGATGGAAGCAACAGCTGAAGTGGCTAATACCGTAGTTAAAGATGCTACCGGGATTGATGTGGGGCAATCAGCGCGTCGGGGATATGGATGGTTAAGAGAAAATTTAGGTAGTTTACCTTCAACGGGTGCTGAGCTATTGCAAGTGATGGATACCGTTGTGATGCAAGGCATTTCAATAGATGATCCTGCTCAAATAGAAGCTGTTAGAAGAGTACTAGAGGCAGGGATTGATGCACATCGCTACGACAATGCCAAATTATTAGATTTCGTGTGTAGTATGAAAGCTTATGTGTTAACGGGGGAGCAAAGTGAGCACTTTGTACCCTTGTTAAGTGAAACCATCACGACATTAAATTCCCAAACTCAAGACGCAGGGCAGATTGTCGCTTCATTCATTTTATCGACGCCTTTTTATCAGCAATTACGAGCCAGTCATTTATCATTGGCAACTTTAGCTGAGAGATTAAAGAGTGACATGCAATCGATTGTGGCGGATAGCAACAACCAAGAGGCAAGACTACAGCAGATGTTAAGGCAAGGGCAGCAACATGCCATTGATTCTTATGTGCAGACGTTACACTCAGGTCAGCTTACGGCGAATAATTATAAAAATATTGTCAAAAGCAGTGATATCAAATATTCAGCTGATGGAATATCTGAATATGCTGCGCAAATCTTAGTGTTTAATAACCCAATGATTTTTGGTGGTTATAGCCAAGAGCAGAAACTTGCGTTTCAGGGGTATTTCAGAGCTTTTTTTAATCAAATGCAACACAGCGGAACAAAATTTGATGAACAAGCGGTGGTAAAGAACTTTGACAGAGCTAAAACCTTTTTATTGTCTGGCTTATATGTTGATCTGATCTTAAGCGGTGAGTCGGTTACGGGTACTGTACCTGCGATATTTGCCCAGTGGGATCCGATGACGGTGCGAGCAGCGGTAGCGGCTCATGAAGTGTCTGCGATGGTTGCCGATAATCCGAGTTACACGCCACTCACGGTCGATCAGTCGTTTACTTTATTTCGCCAATTTTTTGATCAGCAGTATGCCAGTTCAACCCAAAAGGTAGAGCAAGGCATGTTGGATATTGTCAATGAAACGTTACGTGCACACGATCAAACCGGTGGCCATTTTCAACCTATCTGGGGTGAGCACACACTTGATTCGGCTGCTCAATTTGTGTCGAGTTCTTCGAAGCAAATTGCCGAGAATCGTTGGCAGGGCACGAATGATGCTTATGCCAGGAGTATTGGCAACAACAACAAGGGCAAAGTCCATCGATTTTTTAGTTCTATGGAAAAGGATGCCCGCACAGAGTTAAAAAGAGAAGGAGGAAGTTCAACCATGGGGGGCTCGACTAATGGGATCACCCATTCCGCCACCTTTTTCCATACGCCCTCAGGTACGCAAACGGCACTGAATGTGCCATTTGAAGATAAGAGGCTGACTTTTACAATGCCTTCGACAGTTAAGGCTGAGCCGTTAGGTAAAGTTGCTCCCTCAAAATCAGCCCCGCAAAGGACACCCATTTATTCTCTTGAAACGGTAACCGATAGGACACCCATTTACACGCCCCTGTTGGCCGCCAACGATGTGCGCCCCTCCCAAAAGGACACCCAAACGTCAGAACCCCTGGGCAAAGTCGTTCCTAAAAAGGACACCCAAGCTGCTTCACCTGTTACACCACAAGAGCCACGCAAAACAAGCAAAGACGCTGTAACCAGTTTGTTATCCCATGGACCTAAAAAAGCAGAAGTTAAATTGATCCCTGAACTGCCACGTTCTTTGCTGACCTTACCGACTGCAAACTCATCAGTTACCCCACCACCTCAAAATCTGAGTTTTGGGGATAGGTTACTGAGTTTTATTGGCATAGGGACAGCGCAGGCGAATCCGGTGGCTATAGCAGGTTTAGCCATTGCTGGCGCAACAGCAATTGGGGCAGTGATGAAGCCTCATCAGCAAGATGCAAGGCGAGGATCCAATAGCCCAGATGAAGAAAGACGTTTAACGTCACCTAGTTATACTGGATTAATACCTAATCGAGATGAAATAGAAGTTGAAAGTACCTCATTTCCAGCGGTATCCTCTGGAGGGCGTAAGACAGAGACACTGCTTAATCAACCTGGCTTAACCAGCTTAGTGCTAACAACCCCCTACTTTGGTTTGAAAAAGCTGCAAAATATTTATAATAGAAATTCGCAGCAAGAGAGTCCGGGGGTTTATGATCATGATTATGAGAAGCATCAACCAAGGGCGGGAGGTGGCGGTGCTTTGTGGGGCCCCAAAGCAAGCTTAAATCCTATTCCTAGTTCGGAAATAGGCCAAAAATTACTGGATTCGTCTTACCTGAACCCAGATAAACCTAATCAACGTTTTAATTACTATGATGGAAAAATTATAAAATTTCGTACTAGCAATGATGGAAAATGGCATTCATACGAAGTCCATGAAAAAATTGATAATGAGGTTGGGAGTAAAATTTTAAATAAATTCCTTGAAGATAAGTTAATTTCCAAAAGCGAATATAGAAAATTAATTAAGAAATGACAATTTTAAGGTTGTGAATGATGAGGCAATTTGGTATTAAAAACGAATTTGGAATTGATTATGTTAATTGGCTTGATATGTATTCTTCTGACCCGGACGTTCAAACTAATCCGCAAAGATATGAAACAGGTGGTAATGTATTTTTGTGGGTCAAAGACAAGAATCTTTTTGCTTTCAAGGGTATTGGTCCTGAAGCCACATATAGCGCTAATTTAAACATATTATTAGAATACTTTTGTGAAAAATTGAGTATTTTGCTCACCGATGATCCTTTTCCTGTGGCAACAAAAGCTACTAATGCTGTAGATATGATGGATGAAATAAAATTAATTGATGGACCGGATAATGATATTACAAAATATCTTGATTTGGATTGGTCTAAAGTTGATATGGAAATACGTGGTAAAATTGATCGATGGAATGACTGCCACGGTATATATACTAATCGCGATGGTTCATTTCTTCCTGATTTATATATTAGGAAAGTAAAAAATCAGATCGAAATTTCTTGGCATAATGACTTTGCGCACAGAAGTGATGAAGGTGAGGTTTATTTTGAATATGAAAAAGGTGTTGAATACGTTGATCTCAAACTTTTCAAAGAAACAGTCGTCGCTTTCTGTTTAGATTTAATTAATCGTTTTCAAAAGAATTATCCAGAACAAATGAACCGTTATCGAACAGCGTTGCAGAGGGCGATTGATTTGCCGGTTTAACCTTTAAATTTAAATGAAGGTCTCACTGCTACCGCAGTGAAGTTAAAGGGATGTTATCTTCCCCCACATAGCGCTACGCGCAATGCGGGGCTATATTCTACCCTCGCTGCCGCGAGGGCTGCTGATAAACTAACCTGGCGGTAGCCAGGTAATAAGATAGCCCCCCATTGCAGCGCAGCTGCTATGGGGGGAAAGGACCCCCCCCACACAATTCACCGCGGCAGCGGTGAGACAAGGAAGTCGAAGTATGACTCATTCATATCGTGCCCATTATTATCATTTGATATGGTCAACAAAAAATCGCGCACCACTAATAGCTGATGAACATAAGGCAGCGATCTATTCTTATATGGGCGGAATAGTAAGAAATCACGAAGCTCATCTGATATGCATTGGCGGCACATCTGATCACGTTCATTTGTTGATTAGTATGAAATTGCCTGATAAATATTCGGTTGTAATTAAGGAAGTAAAACGCAGTTCCTCGTTATGGATGAATAATAATTTCAACGAGCATTTTTCGTGGCAAGAGGGCTATGGCTCTTTTACCGTTAGCTATTCTTCTTTGGAGAAGGTTATTCATTATATAGAAAACCAAGAAG
>JBFWUT010000046.1:0-18841 GCA_050247135.1 Candidatus Berkiella sp.
GCCTCGAGCACGGTGGTTTCAGGGGTGACGGTAATAACACTGGTTGTCATCAGATCAGATACTTTCATTGTCGTTGGGTCACGCTTTTGACTGACCAGTTTTTTAATTAAGTCACGTTCACTGATAATGCCTTGTAATTTTTCACCTTCCATCACCAGTAAGGCACCAATGCCAAATTTGGCTAACAGCTCTGCGCAATGCAAGCAGGTATCTTCTGCAGTTAATGTTTGGATATCACTACTTTTTTCTTTCAGAAGTATGCTAAGTGGCGTGCGCATAGTCTCATTCTCCATCAGGTCTTTTAATAAGTATAGATCCCGACTAGCCGCATTCGGCTATATTGGCTTGTTATATGTACAGTTTCAGGCTCAATAAGGCAATGAAAGACCGTCGATTCATTGCTAAGTTCTGATTATGCAGGAAAAATTTGTCTATTGGGTAGGTGCTATTGCACAGTAATGCGCTTGTGTTCGTTCAAGATTTAGCCGTCATTATGCTGGTTGCGGGGTTGATCTCGGTGCTATGCCATCGTTTTCGCCAGCCAGTGGTGCTGGGTTATATTCTAGCCGGTATTATTGTAGGGCCGCATACTCCTCCTGTTTCATTCATCATTGATATTAACACCATTCAAACACTTGCTGAATTAGGCGTTATCTTCCTGATGTTTTCTTTAGGTATGGAATTTAATCTCAGGAAATTAAGCAAGGTAGGCAAACCAGCTTCGATTGCAACTTTATTAGAAATTATTGCCATGACAGGGCTAGGTTATTGGGTTGGGCGGCTGTTTAATTGGAGTGAAACCGATGCCATATTTCTTGGCGCCATGCTGGCGATCTCTTCAACTACGATTATTTTAAAAGCCTTAGAAGAGCTGAATATGAAGCACAAGAAGTTTGCACAGCTCATTTTTGGTATTTTAATTTTAGAAGACGTGTTTGCTATTGCGATTTTAGCCTTGCTCTCTACCATTTCTATCACGGGTTCAATGCATGCTGAAGATTTTATCATTACCCTTGGCAAACTCTCGACATTTTTAGTCGTTTCACTCTTTTTAGGGATTTTACTCATCCCTCGGCTGCTTTCTTATATTGCTAAATTTAACAGTCGGGAAATTTTATTGATCTCAGTGTTAGGGATCTGTTTTGGTTTTTGCTTACTGGTGATTAAATTAGGTTATAGCGTCGCACTGGGCGCGTTTATTATTGGTGCTATTATTGCTGAATCTCGTCAGCTAGGCGCTATTGAAGCGCTCATCATGCCCTTACGAGACATGTTTAGCGCTATCTTTTTTGTATCCGTTGGGTTGATGTTTGATCCCCAAGTTTTACTCACTCATACCTGGCCTATTATAGGTATAACCTTGATTGTGGTGGTGGGCAAAGTGGTGAGTAGTGGGCTGGGTGTGTTAATCACGGGCAAAAGTGGCAAAATGTCAATGCGGGTCGGTTTAGGTTTGGCTCAGATTGGTGAGTTCTCGTTTATTATTGCAACCTTAGGTGTCACCTTAGGGGTAACGAGTTCATTTTTATATCCTATTGCTGTTACCGTATCAGCTATCACCACTTTACTCACACCTTATTTAATTAAATATTCAGATTCATTCACCCATATTGTTTCTTTGTTTATACCCGAATCCATCAGCAAAGGTTTTGAACATTACAAAGGCTGGATAAATGCCAGACATTCCACACAGAATCAACAACTGCGCCTTTATAAGTTATATCATTTGGTTCAAGTGATTGTTAATCTGTTCATTAT
Source organism: Candidatus Berkiella sp. (assembly GCA_050247135.1). Classification (GTDB taxonomy): domain Bacteria; phylum Pseudomonadota; class Gammaproteobacteria; order Berkiellales; family Berkiellaceae; genus Berkiella. The sequence goes on from JBFWUT010000046.1 coordinate 1,759, forward strand.
TATGGGCATATTCTTTGCGATGGCCTATATAGCCGGAACGCCCTGGGGTGATTTTATTTCGTCTCACACCAATCATCATATTCAAAAAGCTATCTTTTGGGCCTTGGCCTTGATCATATCCTTGCCATTTATTATTGCAGCTTATCGTAAAATTCAGTTTTTGTGTTTACTATTAACTGAGCTGAATATTAAAGAGGATAAAGCAGATTTAAATCTGAAGTGGCATAAGATTGTGGCAGAATTGATCCCTATCTTTTCTTTAATCAGCATGATGTTATTTGTTTGCGCGCTCAGTTTTAGTATATTGCCACCGATTGAATTACTGATTATTATTTGTTTTGTCGGGCTCTTTTTGATGGTGCTGTTGTATAATTGGTTTATTAAATTACATTCTCGTTTGAAAGATATTTTTTTAGATACCTTTGAAAAAAACAAGCATGATAAATCATAACCCTCGAAACCGTAACAAGGGTAAAACACTATTATAATCATCGGTCCAATTCACAGTGATTTGACGTTTAGGTTCTTTTAACACAAAGCCACTTTGTTTTTTCAACCAGATTTCAAAATCAGGATCAGCACTGAGAATAGCCCAATTGGCGGCAAAGACAGCTTTTTCGAGCTTTCCTGGTGAATCAATCCAGTAGTGTTTAAGATGTTGATCTTTAGCCAATTGTTTGGTTAGTGGCATAAAGTTCAAATAAGTATTAGACGTGTGCAATGCAATGAGACCATCTGGTGATAATAAGCTTCGGTATAAGGCGATGGCTTCTTGAGTGAGCAAGTGAAAAGGAATGGAATCACCATTGAAGGCATCGGCCACGATTAAATCATAAGGTTTAAATTCAGGTAAAAATCGCGCTTTCACTAAAGAAAGTCTGGCATCACCTAAAATGACTTTGGTTTTTGCTGGTGAATCTTTTAAAAAGGTAAAGTAATGATTAGCAAAATATTCAACATTCTCATCTAATTCATAAAAATCGAAAGTATCTCCTTTTACCCCTGTACTCGCTAGGGTTCCGCACCCTAAACCAATAACAGCAATGTTTAAAGGTCTTTTTCTTTGCTGGTGCAAATATTGAATCGCTAAGTAAACGCCCGTACCTTCACCATAGTAACTGGTGGTGATATTTCGCTTGCCAGGATCAAGAACTTGTATACCATGCGATGTTTGGCCGTTACGGATTTCTCTAAAGTGGAGATTATTTTTAGTGACAGGGTGATCAAAAATGCGCACAAAACCATAAAGGCTTCGCTTTTCAACTAAAATGGGCAATTTAGGTTGAAATTCGTTTAAGGTAACCAGCACAACAACCATAACCACACAAACACTGGCCAAGACTTTCGCTTCCCACGTAAACTGGTTTGTTTTTATCTGGCGATACATTAAGCTTAGTGTTAGCACGGTAATAAGTGTCAGTGGAATATAAAAATCCCACCATTTACCCAGCAGCACATAAGCAACGATATTAACAAACAAACTCCCTAGTACGCCGCCTAAAGCAATCAATAAATAAAATGTCGTTAACGCACGTTGAGATGGCTTGCGCAAAACGAGCTCGCCATGACAAATCATGCAAGCGCTATAAAGGAGTCCAAGTAAAATAAACACCACGTCATAGCCATTCATGCTCAGCATATACATGAGCCATGAAGTGAGTGCTAAGAAAATAAGGAAGAAGCTTAGCCAAAAATTACGATCATAGCCTTTGGCATTAGCAAAGGTAAAAATAAAGGATATTAAATACAACCCGAGGGGAATAGCCCACATCAGTGGCAGATTAATGACATTTTGGATTAAAAATTGGGTAATGGCCAGCAATAATGCACACGATAAAAAGCTTAAAAACAACCACTGGCTTGCTTTTGCTATGGTCACATCGTGGATGGGTTCTTTACGTTCGACCATCCGTTTAGTGGTGACTACCTTTAACATGCACATGAGGCATAAGAAACAATAGATCCAATACAATATGCTAAAGACATGAGCTTGCCATTTTAATCCAAGGTATTGTTCAAATATAAAGGGATAGCCAATCAACCCTAATAACGATCCAGCATTAGAGATAGAATAAAAATAATAAGGGAATTCGCTTTCCTCAACGTGGCAGAACCAATGCTGTAATAACGGGCTAGAAGCTGAAATCACAATAAAGGGGATAAGCGAAATAGAGGATAACACCAGCCAAACGCTTAAAGGAGGCCATTGCTGATTATCAATAACAAAGCTATCAAGATGAATAGGTAAAAAGTAAAGAGAAACTAGCAACAGTGCAAAGTGGATACCCGCTTGCAGTCGCAAAGAAGATAGTTTCGCTAAAAGATAGGCATAGAGGTATCCGACCAGGAGTCCTGCCTGAAAGAAGAGCATACTCGTTACCCAGACAAAGGCTGAACCACCGAATTGGGGTAGCATGTGTTTTGCCAGGAGCAGTTGAATAAAAAACAACAGCAAGGCACTGATAAATATCCCACCGCCAATCAGTATTTGGAACATCGTCGCTCCTAGTAAGAAAACTAATTGTTCAATGATAAATGTCTAAGTTGACAGCCATTTCATTTAGCTGAAATAGTGTTTATTTTACCTTGTGAGAAATCATGTCTGAAAGTATCGCTTTCTCTTACGATATCACAGAATATGAAAGTCGCTCATATGCGCAGACGCACCCCGATCATTTATATACCTTAGCCAAGCTATTTGGGCTACAGCCAACAGAATTTGCTCACGCGCGTATTTTAGAATTGGGATGTGCCAGCGGTGGTAACATCATTCCTCTGGCCTGCCAGGCCCCGTCGGCTTATATCGTTGGAGTTGATTTAAGTGCGGTGCAAATCCAAAGGGCAGCACGCACCATAAAAGAATTAAAACTAACTAATATCGAAGTTTTTCATCTCAGCATTGAAGATATTTCCGAGGCCTTTGGGCAATTTGATTACATTATTTGCCATGGCATTTACTCTTGGGTGCCAGAATCGGTGCGTGAAAAAATCCTGGTCATTTGCCAACGGCATCTTGCACCGCACGGTGTCGCCTATATCAGCTATAACACTTTACCGGGTTGGAACGTGGTGAAAAGTATTCGTGAGATGATGCTTTATCACACGAACGCTATTCATGACCCCATGGCTAAAGCTAAAGAGGCACGCAATGTCTTGAATTTTATTGTGAAAGGCTTAGCGAATGACACTTCACCTTATGCCAATTTCTTACGCAATGAAATTGAGATATTAGCTAATCAACCTGATTCCTATCTCATACATGATCATTTAGGGGAAGTGAATCAGCCGTTCTATTTTTACCAGTTTATTGAAAGCGCCCAAAAGCACCAATTAGCTTATCTTTCCGATACCGATCTTGCACTCATGTATCCGAGTAATTTGCCGCCTAAGCTGGCTGATGAAATAAGTAAAATCAATGATGTAGTGGCCTGTGGGCAATATTTAGATTTTATCCTTAACCAACGTTTTCGCTGCACGTTACTGTGCCATGAGAAGGTGAAGGTGAATCGTCACCTCCTGACCCAGCAAATTAAGTCGTTCTATATCAGCTTCAAAGGCCAAGTACAGCCTAAGGGCCAAGATCCTCATAATAATGAGCCCATGAAATTTATTGGGCAGCATATTACCCTGACCTTGACGGACCCATTGGCAAAGGTTGCCATGCTTAAATTAGCAGAGCACAAAGGAAAACCGATTGCTTTTGACGCATTATGTGATAGTGTCGTTAAAGAGATCCCATCCAACGATCGCACCTATGTAGAATGGTTCTTGATTGAAGAATTAAATCTGATGCGTTTAGTATTGGGAGGATTAATTAATATCCATTCCAATGGTGGTCGGTATGCAGATTCACCTGGTGAAACCCCATTAGTTGCGGGGTGGATACAATACCAGTTAAAGCATCAGACTTGGGTAACGAACCACCGCCATGAGAATATCTCTTTAAATGACGTTGAGCGGTTTATTTTGCAACATTGTGACGGGCAAATCTCTGTCAAGGAATTAAGTCAAAAGCTTACTGAATTTCTTGCCCTACAGAAGGTAGGATTGCTAGGAGAAGATGGACGTCAAATAGATAATGCTGTTGAGATTGAACAACGTAGTTACTCTTTGTGCCAATCTTTGCTAAACGAATTTAGTCAATTAGCATTAATAGTTAACAAATAAGATACTAACAGACAAAGCAGTCCCAGGAGAAACGATGCCAGAGATTGCTGTTGCCAGCTATCTTTCCTGTGCAATTGCCTTTGCATTAGTGGCACTTGTTCTTTTTTCCCATCGGCCCACCCGGCTACAATTTCCTATTTTAGCCCTTTGCGCGACTTCGACCATGGTTTGGGCGACCCTTTGCACCCTTTATTCTGCGGGATTGATTGCAGATTATGCCTTTATCAATCTGTTGGAAACTGTCAATGACGGCTTATGGTTTATTTGTTTTATTAAATTACTGAAGTTTACTCATCCCCACGAAAAGCGCTGGTATTTCCACCCTGCGTTTTACCTGCTGTTAGGGGGCACATTATTATCTGTCGCCGCTATCGCGGTGCTTGAAATCGTAGATTGGGAAGCGGTTAGCGATCAATTAACCACCTTCAGCTATAGTGCTTTTGTGGTGGTGTCTATCTTGATGCTGGCCTTAATAGAGCAAATTTATCGAACTTCAGCCGGTCATCAGCGTTGGCGGATCAAGTTTTTGTGCATCAGTTTGGGGATTGTATACTCTTATGATTTGTACATGTACGCTAATGCCGCTGTTTTAAACAATATCAGTATTAGCATTTGGCAGGCTAGGGGAGCGATATCGACCATTGTTGCCCCGTTAATTATTTTAAGTGCACTGCGTCATCATAAATGGCAAACAGAAATACTCCCTTCACGCAACATCATTTTTCGTTCAACCATTTTTATTACCAGCGGGATTTATTTGCTGTCGATGATGATGGCCAGCTATTTTGTTCGCGAATGGGGTGGCTCATGGGGTGATGCCCTGCAGATCCTGTTCTTAACCGGAACGTTGATCGTGTTAGCGATTATGTTGTCTTCAGGACGAGCCAGAGCATGGACTAAAGTTTTTATTGCCAAAAACTTTTTTAAACTTCGATACGATTATCGAGAAGAATGGATCCGCTTCTCTTTACTGTTATATGCCAACGATGATCAAAGACAGCTGACAACCCGTGTGATTAAAGCATTAGCCGACATGGTAGAAAGCCGCAAAGGGGTGCTTTTTGAATGGGAAGAAAAGCGAGGGTATGTTCTTAAAGATTGTTGGCACAGTTCATTTCCCAATCAAGAAGTGGTGATTGAGCCTTGTGCTTTGACTGATTACTTGCAGCAATCCCAGCGTGCTTTAGAAATTCCTTCACATTTGTCTGAAAATGATCGCGCGATGTCATTAACACAAATACCCAATGCGATTAGGCAATTCTCTTGGGCTTGGTTGCTGGTGCCGCTGCTTCACGGTAACCGCTTACATGCGTTTGTGATTTTGGCGCATCCTCGCGTGGCCTTTTTTAACGTTAACTGGGAAGTGCTCGACTTACTGTCCATGGCAGGCCGACAAGCGGTGATTTGCTTAGTGCAAGAACGTAATGCACAGGCTTTAGCTGTGGCACGTCAGTTCGAAGGATTTAACCGACTTTCAGCCTTTGTGATGCATGATTTAAAAAATGTGCAATCTCAGCTCAAACTCATGATCAACAACCGTGAGAAGCATGAGAACAATCCTTCATTTGTGCGCAGTGTGTTTACCACATTGGAGCACGCCGCAGATAAGATCGACAGACTCCTATTGCAAATGCGCGACAGAGATCGTCCTTTAAGTCCACAAACCGTTAAAGTGGGGGTGGCATTACAAAAGGTCATACAATTGACCAATCATCGCCATCCGATCCCACGCATGGACTGGCAAGTGAACAATACCGATATTGAAGTTCTGGGTGATGAAGATCAATTGGTCAACGTACTGTGCCATTTGGTTGAAAATGCACAGCAAGCCACACCTGAGCATGGTGAAGTAGTGCTAACTGTGATTGAGACGGATGAAAAATTGCAGATTGCGATTAGTGATACTGGTTGCGGCATGGAGGCTAAGTTCCTGCATGGTGATCTGTATACCCCTTTTATCACCACTAAGGGTGAAAAAGGGATGGGCATTGGTGTCTATGAAGCCAAAGAATATGTTCATAATGTAGGGGGGAAGCTGTTGGTAGAAACCATTAAAAATCAAGGCTCAACTTTTACGCTGGAGTTTCCCTTATTAGCGAATTTTGTGGTTAACCCGGGTGTTGCCTAATTTGTAGTGTTTAATTAAAAGGAAGTAGCAGTGAGTGATAAACCGTATCTGTTAGTAATTGAAGATGATGAGGGTTTACGAGAACAACTAAAGTGGTCTTTCAATAATTATGAAGTGATCACGGCTGAGAATAAAACTGAGGCTATTACCAAATTAAGAAGGTACGAACCTGGGGTCGTCACCTTAGATTTAGGGCTACCGCCCGATCCTTGCGGTTATGAAGAAGGATTAAGCATTTTACAAGAAATTGTCTCACTTTCTCCCAGTACCAAAGTGATCATGGTGACCGGTCAATCGGATCGGATTGTCGCCATGCAAGCTATCAATTTGGGAGCTTATGATTTTTATGTCAAACCGATTGAACCTCAAGCCTTAAGCTTGATTGTCGATCGGGCTTATTATTTACACACTTTAGAAAAAGAATATAACCAGCTCAATACGTTAACGTTAAGCCATTCGATAAAAGGCATTTTAACGAGCAGCCCGGCCATGCAGAAGGTATGTCGAACCGTGCAAAAGGTGGCACCCAACAACATTAGTATTTTATTGTTGGGCGAGAGTGGTACCGGCAAAGAGGTATTAGCAAATGCCTTGCATGAGCACAGTGATCGATCATCAGAGCCTTTTGTGGCTATTAACTGTGCTGCTATTCCTGAAACGTTATTAGAAAGTGAATTATTTGGCTATGAAAAGGGCGCTTTTACCGGAGCGGTTAAACAAACCCTGGGTAAGATCGAAATGGCTAATAAGGGCACGCTGTTTCTTGATGAGATTGGTGATTTACCGCTTTCTCTGCAACCGAAGCTATTACGTTTTTTACAAGAGCGCACATTTGAGCGCTTAGGGGGCAGAAGCCCTATTGCGGTAGATGTGAGAGTGGTGTGTGCAACCCATCATGACTTACAAGAATCTATTCAAGCGCATACTTTCCGTGAAGATTTGTATTATCGTTTAAGTGAAGTCACCATTCAAATTCCACCACTTCGTGAAAGAATTGGTGATGCGGCAGTGATGGCGCGGTTATTTTTAAGTCGTTTTGCGCAAGAATATAAACGGCCGGTGAAGCGTTTTTCACAAGAAGCCTTAGATGCCATTCACAGTTACTCATGGCCTGGTAATGTTAGGGAGCTTGAGAATAAGATCAAGCGGGCCGTGGTGATGGCCGATTCGCCTCAAGTTACGTTGGGCGATTTAGATCTGCCGTTTAACAATTTGCATTCGATGCCTTTCAACCTCAAACAAATTCGTGATCTAGCAGAAAAGGAGGCTATCACGACTGCGCTGAATTATTGTGATAGCAATATGTCAAAGGCGGCAGAATTGTTGGGGGTAACAAGACCCACTCTCTACAATCTGATGGAAAAACTGGCAATGACTGAAAGGGAACTTTCAGAAAGGGAGTAATTTGCTATGTTTAGTGAAAGCCATTTCTTGCGATTTTATGAGCAATCCAAGCAGGTATTAGAGAAATATCGTTTGCAAAAGGAAGTGGAACTATTTTTAGTCACCACATTTGCCGAGCTTGAAAGTTCAAAATCGTTGTTACGTCTAAGAGATGAATTATCTTTATTTTGTCGGCAGCTTAAAGCAAAGATTAATCCCATTGGTTTAACCGCTTTTGGCGGAACCTGTACCTCGTGTGGTTGTTTAAAAAAGCTCAAAGTCATTAATGAAGAAATCAGCTACTTAATTGAGCCGCCAGGCGAGCAAAAGAAGGTAAAGGTGAGGCGAGGAAAATCGTAAATCTTCTTATTCGCCAACTACTTTCTAGCAAAAAGTGATACAATCTTGCACCATTGTATGTATGTTATAAAACTTCCTGACAAAGAGTGTGCAAATGTTATCCTTTCTTATGGCTCAAATTACCGCAAGCACCGAGCGCAGACTTGACCCACGCACCAGAGCGTTGCTCAGAATGGGTGCAACCGCCATTACGGTTGGGGGGGCGATATATGCTGTCTATCGGTGTTGGAATAGGCCACGGCTAGAACCCGCTTTGCTAGCCCAACCTCATTATGATGACATCGACAGCTTGAGCAAAAAAATTGCAGGACTCTCACTGACTCCAGAATCCCCCCCTTCATGGATTGCCCAAGAATACCAAAAAACTATACAACCGATGTCGGAAATGATTATTTCAGGCGCACAAACTTACCCTCAACCAAAATCCCCTAAGATCCCCGTTCCTGCCTTTGCCAATTTAGAAGGTTATAGTAAAGAGCATAAGCCTGAGTGGGGGAAAAAAACGGATGCGCTGTATGTCGAATATGAAACAAAGCGCTATCCCATTGGCTATAAAATTTTTATGCCTGATGATATCAGTCAAGTGAGCGACGTTATCGTGTGTGTTTATGGGGGCAATAAAGAAGCTGATAAGAAAAACTTAATTGATAGTATCAACAGAAGCGCTTTTACGAAATGGGGTGTTGCAGAAAACTGCTGCGTGATTGAGTTGTTTTTACCTGACTTGCTACAGCCGGATTCTCAATTTGTCATGTCAGTCGATCTTTACAGTATTATTCAGCGTTGCATTCATCATTTTTTTGAAAAGGTTCGTGAACCACAAAGCCTTGATCCCGAGCTTGTGCGCTATGGTTTTGCAAAAGCCCATTATTTTCTGATGGGGGCGAGCTTTGGGGGGGCAGTAGTGGTACGCCATAGTCAATTATATCCTCATACCTTTAATGGGTATATTTCTCATGATGGTAATCTAGGACCATTAAAAGATATGCCTATTGTGCCCACCAAACCAAGAGTATACGCTAATGCTAGTGCTTTATCGCCTTTAGCACATGTAAAAGATTGCGAAGATGCTATGCTTTTGTTACAAAACAATGACGATAATAATGTGAATAGAGAAAACGTGTTAAAGTTTTATGAAGCCTTAAAGAGTCACAATAAGGCACACCTAGCAAAATTATGTTTTTTCAATAAAGGGAACGCAGCTGAGGCTGATGAACTTTGGAATAAAGGACATTTTCTTCCGTCTGATATTCAAAGATATGTAAAGACCATATTCGATTTCATTCGTGATCCCTGCGCCATTCCCGTGATAGATGAGCTGATTTTTACCAGAAAAAGATTGGTCGCTCAACAGTGTTTTATTAACGATGTGAAGGAACGCTTTTTAGCCATTGTTTGTCATCTGTTTATCAATAATCCATTGGAGCAACAAACAGATTATTATCACAATTGGGAAAATTACTGGTCTGATATTTGCGAACCCATTTTGTGGACCATGTTGCAAATTAAAGAGCTCGTAGCAAATAAAAGTCGTTATCAAGAAAAAATAGAAGAGCTGATAGGTAAAAATCAATTATCCCAAAAAGTGATTCAAAATGCGGTTAAACAGCATGCACCGATGTTTCAAGAACTTTATCGAGAACTTAATCACGGTGCTGAAATATCCACTCAAGAAATCGTTGATGACCCACATATTTTAAAAACATACACCGATCTGCTATTAGATCATAACACCAATGATTTTGTTAAAAATGTCATTTTAGAAAGTTTATTGATGGGTAACCCTTCATTGATGCCAACGAGTATCAGTGCACAGTGGAAAAAGTTGGCTCTTGAATACAAGAAAGAGTTTAAAGACAGAATCGATGAATATAAAGCTGCGCTACAAAATGCTAGCCATGAATTAACAGCAGCCCCTGCAATTCTCAGCGCATATAAATCATCTATGACAAGCTCTGTTAGGCTTATTTTTGGGGAAATGCTTAAACCTGAAGATTATTTTTATATCCAAGAAAGGCCGGGTCATTAAAAAATTATCTATAAAGAAAAGCCCCATAAAGGGGCTTTTTCTAGAATGCAGTGTCGGAATTATATTGAAGTATTCTTTTTTTTAGTTTTGCGTATGCACTACCAAAATGTCGAACCATCTTAAACTTCCACTACAACTGCTACTTCATAACGAGATTTTATATTTTGTTTTTATATAGTTCTTGGCAAGAACTAAAGGGATCTGGATTCATTCTCACAACATTATTAGCTTCTTTTTTCGCTTGATGTTGGCCATATTGAGCGAGCATGAGCTTCACTAAAGTGACGTTAAACAAGGGAAATGAATACTTCGTTGTTGAATGATTATCAAGTTCCGTTTTATTTCTTGTTGCATTCGGATTAATCGAAGTAGAAACAGGATCATTTTTTGAAGAATGATTCTGCATAGCTGTTACTTTGAGCATTTCTTTATTATGCTTCTCCATCGCATCTTTAACACCCCAATGGATGTTGTAACAGATATTCTGTGGCGTGCTCATCCAAGAGCTTAAAATGCTCCAACCTTGTCGCGTGACCTCAATAGCGTCATTACATAAGCGAACAAAGGCACTTTCGTTACCTTGTTTGATATAGTAATCACTTTCTTGAATGAGTCGTAATAAGGTCGGCTTAATGCCAAAAGGCATTTGTGGATTGGCGATATCGCCAATAACCCTTTTAAGATTTTGGACGAAGTGAGTGCGAGCCTCTATTTCGCGACCATTGGCAGCAGATGAGATATCAAGCTGTAACAGAGCACTGGATAGAGATTCTATTTGGCCATCTTTGAGGACAGCACCTTCTGTTGACTTACCCATGACATTCCTTGTCGATGTTTGTTTACTGAAGGGTAGTATCAGTAATACAGATAGAAACGTAGTTGGGCAACCCAATATGGCCCTTAACTCAATTTTTTTTTCTAGCTTATGGATCTTTACTAAATGAAGTGAAATTTTCCTCAGCAAATCAAGAGAGATCGCTATATCTATGGCTTTTGGATCACAAAAGATTCCGATCTTTCCCTCCCCTTGACTGTGTCATTGAACTAGGTTAATTTGTCGGGTTTTTGTTTGACTTCTCTCAGATTTAGTCTTAATGTTCTCCTCAATTTTGACCCGGAGATCTTACATGAGAATTGGTGTTCCAAAAGAAATCAAAAATAACGAATATCGTGTGGGCATGGTGCCCTCTAGTGTTCGTGAAGCGGTAGGCAATGGTCACGAGGTATTCATCGAAACTAATGCTGGGGCAGGCATCGATATCAGCGACGATGATTATCGCGCCGCAGGGGCCATCATCGTGGACACAGCGGCGGAGATCTTCGCGACCGCTGACCTGATAGTTAAGGTTAAAGAGCCACAGCCCAATGAATGCAAAATGCTCCGCGAAGGGCAGACCCTTTTCACCTTTTTACACCTCGCTCCCGATCCCACCCAAACCAAATTACTTATCGAATCAGGCTGCACCGCCATTGCTTATGAGACGGTGACGGATGAACAAGGCCGCTTACCCCTGTTAGCGCCCATGAGTGAAGTGGCAGGACGGATGTCGGTGCAAGCCGGTGCGCATGCCTTAGAAAAGGCACAAGGCGGGCGCGGGGTATTACTGGGTGGCGTTCCTGGGGTTGAGCCAGGTCATGTGGTGATTTTAGGTGCCGGGGTAGTCGGGACCAACGCCTTAATGATGGCTTTAGGGATAGGGGCTCAAGTCACCGTAATCGATCGATCCTTGAAGCGCTTAAGAGAACTGGATACGCAATTTGGTCACCACCTGCACACCATCTATGCGACACAAGATGCGATTGAGCGTTATGTGTGCAAAGCGGATTTAGTGATTGGTGCGGTATTAGTTGCGGGTGGTTCGGCGCCTAAACTCGTTTCAAGAAGTATGTTAAAAGATATGAAGCCAGGTGCGGTATTAGTCGACGTTTCAATCGACCAAGGCGGTTGCTTTGAAACGAGTATTCCCACCACGCATGCCGAGCCCACTTATGTGGTGGATGGCATTGTTCACTATTGTGTGGCCAACATGCCAGGTGGCGTGCCACGCACTTCAACCTTTGCGCTCAATAATGCCACTGTGCCTTATATCATTGATATTGCGAACAAGGGCTATAAACGGGCATTGTTAGAAGACAGCCGTTTACGTGAAGGCTTGAACGTTCATCGTGGCAAGATCACCTATCCTGCGGTTGCACAAGCTTTAGGTTATAAAGCGTATTCGCCGATGGAAGTGTTGGATTTGTAACACCCTATTAAAAAAGCCGAGCATTGCTCGGCTTTTTTTTACTTAGTTCCCTATCGACAACCTTTTCCTTTGCCGTTGCGCTGGTACAGCAATGGTACTATAAGATTGATTTCTTCTCAGATCAGACAGCTTTTTACTCAACAGTAATGTCGGTGGATGCTCAACTTCAATTGAGTTACTTCTCTTGGACAAGATAGGCGAGAGCTTAGGAGCAGCCTGTGCTAAATCAAATTCTTTATTAATTAATTTTGTTAATTTGATCACCAATTTTTTAGCGTTAATCAGCAGTTCTTTTTTATATTCATCATCCGTGTCACTTTCGGCGATCTCTTTAAGTTTGGCCACAACGGGTATAATAATACCTTCTGGGGGATAGTAGTTTCCATCAAAAGACATATTTGGGATGATTTTGGTATTAATGATAGTATTTAGAAAATCTTCGAACATTTTAGGTGTCATTGCCTCGAGCATGATGGGGGCAAATTTACCTGATAGACAAAGCTGATGGGTTTCATCAAAATCATGTTGTTTTGAAGCTAATTGGTGAACCAGATCGGTTTTAAAACGAAAGGGGATTGTGCGTGCTTCTTTTTGAAAATCTAAGAAATTTAGCAATGCTTTTCCAGTTGTTTCTAATCTATGTTGAAGTTCTTCATTTTCGTAAGCCAAAGATATTTCAGTTTGCACGCGGCCTGAACTAACAAGCGCAAATTTAGCAGCTTTGACAATTTCACGATAGTTTTTAAAACCGCCGAGGGGATCGACCATTTTTCTAAGCTGTTCTAATTGCTTTTTATCGTCGGCGCTTAAGCGTTCTGTGCAGCTTTTTGCTCTGACAATATTAAAGGAATCGATGCTCAACATGATCAGCATGATGCCATCTAAATTAGGTGGCATGCCGTTATGAGGTTGAGCTAACCTTGCGGCAACTCGAACAAAAAGTGAGAAACGTGCCGCAAATTCTTCATTGCTACTAGCTTGCAAAATAAAGTTTTGAATAAAGTTGCTTGCTTGATTAAAAAATTCTGTGTGCCTGACGATATTCGGTGATGTCACTTCGCGTTGTTCACCTTGCCAAGCACATTGATAATACTCACTTAATTCAACGTTATGAAAAAAACTCAATGAGAGTGAATCGAACTCATTGGTAATCAGGGTGATGTTAGATTGTTGTTTTTTGGTCTTAAGCTCAGCGGTTTCCAATAATAATTGTTCAAATGAGCGCTCACCGGCTGAACGTTCAGAGCTTAATGTGCGACGACAGTGTTTGCGGTATTTGCTATATGCTGGATTGTTTTGCAAACCTTTGTTGGTATTGACTAAGTTCTTTAATAGCCGTGTCATCATGGAGGCATGACTTTTGAAATCACTTTTTATTTTTTCGAACAATGCTTCTAGTGCCTCGGAATGGTCTTCTTTCAAGAGTTGGCAATTGGGATCACGAATAACCAGTTCTTTGACGACAAAAATGGCAGTGAGTTTTTGGCCTTTATCAAAGGCCACCCATAAATCATGAATATCCTGCAGGATGTCTGAGGCGGGTTTCATCGCTAACAGCCCTTGCACGACTTGCGCGGTATATTGTTTATCGAATACTTTACGTGCTACGACATCGTCTTCACGGGATAAGGAGGCACACAGAGCCCAAACGGGATTTTGGGTAAAGGGCAGCACTGCCTCTTCTTGATATTCAAATCCGCAGTACAACAGCAGTTCTTCGAGTTCGCTTTCAAGGCTTGCTACCAGTGTCGCGTTTTTTTGTATGATTTCATTTATCTTAGTGAAGGCCGAAGTGCTTGTAGGCCTGTCATCTTCTGGCTTTTTGAAAATTTTCAGTTCTGAAAATTGTTGGGTTAATTGCGCGAACTCGTCTTTGCTGACAGGAGGCGGCGTGCTGACGGGGAAAACCGCTTGTTTAAATAAAGTGAGAAGCCCTTGATTATGACGTTCTCTGGCAAGTGTAATGGGGGTGGTTCGATGAATGTTTCTAAAACCCATGAGTTCAGGACAGGTTGCCACGAGAGCTTCGGCTAATTGAGGTAAATCGTGTTCCACAGCCAAATGCAATAAAGTGTTATTCTCTTCAAAGAGGAATTGAGTGGGCACATGGTATTTTTTCAAAAACTGCAGGATTTTTTTGGTTTTCTTGGTAGCATTATCTTTGCTGGCAAACAACGCTAATAATTGAGGACCACTATTTTGCGTACCAGAGCTATTTCGAAACATGTGAACATCCACCTGAGTAAGTTAGTAAGTGGGGTAGTTTACACTTTATTACGGCAAAAAAATAGAAATATCCGATAAGTTATCTCACTGTTGCCATAAAAATTCTCGCTGTGGGTTATATAGGTCTTATTGGCACTGAACTAAATATCTCACTTGATGTCCTATGTGTAGGTTTCAAGTTTTATGTTGTGACAATGTGCCAAATACGGCAATGGTGGGAGAACAGCAATGCGTTATACAGAAACATTTAAAGCACTGGCAAAAAAAGGATTTCTGCAAGATATTGATAGACTGCTATTTGAAATGCCACCCGTGCGAAAAGGCCCTTGGATCGATTTTATGGTCGCTCCCCCGCCTCAAGGTATCTTTGCCGACATCAATGCCAATATTGATTTTATTGTTGAATTAATCAAAGGCAATACCCCGAATAAAGAAGAGGTCGTGCAAAAACTGCTCTCCCATATGACGGTATTACAAGGTGACGGCAATATTAAGGCGTTGCTAGATTTGCTGAACAGTAAGTTGTCAGAGGGCCGTCCTATTGAGGGTGCTTCTTATACTCTCTCTAGATGGGCCATTGAAAATGCGCCTTATTTGTTAGATATGAACCTGGTACAACAAGATTTGTACGAAACACAAGTCAAAGAAATGGTTGTTCAAGCAATACAAGATGATGATGTTGAGGCACTGCAAAACTTGATGGCTAGGCACGCCAAAACCTTGCCTGATCAATTACAACCCTCGATGTTGGAATCGATGAAAGAGTACATCCCCTTGTGGGTGAAATCGATGATCAGCAGTCCAATGGCGTGGCTATTGGGCGATAGAGTGAAACTTGAAATTTGCGCAAGCATCGATAACCCTGCAACCAGTTTTGAATGTCAGCGAATTTTAGCACCCTATAGAATAGAGCAAAAAGCATTAGGTTATAGTGAGCCGCATAGTGAAGGAACGACGTCAGGCCATATTGCGAGCGACATTGCTAAATTCAAACTCACAGACAACCCTAGAGCTATGCGAGCGTTAAGAATATCGCAGTTGATAGACACGATGAAGAAAGGCGATCTAAACGCGTTTAATCAAAAGCTAGATGAGGTAAAAGACGTATTAGATATGCAGTCGTTATATAAAATTATCCATGACGTTATACCGCCAGGCATGCCTGCTCATCCTGAGAGGAAACGGGCTACTGACGTTATGGTGGAAAAACTACTTGAAACAACCCAACCCTTATATAGAGAGGATAAAGCAGGGTTAGATGGATTGTGGCAACAATTTATGGCTGACGGTCGTCACGAGTTGCTGAATATTCAAGGGGTGATGCCAGCAGAAGTTTCTTATCGCGAGTTGAAAAATTTGATTAAAACCCATGCGGAAAAAGGCGATATAGAGGCATTAGAATTTCTGGTTCCCTATACCAAACAACAAAAAGTATCGATCACCTTTGGTGATAATGAGCTAAACCTTGCTGGGTTAGACAAAAAACAGACGAGTGCTGTGGTTGAACTGCTTGATAACTTGACCATTGCGACAAAAAGACCAGCGGCTATGGTATCGGGTTATCAGAAGAAACCACAAGGACCGAGTGCCGAACCTCAACGCGCAGAACCTGAAGAGAGAGCGAGAAACGCGCCCAAAAAATAACTAACTAAGCTAACAAGCAGAAGCGCCCCGCAAGGGGCGTTTTTATTTACGCCAGCTGTAAAGCATTCTAATAAAATCGCGATACACCCCATTCGCCATGGCGGTGGCAAATACGGCAATGCTGGCGGCTTGCAGTTTGCCTTCGTAGCTAATTGATGGGGAGACAGCTTCAGCTAATACCCAGGCAGCGGTGAAGGCGAAGAGGTGTAGTTGTAGTTTGGTCATGGTGTTCTCCTTTTAGAATCCCCCCGCGCGTTGCGCGGCCCCCTTTTACACAAAGGGGGCTTATTTGTTCGCGCAAGCGCGCTCACGAAGAGCGTTAGCGAATCAATAGCCCACTTTGAATAAAAGGGGGCGGCTCGCGAAGCGAGCGGGGGATTTTCACTCGTTATACAGATCATGCAAATTATCAATCCCCTGCGCCATGATGAGCCCACCTGCGGCAAAGCCCATGCCAATGGGGCCGCCGGTGACAAAGCCCACCACCAGCCCCGATACAATGGTGCCGATACGAAATTTGCCACCACTAATTTCATGTAGTGCTTCATCGTTCACAATTAACATTTTCAAACTCCTATGAATTCACAATTTCAATATACGCTTGATTCACAATGGTGCAGAAAAAATACTGCGCCCAATCGTTATAACTAAATTCGTTGTGTTCCAGTGGTGGGGTTTGGTAACCGCCGCTCACTTGTTGGCATTGTTGTTGGGTCATTTTTTACTCCTTTTAGGGTCCTCTTAAATCCCCCCTTGCACCATGCTGCGCATGATGTACGACTGGGCGCATGGGTTACACATTGAACCGGGCGCATAGGTAACACTTTTTGACGACCAGGCTCTTAACTTGGTCGTTTAACTTTTAGAGTTCGTTCATCAAATAGGCCAATTTTAAGATTA
>JBFWUT010000047.1:0-18346 GCA_050247135.1 Candidatus Berkiella sp.
CTGGATCATCAGAATTGATGGTAACGCAAAGCCCTTTATTTAATAAATACTTCAAATTATGATCAGACATATTTTTGAAAACGCACAATTTGATATTCGACAGAGGGCAAACGGTTAACGGAATTTGATGTTCTTTTAAATACTCTACCAGCCTGTCGTCTTCAACACAGCGAACACCATGATCGATGCGTTTAACGTCAAATAATTTCAGTGCTTGCCAGATATACTCCGCTGGGCCTTCTTCGCCAGCATGAGAGACGGTGAGAAATCCTTCATCTTTAACGCGTTGGAAGACCCGGGCGAATTTTTCAGGTGGATTGCCAGCTTCGCCAGAATCCAGGCCAAAACCACTGATCCAATCACGAAAGGGCAGTGCTTCTTCCAATGTTTTAAAGGCAGATCCCTCACTTAAGTGACGTAAGAAGCAGGGTATTAATTTGAAGGTGATCCCAAATTCCCTTTCGCCGTCTTGTAACGCTTTATAGATCCCCGTAATGGCTACCTTGAAAGGGATGTTTCGGTCGGTGTGCGTTTGCGGATCAAAAAATATTTCAGTATGACAAACTTTATCAGCATGAATTTTTTCAAGATAGGCCCAGGTTAAATCGTAGAAATCTTGCTCTGTGCAAAGGACATTAGCCCCCTGATAGTAGATATCTAAAAAGCTTTGTAGGTTGGTGAATTCATAAGCTTTCCTGACTTCCTCAGGATTTTTGAAAGGGAGCGGTATATTGTTGCGTTGCGCAAGCGCAAACATCAGCTCAGGTTCTAGGGTACCTTCTATATGTAAATGTAACTCCGCTTTAGGGATCTCTCTAATGAGTTGTTCAATGCTTTTCATAATGACTTCTCTGTAACCTGCTATTCTTGAATGTGGGAATAGGAATAGTTGTTTTAATATTCAGTTATTCAACACATTTGGGTTTAATGATGCCACGGACGGTAAGACTCAAACAGTTAGCCCTTATCAGCTTTTGTGTGTTACTCACACAATGTGCTGTTGGGCCTGATTTTCAATCACCAGACGCGCCAAATGTTTGTGATTATACCGAAACCCAGATGCCAAGAAAAACGGTGTCTACCAAAGGGGTGCATGCCGGTAAGTCACAGCATTTTGTGAATGGACAAGATGTTTGTGCTGCTTGGTGGCAATTATTTCATTCGCCTGCCTTAAATGAACTGATTCAGCAAGGGTTTGATCATAATCCCACCTTAGAAGCGGCAAGAGCCTCATTAATTCAAGCAGAGCAGAACTTGCGTGCAGGCTGGGGATCACTGTTGTTACCGACCCTTAATAGCCAAGGCAATGTACAGCGACAACAATACACGGGTGCTGGATTTGGCAGTGCCACCAATGATCCCGTTATTTTTAATATTTTGAGTGCGCAAGTGGATGTGTCTTACACCTTTGATATTTTTGGGGGGTCAAGACGTCAAATTGAAGCACTCGCTGCACAAGTGAATTACCAGCAGTTTCAACTCGAAGCAGCTTATTTAACATTATCAACCAATATTGTGACATCCGTCATCAATGAAGCCTCGCTACGTGAACAAATTAAGGCCACTAAAGAATTAATCGATTTCCAAGAAAAACTCTTGACCATCACTAAAAAGCAATTCGAATTAGGCGCGCAAACGGGTATTGCGGTATTGGCACAAGAAACACAATTAGCTCAAACACGTGCCTTGTTGCCGCCAGTTGAAAAAAGTCTTGCCCAAACACGGCATGGCTTAGCAGTGCTCTTGGGCGAGTTCCCCAGTCAAAATAGTGCGCCTGCTTTTAATCTAGACTCACTCACTTTGCCAGAATGCCTACCGGTAAGTCTCACTTCGGATTTAGTACGGCAGCGCCCCGATATTCGAGCTGCAGAAACGCTCTTACATGAAGCCAGCGCTCAAGTGGGCGTGGCGACAGCGGCTCTATTTCCGCAAATTACCCTGACAGGCAGCGCGGGTTGGCAAGCTAATCAGTTAAACGACCTGTTTGCACCCCAAGCTTTTATTTGGAACATTGCCACAGGAATTTTTCAGCCCATCTTTCAAGGGGGTTCACTGGTTGCTAAACGAAGAGCAGCCATTGCGGCATATTATCAAGCGCTCGCACAATATCGACAAGTCGTATTGCAAGGTTTTCAAAATGTGGCAGATACCCTAAGGGCATTAGAGTTTGATGCAATGTCGTTACAAACACAAAATGAAGCTGAGAAAGCGGCTCGTGCAACACTCAAAGTGACCGAAGAGCAGTTTCGTTTAGGTGCCGTAAACTATATCGATCTCTTAGATGCTGAAGAGCAAGTGCTACAAACGGTAATCAAGCGAATACAGGCTCAAGCACTGCGTTATACCGATACGGCAACCTTGTATTCAGCCTTAGGTGGTGGCTGGTGGAACATCGAGAAATGAGGAAAGCGAATGCGTAAGCGCATGATGATTATGTTAATAGCCCTGGGGATCTTATTTGGTGGGATTTTCGGCTTTATATTATTCAAAAAAGCGATGGGCAAAAAATATATGATGTCAATGGGGGCACCACCCGTGTCGGTGGCGACCATGAAGGTCAAATCCGAAAGCTGGCAACCCACGACTCAAGCAACAGGAAGCTTACGTGCGATCCGCGGCGTCGATGTCACCACAGAAATTGCCGGGATGGTGACTAAAATTGAATTTGCACCAGGTGCACAAGTGCAAAAGGGCGATCTTTTAATCCAATTAAATGCAGATACGGAAATTGCACAATTAGAAGCACTTCAAGCTTCGTTAAAATTAGCACAAATTACTTATGGCCGTGACAAAGCACAGTTTCTGATTAAAGCCGTGAGTCAAGCGACGCTAGATGCTGACGTAGCAAATTTAGATAACCTGCAAGCGCAAGTTGAGCAGCAAAAAACGGTGATAGCAAAGAAGCATATTCGGGCGCCCTTTACAGGACGTTTAGGGATCTGCTTGGTCAATCCAGGACAATATCTAAATCCTGGAGATAAAATAGTTACTTTGCAAACCTTAGATCCTATCTATGTTGATTTTTATTTACCACAACAATCCTTAACTCAAATGAAAAAGGGACAAATAGTTAAACTAACATCTGATACTTTCCCTGGTAAAAGTTTTACGGGTAAAGTGAGCACCATCAATCCAAAAGTTGATGTATCCACTCGTAACGTGCAGATAGAAGCCACTGTGGCTAATCCTCAAAATCAGTTGATCCCAGGTATGTTCGCAACGGTAGAAGTTAAAACAGGCAAAGCCAGTGCTTATTTAACGGTGCCCAAGACAGCGATTGCCTTTAATCCTTATGGTGAAATTGCCTACACCATACAAGAAGCAGAGGGCAAAGATAGCAAAGATGGTAAGAAAGCCCTTCAAGCCAAGCAAACCTTCGTCGATGTAGGGCCCTCTCGTGGTGATCAGATTGCTGTGCTAAGAGGCTTGAAAGAAGGCGATACGATAGTCGTTAGCGGTCAGCATAAACTCAAAAATGGTAGTATTGTGTTTATCAATAACAGCACACTGCCAAGCGATAATCCTAATCCTAAAGCGGTAGATGAATAACGAAGGATAATTGAATGCAAATTACGGACATTTTTATTCGAAGACCCGTGCTTGCGACTGTTGTCAGTTTAATGATCTTGGTGTTAGGATTACGTTCTATTGGACTATTGCCAATTAGACAATTTCCCTTCACACAAAACGCAGTGATTACGGTTACTACCGTTTATACGGGTGCCGATCCTGCACTGGTTGCAGGCTTTATCTCAACACCACTAGAAACGTCGATTGCTCAAGCCGAAGGTATTGATTATTTAACCTCAACTAGCACGTTAGGCGTTAGTACTATTCAAGCTAACTTGAAGCTTAATTATGATCCTGATAAGGCAATGACTGATATTAATACTAAAGTCAATGCCGTTATTAACCAATTGCCACAGGAAGCTCAACAACCCACCATTACGGTAGCGGTAGGTCAAACAATTGATGATATGTATATTGGATTTTATAGTGATGTTCTGCCGGCGAATAAGATCACAGATTATTTGATTCGAGTCGTTCAGCCTCAGTTGCAGACTGTTGATGGGGTGCAACTAGCTGAGCTATTGGGTCAACGTCAATTTGCATTGCGAGCATGGCTTGACCCTGTCAAGATGTCGGCACTGGGGATCACTTCAGCCGATGTAGCTGCGGCGCTTTCAAAAAACGATTTCATTTCAGCAGCGGGTCGTACCGATGGTGACATGGTGACTGTGAATTTGATTGCAGAAACAGGTTTACATTCAGTCGATGAATTTAAAAACATGGTTATTAAAGCACAAGATGGTGCCATTGTGCGTTTGCAAGATGTAGCCAATGTGACTTTAGGTGCGCAAAACTATGATTCATCAGTTAGTTTCGATGGTAAAGAAGCCGTTTATATTGGCATTAAAGTGGCACCCGCAGCCAACCTATTAGATGTCACTAATCGAATCAGAGCGGTCTTTCCCACTATTCAGTCTCAATTCCCAGAAGGTTTAAAGGGAAATATTGTTTACGATTCATCGTTATTTGTAAACAGTTCAATTAATGAAGTGATCCGTTCACTCTCAGAAGCCATCATCATTGTGACAGTCGTGATCTTCTTATTTCTGGGATCACTACGTTCAGTCATTATCCCCGTGGTTGCTATTCCTTTATCGTTAATTGGTACGTTTTTTATCATGTTGGCGTTAGGTTTTTCGATTAATCTATTAACCTTGCTGGCCTTAGTATTAGCGATTGGACTGGTAGTCGATGATGCCATTATTGTGGTTGAGAACGTGCAGCGACATATTGAAGAAGGTAAATCTCGAATTGAAGCAGCCCTTATTGGCGCCAGAGAGCTTGCCAACCCTGTTATTGCGATTTCGGTGGTTTTGATTGCAGTCTATGTGCCCATTGGCTTTATGGGAGGGCTAACGGGAGCACTCTTTACTGAATTTGCCTTTACTTTGGCAGGAGCAGTGGGTATTTCTGCTATTGTTGCGTTAACTTTATCACCGATGATGAGTTCCAAATTTTTAAGATTGCCCGATAAAAACAATGGAGGCTTTACACACTTCATTGATAAGCAATTTGAAAAATTGCAAAATCGTTATGAAAAAATTCTGCATGGCAGCTTAAATTATTTACCGGTTGTTGCGGTGTTTGCCGCGATTATATTATCAAGTAACTATTTCCTATTCATTTCTTCAAAAAGTGAACTGGCTCCGCAAGAAGATCAAGGAATTCTCATCTCATTTTTAACAGCTGCCCCCAATGCCAATATTGATCAAACAAAACTATTTTCTCATCTGGCTTATGAGGATTTTATCAAATACCCTGAAACTGACCATGTATTTCAGCTTGATGGTGTTAATGGGCTTAACTCTAGTATTGCAGGGATGGTGCTAAAGCCTTGGGACGAGAGAAAGCGGACAGCCGATCAATTACAGCCGTTAGTTCAGCACGCACTAGGAAATATCGCCGGGATGCGTACCGCGGTATTTCAACCTGCACCCTTACCAGGCAGCAGTGGTATGCCTGTTGAATTTGTCATTGGTACGACTGAAACATACAGCTTATTGAATGAAGTGAAAGAC
Organism: Candidatus Berkiella sp.; assembly: GCA_050247135.1. Taxonomy (GTDB): domain Bacteria; phylum Pseudomonadota; class Gammaproteobacteria; order Berkiellales; family Berkiellaceae; genus Berkiella. The sequence goes on from JBFWUT010000047.1 coordinate 5,589, forward strand.
ACTTTCATGAATAAGGCATATGCGACAGGCATGTTTATGTATCTTGATCCTGATTTGAAAATCGATAAAGCGCAAGTAACTATTGATCTTAATCGTGACAAAATATCCCAAATGGGCTTAACCATGCAGGATGTGGGTAATGTATTATCAGCGAGCCTAAGTGAAGGTTATATTAACTTTTTTAGTCTTTCTGGACGTTCATATCAAGTTATTCCACAAATGAAGCGGGTCGATCGCTTAAATGAAGATCAATTACTCAATTATTATATTACCACTCAAAATGGACTCTCTATTCCATTCTCAACATTTGCTTCCGTCAAGACCACGGTAGTGCCTGAATCAATAAATCACTTCCAACAAGTCAATTCGACGACCATTTCAGGGATCCCAATGCCTGGGGTCACAGTTGGAGAAGCATTAGATAGATTAGATGGCATCGCAAAAGAAGTGTTGCCTCAAGGATATCATGTGGATTATGCGGGTCAATCACGCCAGTATAAACAAGAAAGCAGTGCATTGATTGTGACGTTCTTTTTTGCCTTGATTATTATCTTTTTAACCCTCGCTGCGCTGTTTGAAAGTTTCCGCGATCCTCTCATTGTACTTGTTAGCGTACCAATGTCGATTTGTGGGGCGATGATATTTATTGCTTTAGGGGTGGGTGGGGCCAGTTTAAATATTTATACTGAGGTGGGTTTGGTCACCTTAATTGGTTTAATTAGTAAGCACGGAATTTTAATTGTACAATTTGCCAATGATTTGCAAATGGAAGGCCAAAACAAACGCCAAGCCATTGAGTCGTCAGCTGGTATCCGTCTTCGTCCCATTCTCATGACGACCGCTGCGATGGTTTTAGGCGTGATCCCACTCATTACTGCCACGGGAGCAGGGGCGGTGAGCCGTTATAGTATTGGATTGGTGATTGCAACTGGTATTTCAATTGGCACACTCTTTACGCTGTTTGTGGTACCGGCAATGTATTTATTGTTTGCGGAAGATTTAAGTAAGAAACGAGCAGAGGCTAGCGATGCGATCGTTAGCCCTGCATAGGCGGGCAGATGTGAAGAGTTAAGCTATTGCGTCTAAATAGTATTCAATGAGACCTGATTCATGCGCTTTAGAGATCAATTCCTTTCGATTGCTACAGCCCAATTTCGCTTTGATACGATTGATGTAAACATCTACCGTCTTTGTCGATAAGCCTAATTTATGACTGATCTCTGTATTTGAGAAACCTTGGATCAAAAGACGATAGCTTTCTGATTCTCTTTCAGATAACACATTAAAGGGATAGCTTAATTCCTGTAAGAATCGATCGATTAAAGGTAAGCTTTCTTTGTTATAGAAATTTTTACGATTTTCAGGATCCGTTAAAATCATACCGGTTGGCGGCAAGATCCGTTGCTTATCAGCAATTTGAATGAGATTTTTTGCGCTCTGTACAAAATAATGTGAAAACCTTTTCAGAAAGTTCAGATTGTTCATGTAAAAGTCAAATACGTATTTGCTATCAGGCTTAGTGGCAAACGAAAAGACTTCTGTTTTATCGCTACGATGATTAACGTACAAAATACCGTTGCCGATATTAAATTCGTTGGCAATTTCAATTTGTTGTTTAGGAAGGATGTTTTCCCACAGATACCAGCCCGTGTTCAGGTGGAAGCCACACAGTGGAAATTGATGCTCGAACCATGATTCGTAGAAACCGTTATGGTTATGTAAGGAAAATCCTGACGTGTCTGGATAGTTTACGCCATAACAGAAATAATTCACTGCGCTTAGCTTAGTTAGCGGAGCCAGTAATTTTCTAACATCGGCTTCGGCTTCAAAAGAGACATGATTGTGATTGACAGTCATACACCACTTCCAGAAATAAAACTGACTAAAATTCTATATTAGATCCCGTCATGAATCAACCATTTTCGAGATATTTTATGGCAATTTCGGCGTCAGTTATACTATTAAAAGCAGGTATATACAACGAATTTATTTACCGCGGCGTTTGCGGGGGGTATCCTTTTGTTCTTCCTTGGTATCATGCACCCGTTTAAGCTCTTTGTTGCGTTCACGATCACGCTTGTGGTGATGATCCCCACCCGGGGTGCCATCTTCTTTATGGTGGTTTGAACTAGGTTCTTCGTGATCGGGTATATATCTCATGTCAGGCTCCCCCTTGACTAAGCTTCAATCAATACCTTTATCGGCAGCAGGACGTTCTTCTATAAATAGGCGATAATTACTTTAGCGCTATGCTAGGATAACTGTAGAACTAGCCAGTAGGGAATGAGATGGCACAAGACAGAGCAAAGTTCATAAAATTAAAAGATCAGCTGCAAATGGAAGTCGATGCGGCTTTTCTTTATCAAAAACTATCTGAAAAATACCTAGAAGAACCTGCCCGTACGATTTTCTCGAAAATGTGTGACATCGAACAAAAGCATGCGATGAGCTTTCTTAAACGGGTTCGCGAATATGCCCCCGATTACGTAATGCCAAGACCCAGCCTAAAAGCAAAACTTCAGATCATCCTAGCAGAATGGGTGGGGTATGACTTTGTCATCAACCATTTGGCTGCAGTTGAGTGGAAGACGGCTAAAACCGTTGTTGAATCCAAGCAGGCAAAAGGTCAGGCGGTGTCAGGTTATGAAAATGTTCATTTAAATATCCTGCGCAGCATTGCAGAGGATACCAGTGTTAAGGCTCCCGGAGAGACCTTGACTCGATTGGAAGGTAAACATCGCACTATTCAAGGGAATTCCTTACGTGCTGCTGTTTTAGGTGCTAATGATGGATTGGTTTCTAACCTCAGCTTAGTGATGGGGGTTGCCGGTGCTGCTCAAGGCAGTCAAACCGTTTTAGTTGCTGGTGTTGCTGGTTTATTAGCAGGTTCTATTTCTATGGCCTTAGGCGAGTGGTTGTCAGTACAAAGTTCACGGGAATACTATCAGCGTCAAATTGACATTGAAGCAGAGGAACTCGAAAATTCACCCGAAGAAGAAATGAATGAGCTGACGCTGCTTTATCAGGCAAAAGGTATGTCTGAAGAGCAGGCGCGACAAGTTGCTGAAAAAGTATTGTCTGATAAAGATACTGCATTAGATGTTTTGGTCAAAGAAGAGCTCGGGATCGATAAAGATGATCTGGGTGGTTCGGCCTATCATGCAGCGATCGCTTCCTTTTGCTTGTTTGCTGTGGGTGCTGCCATACCTATTGCTCCATTTTTTGTTCGGTCGGATAATATTGCTATTATCTGTAGCTTAATTTTCAGTACTTTTGGACTGTTTGTGATTGGCGGGTTAATCACTTTCTTTACTGGAAAGAGTTTCCTTTGGGCAGGTATGCGACAAATCATTTTTGGCTTAACAGCAGCAGCTATTACTTTCACAATAGGTAAAGCTATTGGTGTCAGCATGTTCTAGAATGTTTAAAAGGGTAGCAATGGAAATTCAATTCTTAGGCGCAGCAGAGACTGTTACCGGTTCGAAATATTTACTGCGGATCGAAAGCACCCATGTTCTCGTTGATTGTGGCTTATATCAAGGATTAAAAGAATATCGCTTACGTAACTGGAGTTCTTTTCCTTTTAAAGCAAAAGATATTGATTGTGTTCTGTTAACTCATGCGCATATTGATCATTCAGGCTATTTACCACTATTGATAAAAAATGGATTTCAAGGCCCCATATATTGTACAGCAGGGACCAGAGATCTTTGTAACGTTTTATTGCCAGATTCGGGTTACCTACAAGAAGAAGAGGCACAAACGGCTAATCGTCACGGGTATTCTAAGCATCATCCTGCTTTACCTTTATATACTAAACTCGATGCTGAGAAAGCCTTAGAATACTTTAAACCTGTTGGTTATCGCACAAAAGTGGTTCTTGGCAAAGAACTGTCTGCACAGTTTATACCTGCTGGCCATATTATTGGAGCTTCATTAGTTGAAATTAATTATAAAGGTTCAACTATTCTCTTTTCAGGCGATCTGGGTAGACCGCACGATATGATTATGAAGCCGCCCGCCTTGGTTAAAGGAGCTAATTATTTAATTGTTGAATCAACCTATGGAGACAGGCTGCACGATAAAGAATCTCCAATGGTTAAACTTGCAGAAATAATAAATAGAACCGTTGCTAGAGGGGGATCGGTAATTATACCATCTTTTGCTGTTGGACGTGCTCAGAGTCTGATTTATTACATATGCTTACTTAAAAAAGAGAACAAGATCCCCAATATTCCGGTATTTTTGGATAGCCCAATGGCAATTAAGGCTACCGATATTTTTTGTTCTCACATGCAAGATCATCGTCTTAATAGAAATGAAATTGAAGAGTTTAATGATGTCGCCACTTATGTAAATACCATTGAAGATTCTAAACGTATCGATAATTTTGCCTACCCCATTATTATTATCTCAGCAAGCGGGATGGCAACAGGTGGCCGTGTTTTGCATCACTTAAAACTTTTTGCACCAGATCGACGACATACCATTTTATTTGCAGGCTATCAGGCTCCAGGCACGAGGGGCGATAGAATTGTTAAAGGAGAAAAGGCAGTTAAAATCCATGGCATGATGGTGCCTATTGAGGCTGAAGTTGCTCAATTAGACAATGTGTCTGCACATGCTGATTATGAAGAAATATTAGGTTGGTTAAGCCATTTTGAATATTCGCCCAAAAAAGTTTTTATTACACATGGTGATATTCAAGCGGCTATTTCCTTGAAAGAGAAAATTGAAACAAAGTTTCATTGGAAATGTATTGTTCCAGAGTATTTGCAAATTGAAAAATTAAAATGAATAAAGTATCAGAAAACTCAAAGCTCCGATTAAAATATCTAGGTATTGATACTTACCAAGAATCAGTATTGTATATGCGTAAAGATTGCCATGTTTGTAAAGCGGAGGGTTTTGAGGCACAAACGCGTATTCTTGTTGAGTGCAAGGGTAAATCTATTATTGCGACATTAAATACTATCAATACTGACTTGTTAAAAGACGATGAGGCTAGCTTGTCAGCTTATGCATGGTCATTTTTGGGAGCCAGCGAAGGTGATAAAATAAATTTGTCACACCCACCCTCATTAAAATCATTGAAATATGTGCGATCAAAAATCTATGGAAGTTCATTTAGTAAAGCGCAATTAACTTCAATCATTCAAGATATTGTTCATGGTCGATATTCAGATATTCAAATTAGTATGTTTTTAACTGCGTGCGCAGGCGTTGGATTAAATATTAATGAAATTCTACATTTAGCAGAGGCGATGATTGATTCTGGCCAAAGAATTGAATGGCCTTCCCCTATAGTTGTTGATAAACATTGTATTGGTGGGCTCCCTGGAAATCGTACCACGCTAATTGTTGTGCCTATTATTGCTGAATTTGGTTTAACCATTCCTAAAACCTCTTCGCGAGCCATAACGTCACCGGCAGGCACTGCTGACACGATGGAAGTATTTTCGCAAGTCAATCTCAATTTACAAAAGATGCGCAAAGTCGTTGAACAAGAGAATGGTTGTATTATTTGGGGTGGTTCTGTGTTTTTGAGTCCGGCTGATGATACCTTAATTCATATTGAACGTGGTATGGATTTAGACACTGAAGGGCAAATGGTAGCATCAATATTGTCAAAAAAAGTTGCAGCAGGATCTAATCATATTGTGATTGATGTTCCAGTTGGACCTAGTGCCAAAATTCGTTCAGTGCAAAAGGCAGAGGCATTAAGGAATTATTTGCAAATTATAGGCCTTCAACTGGGCGTTGAAGTTAAAGTCATTTTTACAGACGGTAGTCAGCCTGTTGGAAGGGGCGTCGGTCCTGCGCTTGAAGCTGCTGAGGTACTTTCTGTGTTGACTTGCGATAAAGAGGCACCCGCTGATCTACGTTCTAGAGCATTGCTATTGGCAAGTGAAATATTGGAGTTTTCTAAAAAAGTCCCCAAAGGAAAGGGCTTACAGATGGCTAATGAAATACTAGATTCAGGACGAGCCTTAAAGAAATTTGAAGCCATTTGTAAAGCGCAGGGGGGGATGACATTGCCAGGTAAAGCGCCTTATACACATGTTGTGGCAGCTAAATCACATGGTTATGTTGATTATATTGATAATAGAAGACTTGCTAAAATTGCCAAATTAGCAGGTGCACCTCAGGCTAAAACAGCCGGCCTTTATTTGCAGACTGCGTTACATGCACGGATTGAAAAAGGTGAACCATTATTTACTATTCACGCAGAGTCAAAAGGCGAGCTAAGTTATGCTGTATCTTACCTTAAAAGTGAAAAGCCTATTTATGAAATACGAGAGCATCAATGAACAGAACGCTTTTTAATTTATATGGTTGTTCTCAGTTTAATGAAAGCATAATTCAATCATTTGGTTTTGTTGAGGGCGATTGTCAAATTCATTATTTTCCAGATGGCGAATCTATCGTTAGGTTAAATACGGCTATTGATGGACATGAAATACTGTTAATTGCTAATTTGGTTGATCCCAACCCTAAGTTGTTTCCACTTATTATAACTGCTGAAACAGCTCGCCAATTAGGTGCTAAAAAAGTGCATCTATTTGTGCCATATCTTCCCTATATGCGCCAAGATATGCAGTTTCATGCTAATGAAGGAATCACATCGCGCTATTTTGCTAAGATAATTTCTCAGTATTTTGATTCGTTATTAACGATTGAGCCGCACTTACATCGTTGGCACGATTTAACAGATATTTATTCTATCCCTGCTACTGCATTACATCCTTATTTGCCGATTTGTGCCTGGTTAAAAGACCATATTGCCAAACCGTTGTTGATAGGTCCAGATAGAGAAAGCGAGCAGTGGATAAGTCGAATTGCGAAGCTAATGGATGCACCTTTTGTTGTTTTTGATAAAGTTCGCCATGGTGATAAGCATGTTGAGATTAGTAGCCCTTCTTTAGCTTCTTTTGCAGGTTTTCATCCAGTTATCATTGATGATGTGATTTCAACCGGACATACCATGCTTAAGATTTTGCGTTATTTACATAATAACGATTTTAAAGAAAATAGCTGTATTGGCGTTCATGCATTATTTGCTGACGATGCATATGAACAGCTCAAAGCCGCAGGTGCTACAAATATTATCACTTGTAACTCAATCACGCATCCGAGCAATCAGATTGATTTAAGTATATCAATTGAAGATTACCTCAAAATTAATTTATTAAACCCTAATATTCAGCCTCTCAAGTCTTAGTGTTCTGTTGCTCTTATGGTAAATTATAAAATCGATAGAATACTAAGGCTCAATTGAGAACTTGCTCGAATGAAAAAATGGATTTTTTTATTATTCATACTAACTAATGCTGCAAGTGCATATGAAGAAGCTAACCATCGTCCCAAAATCGGGTTAGTCTTAAGTGGCGGTGGCGCAAGAGGGGCTGCACACATCGGTGCAATTGAGGCACTGGAAGAGATGAATGTACCCATTGATTTTATCATTGGTACAAGCATGGGGGCTGTGATTGGGGGACTCTATGCCTCTGGTGTGCCGATTGAACAACTTAAGCACGATTTCTCTAAACTCAAATGGGATGAGATTTTTAGTTATAACATTAAACGAACAGACTTATACTACCGGCGTAAACTAGACACTGATATCTTCGTTATTAAAAACTTTATTAGTTATTCGAATGGTCAAATTCATATCCCCTATGGGATCATTACAGGGCAGACGTTATACGAATTATTCAATGCCTATCTCCTTCCAAGACAACCCTTAACAGATTTTAATCAACTAACAATCCCATTTAAGGCAGTTGCGACCAATCTTGTCACTGGGGAACCTATTGTGCTGGACCATGGTGATATGGCTTTATCATTGCTGGCAAGCATGGCAGTCCCAGGGATTATTTCACCCATCGACAGAAATGGTTATTTGTTAGTTGATGGTGGTGTGAGTGCTAACGTGCCGATTGAAGTTGCCAAAAAGATGGGGGCTGATATCCTCATCGTTGTTGACGTGAGCACTCCTTTGGCGACTAAAGATCAAATTGTCGATCTAGCTGGCGTGATTGATCAACTCTCAAATATTCTGACCTATCGCAATGAGAAAGTGAGCAAATCATTGCTCACACCATCCGATATTCTTATTGAGCCGCAAATAAAAAAAATTGATACATCAGATTTTGAAAAATTTGCAAAGGCAATTGAACCTGGCCGTATTGCGACTTTTATGTTGTCAGAGCGCTTAAGGCCTTTAGCAACCAAAAATAAATGTGCTGTTCCTGCCGTTAGTTCATGCGTCACTTTTGATGCTGTTGGCATCAAAAATGCAGTTGTCATGGAAGATGATACGTATCTTGATTATGCCAATTTTGATAGACCCACAGTAACCGCAGATGAAATAACAGATCAGATAGAAGTCTTGTATGGTTTGTCGATATTTGATCGGATTAACTATGGTATTCAAGATATCCGCAATGAAAAAGTGCTGGTCATAGAACCACAGATTGACCAAGATAACCCAATCTACTTTCAAGCCAGCTTACTATTGGATACCGATTTCAATATGACGAATACCTTTGGTTTGGTATTAGGGATCACCAATCCACGGGCAAATAGTTATTTGGGAGAGTGGCGGCTTCTTGGACAAATAGGTCAAGGGGAAGGATTGTTAGCAGAGTTTTATCAGCCGCTTTCTAAAGATCTATCATGGTTTGTGAATCCTTCGATTTCAATTCAACGTACCCCAACAATTTTCTATTACAACTTTGATGCCATCGCTGATTTGGTTACCACAATGGCGCAGGTTAATTTAGCACTGGGAAAAACGTTTGGTCATTGGGGACGTTTAAGCGGCTTTTGGCAGTATGAATATGACGATGTAAAGCAAGAAACAGGGCCTTGGATTATTGAAAATCAATATGTTAACAGTGGCGAATTGGGCGTCATCTTAGAGTGGGATACGTTGAATAATCTCTACTTTCCAGAAAAAGGTGTGAAAGGTCGCATTGTTTTTTCAAACTTTGACCCAGCTTATAGTGGTGAGAGTCACTTTTCGCAAGTGACGGTTAGAAATCTTGCGGCAGTCAGTAAAGGAAAGCATGCCTTAGCTTTAGCAGCGATGTATAATGGAACTATTGGTAACACTCCCAACTTTCCCAATAAATATAGTTTAGGTGGTCTTTTTGAGTTGACGGGTTTATCAACTAATGAGCTATTAGGCGATAATTCCGCGTTGGCTTCTGCAGTTTATTTTTATGAACTAAAGCGAGTCGAGATCATTCCAAATCGGCCAGCCCTAATATATTTAGGGGCATCGGCTGAAATGGGTAAAGTTTGGAAGAATACCAATTTGGTTGACGATCGCTGGATAGGTTCTGGTAGTCTATTTGCTGCTGCTGATACAATTATTGGACCAATCTACCTTGCTTGGGGAATAACAGATAATGGTCATAAAGCAGCTCATTTAGCACTTAGACCGGCGTTTAAATGATTTCATTGATAATTAAGGATAAAATCATGAAGAAACTAAATATAGGTTTACTAGCACTTTCTTTTGCTGCTCCCCTAGGTGCGGCACCCAAAGCCTTGACGCAAGATCAGGCATTAAAGCTAGGTACTGAGGTCTACATCTATGGATATCCACTAGTAACAACGGACTTAACACGTAAAGTCATGACTAATGTGAAATCCGCCGAGGGATTGAAGGCACCTATGGGACAATTTGTGAATGCACGGGAATATCCCACACCCGCATTTAAAGATGTGACAGCGCCTAATGCAGACACGCTATATTCCTCAGCTTGGATTGATGTCGGTCAAGAACCTTATATTCTTCATGTACCAGAGATGAATGGTCGTTATTATTTAATGCCTATGTTAAGTAGCTGGACGGATGTGTTTGCTGATCCGGGTACTCGTACCACTGGTACTAAAGCCCAAGATTTTGCCATTGTGGGTCCACATTGGAAGGGCACTTTGCCAAAAAATGTCAAAGAATATAAATCGTCTACTAATATTGTGTGGATCCTTGGTAGAACGTATTGCACAGGTACACCAGAAGACTATAGTGCGGTGCATCAGATCCAAGATCAATATAAACTCACTCCCTTAAGTTATTTTGGCAAAGAATATACGCCGCCTGAAGGCCAAGTGGACAGTAGTCTTGATATGAAAACACCGGTTCGGGAACAAGTTAATAATTTATCAGCTAAGGAATATTTTAGCCGTTTAGCTTTACTCATGAAGAACAACCCGCCCACAAAGCAAGATGCCGCTATGGTTGCTAAAATGGCTAAATTAGGTATTAAACCAGGCGAAGAATATGATCTCAGTAAAATGGATAAAGCCGTAAGTGATGGATTAGAAAAGTCTGTAAAAGTTGCTCAAGAACAGATCACAGCCCATTTCAAGCAAGCGGGTGTTGATAAGAATGGGTGGGAATACACCACTAAAACAGGTCAATATGGTACAAATTATTTACAACGTGCTTTTATTACAGCGATAGGACTTGGCGCAAACCGTCCTCAAGATGCGATGTATCCTACAGCGGAAGTGGATAGCAAAGGTGAGAAACTAAACGGTAAAAACAGCTACGTTATGCATTTTAATAAAGGAGGTTTGCCACCGGTTAAAGGATTTTGGTCTCTTACAATGTACAATGATAAATTCTTTTTCACTGAGAATGAGTTAAACCGTTATACTCTTAGCCAACGTAATGATCTTAAAAAGAATGAAGATGGTTCAATCGATTTATACTTACAACATGAATCACCTGGCAAAGATAAAGAGTCTAATTGGCTGCCAGCTCCTGAAGGTGAGTTTATCCTGATGTTGCGATTCTATTGGCCGGAAGAGTCGATTATAAAAGGTACCTGGAAATTGCCTGCTGTTGTGAAAGTGGAAGATAAAAAAGAAGGTTAATAATGTCTAAAATTACGGTTGGGGATAAAATCCCATCCCTTGAATTTCAATCAACTGATGAAACGATGACTTCCTTTGCGGCCCTTTTGGGCCGCAAGATCGTTTTGTATTTTTATCCCAAAGATAATACGCCAGGTTGTACCATGGAGAGTAAAGATTTTAGGGATTTAAATCGAGACTTTCTAAAAGCCAATACGCAAATTATTGGTGTTTCACGCGATTCTTTGGGATCGCATGAAAAATTTTGTAGTAAATTCAGTTTGCCTTTTCCCTTAATTACCGATAAAGACGAAGTTGTCTGTAACGCTTTTGGTGTAATTATTGAAAAAAATATGTTTGCCCGATTAGTTTTTGGAATTGAGCGAAGTACTTTTTTAATTGATGAAAAGGGAGTTATCCGTCAAGTATGGCGAAAGGTTAAAGTTAAGGGCCACGCACAGGCGGTTTTAGAGGCTGCAAAAGCGCTGTAAAAGGAATCAGCCCTATATCGGGGCTTTGATCATCTATACTTTTAATTACATTCATTATATAGAGTTTAATAGCATATGGATTTCTTACCGGAAAACGTAAAGAACAGCGTTAAATCTAAAGATCACTGGATACGGGGACTCTACCTAGTCTTGTTTTTCTTTATTCTCTATATGGTCGTTTTTTTACTGTTTTTTGTTGGGATATTCCAGTTTGTCACGAATCTTTTTATGAATAAATCTAATAAACACTTGCTTACATTTGGTCAGTCACTCGGTTATTATTACCATGATATGATCCAATACGTAACTTATAACTCAGCCAAAAAGCCATTTCCTTTTAGTCCGTGGCCGAGTAGTCACGATAAATAAATCAATTTTTCCCTGGAAGTTATAACAGATCTTAAGGTGCTTGATTTTGGCAGCACTTTAGCATTACTCTTTTGCACCTATAAAAATCAGTGTATGTCAGGAATTTCCCGTGCATAATTTACATTTATATAGTTTAAGAGTCATCCGCAAATTACTTGAATTAGTCGATAGTTTTATACCTTATGAACGCCCAGGTCTTTTTAGAGAACCAGGTGATGATACTGCTTTGACAGCGCTTAAAGCTATTGTTGGCGAAATGAAATGGCATCATGATCCGGCTAAAAATACTCCAGCTTTAAAGGCGGCAATAGATCTTTATAACAAGCACGATAGAGTTGAACAAAAAAAGCAGCTCATGATACCTATTGCAAGCGATTCCGAACTTAAAAAGGGCAAAAAGGAAAAAGAAAAAGAGCCAATGCTAGCTGAGGTTATGTTTGAAGAGCCTCCACGAAAAGTAAATCCTATTGATAGTTTAGTATGGGCTTCTTTCTATAAGTATCTCATCCAAAATGGCCAAATTCTTGAAAGATCTTCATTACAAGTCAATGCAGCTTGGCACACGCTATTGCATCAATTGCGAAAAATCCAGACAATCTTTGCAAGGGAAGACTTAACTAAAAGTGCTGACGGGGTACCTCCACTTTTAAAATTGAATGAAGAAACAGTGCGCTCGGTATTTTTAAGCTTTATCGGTCAATTATGCATTATTGGTCATGAAGAAAGTGCGAGAGTTATCCATAATTATATTCATATGGCTAGTAAAGCCTTAGCGGGTCAGCGCGTTTATGGGATGACTGAAGAGTCAGCAGGGTCCATGATTTTGAACGTTTTGCTGGCTGGTTTAGATTTAGCTGGCGCCTTAGCATTGCCCAGTGATGATTCTGAGCTTGCCATCTATGAGGCATTGGCTGCAGAGCATCGTTTTTTTCCAAAACTAACGCCTATTTTAATTAGCGCCCCCCACTTTCTGCAACCTTTTGATGTCAAATTATATGAAGCGCACCAACAAAACCAAGCAAGATC
>JBFWUT010000048.1:0-17840 GCA_050247135.1 Candidatus Berkiella sp.
AGAAATTAAGCAGGTGGTGGATTGGAATTTGGTTGATAAAGATGAGTATTTGTCGGCGATGGAGCGTAGTGTCGTAAAAGATGTTGAAATTAAAGTGTTATTAAAACAAGCTTTGACGGATAAAATTGATGACCGTGCGCTGTTTATGAAGGGCATTGATGTGAGCTATTACTATGAAGGCTATAGCGAGTTTAAGACTGAGGAGTTGTAGTCGTGGGCAGTATCAATTTTGGGCTAGTTACCACGTCCGTGTAAAAAGTGCCATCTTGGATACGATATAAAAATGGGAAGTCGAAAACAAAGGGTAAGCCTTGGTGCAGTTGGCATTGCGTAAAATCCTACGCTACTTTTCTGTCGTTTGTTTAAATTCACCAAAATATTGTGGTATCGTCTTAATTACTTTACGATAATCTCACTAAAATCGTCGCCTCCCACTGCGTTATGTGTGGCTTTGGAAATACCAATTCGTCTTGCTCTAATCACTTAAAGCCTTTTATTTGAAGAGCTTTCCATTTCTACCCACTTATTATTTAAGTGTGGCTTTGGCAACACCTCAAAAAAAATATCCTGATGACAAATTAGCGTTAGCTCGCTCGTAATCGTCTAAAAAAGGTGCAACAACATGACTAAAAAACCAGTGTCTATCAGTCAAGAAGATTGGGATGAACCTTATGCGCCCGTTATCTGCGATCCTCAAACTGTAATGATTGACGTAAAGGAAACTGAGTCTAAAAAGGTGAACAAGAAGAAAATCAAGGCTTCAACACCTAGTTTATCAACACCAAAACATAAACAAATTTGGACATGGGCAAGTGACGATGGTAAAAGCAAGATTGAGGTCGCGCCCAGTTACTACGGAAGAGCAACAGCATTCGATAAAAAGCTTCTAATATTTGCAATTATTCAAATCATGGTTGCAATAAACAGAGGGGATACGCACTCCAAAAAAATTCGTTTTAAAGCAGCCGACTTTTTAAAAGAAATAGACGACAACGATTCTGAGTTAAATTACGAAACACTTACACTGTCGCTAGCTAGATTATGCGGCACACAAATCACAACGACTATAAATACGGGTAACACTCGCATTACTCAAGGATTTGGACTTATTAATAGTTTGCAAATAACCAAAGATAGTAGCTTACCTTTTGATGAAATCTTCATTACATTAACTTTATCGGAGTGGATATACAACATTACAATTTCTCAAGAGACATTCACTATAAATCATGAATTTTTCACAAAATGGCTAATTGAGACATAAAGTTCATTCGTCTGTCGTTCAGTTTGACGTAGCGGCGAGGTTAAAAAGCTTCTTTGTTTTCTGGTCTATTTCGGCCTAAAAACCCCCTCCCACCCTGCTCATTTTTCGCCCAACTATTACCTCGCATAACACACATTATGTTAAATATAGTGTTTTACAGCCTTCTAACCCCCTCAAATTAACATGCTTAAAACGCCTATTCCTGAATCGCCTTCCTCCTTCTTTTTATGTCATCTGTTTAAATTTACCAAGTTTGATGTCTCCGCCATATCATTGTCATCACACTCGAGACTGTCTCGAATTCACCCACGACAATACTCTAGTTTTTTGTGCAGCATTAACAGTTCTCTGGATGTGCGATTCTTAACAGCAAAATATAGTAGAGTTTGCGAGTGAGTTCGCTTAATGTGGGCTAACTTTGCGTATTCACTCACACGTTCAGCGCGAAGCTCCCATCCAGAGTTGGCATAGAATATTTGGCTATATGCTTGTATGAGAATACGAGCTGCATGCGCTGGTGGTTGCTGACCGTTGCATCTAATTGCGTCACCTCGATCAGGAAACACCGCATAGGTTGAATTACTGTGGCCAGAGAATTCATGAGCTACTCTAGTTTTACAATAGAATGCCCCTACCATCACAATCGCAAAAATAAATCGATTACAGGTACTTCCATGTGTTCTATAGGCAGCTTCACCTCCAACAATGGTGCTTTGGTCTTTTATGTATGTTTCTTGGAGTAACAGACTCCATAGAACTACCGTATCAATGTCTGATTGACTCATAGGTCGCTCTAAAAGTGTATCCTGCTGCAGCATCGAACCACCATAACCCAACCAAGATGTGAATACTTTACGCAGTAGGTTATCGCATTCCTTGGGACTACAGTCATTAATGATTGGCAGAACCTCTACAACGCCATGAAGGTTTAGTTCATATAGAATTTTCTCGCTCATGAACGCCGACTCCATCCCACACGCATCCATAGCAGCAAGTTCCAACAGCGCACGGTTAACTGAAAGGTTAGCACTAACTCTCGCTAACATACTTTCAGGAAGGTGATCCATACTTTCACCTTCTTGATACCATCGAGCTACTACACCACGCAAATGATTCAGTGCAGCTAGAGAGCATTCTCGAGTTACTTCAAATGGTGTACTCTCACTCTCAGGCCAATTGATTTCAGCGCGCCAATTTGCTACATATTGGTTCAATTGTTTGATCTGCAGTTCCTCTAGGATGCTAAGATTGTATCCAAAGGCGGTATCCGAGCTTTGTGGATAGAGTTCAATTGCTGCATTCCCATGTTTATTATAAGCAACCCAACGTAACATTGGACCGTAGTGTCTTTGGCATAGTGGTGACATATGCTCCAACAAGCTCTCTAGCAATA
Organism: Candidatus Berkiella sp.; assembly: GCA_050247135.1. Taxonomy (GTDB): domain Bacteria; phylum Pseudomonadota; class Gammaproteobacteria; order Berkiellales; family Berkiellaceae; genus Berkiella. The sequence goes on from JBFWUT010000048.1 coordinate 2,658, forward strand.
TTTGGCGGGTATGCACTTGTTGTAGTTCATAGTCATCACTCAATGGCTCACGAGATAGGTAGCGCATTGATGCAGTACTGCTCGGCTTGATGTAAAACACATCGTCAGGTTCTTCAAGCACAGCCGAAACAGGTATCTGTGCCAAAACAGCAGCCTGCCACTTATGGTGCAGCTCCGAAGCAGCAAGCTTAAACACCTCAGCCAATTTTCTCACTTCATGTGGACAATCTTTACGAATCCAGTTTGTTATATCTTTAGGCTCTCGTGTAAGGATGCCAGAAAGATTATTTTTGACGATCTCAAGTTCATTCGTATCATAAGGGGTTCGCGGACGAGGCATAATTAAGCTCCTTGAATTGATCAGCAATACCTGACCAAGGCTTGTGTAATTAAGTGTAACTCTCTCTCTGATTGTGTTTCAGCTCACATTCACGGCGCATTTCGTCACGAGCCAATCGATTACCCTGAAAGCCCTCTAGGTTCCAGCGCAAACGCTGCACCTCAAAGTTCGACAAAGAAAGTGCTTCCTCTTCACTGGCTACCTTCCCCTCGCGAAGCAAAATTTGTGCGAGTCTGTGAGCATGAGCCAATGCGCCGTACTCTTCGATGGATTTGACACCGTGATAATGATTGTTGCCAGCTGTATAAATACCAGCATAGCTGTTTAGTTTATTTGCCATTTCTCTTTATTCCGTGTGATTGGGGTTATTGGAAATGGCATCTTACATGAGCTGATTTTTATAATTTCAAGGCATCTTCACTCAGTGCTGTTAATATTCAAGAAACTTTGAAATTAGTTTTTTCGGAGGGAGTAGTAATTTCAAGGGATATGTGTAGTGGCTTGCATTTGAAATGGCTAAGGCCTGAACGTTTTCAAATGCAAGCCACTACACTTAGGCATATCAATCAACCAAACACATACTTAACAAACACCAACCCCAGCAAAAACTGCTTATTTTCAGAGCAATTTTAAATTACATTAAAACAACACTAATATAACACAAAAAAAAATCTTGTATGATACGTAAATTATGCTATAATCACCCTCCTCGGAAGCACATTTTGTCTTCTGAGCCACTAAATCCAAAAACTTAACAGGTACATTTTTAATGAACAACAAGTTTAAAACAACGTCGGCAACGACACTTAACAAACCAAGCAGGAACCAAATATGGCCACAAAAAAAATTAAATTTATTTTAAAAATAAAAGACTTACCAATAATTTTAATTATATTGATAATGATATTTAATCATTTAGAAAACACAAAATATAAAAATACAACGCCAGTCGAAGATAAAAACACAAAAAATATAGTTCAACATCATAGGTAAATAAAATGGGTCGCAAATTGCGGCCCATTTTATTTTACATTTATTGACATAAATCACAAAAAAACAGTCACATTGCCCTTGATCTAGAAAATGTGACTTAAACGATTCTATTCTTAATACATTTTAAATACTCAATCCATTTAATCTATGATCAAACAAAATACAAAAAGTTAAAGACTTCACGCTTTCGAGCTTACAACCCCACTAGCTAAAGCCAATGATGGGAGATGTACTTATATTCGCTATTTGTGAACATGGATTGCAAAAGGCGAATATCGGCCATATAATAGCCACAGACATTTGATACGGGGATTTCTCGCCAAATAACTGAGTGCTTACGCACTCGTGGGGAGTTTAACTGACTCTCTAACCCATCAGGGCGCGATGTGATTTACGCTTAGTTGTTATACGTTTATTCATTTTGCTCATGGTCGTACGGCGGCGATGCCGTACGACAAAACAAGGACTTACTGCCAAACACCCCAGCCCCGTGAATACGGCGAAGCTGATATTCAATTTCGAACATCAGTAATTCAAGGGGCAGTTTATGTTAAGTATTATCAGTGTCATTTGGCAGACGCTTAAGGGTTCAGAACCAAAACCAAGCAGACCAATATCTTGGAAAATCGTTAAAACACTCATCAAAATTGCGATGTTTGTTTGGAAAATTCTAAGCTTATTGCATGGGGACGGTGAAGACTCTTAGGCGGTTCCTCAGTTTTTTACCAGAAGGCACATATGATTCATCGAGCGTTAAAGACAATACGGTTGTTTCACAATAGAACACAAGCCGATCTAGCTAAAGAGCTAGATATTTCTAAGTCTTATCTTAGTGAAATTGAATCAGGAAACAAATCAGTAGCTTTTAGCTTATTAGAGAAATACTCTGAAATTTTTGATATCCCTGTTTCATCATTAGTATTTTTTTCAGAGAGTATAGATAAAGATGACTCTTTACCTGAAAAATTCAGAAGTATGGCCGCAGATAAAATCTTAAAAATAATGGAATGGGTTGCACTAAGAGATGAAGCAAAAAAAATGCAATCATAAATTGGAAAAGACCTCGAAATCATACATGCTACATGACTCGCCCTTCTATAAACTATCCAGTAAAAAAAAACTAGCAAGTTTATTGAATACCGAGTTAACAGATCTAAAGCCACTAGTTGATAACTCTAACTATAATTGCTTTGCAATAACTAAAAACGAAAAAAGTAGAGCCATTCAAACCCCTAAGCCTTCACTTGATGCAATACATACGCGAGTAGCCGACCTTTTATACCGCATAGCCCCACCAGAGCATTTGCATTCAGGAGTTAAAAACCGCTCATATATTTCTAATGCTAAAGAGCATTTAGGGGCTGATAACGTCATAACTATGGATATAAGTTCTTTTTTTTCCTCAACACTACGTAGCCACGTATTTGATTTTTTTAGTAATATAATGCTTTGTTCTGTAGATGTAGCAGATATTTTATCTCATGTACTAACATTTGAAGGCCATATTCCAACAGGTAGCAGAGTTAGTATGCCTTTGGCTTATTACGCAAATAGAAAAATGTTCATAGAGATGTTAGAAACTGCACATGCCCATGACTTAAAAATGACTATATATGTTGACGACTTAACGTTTTCTGGAATTAAATTACATAATAGTTTCGTACAGAAAATAGAACAAATCGCAAAAAAATATAATCATACCATACATCCGAAAAAAACAAGGATATATAAAAAGCACAGTATTAAAATTATTACAGGAGTAGCTATTAAAGACTTTACTGCTTCGCCAACTAATAAAAATCAAAAATCTCTACGCCTAGATTTAGAGCTATGGCTATCTGATAGTAAAAACCGTAATGATGTTTTATATAATAGAATAGCAGGGCGCATGAGTTCATTGGCACAAGTAAACTCTGACTTTAAAGCTATGGCGCGTAAATTTAGAGCAACCAAAAGTAGCACTGGTTATATTAAATACTATACCAGTGTGCAGAGTTGACCATCTATGACACTCCCCAAATCCCTAGTTGTAGCGACTTGCATTTGAAACAGCTCAGGACAGCATCCAACCTAAATCACCCTACCCACTCCGCCGACAAACTCTCCGCCTGTTGCAGCACCAAGTTAATCGCCTCTTCCTGCTGGTCAGGTGGATATTTATATTTGCGTAAAATGCGCTTAACCAATAGCCTTAACTTGGCGCGTACACTGTCGCGTTTTTCCCAATCGACACTAATATTCTTCCGAAGGCTTTCGGTCAGTTCAAAAGCGATGGCACGTAAAATATCATCCCCAAGCTCACGTACCGAGGCTTCGTTATTGGCAAGCGCATCATAAAAAGCTAATTCATCATCATTTAGCCCTAGTGCTTCACCACGACTGGCCGCTGCTTGAAACTTCTTGGCCATGTCGATCAGTTCTTCAATCACTTGTGCCGTTTCTATTGAGCGGTTTTGATAGCGTTTAATCACATTGGTCAGCAAGTCAGAAAACTTCTTTTCTTGGGATACGTTGGTTTTAAAACGACTTTTAATTTCGCCTTCCAGCAAGCGTTCTAATAACTCCACAGCCAAGTTACGCTCTGGCAAGTGGCGTATTTCATCTAAAAAGGCTTCATCCAATAAACCAATATTGGGCTTTTCTAAACCAACGGCATCAAAAATATCGACCACATCTTCGGAGACAATGGCTTGACCAATAATTTGCCGAATCGCCAGTTCGCGCTCTTCGTTGTTGAGTTTCTTTTGGCTCAACTCGCGCTTAGTGAGTAATACTTTTACTGCCTGAAAAAAAGCGACTTCTTCGCGGACTGCTTTGGCTTCATCTAGCGTACAGCACAAGGTAAAGGCTTTACTCATGGCTAAGGTGGTATCGGCAAAGCGTTTTTTGCCGTCCTTTAGCCCTAAAACAAAGTTAGCGGTTTGTGCCAGTAATTTATGGCCACCTGTCAAAAAGCCACTGTAGTCAAAACCATGCACCATGCCATGCAGTACATCGAGCTTTTCGGCTAATACCGCGTAGGCTTCGTGGGCATCTACGGTGGGTCGGCCTCTGCCTTTGCTGTTGGTGTATTCCTTAATAGCGGCCTTGAGTTCATTGGCAATGCCGATGTAATCCACCACTAGACCGCCCTGCTTATCTTTAAACACGCGATTAACACGGGCAATGGCTTGCATGAGGTTGTGGCCTTTCATCGGCTTATCAACATACAAGGTATGAACACACGGCGCGTCAAACCCTGTGAGCCACATATCACGCACAATAACGATTTGTAGGGGGTCTTTAGGGTCTTTGAAGCGTTTCTCTAGGCGTTTTTTAACGTAGTGTGAGTAAATATGCGGACGTAATAAAGCTTTGTCGCTGGCACTGCCTGTCATCACAATTTTGATTGCGCCTTGCTCTGGGTCGTCATTGTGCCAATCAGGGCGTAGTTTAATAATGGCATCGTATAAGTGAACGCAGATTTCACGGCTCATGGCGACAATCATCGCCTTACCTTGTTGTGCTTGGTTGCGTTCTTCAAAATGCGTCACTAAATCGGCGGCAACTTGAGTAATACGCGGTGCAGCACCCACCACCCCCTCTAACGCAGCCCAACGGCTTTTTAATCGAGATTGTTCGTTTTCTTCTTCATCTTCGGCTAATTCGTCGACTTCTTCGTCGATATGCGGCAATTCACTTTCTTTTAGCCCTAATTTAGCTAAGCGTGATTCGTAATAGATAGCCACTGTTGCGCCATCTTCTTTGGCTTGCTGCATATCATAAATATGAATGTAATCACCAAACACGGCGCGAGTGTCGCGGTCTTCGCTAGAGACAGGCGTTCCTGTAAAGGCAACAAAGGTGGCATGAGGTAAGGCATCGCGTAGATGTTGGGCATAACCGACTTGATAGCGTTCTTGCCCTGCTTTGCTTTTGAGCGTGGCATTAAAGCCATATTGGGTACGATGCGCTTCGTCAGCAATCACCACAATATTGTGACGGTCGGACAACACAGGAAATTTGTTTTCGTCATCGGCAAGGGTAAATTTTTGAATCGTAGCAAAGACTATTCCACCCGCAGGACGTAGTGACAACTTATCGCGCAAGTCTTGGCGTGTATCCGCTTGTACGGGTTGTTCGCGTAGTAGGTCTTGAGCTAATGAGAACACACCAAACAATTGACCATCTAAGTCGTTGCGGTCGGTTATCACCACAATCGTCGGGTTTTCCATTGCTGACTCACGCATAACACGCGCCGCAAAACAGGTCATGGTGATGCTTTTACCACTGCCTTGGGTATGCCAAACCACACCGCCCTTTTGATTGCCTTCGGGTCGAGAGGCTTGAACGACTTGAACAATGGCCGAACGTACCGCGTGAAATTGGTGATAGCCAGCAATCTTTTTAATCAGTTGGCCGTCATCTTCATAGAGAATAAAAAAGCGTAAATAATCCAGTAGCATTTGAGGGGCAAGAATGCCGCGTGTCAGGGTTTCCAATTCGTTAAATTGACCCAATGGGTCTAAGGCTTCACCGTCAATGGTGCGCCATGCCATAAAGCGTTCGCCATTACTGGACAATGAACCCATTTTGGCTTCGGTGCCGTCACTAATGACTAAAATTTCGTTGTATTGGAATAAGTCGCTGATTTGTTCTTTGTAAGTTTGTAGTTGGTCGTAGGCTTTCCAAATATCGGCCTTTTCATCGGTGGGATTTTTTAACTCAATGACGACTAAAGGCAAGCCATTCAAAAACAGAATAATGTCAGGTCGGCGTGTGTGCTTTGCGCCTTTAATCGAGAATTGATTAACGGCTAACCAATCATTATGTTTGTTTTCAAAGTCCACCAAACGCACATAATCGCCGCGTGTTTCACCGTCTTTTTGATATTCAACAGGAACACCATTCACCAATAAACCATGAAAACGCCGATTAGCGACCAATTGTATTGGTGTGTCTAGGTTTAAAACTTGGTTGAGGGCTTGCTCACGAGCTGTGGCTGGGATGTTGGGATTGAGTTTAGCAATGGCTTGGCGCAGACGTTCGATTAACACCACTTGCTGAAAATTGCTACGCTCTGGGCTGCTGCCATCAGGTGCGATGTCTAACCCATTGACAACCTTATAACCAAGTTCGGCCAACCAGACTAGGGTTTCTTGTTCAAGTTGGTCTTCGGTCATAGCATTCCTTTACTCGAATTTAGTGTCAAATCCGTTACGTCTGAGCATGCTTATCAAACCAACCCTTAGACTTTAATACGCCCCATGCACTTGTGATTTGCTCTGGACTCATACGACTAGCCTTGCGTGGGTTCCAAGCGCGTATAGCCGCTATCGCCAAACTAACATCTTCCTTGGCTAATTTATTTTCCTCCATCACTACCCAATGCACTGTTGATAACAACTCCATGCCATGAGGTGTTTCAAAACCTTCAATCAACTCAGCCACATGGTTAAATTTAGCTAGCGTAGCTGGGTACTCTACAAGAAAGCTCTCTGCTTCCTTTGCTGCTTCTGGTAATAGAGTGATTGGCACTTCGGGTTTATTTGAACCATCACCGTAACCCATAATATAGTGTCCTTCCATCTTTGATAGTACATGACGCAACACGTCAGCATAAGGGCCATAATGATGTTTTTGAAACTTCAAATTAGTTAGCTTTTCTCCACTTGCGGTCAGAAAGTAAACTAATTTTTGCACTTCCAATAATGACACTGGATAATCAAAAGTAGGCACTAAATAACGGTCTATAAGACCTAACAACGCCGCTCGGCCAATCGTCATCTTTGGCTTATTAGTTCGGTCAGGCATAGCCTCTGCATCAGGGGCATTATGAGGGGTAAAAACAATCCAGTTAACATTCGGCAGTTGATTAAAAGCATCTTTCATTTTAGGAAGAACTTCACTCCAATTCAAACCACCTAAACCGCAGCCTAAAGGAGGTAATGCAATAGACTGAATATTTAAACGTTTAACCTCAGTAACTAAGCTTTTTAAACCCTGTTCAATGTACTCTATTTTTGAATCACCCTTCCAATGCTGTTTGGTAGGAAAATTAATAATATACTGAGGGTTAGTCATCGAAAATGTAGGTACGACCAGAACTTTACCTGTTGTTAGTGTTTTATCATCACATGCTTTCTTATAAACCGTGAAATTATCTGGATAAGCTTTTTTAAACTGCAAAGCAACTCCCTTGCCCATAACGCCAACAGTATTGACGGTATTTACAATCGCCTCAGCATCCTCATGCAGCAGGTTTCCTTGTTTATAGTTAATCATTATTCATCTCTTTAATAATACCAATCAGGCTTAACAACCACTGTCGGTTGATGCTCTACTGTACTAAGAGTAGCTCTTACTTGCTCCGCTACTGCTTCGTTGTGAACAATAATTCTTTCAATCGTCGTCCATGGCAAAAAATCATGTACCAAAAACTCTGCTTGTTTGGCTGATTTTTTATCTGCATCTCCGCCCCAGCTATTGGTTCTAATAGCGCGCCAGTTTAAATCATTCAGCTTTTGTAGATCTGTGTATTGTTGGGCATAATGCAAATCTGCATGAATATCGGTAAAGAAATAAGGCCGTTGATGCTGGCTTACCATCTCGACACTACTCACCAGATGCAAAATCTCAGTTTGTCCACCTTGATAATTATCATGCCCTCTTGAAACTACATATAGCATGACAGAGCGAGGGCAAAAATTAAAAGGGACGTAGTGACCTAGAGTTTGCCCTTCTGCGACAACAACAGGATGCTTCATTCTCCGCTCTTTAATATGGCTATAGCCAATATTTTCACTACTAAATGCAAACTGGATGCGACGGTAGTCAGACCACAGACAACCTTGCTGTAAAATACTGGCAAGATTTTTTAGGTGGGTAATATGATATATGGGTGTCGTCATGCCCTTCCACTTCAATCAAGAATTAATCTTTATATATCATATCTAGCACCTCAAGCGTGAGCCTATACTTTTACAAATGGCTGTATTCTTAGTAATTAAGTCAGCCACTTGCTGACCAAATTTGCAAACTAAAACCACCCTTATCTTCTCCGAACTTTATTTTTTATGCCGCTACCTCATCTACCAAATCTTGAGCTTGATTAAGGCGAAGTTGGCCGCTGATTAGACGTGGTAATAAGGTGTCGCGAAGGGTGGTGAGGGTGCGAATCATACTTCTGTTATGTTTTTTCACATCATTAATATGTGCAATTCCAACTTGATATAACATAGAAACTGTTTGCTTAGGCGGTATCACTAATTGCAAATCTGATAATGATGTCAAACTCAAATTAGCCTGTACCGCCTGAACTATTTTCCCATCCATTACTTCACGCAATGCGCTTGTCTGTAAGAATAAACTTAATAACCCACTGGGAAGATGTTCAGAAATTGGACGAATTATAGCAACCGCTTGATTAGTATTTGCTGGCAAAAACTCTTCGGTAATAATAGCCATCCTACCAATTGTCCCTGCGATAGTAATTAAAACATCCCCTGATTGTAATTGAGATCGACGCAATAGCTCGTGCGTATCACTATCAATAAAGGCAAATTTATCAGGGATAAAATCGCCATCCTGTGTCATTGATTCAGCTTTTATAAAATTAATACCTGACGACACAAACGGTTTTTTTAATGTTGTTGGTGTAGTGCCTTTAGTAATCCGTTGTACGATATCCCCCAACTTCTCAACCCTCCACCCCTTCGGAATTAACCCCAACGCCGACTCCTCAAACTCACTCGGAAACAGCGCGGCGATGGCTTCATCCATGCCTTCGGGTAGGCGGTCTTCGGCTTTGGCTTTTACGGGGTCAAAATCCACAAACCATGACTTAAATAAGGTTTTGGCAATGGCTTCTAGGGTGGTGTTGGTTTCGCGGAGAAAAAAAATTCGGTCATCTAAGGCTGAAAGGATTGAGGCTATTTCCTTTTGTACTTGTAAAGGCGGTGTGGGTACTTTCAAAGCCTCTAATACAGGAATACGAAGATTACTTACTGTTGAACCTGTGCCTTCATTCCAACCAATTTGACGCTGTAAATATGGTGACTGTAAAGCGAATAACAAAAAGCGACTGTCAATTTTTTCAGGATTTGCACGGAGCAAAACTTGCCGCTGGCCTAAACAACAGCGCAATCCTTTAGGAATTTGACACACTTCTCCCATTGGTGCTTCGCGTGTAATTACTATATCACCTTCTGTCAAAATTGCTCTTTTAGTGCGAGACTTGTAGTGTTCTTCATCAGTATAACTGGGTGTCGTTAAGTCAAGTCTTCCATTCTTTATGTTTTGATTCCTTAAAACAACTACTCCGCTTTCTGTCCAAACAGGCGTTGAATGTGGGCAGTCCACAACTAATAGGCAGATTGAATCTAAAGTGTTTTCTATCACATCAAAACTCATACCCAAGCCCTCCCAACTTCTGCCTAATCACTTGGTCAAGCTCCGCCCCTTTCGCCATCTGCTCCGCTAACTTCTCCGTCAGTTTTTGCATCTTCTCGGCAAACACTTCATCGTCATCTTCCACCTCCTCCGCACCCACATAACGCCCAGCCGTCAACACATGGCCATGCTCGGCAATCTCCGCCAAAGGCACACTACGGCAAAAACCTGCAATGTCTGCGTACTCTTGCGCCCCTGCCTCACCACGCCAAGCGGCTACGGTATCGCCAATACGGGCAATATCGGCATCGGACATTTCACATTGCGAACGACTAATCATCTGCCCCAATTTACGGGCATCAATAAACAACACTTGACCTTTACGCACCGTTTTTTGCTTAGCTAAAAACCACAAACAAGCAGGAATTTGCGTGTTAAAAAATAACTGACTCGGCAAAGCCACCATCACTTCCACTACGTCAGCCTCAATCATCGCTTGGCGAATTTGTCCTTCGCTATTTTGCGTCGAACTCATCGAACCATTGGCCAAGACAATCCCTGCCCGTCCTGTTGGCTTGAGGTGATAGAGCATGTGCTGCAACCATGCAAAGTTAGCGTTGCCCTGTGGTGGATCGCCAAACTCCCAACGCGGATCGCCCATCAAGCTACCGCTCCACCAATCGCTAATATTGAACGGTGGATTCGCTAAAATAAAATCAGCGCGTAAGTCTGCGTGTTGATTACGAGTAAAGGTGTCGGCAGGTTCGCGGCCTAAATTAAATTCAATGCCTCGAATAGCAAGGTTCATGGCGGCTAGTCGCCATGTGGTCGGATTCGACTCCTGACCATAAATAGAAACATCACCCAACTTGCCGCCGTGAGCTTCAATAAACTTTTCCGACTGCACAAACATACCGCCCGAACCACAACACGGGTCATACACTTTGCCCGAATGTGGCGCAAGAACAGCAACAAGGGTTTTAACAATACTGGCTGGCGTATAGAACTGACCACCCCGTTTGCCCTCGGCACTGGCAAACTGGCCTAAAAAGTATTCGTAAATTTGACCTAAGACATCACGCGCTTGGCTGGCATCAACACCAAAACCAATCATCGACACTAAATCGACTAACTCGCCTAATTTGCCATCGGGCAATTGAGCGCGAGCATAGCGTTTATCTAAAATACCTTTAAGTTTAGGATTTTCACTTTCGATTAACGCCAACGCGTCATCAATACGTTTGCCAATATCAGGTTGTTTCGCCATAGCGCGTAGTGCTTCCCAACGAGCGGCTTCATGCACCCAAAAAGCGTTTACTTCGCGGTAATAATCGCGGTCTTCTAATTCTTCGGCTAAAAGCTGTTCGTCGGCATCAGGGAGATAATAGTCATCGTTAACATCGGCAAAACGGCGCGTTAATTCGGCACGACGAGCGGCAAAGGTATCGGAGATATATTTTAAAAAGATAAGGCCAAGAACAATGTGTTTGTATTCGGCTGCGTCCATGTTGGCGCGGAGCTTATCGGCGGTCGCCCATAAGGTGCGTTCTAATTCGACGATGTTCATAGTGTCCTTTTTTAAAATTTTTTCAGCACCAAATAAGCACTATTAAAGTATAAAAATAGCACCTTTTTGGTACTAAAAAGGTATGAATTATATACTATATATTTTCGTTTGTTTCGGCTGCCATTTTTAGCATTGCATAACGAATAAAGTTCAATTTACTACGCCCTGTACGGCGGCTAGCCTCCTCTAATTGACGATATTCATACTCGTTAAATGGCAATCTAATCGCCTTAAAATCTCGACTTGCATCGCTATCTAATATGGCATTTTGTGTTGTCACTTCGCCATCTGCTCCTGCGGCAAAGGCTTCGATTTGAGCTGGCGTAGGGGTGTTTTGTGCTTCTTTAATAGCCAAAGCTGGCTCTCTGCGTTTTGGCATTAGATAATCTCTTTCACTAATTCTTCAATTTCATTTTTTGCTTTTGGATTGTCCATTTCAACCACGCCGAGTCCCTCACTCATCGCATCACGATACACCTTACGGTCACGCACGAATGTGTTGAGTAAATGGATTTCTGGGTAGTCTTGCAAATACTCTCTTGCCTCCGCCTCCTCGTTAATCACAGGATTTGTGGGAGCCATTGTCAACAAGCCAAAAACTTTTAGTTGAGGGTTTAAATCCATAGCCTGAGAAATAATTTCTCTTAGTTTTGGCAAGGTATCTAAATCAGGTTGAGAGGGTCTAAAAGGAATCAACAACACATGGGCGGCTGTCATACCTGTACGAAGTTCTCGACTGTCCCTACCAGCGGCATCAACCACCACAAAACCATAGCGTTGATTTAGATCTAATAGCGTTTCACGAATATTTTCGTATTTTTGAACACAGTGAACTTTGGCAACTTGCGTTTTAGACAAACGATCAGAAATCCAATTAGCTGCTGTGCATTGTCTATCGGCATCGACCAAAACAACATCATGGCCAGACCTTGCTAATTCCGCACAAATATTAACGGCAGTGGTGGATTTTCCACAGCCCCCTTTTTGACTTCCAATTAGTATAATCATGATACCCTTCACACACCTTTTTAGTACCGTTTTTATATAATAACAGCACCAAATAATCAACAAATAAAAACACAAATAATTTCGCCTGCAAGACGAAAAGTTATTATCCCCTTTACCCCACAACGCAAATCCATCAAAAACGCGCCAAAACAGCCTAAAAACACCAAACCCACACCAACCTATATAAAATTATTTTTAACGCCTCTAATACGCCTTAAAATGCGTTTAAATTGATTTATAGCGCGTACTAATTATTTCATTTTTATTTTTTATCTTAAATTTGGCAAAAAATCGTATTTTTTGCCAAATTTCTTGTGTTTCGCATTAAGAAACAGCGTTCGGTTTAATGGTCTAGCTCAAAAAACGATTTGAACCAACGTTATACGAATGGGTTTATTTTTTTATTATCGTCTCAATCGACGAACGCTAAAAGCATAGTGGGGCGATTAAACCTAAACACTCTCGTATCAGCGATTGTTCTATGAGGCGAGAAAGCCTACAAAAAAACTCAACAAGGGATTCGCCCCCTAATTACTGCTTTTAAAAAATTATCTTGTTGATGTGCTGTTTGGTTCTTGCGCTGCCAGACCGTCCCCCCACTGGGGGGATTGAGGGGGGAATATAGCCGCCCAATAGGGCGACGTAGCATTTGCTTTTTACCTATTTTTGCTTTTGCAAAACCATCACTTATCCACAGAAATTTTTTGACGCTGTGCTTTTAAAGCTTTTAATAGCTTTTAAATACAATAAGGAGGGAAATCGCATTTAAAGACGTTTCCTTTGGCATTTAAAGACGTTTCCTTTGGCATTTAAAGACGTTTCCTTTGCATTTAAAGACAAAAATAAAATCCGCATTAAAAGACGTTTCCTTTGGCATTTAAAGACAAATTAATAATTGACTTTTTAACGCAATAAAGTAAGATGGCTTTAAATAAAAAGGAGTTGCCGTGAAAACTAATCGTGATTTAGTAGTTAAAAGTAATCAGCTTATACAGGCCGTCAGCAATTTAAGTTTGGTAGAGATTAGACTTATGCAACTGGCTGTCGTTGATGCCAGAGAGACTGGAACAGGAATTACAACGGATACCCCTCTAATAATTTGGGCTAATCGCTACGCGAAGACATTTGATGTCACACTTGAGGCGGCATATTGGGCATTAAAAGAGGCTTCAAGAACCCTATTTGATAGGCAATTTACACTCTATACCTTAGATGCACACACTCAAAAAGAGAAGCGCATAACAAGCCGATGGGTATCTCAGGTTGCTTATGTTGATGATGCCGCCAAACTAGAAATCATCTTAGCACCAGCTGTCGTAAGTGAAATTACACGACTAGAATCACAATTCACCCGATATTACTTAGAGCAAACTGCGCCACTTACCAGTGCTTATGCCGTACGACTGTATGAACTCCTTATTCAATGGAGAGAAGTCGCTAAATTGCCCATGTTTGAACTAGACCATTTCAGACAACAACTTGGGCTTTCTAATAATGAACTTTTTCGCATGAGCGACTTCAAAAAGCGTGTTCTTGATTTGGCAGTATCTCAAATAAACGAACACACCGACATCACCGTTAGCTACGAACAACACAAAGCAGGGCGAGTCATCACAGGTTTTACCTTTAGCCTAAAACAAAAGAAGCAACCCAAGGATGTAACGCCTAAACCCAAAAAAGCCAAACCAAACCCCATAGAAGACCTAAATACCTTACTCAAGGATAAGAAGTTTTTAGAGAAACACGCCAAAGCTGGCGAAAGTTGGGATGACGTACGTTCTCGATTAAAGAACGAAGCGGAGACAGGTAAATTTACCTTAACCTAACCTGACCCTAAGAAACGCCTTGCCACGGGTTCATCACCGTCACTTTAGCCGCTTCATAAGGCGCGGTATCGCGTGATGCCACAATAAATCCTCGTGACGCAGCAATGGCCGCAATATAACCATCTGGCGTGGGAAACCCTCGCCCTGAAACTTTAGCCACGACCGCCAAATCAGCATAGTGTCGCGCAGCCTCCACATCGAAGGGAAGTACCCGATCCTTGAACAGCCCCATCAAGCCCTCAAGCGTCAGTGCCAACATCTCCTTGCGCTTACCTGACGGCAGAGCCGCAATGCCAAACAATAACTCGGCTACAGTTACACTGGACAGGTACAGCGTTTCAGCCGCTTGCTCGTTTAACCAAGCACGAACGACTGGATTCGGCTCAGGCTTCATCGCCTCAGAAACCACATTGGTATCAAGAATAATCATTCAAACCTCATCGGTTCGGCAGGGGTTTGATCTCTCACTTGCTGAAAGACTTCAAAATCTTCATTCGTCAAACCAACCTGACGACTCAGGTCAGCAAGGGCATCTCCCAAACGAACGCGCTTTTCAGGCTTCACCGCAAGAGCCAAAATCTCGCGCACATAGGCTTCGGTACTGCGCCCATGTTGAGCAGCTTGTACCCGTAACGCACGATGCACATCATCGGGCAAATTACGCACAGTCAGCATTGCCATTGCATCACCTCATAAAAACGAATTCATTGCATTCACTTTATCATTATGACGGCACATCAACAACAAACATCGTGACAGGGGGTAGTTACCACATCGCTGCTAAAAGCGACATCTGCGCGAAGCAAGGCCACTCAGAAAGAGATCATCGGAGAAAACGGAAAAAATCGTACGCTAAGCCTTGACCCCCTCAGCCCCTTTCTTGATTCTCTTTTTCGGCACAGGATTGGGCAATCGGCGCACATAAGCTAAAAAAGTTGGCAGGGGAGGCATCGGCTCATTGTCCTTGCGTAATCGCGTCCATTCCCCTCGTAGCCACTTGCTCAGCATGCCGACCTGACGGCGGACCAAGCGAAAGCCTGGACTGCCGTACAGCGAGGCAATGGCCATTTCAAGGGCAA
>JBFWUT010000049.1:0-17808 GCA_050247135.1 Candidatus Berkiella sp.
CGCTATCTTGAAAACCGAGGACTCATCCCTAAAACCGATCGCAAGATATGGTGTTTTTGTGGCGACGGTGAGATGGATGAACCAGAATCTTTAGCTGGTTTGTCACTGGCAGGTCGTGAAAAACTCGACAACCTAATTTTTGTCATCAACTGTAACTTACAGCGTCTAGATGGCCCAGTGCGTGGCAATGGCAAAATCATTCAAGAACTGGAAGGCGGCTTTCGTGGTCACAAGTGGAATGTGATTAAAGTGTTGTGGGGTAGTGGTTGGGATCCTTTATTCGCTGCGGATAAAGATGGCCTATTATTGCGTCGTATGGAAGAAGCGGTTGATGGTGATTATCAAAATTATAAAGCCAAAGGCGGCGCTTATACGCGTGAGCACTTTTTTGGAAAATATCCTGAATTAAAAGCAATGGTTGCTCATATGTCGGATGATGACATTTGGCGATTAAATCGCGGTGGTCATGATCCTCGAAAAGTATTTGCCGCTTATCACAGTGCGTTTCACCATAAAGGACAGCCGACTGTTATTTTAGCGAAAACAGTCAAAGGCTATGGTATGGGGACAGCGGGTGAAGCATTAAATATTGCGCACAACACTAAAAAGCTGGGACCTGAAGAGGTTGTCGCTTTTCGTGATAGATTCCATATTCCAGTGAATGATGACATTGTTGCTAAAATTGGCTTTTACCGTCCTCAAGAAAACAGTCAAGAAGTAACATACATGAAAAAAACCCGCCATGAACTGGGTGGGACCTTGCCGCAACGTCGACAAAAAGCATCACATGAACCGTTAGTGATCCCGCCGTTAAGTGCTTTTGATGCGCAATTACAAAGTACAGGCGAAAGAGAGATCTCTACGACCATGGCCTTCGTCAGAATATTAACGCATTTAGTCAAAGATAAAGCGATCGGCAAAAATATAGTACCGATTGTACCTGATGAGGCTCGTACCTTTGGTATGGAAGGCTTGTTCAGACAAATCGGTATCTATTCCAGTGAAGGGCAAAAATACAAACCGGTCGATTCTGATCAGGTGATGTTTTACAAAGAAGCCATCGATGGTCAAATTTTAGAAGAAGGGATCAATGAAGCGGGCTCATTTTGTTCATGGGTAGCCGCAGCAACATCCTATAGCACGTATAACCAAACCATGATCCCTTTCTATATCTACTATTCTATGTTTGGTTTTCAGCGTATTGGCGATTTTGCCTGGGCAGCAGGGGATAGCCGGGCTAAAGGCTTTTTGCTGGGGGCGACGGCAGGTCGTACCACTTTAAACGGTGAAGGCTTGCAGCACCAAGATGGTCATAGCCATATTCTGGCAAGTACCATACCTAATTGCGTTACGTATGATCCGACTTTCTCTTATGAATTGGCAGTGATTATTCATCATGGCTTAGACAGAATGATTGCCAAAGATGAAGACGTCTATTTTTACATTACCTTGATGAATGAAAATTACACGCATCCTGCTATGCCAGAAGGTGCAGAACAAGGCATTATCAAAGGGATGTACTTATTACAAAAAGAGAATAAGCCCTTAAAGCACCACGTCCAGTTAATGGGCAGTGGTACGATTTTACGGGAAGTGATTGCCGCAACAGAATTACTGCGTGAATTTGATGTCAGTGCGGATATTTGGAGTGTCACGAGCTTTAACGAATTGCGAAAAGAAGCGTTGAAAGTTTCCAGGTGGAATTTATTACATCCTACAGAAAAACCTAAATTAAGCTATGTCCAAACCTGTTTAGACAACGTGAAGGGTCCTATCATTGTTGCTACAGATTATATGAAATTGTATGCAGAGCAATTAACACCTTTCATTAAGCAACGTTATGTGTGTTTGGGCACGGATGGTTTTGGTCGCTCCGATACCAGAGCGCGTTTACGCAGCCATTTTGAGGTAGACCGTTTCCATATTGCTTACACGGCCATTAAATCTCTGGTAGATGAAGGGGTGCTTAAAGCGGATGTGGCTCAAAAAGCCTTGAAGCAATGGCAAATAGATGCCGAAAGGCCAGACCCCGTTTTGGCATAGGATGCAAATATGAAAGAAGTTACTGTACCAGATATTGGTCACTACTCGGGCGTTGAAATCATCGAGATTGCAGTGAAACCAGGTAGCGTGGTTAAAAAAGAAGACACGCTGTTAACCTTGGAGACTGAAAAAGCCAGCATGGATGTGCCTTCACCTTATGATGGCGTGGTGCGTGAAGTAAAAGTGAAGTTAGGTGATAAGGTATCACAAGGATCACTGATTGTGATCATTGAAGAAAGTGCCAGCGAAGTCGCCCCTGTGAAAGCGGCCGAAGCTCCCAAGGAAGAAAAGGTGGTAACCCAAACAGTCGCACCGAGTGCACCACCTGTAGCTAACAAAGAACCGACGATCGAAACGAAAACTATTGAAGTGCCTGATACGGGTGGCGCCAATGAAATTGAAGTCATTGAAGTTGGGGTGAAAGCAGGCGATGAAGTCAAACTCGATGCAACCTTAATCACCTTAGAAAGTGAAAAGGCGAGCATGGATATCCCGTCACCCTATGCTGGCACTATTGAAACTGTGTTAGTGAAAGTGGGCGATAAAGTTAAAATGGGCACGCCTATTGTGGTGATGAAAGCCCGCATTGAGGCAGCTGTTGAAATGTCGCAGGCGGCCCCAGTTGCTTCTTCACCTGCGCCAGTGCAAGTCGCACAGCCACCGATCCAAGCGCCTTCTAAACCCGTAGAAGTGTTTCGTGATGCGGGTAATGCTCATGCAGGCCCCGCGACCAGACGCTTAGCACGTGAATTAGGCGTTGATTTAGGCAAAGTACCTGGCACCGGTCCCAAGGGCAGAATTATTACGACCGATATTCATGCCTATGTGAAAGCGGCTTTACAAAATGTGCAGACAGGCGGTGGTCTTGGTATAGAAAAAGCACCGGATATCGATTTTTCACAATTTGGTGAAATTGAAATCAAACCCTTAAGCCGCATCAAAAAATGGACAGCCAAAAACTTGCATCGTAATTGGGTGACGATACCCCATGTGACGCAATTTGATGAGGCAGACATTGGTGAGCTTGAAAAGTTCCGTCAAGAGAATAAAGAAGCTGCAGATAAAATGGGCGTCAAATTAACACCGCTCATATTTATCATGAAAGCGGTGGTTTCAGGACTCAAAGCATTCCCGCAATTTAATGCGTCACTCGCTGGGAATGGCAATGATTTGATTTATAAGAAATTCTTCCATATTGGTATTGCTGTTGATACGCCAAATGGTTTAGTTGTGCCGGTGGTTCGTGATATAGATAGTAAAGGGCTATTTGAACTTGCTAAAGAACTGAGCGAAATAAGTGCAAAAGCGCGTGAAGGAAAATTGAAACCCCAAGAAATGACCGGAAGCTCAATAAGTATATCCAGTTTAGGGGGAATTGGTGGCACAGCCTTTACGCCGATTATTAATGCACCCGATGTGGCTATTTTGGGTGTCTCAAAAGCCCAAATAAAACCAATGTATGTAAAGGATGCTTTTGTGCCACGTAAAATGCTGCCATTATCACTGTCGTATGATCACCGAGTGATCGATGGTGCTGAGGCGGCACGCTTTATCGTCCATGTGGTAGAGCAACTCCAAGATATTCGAAAACTGATACTGTAAATAAAGTGGAATAAAAAATGGCTAATAATATTCAAGCAAAAATAGTGGTTCTAGGTAGTGGTCCTGGTGGTTACACGGCAGCGTTTCGTGCAGCAGATTTGTTGGGCGAGGGTGTGGTGTTAGTCGAGCGCTACTCGGTATTAGGGGGTGTTTGCTTGAACGTGGGTTGTATTCCTTCAAAGGCGTTGTTGCATACAGCGGCGATTATTACCGAAGCTTCTGAGATGTCTAAACACGGTGTTGATTTTGGTAAGGCCAATATTGCGCTTGATAAAGTTCGTGAAAATAAAGAAAGTGTTGTGAAACGATTAACCGGTGGCTTGGCGCAAATGGCTAAAATGCGCAAAGTGCAAGTAGTAGAAGGCGTCGGTAAGTTCACTTCACCTAATACTTTGGTAGTTGAAGGAAAGAATGCTTGCACCATTACTTTTGAAAACGCCATTATCGCAGCGGGTTCACGTCCTGTTAAATTACCCTTTTTCCCAGAAGATCCCCGTATCATTGATTCAACCGGTGCGTTGGAATTATCAGACATACCGAAACGTATGCTCGTTGTAGGTGGCGGTATTATTGGTCTTGAAATGGCGACGGTGTATCAAGCCTTAGGCGCACAGATCACGGTAGTTGAATTAACCGATTTTATTCTACCCGGTGTTGATAGAGATATTGCAACGCCATTACATAAATTTATTAAACCAAAATATGAAAACATTTTGCTTAAAACGAAAGTCACTGGCGCAGAAGCGAAAAAAGACGGGATCTGGGTCAGCTTTGAAGGTGAGAATGCGCCTAAATCACCTGAGCGTTTTGATAAAGTGTTGGTGGCAGTGGGACGTGTGCCTAATGGCAAATTAATTGATGCAGATAAAGCCGGCGTTAAAGTCGACGAGCGTGGTTTTATTCCTGTGGATAAACAAATGCGCACGAATGTGCCGCATATTTTTGCGATCGGCGATATTGTCGGTAACCCTATGTTAGCACATAAGGCGATGCCAGAAGCTCGCGTTGCTGCAGAAGTCATTGCGGGTAAGAAACACTTCTTCGATCCAAAATGCATTCCAAACGTTGCCTATACTGATCCTGAAGTTGCTTGGGTTGGCTTAACCGAAGAGCAAGCCAAAGCGCAAGGCATTGATTACGATAAAGGCGTGTTTCCCTGGCTTGCCAGCGGCCGTGCGTTGGGCATTGGTCGCCCAGAAGGGATCACAAAAATGATCTTCGATAAAAAGACCCATCGAGTATTGGGGGCAGGGATTGTTGGGCCGCATGCAGGTGATTTGATTTCTGAAGTCGGATTAGCGATTGAAATGGGTGCTGAAGCAGAAGATATTGCTTTAACCATTCATCCTCACCCCACCTTGTCAGAAGGGATTGCGATTGCGACGGAGCTATTTGAAGGCACGGCTACCGATCTCATGAATAAAAAGAAAGAATAATCTTCCCATTTTGCCTTTATGCGTTGTTGACTTCGCCCCTCGAACATCAGTCATGTACTAAAAGTACACTCCTTCGTTCGAGGGCTTGTCGCCTAGCCTAAAGCCAAAATGGTTTGATTATTAATCATCTTCGTATTTTGCCTTTATGCGTTGTTGACTTCGCCCTCGAACATCAGTCATGTACTAAAGTACACTCCTTCGTTCGAGGGCTTGTCGCCTAGCCTTAAGCCGAAATGGTTTGATTATTAATCATCTTCGTATTTTGCCTTTATGCGTTGTTGACTTCGCCCCTCGAACATCAGTTCGAGGGCTTGTCGCCTAGCCTTAAGCCGAAATGGCTGATCATTAGCGTGTATGTTTCATGATGAATTGGCAAATTATCCATTTTTCCTCATTCTTAAACCTTCTGGGTTAAAAAGTACTAAAAAACATTAGGATCTTTGAACTTTAGATAGTATTATTCCCGACGTAGTTTATCTACTTACTTTTAAAGGGGTATAAGTTATGAGACTAATTAATTCATGTGAATCATCGCAAGTTGCCGGTGGCGCTTTAAACGCAATGGGGCACTCCCTACACGTTGATACCAGCGGTATCCCAAGGCATTGTGTCCGTGACATTGAAGCTGGGTATAACGCCGTGTTCAAGGCCGCTGAAAATCCTAACATGAGCGCAACGACTGTGTTGAACGCAATGGGACCCCATATAGACTCATTGATAGCCTCAGGTTGTAATAATTACTTAGAACTTTACAACTCCCGTCTTGAAGCGCTTGCCAATAGCTACGCTTAAGTTTTAAGCGCCAAGTTTGGCAATTTTTTTTAAGAGGATTTTGTTATGAAAATCATGAATACAATGGAAGCATTACAAGTTGCTGGTGGCCTCACTTATCGAGGTGTAGACATTCCGATTGATACCAGTGGTATTCCAAGCAACTGCGTTAGACAATTGGATGCTTTTGGCATTGACGTTTTTAGATTAGCTGAACGTACTGAAGTGAGTGCAACTGCGTTACTCAACGTCATGGGTCCCCATCTCGATGCGATGATGGCGACAGGCTGTGATGCTTATTTAGATCTTTATACTGCGCGGATCAAAGCGCTGACTAGTCGTTATGCCTAAGTAATGGTAGAGCCAAGGATTGGCACTCGTTACTATTGAGATAATTCGACTTCAATTTCTTTCTTATTCTCAAATAATAGAATTTCCATCATCTTCTGTGCCATTGACAGTGATAGCACAGCTCCATAACAGCCCGTTAGCATCTCGATAGTGAGATAACGACCAATAATGGTGATTTTAATCATTAACATGATGCTGATAAATCCAGTTAGTACGGCAAAACTATGTTTGGGTTTTAAAAATAATTTGGCCGAGAAAAACATCATGGTGCCTTGCAAGACATACAAGAAAAAGCGATCAAGATAAAAAGGCACATCGCCTTTGAAAAATTGAAAAACGGGCTGCACGCCTTCCCACAGTTGCATAGGATGTAAAGTGGGGATGCAGGGTAGAATTTGATAGCATGCAAATCCTAACCAGGTGAGCATCCCTAGAAAAGGCCATAAATTTTGTTTAGACCCCATGTCGATATTATTGGCAATTTGTTGTAACCCTTGTGGGTAGTAACGCATAAAGCGATGCGCAAAACTGGCGCCCCAAAAACCGCTGATCACATTCAAAGTAATATCTAATAGAGAAGGGATCCGCACAGGATTAAATGTTTGTAACAATTCCACAGTTAAGCTGACTGAAAAAGACGCTAACAGTGGGATTAATAGTGTGGTTTTTTTAGAAGCCTTGTTATGCAATAAATAACTTCCCAGTAATAAACCAAAGGGGAAGAACAGCATTAAATTTTGCACAATATCGAACAGAAAAATGTGATTGAGCCAATCGTAAAAAAGGATCGTTAAAGTGGGACGTTCGGGTACTCGCCAATCGTGAAAAGGAAATAGTGCGCCATAAAAAATGAAAGCCGTAAACAAAACGAATAAAACCACTAAAGACGTCTTGATTTGGGAATCAGTGAATGGGGTATTAAGAGCGTGTTTATTTGGGTCTTTTCTCATGTCATTCCTAGCTAGATGCCTTCTTCTTCCCTATAATGGACTGCCAAGCGTTGGGCACTATAATGCCAGTAATAATTAAAAATGCAACAAAAACATGATGTTATGATATGAACGCCACAACCATTATTGCCTTTGCCGGATACCTGTTAATCATTGTAACCATCGCCTTGGTTGCTTACCGGATCACCCGTAATCTTTCTGACTTTGTCCTAGGTGGCCGACAACTCGGCGGCCCAGTGGCTGCGCTCTCTGCCGGCGCTTCTGACATGAGTGCCTGGTTATTGTTGGGATTGCCGGGTGCTGTCTTTGTGCTCGGGTTAAACCAAATCTGGCTCCCCATCGGTCTGACGCTAGGGGCATTTTTGAGTTGGCGCTTTTTGGCTAAGCCATTGCGGGTGTTTTCTGAAATTGCTAATGATTCTCTAACCGTTCCCTCTTTCTTGGATAATCGATTCTTTGACAGTAGCGGGATCATCCGTGTTTCGCTCGCTCTGGTAACGCTATTCTTCTTTGCTTTCTACACCGCATCGGGCCTTGTGGGGGGAGCCATGCTGTTAGAACGTTTTAATCTTACCTACGAGCAGGCTTTGTTGCTTGGCACGGCCATTATCGTGGCTTACACCTTTATTGGCGGGTTCTTAGCGGTCAGCTGGACCGACTTTTTCCAAGGCACGTTAATGTTCATCTGCTTGATAGTTGTGCCATTTGTTGGTGCGCATGAGTTAGGGGGGTGGAGCAAGCTGCTGGAAAATGTGGCGCAATATGGTGAGCACCGGCTTAACCCCTTAACCGATTTTAGCGCATTGTTACTGGTGAACTTGTTTGGTTGGGGGCTGGGTTACTTCGGCACGCCTCATATTTTAGTGCGTTTTATGGCCGTTCGGACCACGAAAGATATCACCATTGCGCGAAGGATTTGTATTTCTTGGATGAGTCTTTCAATGTTAGGTGCTGTACTAACAGGATTTGTCGGTATAGCGTTCTTCAGCGAGCAGAATATTGATCCTGAAGCCGTTTTTATTCTCTTCTCACATCG
This sequence comes from Candidatus Berkiella sp., assembly GCA_050247135.1. GTDB lineage: Bacteria > Pseudomonadota > Gammaproteobacteria > Berkiellales > Berkiellaceae > Berkiella. Next base: position 8,190 of record JBFWUT010000049.1, read on the forward strand.
ATTATTCTCGCCTTGGTTGGCGGGCATTTTATTCGCAGCGATTTTATCGTCCATTATGTGTGCCATCGATTCACAGATGCTAGCTTCTACCAGCGCGCTTACCGAAGATATTTATCATCGCATTTTTCGTAAAAAAGCCAGTCAGCGCGAATTAGTATGGGTCGGGCGAATTGGGATAGTGGTGATTGCAACCATAGCTATGCTCATGGCAACCCATCCTGAGAGTAATGTGATTAATCTCGTCGCCTTTGCTTGGGCAGGATTGGGCGCTTCGTTTGGGCCTTGTGTTATCGGCGCCTTATACTGGCGCCGCATGACACGACGTGGTGCAATTTGCGGTATTGTGTTAGGCTCGCTCACCATTATTTTATGGAAGGCTTTTGCCATAAAAACAGGACTATTAGCCCTCTATGAAATTATCCCAGGATTTTTCATGGGAGCGCTCGGGGTCATTGTAGGCAGCTTATTAGATGAAAAGCCGCCTGAAGAAATCACCCTGCAATTTGATAAAGCATGGCAGTTAATAAATAATTCGGGTGATTAAGATGACTGAGGTCAATAAAGCTTTTCACGCAATCGATAACCGTTATCGAATGGACGAAACGGCCTGTGTACAAGAATTATTAAAAGATGCAAAACTGCCACAACCCTTGTTCCATGCCGTGCAAGAAAAAGCTCGCGGGTTGGTTAGCAAAGTAAGGCAAAAGCGTCTTTCCCAAAGCGGTATTGATGCCTTCATGTTCCAATACGATTTGTCCAGTGAAGAAGGCATTGCCCTCATGTGCTTAGCCGAAGCACTGCTAAGGATCCCCGATAAAGATACCGTTGATAGCTTAATCCGTGACAAACTCGCCCAAGGCAACTGGCAGGCCCATGCAGGTAAAAGCCACTCTCTTTTTGTAAATGCGGCAACTTGGGCGCTCATGTTAACCGGCAAAATTATTGATATTCCACCCAAGCATCAACGTGAGGCACAAGAAAATACCTTAACGATGGCTTTAAAAAGATTGGCCAACTTTGGGGGCGAACCGATTGTTCGCAAAGCTATCAACCAAGCCATGAAGATCTTGGGTCGTCAATTCGTGATGGGGCGTACGATTAATGGCGCCATAAAACGGTCTCGTCGTAAAGAAGAAAAGGGTTATCGTTATTCATTCGATATGCTCGGCGAGGCTGCTTTTACCCAAGCCGACGCAGAAAAATATTTTATCGCTTACCAAAAAGCGATTGCGGCGGTTGGTGAGGCAAGTCAAGGAAGAGGTCCGGTTAAAGGACCGGGGATTTCAGTTAAATTATCCGCTTTACATCCACGCTACTGTATTGCCAAGCGCGAACGCCTTCATCAAGAATTATTGCCAAAACTCATCGAACTCGTTAAACAAGCAAAAGCCGCCAACATGGGTTTAACGATTGATGCTGAAGAAGCACATAGCTTAATGATTTCTCTAGAACTCATTGAAGCGGTTATGGATAGTGGCGTGATTGGTGAGTGGCAAGGCTTTGGTATAGCTGTACAGGCTTATCAAAAGCGTGCGCCGAGTGTCTTAGATTGGCTGATTGCTAAAGCTAGGAAGACCCAGCAGCGTTTAATGATCCGTTTAGTGAAAGGGGCTTACTGGGATACAGAGATTAAGCTAGCACAAGTGCAAGGTTTAGAAGGCTATCCCGTCTTTACCCGTAAAATAGCGACCGATGTGAACTATATTGTTTGCGCCAAACGAATGCTGCAAGCTCCCGATGCGATTTACCCACAGTTTGCGACCCACAATGCATTATCTCTTTCCATTGTTTATGAATTAGCCAAGGAATATGGCGTTCATGACTATGAATTCCAATGTTTACATGGCATGGGTGATGCGCTCTATGATGAAATTGTGATGGATGCGCATGATCCTAAACCGTGTCGCGTGTATGCACCAGTGGGTACTCATGAAGAATTACTGGCCTATTTAGTACGACGCTTATTAGAAAATGGTGCTAATAGCTCTTTTGTGAATCGTATTGTTGATGAGAAATTACCTATCGAAGAGATGATTGTGAACCCTGTCGACAAATTAGCAGAGCTGACAGTCAAACCCCATCCAGGAATTCCTTTGCCGATTGATTTGTATCAACCGGCAAGAGCTAATTCTAAAGGACTGGACCTGAATCGCGAGTCGAGTTTTTTACCTGTGCTAGAGCGAATCGAACACCATAAAAATACGCTGTATAGCGCAGCGCCGACCACCATGGCATTGGGAATAGCACGCACGATTAATGATAGATTTTCTCCCATTGATCGTCAGCATCATCTAGGTAAAGTCACTCAAGCTCACCAAGAGGATGTGCAAGAGACATTAAAACTGGCTACTAAAGCTTTTCCTCAGTGGCAACTAACGCAGGCCACCAAACGTGCCCACTATTTAGAAAAAATGGCAGCCTTATTAGAAAAACATGCCATTGAATTTTATAGCTTGCTGATGTTCGAAGGGGGGAAAACCCTAGACGATGCGGTGAGCGAAGTGCGAGAAGCCATTGATTTTTGTTATTACTATGCATTGCAAGCTAAATTACATTTTCAAGAGCCACAAACATTAACGGGGCCTACCGGTGAGTTGAACCAACTCAGTTTACATGGGCGGGGTGTGATTGCTTGCATTAGTCCATGGAATTTTCCTCTAGCCATATTCTTGGGACAAGTCACAGCCTCGCTTGCTGCGGGTAACTGTGTGGTTGCCAAACCGGCAAGCCAAACCGCATTAATTGGCGCCAAAGCCGTTGAATTGCTGCATGAAGCGGGTTTCCCTAAAGAGGTGGTACAGTTATTACCCGGTAGTGGTCAAGTGGTGGGTAATGCATTGGTTGTCGATCCGCGAATTGCGGGCGTTGTATTTACAGGTTCAACCGATACGGCGCATGATATCAATCAAAAATTAGCAGCACGCAAAGGCCCCATCGTGCCATTTATTGCTGAAACGGGTGGCCAAAATGCCATGATTGTGGATTCCAGTGCCCTTTGCGAACAAGTCACTCAAGATGTCATCGCTTCAGCATTTCGGAGTGCGGGACAACGATGTTCTGCATTGCGCGTATTATTTGTGCAAGAAGAAGTTGCGGACAAAGTACTGACGATGATTCAAGGAGCGATGGCTGAATTAACGGTGGGTAATCCCCAGTTGTTATCAACCGATGTTGGTCCTGTCATTGATGAATCGGCGCAAAAGCAGCTTATGGCTCATGCCTTAAAAATGAAAGACAAAGCGAAATTATTAATGGAAGTGACCTTAAGTGAGGGATGTGAAAAAGGCACTTTCTTAGCGCCACGTCTATTTGAGATCCCAAGTCTTGATATGTTAACTGAAGAAGTGTTTGGCCCAATCCTTCATGTCGTGCGCTACCAGCGCAATCAACTAGATGATGTGATTGCGCAAATTAACCGCACAGGTTATGGCCTTACCATGGGGATCCATAGTCGCATCAATGAAAATATAGATTATATTCGCGAGAGAGTACGAGTCGGTAATCTTTACGTGAACCGTAACATGATTGGTGCGGTAGTGGGGGTACAACCCTTTGGCGGCGAAGGCTTATCCGGCACAGGTCCTAAAGCAGGTGGCCCTCATTACCTGCCGCGTTTAGCAACTGAGCGCACCGTGTCTATTAATACCACAGCATCCGGTGGCAACGCTTCTTTAATGTCGCTCACCGAATCTTAAGTCCTTCTGGGATTTATTTCCCGACCTACTGTAAATTTGCCATGTATTTTTAGTCAGCTATGTAAGATAATATCAAATGTAGATCTCGATTCTGCGAATGTTTGCATACACACGCAGATTGGCTCTTATGGAACTATTTATATAGACAGGAGTCAACCCAATAAAGCTCGTCGAATGTAAGGGAAAGAACGGGTAACTACAAAAAACTGGGGGAGACCATGTTTAACAAAAACAATGGCGGTGAAGACGATAAAAAAGATCGCCTAGCAGAAAATGATAATCGTCACCTAAACCTACCTAAACATGACCATGCTTCAATTAAAGAGGATACCCCCCAATTACAACGGAGTATGCAGCCTACCGTTGAGGACCGCACCTCAGAGTTTCCTTTTCACCTTCATTTAGCACAAGCAGATAATTCAGATGTTCAAGGCGCTCCTGTAGAAAACGTCGATTCTAGTGGTGAAGTGAAAACGGTCACCGAAGTAGTTGAAGTAGGAGAAATGACCGAAATAGATGAAATTGTGGCAGCAGATGATGATCCTGCACCCGAAGATCCTGGTGTGATGTTGCTACCCGTTTTAGAAGAAGAGTCTGTTCGGATCCAAGTCACAAGAACAATCAAAGTTCCTGATGATGATGGCTCTCAAGATTTATATCGAATCCATCATATGAATAAAGGTGGGGTGCAAGATGTCCCTCGTGACTTAGGCATTCCCCCGGTTGAATATCCTTTACCCAGGGTAGAACCCACCGTACTACCTAAGGCCACACTAGCTGAGTCTACCTGTTGCAGCTATCAAGTTGAAATCAAATTAGATATTAAGCTCTTGTATTTGGGTGAATATCATTGCAATTACGGTTGTGGCTATGGCTATGGAGAGACAGGTCGTGGCGGCTATGCAGCCGCATACAGTGAAGGTTATTCGTGGCAAGGTGCTAATGATTGTTGCAAACCCTATGAAGTCCCTCCTGAACCTGTGCCCAATTATTCGATTGTTTTTCATAATTGCAATGGTGAACAATGGTTAGATTTAACCATTTGTGATGTTAAAGGTCAGATACCGGCGATTGCCGCGTTTGCTGATTCTGGAGACTGCGGTTGTAATAGTCAATATCAATCGAGTTATGATGACTGTTGCACGACTTATAAAATCGAAATACCCGCAGAATTTGGTTTAGATTGTGATTGCCAGCTTACCCTCCAAACCGATCAACTCTTTATTTCAAGTCCCTGGGATCTCATTTACAGCAATAGCCATTTTATTGACTGTCATGGAGTTTGCTATGAATTGACAGTTGAAAAAAATGGAAATGAGGGGAGCGGTACATTTTTTACACAAAGTATTATCGGCTACGGTGAGTGTCAGCCAACATTTGTGTTAGAACGCTGCGAATGTATTGATGAGCCGGTGCAAATTTCGTTGGTTAACAATGTTTGTGAAGGTGCTTACACTTCAGGTAGCACTTTTTATAGTGACGGATATTATTTCAATTTTGCATTTTCCAGTGGTGATTTTAATCATGATGGTCAAAATGATAGCTACCTTACCTTTAACTTTTATAACAGTGCTGATTCAGGCTCAGGTGGCCTGACGACTATCATCGAACTACCTTCAGGTGTGAATTGTGCTTGCCCAATTAATGAAATTGTTTTTGATGAGAGTGACTTTTTAAACTATGTACAACAAGTTACTAACTATGGTAGTACTGCTTTAACTTCACAAGAAGTGTTAACCTTCTTTTCAAATAATGGTTTCTTTGAAGATTGTCATAATCAATGCTATGAACTCAATCTTGTTGAATATACAGTCACAGATGGTTCATCTGGCTATACCACATACAGTTACGAAGCTCAAGAATGCGATGAGTGTGAGCATGATCCCATCGATATTACCTTTAGCTGTGATTTGGTCGATAGATTTAATAGCTGGGTCATGAATGTAGCACCAGGCTCGTTTAATCCCTTCCAGTTCTTCACTGAAAATGTCAGTTTATCTTATGTTAATTGCGAAGGTGCTTCATTTGTTGAATTGAATTTTCCCTTTGTAACTTATGAAGTTGATTGTGGCTGGTATGCTACTGAAAATCAAACAATTCGGATAGATGTTCCAGATGATTTAAATATCTGTTTCGATGACTTTCTACAAGCCGTATTCGACCCTAAAGAACTGTATAAAGAATATCAAGATAGCTGCTACAGCGCAGGTTACGATATTTCGAATGTGGTTTATGAAGCGCTTAATAATGGCGAACTGCACTTTAGAAACTGGAAAAGTGGTGAGGAATACGAAGTCAATTGGAATTCTTGTACCGGCAGCTATGTGATTGAATCAGCCAGTTGTGCTGAGAGCATTTGCATTGATCTTGTGAATTCGCCCTGTGTTCAAGATGAATTTCAAACCTATTCACTCATTTCGAATTCAGGCTATGGCTATGGCGGATGCTGTGATGGCGAGTGTCAAACAAGTTATAGCTATTACACAGAGTGTGCTAGCGTGGATTTTGAACTGACTTTTTATTCGGGCAATGGCCCCTACATCGAATTTTATTATTATGTTGATAATTTTGAAGGTGCCGTATACGAAGATTCAGTTAGTATAAATGCTTTTAATCTCGATACAGCTTTAGGTTGTACCAACCCGATAGAAAGCTTTGTTTTTGATGAAAGTGATTTTATCTCCTACTTACAATCCATTTGCGAAAGCGGTGGCTCCTCGGAGATCACAGGGCAAAATATCCTTGATTTCTTCTCCAATAACGGCATGTTTGAAGATTGTTATGGCAACTGTTATGAGATCAATGCCCTCTTTGGGGATTTCTTTAACACTTTGGTTGTCGATCCTAATGTCTATATATTAGAACCTTGCACTGATTGCACTCACACACCTATCGCATTGAGTCTTGATGACTGCGAACCGGTGCCAACATTTGCAGCAGTCCAAGGTCAAGGTGATAGTGATGCGGATAAGTTGGCCTATTTCTCGTATTTGTATAACATGCAATATGTTAATTGTAACGGGGCTAGCTTTGTTGAATTTACTTATTTCTGTAATAACAGCTGTGAAGAAGCCTGCAAATACAATTCTTTCCCACCGTGCGAGCAAACCATACGTATTACTGTACCAGAAGAAGTGTACGGGCATGGCTGTTATGGTTCAGGAAGTATTGAATACAACATTTCAGAAATTTTACCTTCAAATGATGATCTCAGCAGCTTAATTAATAGTCTCATTTTGGATCGTGACTTTATTACCGATTTCTTTGATCCGCAGTTCAGTGATTATTGTGGTAATATCAGTTATGAAATTCCTTGTGATTGGGGTACCGATTTCCTCAACTATCTCCTCCAAAGTGACAGTAAGTTTAAAACAGACAGCGGTATTTGCTATGAAGTGTCGCAAAATTATTGTGGTGATTACGAATTACAATTAGGATTTGATCCTGTCGTATTGCATGATACCGGTGGTGTCAGCAGCAGTGTCTATGAAGCAACCTTCCTAGTGGTGGATTGTGATGATTGCTGTGATGGTGGCAGTCAACCTTTCTTATTAGGATTAGGGTTAAACTCAGATTATACCGCTGATAATGAAGTCTTTGTGGGTGATAAAATCTATTTACCACAAGAGTTTGATTGCGATTGTGTGATTGATCCTTGTGGTTTTAATTTAATCTATGATAATTACGGTTCTGGGATCTCACAAGTGGAAGGTTTTGTGTTTGATGTCACCTGCGGCGAAGATAAATTTGACTATAAATGGACAGTCGATGATGGTTGGACGGTGACACCTTGCTGCGAAGATGTGCCAGTGACTATCGATACCGGTATTTCAGGTTTTGGTTATAGTACAGATGGCTTCAGTAACGCCTATTTTAATGATGGTAATTCGATTAGTGGTGACATTTCAATAGTGGATGGCGGAACAGGGAATACATATGAGAATAACTTCGATTTTCATTTCACGTATACGCATTGTGATGTCGATCATGATGGCAATACTGATAGCTTTATGAATTTTATTTTTAACAATACGTTTACGACATATGATAGCTCGGGTTCGTCTTCAATATCTTTAACAGCTGATAACACCCAAATAGATGTTACACAGTCTGTTCCAGATTGCTGCAACTTAACCCTAACGTTAGATTTTGATACATTTGGTGGCACTATCAATACTTTGATTATGGATAATCCCAATATTCTATTGGACACGCAACAAATGCTAGATTACCTGAACTCAGATTTTGCTATTTTCAGTGATTGCAATGCAAACACCTTTTCAATCGTTAATGTCGGTGCTGGCAAATTTGAACTACAAGACTATGCTACCGTGACGCCGGTGGTTCTTGATTTATCAGGGAATGGTATACATTTAACAAGCGCCGCTAATGGTGTGCAATATGACATGAATCATGACGGTGTGAAAGATCAAAGTGCTTGGATAGGCGAAGGTAATGGGCTGTTGGTATACGATGCCGACCAAAATCAGACGGTCTCTAATGCAAGTGAGTTTATTCTAGCCGATCACGTTGCTGGCGCTAAAACCGATATGGAAGCTTTACGTTTAGGTTTTGATAGTAATCATGATAATGCTTTTGACCAAAAAGATGCTGCTTGGGATCTGTTTGGTATTTGGCAAGACGTGAATAAAGATGGCGTGGTTGATAATGGTGAATACCATAGCTTAGCGCAAATGGGTATTGCCAGCATTGATTTGGCTGCAAACGATACCAAGTCAGTTGAGAGTGGCAATCTCATTCATGGTATGTCAACTTTCACTTGGGCTGATGGTTCTAAAGGGGCCGTAGCTGACGTGGCGCTTCATTATGAGGACGTTGTTCAAGTGCATAATGATACTGCTGTGACTGATCCATCTGTTTCTAACCCAACGGTCGATCAAGCCCACGCGGTTGCGCAAAATGACCCCGTGGTGCAATCAACGATTGATCAATTAGCGCATCAGGCAGCGGTGGCGACAGCGTAGGAAATCCCCCGCTCGCTAACGCTCGCCGCCCACTTTGTAAAGGGGGCTAATTGTTCGCTACGCTCACGTTGGTTTATTTCGCCTTGAGGGGGAGAAGTTTTATGCGGTGCGCGTTAGGGAGTGGGGGTTTTAATCCTGTTTGCTACAGTTTCCCAAACTTCAGAAAGAACGACATCTAAGCTTTCAACTATTTCTCTATTGCTAAACCTTAATACTCTTACCCCAAGTTCACTTAGCTGGGCGTCTCTCTCTTTATCATTGATAAGGTGCTCTTTTTCTAAGTGCTGTGCTCCATCGCATTCTATAGCTAACTTTGCTTGATGTGAGTAAAAATCAACTATGTAATGTAATAACGGTTTTTGGCGATAAAATTTCACTCCAAGTATTTGACGGCACCTTAAATGACGCCAAAGAATAGATTCAGGAATGGTTAAATTATTTCTTAAATCACGTGAATATTCTTTCAAAATACGCTGATATTCAAGCATAGTACCATCTGTCATAAATCCCCCGCTCGCTAACGCTCGCCGCCCCCTTTACAAAGTGGGCTAATTGTTCGCTTCGCTCACATCGCATTAGCTAAAACGGCTGATTATCAGAAATGAAATGCGCATGCAACAAGGAATTTTGCTGAGATGTGAGATATTTCGCCCGTGAGCGCAGCGAACAGAACCCCTCTTTTGTAAAGAGGGGCAGCACGTAGTGCGGGGAGATTTATGGGGAGGATTAAAGGAACTATTACAGATGTCAGCTATTTCGCCCGTGAGCGCAGCGAACAAAACCCCTCTTTTGTAAAGAGGGGCAGCACGCAGGGTACGAACCGGGCGCATAGGTAACACTTTAGACCGGACGCATGGGTAACAGGTTAAAATTTTGGTGGGAGGACCCACCGATGACTTGGAAAGATACCTGTCCTATGCAAGAGAAAATTCAATTTAT
>JBFWUT010000050.1:0-17625 GCA_050247135.1 Candidatus Berkiella sp.
CCCATTCGTAGCCATCTGTTGCATTTTTGAAATCATTATCTTTAACAGCTTGGTGAGCAACCACCAATGCCGCTAAGGAGGCATAAGGTGTTTGCGGGAAATCTTTTATCAAGAGTTCTGCTCTATTTTTTAAAGTTGCTTGATCGTTCTGTTCAAAAGCAGCCATTAACGAAACATAATTATCAGAAGCTTGTTCCGCTATCACCTCTTGATGATGAAACCAATAGCGCACACCAGCAATGAGTCCTAAAATAATAATCAAGGCCCAAGATAACTGGTTGCCATACTTTTTAAACCATTGTTTTAGTGCTTCAAGTTGTTGTTCTTCAGTTGCATATGCTTCCATGAATCATTGTCCTCTATTATTGCTGACTAACCGTCAAACGTGTTTTAAAAAAAGCAATTGCCTCCGATAATGTCACTGTTGCCTGTGGCATATCCTCACGCAATGCTTTAATGCTCATAATCTCCTTGCTGATTTCCTCTTCACCTAAAATAATGGCGAAGCGAGCACCGCTTTTGTCTGCTTTTTTAAATTGGCTTTTAAAACTGCCGCCGCCACAATTGACTAACAATCGTAGGCTAGGTAGTGCATTACGTAATTGTTCTGCCAACATAAACACTTGTTCTTCAGCGGAATTACCTTCTGCCACGCAATAGACATCGACCGGGTTTTGCGTTGGGATCAAATTATTATCGACGAGTAACATGATCAATCGCTCGACCCCCATCGCAAAGCCTACACCTGCTGTTGCGGGTCCGCCCATTTGGCTGACCAGATCGTTAAAACGTCCGCCTGCACAAACGGTGCCTTGCGAACCTAATTCCGTGGTAACCCATTCATATACTGTGTGGGTGTAATAATCTAAACCACGCACCAATCGCGGATCGACTTCAAAACTAACCCCAGCCTTGTTTAATAGCTGTTGCAGTTTGGTAAAATGATCGAGCGATTCTGGTCCTAAGTAATCAAGTAAAATAGGCGCTTTGGCAATCATCGATTGCATCGCTGGATTCTTGCTATCTAATATTCGTAAGGGATTTGTCTGTAAACGACGTTGGCTATCTTCATCTAGCATTTGTGCGTTGGCTTTAAAATATTCAACCAGCGCTGCTCGATAGGTTGCGCGCTCGGTTGCCAATCCCAATGAATTTAGTTTTAAAACTACCTTTTTTTCTAAGCCGACTTTTCGCCAAAGGCGCGCCATCATTAAAATTTGCTCTGCATCGACATCGGGACCTGCCAGTCCAAATGCCTCTACCCCAAATTGATAAAATTGGCGATAACGACCCTTTTGGGGATTTTCACGCCTAAACATGGGGCCATAATACCACAAACGCTGTGACTGATTGCGAATAAGGCTGTTTTCGAGGACACACCGAACGGTTTGGGCAGTCCCTTCTGGCCTCAAAGTGAGGGTTTCCCCACCTTTGTCTTCAAACGTGTACATTTCCTTTTCTACAATATCGGTAACTTCACCGATTGCACGTTTAAAGAGTTCGGTTTGCTCCAATATGGGCATCCGGATCTCGTTATAGCCATAAGAGGCGATTAAAGTGCGGATTTGGGATTCAACGTAATGCCAGGCGGCTATTTCATCCGGCAAAGTATCTTTCATGCCTTTAACGACTTTGAGGCCTGATGACATAGCAAAAACGCTCCTTCGCGACTTGATAAAATAAAGGGGTTTACTTTATCAAGATCTGGCCGCAAGTGCGACTAGGCCAAGGAGCGGCTACAAAACGTGTTTATTAACTAACACTTTTCTTATAATTCGTACCAAGTTCCATTAGGTCTGCGGCAAGCAGTACCGCTAACACGTTGGCAACGACCGTCCATATAGGTATTCACGGTAAATTCACGGCAATAGTTACCGTAACGAGAATGTCCATCAGCACAGGGTTGGTACCAGCCCCAATGTCCTGTACGGCCATTTTCCCAATAGACGACCTCACCCACCGGTGCCCGTGAGGCAGAGGTAAAGGCACGTCTTTGGTGATAGTTATCAGATTCATCCAGGTAACGGCCTATGGCTTCACCCGCAACAGCCCCGGCAATGACGCCGATTGCTCCACCTGCCCATCGACCTGCACCTTGGCCAAATTGCGCACCGATGATTCCACCTGTCGCGCCACCAACGACTGTCCCTGCCACTTGCTGGTTACCGGTAGATTGGCAGCCAACTAATAGACTGGTTGAAAGAATTAATAAGGGTAAAGACATGCTATATTTCATCTATTTTATACAGTGCCCTTCTGTGACGTTAGGCCCTGCCTCCTTTTTCAATACCGTCCCATCCGTTTCTTCGGCAAATCGGCTACAATCTTTAGTAGGTATTTAAGGAAATGCTCTTTTATACGATAATGTTAATGTGAGAGTTAGTTTTTGGTTTCTTAAGAGGACTTGAGCGCTAAAATGCACCGTTTCGATCCCAAGCCGTTAAACGCTTTTTTTCAAGAAGTTAAAGATCAAACTGGAATTGAACTGAAGTATCAGGCAGATAACGAAAAATTCCCTATCCAACTCAGTGATCAACCCGATGGTATTTCAAGGGCACATAGCCATGAAATCATGAGTATGATTAAAAGCCAGGTTGACTTAAAAGATACCGAAATTGCCAAAATAACCCCGGTTCCTTTAACTCAACGTGTGGTGATAGAAATCACTCAGCAAGCCGCTCACGATTTAGCACAAGTCTATGCGATGAGCTTGTTTATTGAGCCAGACGATGAAGATGATACTGATCCAAAATAACAGTGCTACCTAAAGAGAACGGCACCAGTACGTTGGCTATTTCTCAGTAATGCAGTAGTTAGACTTTGCACATGTTCACTACCTTTTTCGCGCGCCACCATTAATGCTTTTTTGGTATAGTGCGGATAAGCAAATTCATTTACTCGTGCCAATAGCGCTGGCAAACTGCGATCATTCATCTGGGTTGCCAATACGAGCGCTTTACCATAAGTGTGGTAAAGCCGTTCAAATTGCGGATCAAGCAAATCAATCTCTTGATGAGCACCACTTCGTGCTAATACATTGAGTAATTGAGAAGCCCTCTCTGGTGACAACACATTCTTATCAGAAAATAGCCAGTAATCAGCAATATCTGCCCATATAGAAACTTCATGTGTGAGATAATCCGGAAGCCTTCCTTTCTCGGCAAAGTAAATCATGTAGCTCGTGAATTTAACACTAGGGATGAGATCACGCATCAAAAAAAACTGAAAGTAAATGGGCGCCCCTAGTAAGTGTTTTCTTTCTAGTTCGGCTCGTTGGTAATCAAATACATCAGACACTTGAAGATCCCCGGAATGGCTTTTTTAATAAGGATTAATATAGCAATATGGGATCGCAACCAACAGCTTTAAGGGATAAAGGGCATTAAGTAACCGGTAAAAGTAAGGGCCAACATTGATAGCCGGCCCCAAAAGCCTGGGACGACACGGCGGCCATCCCCTAGAAAAAAGACTATCTTATAGCCTTGCCGTTCTTAATCTGGCAGCCGTCTCTTCTTTGGCTTGCGTGTTCAATTTAGGACCGGCACTTAGCTTGGTTGTGGTGCTTAGTTTAGCCTTGGCTGACTCGGGGAACTGTTTATTGAGCAGCAATTGATAGCTGGCTACTTTATTTTTGTCGCCTGCTTTTTTGGCTAATTCAATACCCAGCAACAAATATCGAGCATTGGGTTTAGCAATCTGTGAATAGCGCTGGTGGTACTCATTGGCTTGGCCATATTGTTTATCTTGATAACGGATCATCGCTAATTCCAACAACGCAGTCGGGCGGTTATTATCATAACGAAGTGCCTTTTCGAAATATTCAGCAGCTTTTGCCATATCAGGGATTTGATTAACACAAACACCCGCATTTTCAAGTGCTTCAGCGGTATTGGTATAATTTGGATCATCAATTGCTTTTAAGAACTCTTTTTCTGCTTTGCGGTATTGATGTTGCCGGCATAAGAACGCACCATAATTGTTATGTTCATTGCCGCCCTTAGAATTCAAGCTAACCGCTTTCTGATAAGCCTTTTCTGCCGCATCTATTTCGCCTACATACTCTAAAAAATAACCATAAGAATAGTGCACTTCAGGCAATTCAGGGGCGAGTGCTTTAGCACGCAACAATTTGGATTTTGCTCTTGCAACTTGTTCTTGTTTTAAATACGTCAAACCTAATTCAACATTGAGTTTCGCCGCTTTAACATAATCGTGGGTTTCAGGTAAATCGTACATGCTAGGTGGGGTTTGGCTATTTTGAGCCACTGTTTCTTCTTGTTTAGTATTAGAGCAGGCGGCTACTAAACAAACCATTCCGATGAGAAGACCTTTTCCTTGGTTCATAAAAACTCCCTATGAAGCCAACACGTTGATGGGGATCGTTTTGGCTAATTGTTGTTTAAACTTGGCACTACGTTGGGTTTTATCATTCACTTGCCCAGCTAATTGGCCACAAGCTGCGTCAATATCGTCACCGCGCGTTTTGCGCGTTAAAGTCACAATACCCGCTTCCATTAAAATGGCTTGGAAACGATTTATCGTTTCATTTGAAGATCGCTGATACTTTGTGCCATTAAATGGATTAAAAGGAATAAGATTCACTTTAGAGGGTACCGCTTTTAATATTTTCACTAATTCATGCGCATGATGAGGTTGATCATTCACCCCATCTAACATGACATATTCCATTGTAATGCGACGACGCGCATCATCACGTAAATAGCGCTTGCAAGCCGCTAATAATTCAGCGATGGGGTATTTTTTATTAATCGGGACTAATTCTGTTCTTAAAGTATCGTTTGGTGCATGCAAGGAAACAGCTAAGGCCACATCAGTGACTTCGCGTAACTTATCAATGGCTGGCACAACGCCTGAGGTGCTCAAAGTCACTCGGCGCTTTGAGAGTCCATAGGCCAGATCATCGAGCATTAAATCCATGGCCATGACGACGTTATCAAAATTCAATAAAGGTTCACCCATGCCCATCATCACCACATTAGTGATGGGACGATCAATGGCTTTGAAAACGCCTTCTTTACGCAAGGTCGTTACGGCATGCCACAATTGACCAATGATTTCGCTGGAGGTGAGATTTTTTTGAAAGCCTTGTTGAGCGGTATGACAAAAGCTGCAATTGAGCGAACAACCCACTTGGGATGAAATGCACAGTGTTGCGCGCTTAGGTTCTGGGATGTAAACGGTTTCAATGGCTCCACCGCCATCCACTTCGAACAACCATTTGCGAGTGCCATCACTAGCCGTATGCTCACTAATCACTTTGGGCGCTCGGATTTCGCAATGCTCGGTTAATTGTGCACGCAAGGTTTTGCTCAAATTCGTCATTTGTGCAAAATCGTTAACCCCCTCGGCGTGGATCCATTTCACGACCTGCTGGGCACGAAAGGGTTTTTCACCGAGGGTTTTAAAATACTCGCCTAGGGCTTTTTGTGAAAGCCCCAGCAAGTTGACTTTTTCGGTCACGTTATTATCGGACACGTTCACAGATCTCGTTGTCTTTGAAGAAATAACGAATTTCTTTCGCGGCGGTATCAGCAGCATCAGAGCCATGCACGGCATTTTCGTCAATCGTTTTCGCAAAATCAGCGCGGATAGTTCCTGCTGCCGCTTCTTTAGGATTGGTCGCCCCCATGATTTCACGATTCTTAGCGATGGCGTTGTCGCCTTCTAAGACCTGAACCAACACTGGACCGCTAATCATGAACGTCACTAAATCGTTAAAGAAAGGACGTGCTTTGTGTACTTCGTAAAAGCCTTCGGCTTGTTGACGGGTTAATTGCATCATTTTAGCCGCAACGACTTTTAAGCCTTTGCTTTCAAACCGTGCGATAATTTGGCCAATGTGGTTATTGCCAACCGCATCGGGCTTGATAATGGAAAGGGTTCTTTCGGTTGTCATTCTTATCTCCAGGTCATTATTCCAACTAAATTTTTAGACTGGTTATTATACAAGGTCCAATACGATAGCTACAACTAACTTGAGTGGAAAGCTGTTTACTCAACGCGGCTATGCCGTCTCAGATAACCACGCTGCTTGTATGGCTTCTAGGATTTTTTCGTTACTGCGTTTGGGATCGTCGCTAAAATTAGGCAGTTCACAGATTAAGCGATGCAAATCGGTAAATCGGACCATTTGCGGGTCAATATCTGGATGAGCGTCACTTAAATCTTCTGCGATAGCATTAATATCGGTCCAACCGTAACTCATTTGCCCTTCTCCGACACTTGATTAATAGAATACTTGGGGATTTCGACCACCAGATCTTCATTCTCAACAATCGCTTGGCAGCTCAAGCGAGATTCACTTTCTAAGCCCCAGGCTTTGTCTAGTAGATCTTCCTCACGTTCGCTGGCTTCTTCTAAAGAAGCAAAGCCTTTGCGCACAATGACGTGGCAGGTGGTGCAAGCACAAGACATCTCGCAAGCATGATCGATTGACACGTTATTGTCTAAAGCTGCCTGTAAAATAGAAGTACCAGGTTCAACCTCTATGGTTTTGCCTTCGGGACACAATGCGGCATGGGGTAAAATGGTGATTTTAGTCATGACAGTAACGTATCCAATTCATTGACACGCTTACCTGATACCACTTGTTTCAGGGCTGCATTCAATCTTAGCTCGGCAAAGGTTTGAAGACTTGGCTGCATATCTTTGAGTGCCTTTTTAATGGCTTCGCTGTTCCTGGCTGACATCGCTAAGCGTAAAGCCTCGATGTGCTTTAATAAATTTTGGTGAGTGTTCACAGACAACAAACCACTATCTTGGGCGAGTGCTTTTTCTAGATCGATCATCAATAAAGTGGCTTCGTTAATTTTTTCTTGGCACTTTCTTGCTTGTTTATCTTCATCTATAGCATCGATCGCAGTTTCGATCATGCTACTCACCATCTCTTGCGTTAGACCGTAACTAGGTTTAATGGTGATCTGACGTTGCGTACCACTACTTAACTCTGTTGCCTCAACCTGCAAAAGTCCATCTGCGTCAACCCTTAATACTACCTCAACGCGCGCTTTGCCTTTGGGCATGGGTGGCAAGGAAATATCGAAGGTAGCTAATGAACGACAATCTTGAGCTAGATCACGCTCCCCTTGTACGACGTGCAAAGAAAGGCCAGTTTGATTGTCTTGATACGTCGTAAATATTTGTTTGGCCAATGCAGGAACTGGCGTATTGCGCCATAAAAGTTTTTCGACCACGCCACCCATCATCTCGATGCCTAATGATAATGGTATAACATCTAACAGCAACATACTGCTGTCTCGTCGGTTGCCTGCTAAGAGACTGGCTTGCATGGCCGCGCCCATCGCAACCACCTTGTCTGGATCAATGGAGCACAGAGGTTCTTTGCCAAAAAAATCACCCACTCGTCTTTGCAACAGGGGCATACGAGTTGCACCACCGACCAATACCACATGATCGATCTCATTAACTTGAAGCTTGGCGTCTTTGAGTACTTGACCACAAATTGCCAGCGTTCGTTCAAGCAACGGAGCGATCCACTCTTCTACTTGCACGCGTGTCAGGGTATTGACCCAACCTGTGCTGAGAGCGACCTGAATACTCTCTTTCGTGCTTAAGGCTTCTTTAGTGACACGAGCCACTGTTAGAGCCTCAGGGAAAAAGGACGCTGGAACTTTGGCTTGCTCGATAATCCAATGAGCAATTAACTGGTCAATATCATCGCCACCTAAATGGGTGTCTCCCCCAGTCGCTAATACCTCGAATACGCCTTTAGTGAGTTTTAGCAAGGACACATCAAAGGTGCCGCCACCAAAATCATAGACTAGGCAATAACCTTGGGTGCCTTGATCCAAACCATACGCAATAGCTGCCGCAGTAGGTTCATTCAATAATCGTAACAAACGAATACCGGCCAAACGCGCGGCATCTTTGGTGGCTTGACGCCCAGCTTCATCAAAATAAGCAGGAACAGTAATCACCGCTTCTTCAATGGTGCCATCAAACGCTTGAGCCCTCTTTAACAAGGCTTTAAGAATATCGGCAGATACCTCCACAGGAGAAAAATCACCCATGGCTGTTTTAATCTGTAAAAATGGTGAATCAGCAAATTGATAAGGTAGTGCAGCCCATGCTTGCAGATCGCTCCGGTTTTTGCCCATCAAACGCTTTATTGAAAGTAAGGTATTTTGTGGATCGCTAGCATAAAGAGCTTTAGCATCGGAGCCTACCTGAACAGCAACAGAGGAATAATGCACCGCAGAAGGCACCAGGGCCTGACCTTCTGCCTCTCCAAAGATTTGCACTTGACCATTAATGTCACACGCTATTAATGAATGCGTAGTGCCTAAATCAATGCCCACTGCTAAGCGAGGCTTGGCTTTTTCAGGTGTCGTAATTTCTAAGAAAGACATACTTCGGCTTCCTGACGTAATTTGGCGTAAAACTGCATCTTTCGCACCCACATTCTGGCGTCACTTAACCCTTTAGGCGTGCTATCCAATGCTTTTGCCAAACCCTTTTCACAGGCCTGCCATGCCTCGTTCACTTTGTTTTCAAAAGTAATACGTTCTGACTCTGAACTGATGTTCTCTAACTCTTCATGTAAATCCATCTGCATAGATAAAAACTCATTGGGCATTTGTGTGTCGGTTTCTCCATCAACATCCACACCCAATTGATCAAGCAGATATATTGCTCGCTCTAAAGGATCACATAATATTTGATAGGCTTCATTCACCCAGGCCGCATATTGCGTAGCTAATCGCCTTTCATTGGCAAGCGCATTCGCAAAGTTATCTGGATGCATCTTTTGCTGTAGTTCAAGATGGCGAGCTTTTAGCACCGCTAAGTCTTGCGTAAAAATAGGTTCAACACCAAATAAGGTAAAATAATCTAAGGTATCCACTTATGATTCATCTTCCAAGGTAAAGCTCTCGCCGCAACCACATTGATGCGCCACATTGGGATTTTCAAATTGCAATCCTTGCTTGAGGCCCTCTTTGCGAAAATCTAGCACTGTGCCACCTTTAAAGAACTTTAGATAGATTTCTTTATCGATAAGCACATCAATGCCATCAAAAGAAAAGACGTAGTCAAATTCCTTTTTGCTGTCAGCAAAAGCGGTTTCTAAAATATATTCGTAGCCCGAACAACCTGCTTTTTTTACGCCCACGCGGATCCCAACTGCATTTTGCGTAGCCGTTTTCTCTAATGAGCGGCGAATATGTTGCAAAGCAGCAGGTGTAACCGATAACCCTGGATCGCTACTTGGCAAATTATTCACATTGTGCATGTTAACCTCGTGCTTCTTTTTTCGTTTGGTAATCTTTCACTGCTGCTTTAATGGCATCTTCAGCCAACAAAGAACAGTGTATTTTCACTGGCGGTAACTTCAATTCATTCGCAATCTCTGTATTCTTTATCTTATCAGCTTCTTCTAAAGTTCGCCCCTTCAACCACTCTGTTGCCAAGGAGCTAGAAGCGATGGCGGAACCACAACCATAGGTTTTAAAAACTGCATTTTTGATAAGACCGGTTGCTTCGTCCACTTCGATTTGTAATTTCATCACATCACCACAGGCTGGCGCCCCTACCATTCCGGTGCCTACATTGGGGCTATTTTTATCTAATGCTCCAACATTGCGCGGGTTTTCGTAATGATCAATTACTTTTTCGTTATACGCCATAATTCACCTATCTTATTTTACTAGTGGGCAGCCCACTCAATGGTACTTAAATCGATGCCTTCTTGGTGCATATCCCACAAAGGCGACATATCTCGCAAGCGAGTAATAATTTTACGCACCGCTTGGATGGCATAATCCACTTCTTCATTTGTGCTAAAACGCCCTAAAGAGAAACGCAAGCTACTGTGCGCTAACTCGTCATTCATCCCTAACGCTCGTAGTACATAAGAGGGTTCTAGACTGGCTGAGGTACACGCAGAACCCGAAGATAAAGCCAGATCTTTTAATCCCATCAACAAGGATTCGCCTTCAATAAAATTAATACTGATATTCAAAATCCCGGGCAAGCGCTTAGTGGGATGGCCATTTAAATGGACTTCTTCAATATCACTTAAACCTTGCCATAATCGGTCACGCAGTGCGATGACTCTTGTGGCTTCAGTCGCCATTTCCGCTTTAGCTATTTTGCAAGCCTCTCCCATACCCACGATTTGGTGAGTAGGCAAGGTGCCTGAGCGCAAACCTCGTTCATGCCCCCCTCCGTGCATTTGGGGATTTAAGCGAATTCGGGGTTTACGACGCACAAACAAGGCACCAATACCTTTGGGACCATAAAGCTTGTGGCCTGAAATTGACAACAAATCAATTTGATTGGCTTGCATGTCGATATTAATTTTTCCTGCTGTTTGTGCCGCATCAACATGAAAAATAATGCCCTTCTCACGGGTTAATTTACCAATGGCTTCAATATCTTGAATAACGCCAATCTCATTATTAGCATGCATAATAGACACGACCACCGTATCTTCACGGATAGCACTTGCCACAGCCTCTACTGCTATCAAACCTTGCTTGTTAGGCTCTAGGTAAGTCACTTCAAAGCCTTCGCGCTCTAACTGGCGGCAAGTATCGAGCACCGCTTTGTGTTCAATTTTGCTGGTGATGATATGCTTGCCTTTGCGCTGATAAAACTGCGCCGCCCCTTTGATGGCAAGATTATTGGATTCGGTAGCGCCAGAGGTCCAAATAATTTCTCTGGGATCCGCATTAATTAAAGCAGCGACATTGTCACGTGCTTCTTCCACCATTTGCTCGGCTTTCCAGCCATAGGCATGAGAACGCGAGGCAGGGTTACCAAAATCATCGGTCATGCAAGCCACCATCTTCTCTATCACACGCGGATCAAGGGGGGTGGTTGCAGCATAATCAAAATACAATTGCTTGTTCATTAACAACTTTCACTTATCAAACGTTTTTTAGCGATATCCATTCTGGGTGGTTTATTCCCTTGATATACAAGAGCGGCATCGCCGTCTGGCTCTTGGCCTTTAAACTGAACGGTTAAAGGGTAATATTTCACTATTTTGGCAAATCCTTGGCGCAGTAATTGTTGCGCTAACATCAGGCTGCAAGGTTGCGAAAATTCGTTGTTACTAGACAGTAGCATGGCACTAGGCATGGTTCACCACCCATTGTAACGGCAGTAATTTCGGCTTGTGAGAAAGCAACTTCGGCTCTTTGATCAGCTCACTCAAGGTAATACTGGTGAGAAAATCCACGATTTGCTGGTTAAGACGATCCCACAAATGATGCGTTATACAGACAGAACCTTCATGACAATTGGCTTTACCTTGGCAAGCCGTGGTATCCATCTTTTCATCGACTGCCTGAATAATATCTGCGACAGTGATGTCGGTGGCAGGCTTGGCTAAGTGGTAGCCCCCTTTAGAACCTCGCACGCTTTTTAAAAGGCCTTTGGCGCGCAGCTGGCCTGCGAGACGCTCAAGATACGTGGCTGAGATGCCATGACGCGTGGCAACCTCAGCAATGCTCATGGGCTCTTCACGCTGATTCAGCGCAAAATCCACCAAAGCAGTGACGGCATAACGACCCTTTGTTGTTAGTTTCATAACTGTATATTTTGATCTTGGGGAATGCGGGCAGAATGCCAAACCAGACTAAATTAGTCAAGATTAACTGAGAGGAAAGGACATCGTAATTTTGTTTTGGATGTCCTCTCAGATGTAAGCTTATCGAAATAGTTTCTTTGGGAGGATTTTTTTAACCGAGCGCCTATCAGGCTTAAGGTTCGTAGAATTGGATTCTGTCAGATGACGTGCGTACATAATGGCACTAAATGCTCTATCTTGCGCGTCACTTCGTTCTTGAGACATGGGGACTAATTTCACAGGAGACCTTTTGGACTTTGAGGGCTTCTCAGGACTTGAGTGTGTTACATCCTCATCCATTGCAAATAGCGCTTCAGCGAGTCCCTGCTTTTGGCAATCTGAGGGAGACTCTTTGGTGGATAATTTTTTTGTTGCACCTTTAACCGACATTGGACACCTATGACTTTTTTGTAAGTTGAACGGCACTATACCCTGATTGGCCACAATTAGCCAGTGAGATACCTCGAGCAAAATAGGTGTTACTTTTTATGCGATTGGTTTATGGCGTGCTCTTTTTGGGGCGATCCACATTTGTTGGGGATTGGGTTTGCAGTTGCTCAGCCGCGGAACTCGATGTGCTCGCAGCAGCAAACTGCGCTAAAACAGGTGCCTTGCGCTTGGCAGCTTCGCTTTTAGCTTGAGTAATCGCATTATCTAATTGTGCCATCGCATTCTTAAAGGGTGAGAAACTCACAAAGCTAATATTATTGAACACTTTCTCGACATTCTTTTTACCAGAAACCATCATCAAATCGCAAAATTTGTGAGCCAGTGCCTTGAAGTCCTTTCCAAAAAATTTAGATAATGTGGGATATTCAATCTGAATTAGTTCTTCTGCGCGACGATAGGCCATCTCTTGAGCTTGCTTAAGGTGTTCAGTACTTACAAGATTTGTGTCACGGATAGCCTTAACAACAGCTCCATGCTTACCTCGATTTTCATACTTAAGCAGCACATAAGCTAATAATACAGGATCCGGATTTCCTTTATTGATATAACCTTTGATAAACGATAGCTTATCAGCTGCCGTCCACTGATGTTGTACTTCTTTAGCATAAGCCGCTGCCAAACGATGCGCCTCTTGCTCTTGCTCAGAGGAGGTTAATTTTTTCACTTCATCTAGCTGCTTTGCCGCTTCATACACACGAAGATACAAAGCGCTCAGTAGTAAGCATTTTGCAGATGAGCTCCAAGTACAGTTATCGCCAAATTGTGCTTGTAGCGGAATAAATTGCGTTTGCTTTAGATTAAAGAATTTAACCATATCAGCGCTGAATTGCTCGGAAAGATACAAAGGTGATTGCAGGTTAACGCTACGCATATTCTTAGCAATTTCAGTCGCTTTTACTCTCTTTTTATCATCCAAACCATTTTTATCTTGAAACCTGTATATTTCAACGCCCGGCTTTTTGCGAGCCTTATCTGCAATCAAACATAAATCACCCTGTATTACCACGCTAAGCGCATGCGTTTGATCAGCGCCGGTCTTGATGGTTGGGGCCAAGAGCAACATCGTATCATTTTGGCTTTGTGCTCTTATATGGGCTTCGTTATCGTATAAAACAACATTTTGTACATCCTTAGCGGCTAGCCGTAAAATACCACGTAACTTTTCAGGCGCAAGCACTCTAAACTCAGGGTTACCAACCATTTTAGCAACAATCTCATCCTCTGATTTAGCGACAAATTGTGCATAAGACTTTGCCATTTCGGATGACATCGTTTCCTGAACACCACCATGTAAATTAAAGCTGACCTTTCCATATGTTACTCTGCCATTCATCTCAAAGCGATGAGCTAATAAGGATTGATCACGTACCGCTTGCAAATTAGCATACAATGCCGCATAACCTGTATCTGCAGCATCAGGCTTTGGAAAAAGGGTAAATAGTTCACTGGTGGCTATATAAGCAAAAACATCGTTGCCTCCAAAATCTTCATCAGGATTTTCATTCATGTATTGGCGAACCATATCCATCTTTGTTTCTATTTCTTTGAACTCTGGGCTATTTCGATCGACTAATCTAGTCGTAACTGCATTGAACACAAACGTTTTAAATTTAAAAAACAACGTCAACATATCCATTTTTCGAGTCATTTCTTCTTGTTGTTTTATATATTGTTCAAGCATGGCTCCAACCCTCTTTGCAGATACACTTATTTAGCTTTATTTACGTTTTTGAGACTTCAAAGAGCCCCATTTGGTTCAATTTATTCCATCTGTCTGAACGATGCCCCTCTCATCGCTATTGTGTATCTTTCTATTTAGAGTCCGAATAAGATGATGTAAAGAAATGAATGAGGTAGCAAACTATGGCAACAATTCAAGAAATTATCCGTCGAGACAGAGCTAGAAACGGCGAGTATCCTTATTACATGGATGAGTATCATGCATTTAGTGAATTGTTTCGCATGCTACTAGATTTCCTCGCGTCTTTATTCTCAGGAAATACACCTCCTGGTGGATTGGTAGATGCCGTAGCAGCCGCACCGCAAGTTGCTAGAACTGCTGCGCCAACTGCAGCCGTGCCAACAAGATTCGAAGCCACCCCAGTTCCCACTGCAACTGTGGCGAATACGCTGCCTGTCGTAGGCGCTACCGTTACACCGCCTTACACACCTACTAAACCATCGATTTAAACGCATTTCTCCACAAGTCAGCCCCTGAGACGGGGCTGCCTTGTATATTGCATCTGGATCCGGTTATCAGAATGTATTTACACGCATTCCAGCCGAGGTTGACTAACATGACTTAGTCTATTACACTAATCTAATGGCTAGGAGACGATTCTCATGACAACCATCAATATCCATGACGCTAAAACCCATTTTTCAAAAATCATTAATAAAGTGCTCGCTGGCGAAGAGATCATTATCGCAAAAGGCGGTGTTCCCTTAATTAGGCTCATGCCCTATTCTGAAACTCATACAGAAAGAAAAGGAGGTCAATTAAAAGGCATGATTGAAATTTCTCCTGATTTTGATGCACCGTTACCAAAAGATCCCTTTGGGAAATTCTATGGTGAAGGTGAATAATGAATTATCTTTTAGACACCCATGTGATTTTATGGTGGCTAACAGAGCCCAAAAATATCTCTACTAAAGCCAGAAAAATCATATCAGATAAAGAAGAAAATATTTTTATAAGCAGTGCATCCTGTTGGGAAATGGCAATTAAAAAAGGTGTGGGTCGCTTAAAATTTCCTGCTAATCTACTTGAAATTTTAACGAACGAAGGATTTGATATCATATCCATTAGCGCAAGTGAAAGCTTGTCGGTGGCGGATCTACCTCTCATTCATCATGATCCATTTGATCGAATGCTCATTATTCAAGCAAAACTCAATGATATGGTCCTTATCACCCGTGATGAAACCATTATGAAATACCCAGTGATAACATTAAAAGCTTAATAAGCAATCTTACACCTTTAAAATGCTGTTGATTGCATTAATTAGGCTCTAGGTGAAGTCGTTACTTATATACTGCTCTTCTTTTCAGCAATGCTTCGCATCTTGAAGTGTAATGGGTATAAACACATCGAGTAGTCATTTATTTTTGGATGTCCTTTTGGGTAAGCTTTAGAAATCCACGCAATAAATTCACTTCTTCTTTCTCTAGCTGCGCTTTGACAAATAACCGTTTTAAACGGGGCATGAGTTTTTTGGGATGTTTAGGATCTAAAAAGTCGATATCAACGGCTACTCGTTCAAAATGATCCAGTAAACCTGCAATTTCTGCTTGAGTGGCCTTAGTCCCAAAATCCGTGATGGGAGTGGGTTTAACATCCGCTTGGCACAATAGCGCCTGATAAATTTCATAAGCAATGATTTGCACTGCGCTGCCTAAGTTTAAAGAGCTAAATTCGGGATTAGAAGGGATGGCAATATGAAAATCGCAATGCTGAAGCTGTTCGTTGGATAAGCCTGACTGCTCTGGTCCAAATAAAATCCCAACCGTCTCTCCCCTGCCCTTCATTTCCATAATCTTTAACGCAGCCTCTTTAGGCGTTAACTGTGGCCAGGGAAAGGCTCGCGAGCGGGCACTGGTGCCAAATAGCCACTGACAATGGGCTACCCCTTCCTCCAAACTGGCACACACCTTGGCATTGACTAAGAGATCATCGGCGCCACTGGCTCGTTCGGTCGCTTGTGCACTTGGAAAGTTATTAGGCTCAATTAAGACTAATCGCTCTAGACCCATGTTTTTCATCGCACGGGCACTGGCACCAATGTTACCGGGGTGGCTGGTCTGACACAGCACAATCGAAATGGGTTGGTTCACTATGTTAATCTACTTGATAAAAGGGGTTATCATAGCAAGCGAGAAGGGGTTTGAGTATAATGCCAGCAAACTAAAAGTAGGACCCAACATTATGCACCCCATGGTGAACATCGCCGTTAAAGCGGCAAGAGCTGCTGGAAAAATGATCTTAAGAGCCCAAGATAACGTCGAAAGCTTGACGATTATTGAAAAGGGCCGCAACGATTTCGCATCCCAAGTCGATAAAGCGGCTGAAGAAATCATCATAGATACTATCAAGCATGCCTACCCTAATCACACTATTTTGGGCGAAGAATATGGTCTTCAAGAGGGGTCAGATGAAACCCAATGGATTATCGATCCGCTTGATGGCACTACCAATTTCTTACATGGTTTTCCCCAATTTTGTATTTCGATTGGGGTTAAGCAGCAAGACAAAATCATGCATGGCGTTGTGTATGATCCCGTTCGAGATGAACTCTTTAGTGCTTCACGCGGCCAAGGCGTACAAATGAATGGCCGACGCTTACGAGTAAGTAATCTCGATAAGATCGAATCTTCACTATTGGGAACAGGATTCCCCTTCCGTGAGTTCAATCATCTTGATGAATATCTCACCTTTTTTAAAGGTTTAATACCCAACTGCGCGGGCATTCGTCGTGCAGGTGCCGCTGCTTTAGATTTAGCCTATGTGGCAGCTGGACGCCTTGATGGGTTCTGGGAATTTGGCTTAAAACCTTGGGACGTTGCCGCTGCATCATTGATGATCCAAGAAGCCGGCGGTTGGGTCACCACTATCGAAGGCAATCCCAACTTTTTGGGGGCAAGAAGCATTTTAGCTGCGCCGCCTAAAATTCATCAGCAAATGCTCGATCTCTACCAGCGCTCATTTAAATCGTAGGTCTTTATGAAACAACAAGTCCTCTCTTTTATTGATAAACTGAAATCGCTCTTTTCAGAGAAAAAAAATTCAATGCCGAAGTTTGGCCCTCATAAGCCTTATCTTGTTCAGATTAATCAAGATGAAGCGGAACTCACTTCGGCTAAACAGATCATTGAAAAGTTAGATGATTCCAACCAGAAAACGTTTGCTGATAGCTTATTTTTTTATTTTATTGAAAAAGTCGTGCCTGTCTTTAGAAAATGGAATGGCCGACTTAAAGTGATTGCTGAAAATAGTGCCAATGGCGGCGTTTTAGGCCATATTAAAGCCAGAAACGAATTTGCTGTGGAGCGCGTGGTTGCTTATCAACTCCTCACCCAAATCAACGCAATGAACGATGGCTGTATCATACCAGTTCCCGAAGGCGATGCTGAAACGCAAGGCAAAGCGATACTGAATAGCTATACCAAAGAAGGGTATTTAGAAAAGCACGTTGTAGAAGTACCGCAAGATAAAGCAGCTAATGATGAAGTCACATTGGGCACGCTGCCGACTCTGAATTAAATCTCTCTGCTTAAAATCCCCCGCGCTTCGCGCTGCCCCCTTTTATACAAAGGGGGCTATGAAGGATCACCTCAGCCCCCTTTGAGTAAAAGGGGGCGGCGAGCGTTAGCGAGCGGGGGATTTTATCTTAAATCTTTAAACACATTATGAGTTTCGTACTTCAGATAATCATCCATTACTTCTAATATTCGCTCCGTAACACTATCTAAATGAAGAATAACTTCCAGGTTATCAAAACGCATAACACGAATACCAAAATCATTTAAATAATCATCTCGAATTTTGTCACATTCCATATGCT
>JBFWUT010000051.1:0-17360 GCA_050247135.1 Candidatus Berkiella sp.
TCATCAACTGAAATGTCATGAAAAAACCAATCTTTTGGTTCGTTTTCAAAAGCGACAAACTTTTCATCAATCCAATAATTCACCAAGTGATCTATCGAGTAATAAATAAAGGGTCGCTCTGATTGACGCATAATGGCTCTGGCGAGCGTGGATTTACCGACAGAGGAGGTACCGTTTAAAAAAATAATCATAACCTGGGTAAATTACCTAACAACATATAATAAGCGAAGTGTTCAGTGATTTTTAACACAATTCAACAAGTTCAGATATATTTATAATAAGGAACTGTCTTTGACGAGAAAGCAAGTTGACATACATCATAGTGACATTACTGATCTATCTGTTAGGCCTTGCCTTAATTGTCTTGTGTGAAGGACTCACTTAATGGGCAATCTATATTTGTTATGCAGTATCGTTAGCCTCGTTTTGGTGATCTATTTG
This sequence comes from Candidatus Berkiella sp., assembly GCA_050247135.1. Taxonomy (GTDB): domain Bacteria; phylum Pseudomonadota; class Gammaproteobacteria; order Berkiellales; family Berkiellaceae; genus Berkiella. The sequence goes on from JBFWUT010000051.1 coordinate 442, forward strand.
CTAGTTGCGCTGCTAAAGCCGGAGATCTTTTCATAATGCCTCCATTTAACTTTAGCGGCGTCTGGCAATTGGGTTTGCTCTTAGCCTCTATTGCTTTTTTGGTTAAACCGCTTGGCCAATATATTGTACGAGTATACAGTGGCCAGAATGTTTTATTAGATGTCATTTTGGAGCCTGTAGAAGACATTTTTTATCGGATAGCCAATATCAACCCCAGCAAAGAAATGTCATGGCAGCAGTATGCTGGTGCAGTCTTAACGGCAGGTTTAGGTGGCTTTTTACTCCTTTATGCCATTTTAAAGTGCCAAGCTTATTTACCTTTAAACCCTCAGGGGTTTGCCAATTTAAGTGACGATTTAGCCTTTAACATCGCAGCCAGTTTTACCACCAATACCAATTGGCAATCTTATGTACCAGAATTGACTTTAAGTCATTTTAGCCAAATGTTTGGTTTAACTGTGCAAAATTTTCTGTCTGCCAGCATGGGCATGGCAGTTGGCATGGCACTCATTCGAGGTATCGCACGAAAAAACTGTACTGTTATTGGCAATTTTTGGGTTGATTGGCTGCGAGGTACTTTATACATCCTGTTACCGTTGTCGCTCATTGTATCTTTGTTATTGGGCTCTTTAGGAGTGATTCAAAATTTTAATGCCGACGTAATAGCGCTGAACCTTGAGTCAACTGCAACGTCTATCCCAGGAGGTCCTGTTGCCTCACAAATTGCGATAAAACAATTAGGCAGCAATGGAGGGGGATTTTTTAATGCAAACGCTTCTCATCCTTTTGAAAACCCTAATGCGATAACAAATTTTATTGAACTTTTAAGTATTTTGTTGATCCCCTGTGCCTTCTGCTACGCTTTTGGCGTTATGGTCAACCACCAGCGTCAAGGTTGGGCCATTTTATTAGCAATGACGCTAATTTTTATCCCACTTTATTTTTTTGCCTTGGGACAGGAACAGAAGGGAAATGATTTGCTAAGCACCTTGGCCGTAGAACAACGCGCTAACGATACTCAGTCCGGCGGCAATATGGAAGGCAAAGAGGTACGCTTTGGGATCACGAGTTCTGTTTTATGGGCGAGTGCCACCACAGCAACATCTAATGGGTCGGTTAACTCCATGCACGACTCCTACACGCCGCTTGGAGGATTAGTTTTGCTATTGTTCATGATGTTAGGAGAAATTATCTACGGTGGTGTGGGCACTGGGTTATACGGGATTATTATTTTTATTATTGTCACTGTCTTTATTGCTGGACTCATGGTAGGGCGCACACCAGAGTATTTGGGAAAGAAAATTCAAGCTTATGAAATTAAAATGGCTTCGCTTTGCGTTTTGCTTCCTGTGATGACAACGCTGTTTGGTACCACTCTCGCCATCATGACCACTCAGGGAACAAGCAGCATGCTCAATCCAGGCTCCCAGGGGTTTAGTGAAATATTGTATGCATTTACCTCTGCCTCCGCTAACAATGGCAGTGCTTTTGCAGGTTTAAATTCAAATACGCCATTTTATAACCTGCTTCTTGGCATTTGTATGCTTGTGAATCGATATTGGGCTATGATTTTTGTGTTGGCCATCAGTGGCTCACTTGCTACAAAAAATCATACTCCTAGCACATCTGGAACCTTAAGAACGGATACGGGCTTATTTATAATTTTTCTTGTCGGTATCATCATGATGGTCGGATTATTAACCTATATTCCAACCTTAACCCTAAGTGCAATTTCTGAATATTTTCTGATGGTGAGCATGCAATAATGTTAAAAATCTTTTTGCAATCCCTCATGCGATTATCAATTCGCCATCAATTGCGTAACCCTGTGATGTTTGTCACTTATGTTGCAAGCTTTTTGACTACAATTTTTGCGATTTATGATTTTTATCATCCACAACCTGGACCTACCCATTTCTCACTTCATGTGACTATCTGGCTATGGTTCACGGTATTATTTGCCAATTTCTCAGAAGCCCTAGCGGAGAAAAGAGGCAAAGCACAAGCAGAAGATCTTAAAAAATCGCGACGTGACATTCAAGCAAAGCGGCTCAAAAATCAGGACGAGCGAGACTATGTCTTGTGTAACTGTTCAGAGCTTACCGTTGGCAACTTCGTTTGGGTTGAAGCAGGCGACATTATTCCTGGTGATGGCCAGGTAGTCGTTGGAGTAGCTTCTGTTGATGAAAGCGCCATTACAGGTGAAAGTGCTCCCGTGATCCGCGAATCCGGCGGTGATAGAGATGCCGTCACCGCTGGCACCATGGTGCTGTCAGACTGGCTAGTGATTCGAATTACGTCAAACCCTGGTGAAACTTTTTTAGATCGTATGATAGCCATGGTTGAAGGTGCCAAACGACAAAAAACGCCAAATGAAATCGCTCTTGGTATTTTACTAGCAGGCATGACTCTAGCTTTCCTAGTTGTCACCATGACATTATTGCCCTTTTCCATTTTCAGTGTAATGAACTTGCATCAAGGCAATGCCATCAATCTTACAGTCTTGGTTGCTCTATTGGTTTGTTTAATACCCACTACCATAGGTGGACTACTTTCGGCTATCGGGATAGCGGGAATGGATAGGCTCATCCAGAGTAATGTTATTGCTTCATCTGGACGTGCGGTAGAAGCTGCTGGTGATGTTAGTATTTTATTACTCGATAAAACAGGAACCATTACCCTAGGAAATCGACAAGCCATTGCGTTTTATCCAGCAAATGGCGTTGCTATCAAAAAATTAGCAGAAGCAGCTGAACTCTCATCTATCGCTGATCAGACGCCAGAGGGAAAAAGTATTGTTCAGTTGGCACGCGAAAAATATCAAGTGGGTCCTACTGATATTGTGGCTTTATCAGCCACTATAATTCCATTTTCAGCACAGACGCGCATGAGCGGCATCATATTAGGCGATAGAGAAATTTTAAAGGGCGCTATTGATGCAATCCAAAAACATATCTCTGTACGAAACAAAGAAATTGACGTCGATATCTTAAAAAAAGTAGAAGAAGTCGCCAGATTAGGCAGTACACCTCTACTTGTCTGTGATAATAAGCAAGTATTAGGTGTTGTTCAACTCAAAGATATTATTAAAACCGGCATTAAAGAACGACTCGGTGAATTAAGATCGATGGGTATTAAAAGCATAATGATGACCGGTGACAACCCCTTGACGGCTGCAACTATCGCAACTGAGGCGGGAGTAGATGATTTTATTGCTCAAGCAAGCCCGGAAGAAAAATTAGGACTCATCAAGCGTTATCAAGAAAATGGCCAACTAGTCGCCATGATGGGAGATGGCACGAATGATGCTCCAGCACTTGCCCAAACTGATGTTGCTGTCGCGATGAATAGCGGCACCCAGGCAGCAAAAGAAGCCGCTAATATGATTGATCTGGATTCTGATCCAACCAAGCTTATTGAAATTGTTCATATTGGCAAACAACTTTTAATGACTCGAGGTGCACTCACTACTTTTAGTATTGCCAATGACATTGCAAAATACTTTGCTATTTTACCAGCAGCCTTTACCACACTAGTGCCAGGCCTTGGGATATTGAATGTCATGAAATTAACGACGCCCCATACCGCCATACTGTCTGCAGTGATATTCAATGCCTTAATTATTGTGTTCTTGATTCCTCTTGCTCTCAAGGGCGTTCGTTATCGAATGGTTAGTGCCAACACTTTGTTAAGAAATAACTTGCTCATGTATGGCCTTGGCGGGGTCCTTGTTCCCTTTATTGGGATCAAGCTAATAGATCTTATTATCAATTATTTTACGTTAATGAGAATCTAACCATGGAAAAAGGGCTAATACGCAAGCAAATTCGGGCAACTTTGGTTTTTCTAGCCTTTTCATCTATTCTGTTTGGCCTATGTTATCCTGGGTTAGTAACACTTATTCTACAAGTGGCCTTTCCTGCTGAAGCTAATGGCAGTTTGGTCATAATAAACAACCAAGTTAGAGGCTCAATGCTATTAGGGCAACAGCTTTCTCAGGATAGATATTTCTGGAGTCGGCCTGCCGATTCAAAGAGTGGCTCAAATTTGAGTCCAGCTAATCCTAAACAGTTTGCATTAGTTAAGGCAAGAATTGAAGAATTGTCAGAACGTACTCCTTCACAAAATCGGCTGGTACCTATTGACTTAGTTACGACATCGGCCAGTGGTTTAGACCCTGATATCAGTCTTAACGCTGCGTGGTATCAAGTCCCACGAGTTGCCAAAGCGCGTCATTTAGATGAAAAAGTTGTGCAGAAGATAATCAGCGAAGAATGCGCTAATAGCTTATGGGGGTTCAGCACACCCCACGTGAATGTCCTTAAATTAAACATTGCCCTTGATAAAATAAGCCAAAACGACCATGGAAATAATAAGACCTGATCCGCAGCTGCTTTTACGTCAATTTAATGACAATAAAAAGCAACGTGGTAAACTGAAAATTTTTTTTGGTGCCTGTGCTGGAGCGGGAAAAACCTATGCTATGCTGCAAAGCGCTCGTGAAGAGCTAAAAGAAAACCACAAAGTACTTGCTGGCATTATTGAATCACATGGACGCGGTGAAACTTTAAAACTGCAAGAAGGGATCCCTCAAATACCCATGAAGGAGATCTATTATCAGGGAATTACTTTAAAGGAATTTGATATTGATAAAGCTATTTTGGAAAAACCGGATATCTTATTAATTGATGAACTCGCTCATACCAACGCAGTTGGCTCAAGACACCCTAAACGCTGGCAGGATATCGAAGAGATCTTGAATCATGGGATCGATGTTTATACTACCCTCAATGTACAACATCTTGAAAGCTTAAACGATATGGTAGCTAATCTCACAGGTGTGAGAGTAAAGGAAACGGTACCCGATTCCATCTTTGACAGCGCCGATGAAATTATCCTAGTTGATATTCCTTCTGAAGTTATTTTGGAACGTTTAGCTGAAGGTAAAGTTTACTTAGGTGAGTTTTCCAAACAGCGTGCTGCTGCAAATTTTTTCAAAATTGAAAACCTTATTGCATTGCGCGAAATCGCCTTGAGACGCACTGCTGAACGCGTTGATGCTTTACGAGATATTTACCAAAAGTACAAGGATAACAATAAAAAACAGCTCCTTGCAGATAAGATTTTAGTTTGCATTCATGCCAAAGCAATTTCTACCAAAATGATCCGTACTGCAAAGCAACAGGCCACGCGACTTAGGTGCCCATGGACTGTGTTATATGTTGAAAATGCAGACTATTTTAAATTACGCAATGAAGATAAAGCCTATATCGAAAAAACTATCAGACTAGCTGAACAATTGGGTGCTAAAACACGTACTATTCAAGAAAATAATGTTGCAAACGCTATTTTAAAATATGCCAGAGAAAACAATTTTACTCGTATTATGATAACCAACTCGAAAATATCAAAATTTAAAACAAAATTGTTTGGCAATATAGTTTATGATCTTATCGAAAACAGTGGAGAAATTGATGTGTTTGTTATCAATGAAGATAGCGAACAGTTTTCTCCTAAAAAAGTGAGAACTTTTGATCATGCTCCATGGTGGTCTTATTTTAGTGCTTTATTCATTATCTTAGCATGTACTTTAGTAGGATTGGCCGTTAAAGAATGGCTTGATCCTGAAAATGTCGTCATGCTTTATCTTGCCGGCGTGGTGTTTGTGGCGGTCACCAGTGAAGGATTTGCAGCCATTTTAGCCTCAATCCTGAGCGTTTTATTATTTAAATTCTTTTTTACCGAACCTTACTACAGCTTAGGCACTTACCATGCGCGTGATATTGTCACCCTAGGAGTCTTATTATTAACGGCTTTAGTTATTAGCTCATTAACCTCGAAATTGCGCATACAAAACTTATTGACAAGCAAACGTGAGAAATTTACTGCTGATCTTTATGCACTAAGCCACAAACTTATTCAAGCAACAGGAAAAACTAAAGTTGCCAAAGTGGTAATGCAGCATATTGGTGATGCTTTTGAGAGCGCTGTTACCGTATGGGTACCTGATCACTTTGGCCATTTACAACTTACCTCTCATCCCAATGTAAAGCCTGATCTCAAAGAGCAAAGTGCGGCACAATGGGCATTTGGTCATAACGAACGAGCAGGGCTTGGTACCAATACGATGCCTAGTGCGCGAGGCTGTTATATTCCTTTAATTAGTGGCAATTCCGTGATCGGTGTTTTAGGCGTGATGCCTGCCGATCCCAAAAAGATCTTTTCCAGCGATGAGATGATGATGCTTGAAGCCTTAGCTATTCAAACGGCCACAGCATTGGAACGATCATTAAAAATTGATACTGCTCCAAAAATAAAGACCTGGTAATCATCGAACCATTGGTGTTATTCAATAACAACTTGTTGTCCGGTTTGTGGCTCGGTTACTTCAGATTCTTTATGCTTCGCATTCACAGCTAAGGTAACGCAAGAATCAGACCATATATTGATGGCACTTTCTAGCATATCCAACAACGCGTAAAACGGCAGAATGATCCCCATCAGGGTTAAGGGAAGATTCATGGTCGTCAACAAAGCGCTAGCAATAAAGAAGCAGCCCATCGGAACTCCGGCATTACCAATTGCAGCAATAGTTGCAATAAAAATCCAAGTGATTTTTTCCATCATTGATAAATGTAAGCCATGGCTTTGAGCGACAAACATGACGGTAATTAAAATGAACGCAGCGCAAGCGTTCATATTGATGCTGGTGCACAATGGGAAACTAAAGCGAGCAACTTTAGCATCAACCCCTAAATTTCGCTCAGCACAATCAATTGCCGTTGGCATCGCTGCGCTAGAAGACTTAGAAAAGAAAGCGAATGACAGAGCAGGCAACATCTTCATAAAGGCTCGCTTGGCAGAGATCCCATGCCATTTTAGGAATAAAGGCAGAACAATCATAGCTTGAATTAGATTTGCAGCTAAAATAGCACCTAAATACCAAACCAATTGCGCCATTTCCAGTTCATTTTTGTTTAGTTCTAAAACGAAGGAAGTCATAAAGCCCCACACCGCTATTGGCATAAAACTGACAATCCAGCGCGTAATCTGCATCATGATTAAAAAGAGACTCTGTAGCAATTGGTGTAATGGCACACGTTGATCTTTAGGTAATTTGGCGATCCCAAACCCTAAAAGTAATGAAAGCAGCAAAATGCTGACCACATTGCCTTCCAAAAACGGCTCAAGCAGATTGCTGGGGATTACTTTGATTAACTCTTTAAGATAATCAACCGGCGCAGGCGCTGTGACCATGGCTTCGTGGACAACAAAGACGGGTTGCATAAAGGCATACATCAATAATGCAATAGTTGCTGCAATTACCGTGGTTAGTATGGTGTAGGAAACAATTCTTTTGCCCATTCTTGAAAGCGAATGTTCGCCCACTGAAGAGATGGTGGCCAGCAAGGATAAACTAATCATAGGTAGGCTGATTAATTTCAATAGTCGCACAAAAATTTCTGAGACCAAATCGGCGCATTTAAGGATTAAGGGCTGTTGCCACACACCTGCCAAAATAGCCAAGAGGATAGCGACTAAGATCTGCCAGTAACCGCGTCGATTTAACATTTGAGCTCTCTCTTTCTGTTAGCGTATTAATCTCTGTTTTTAATAGGAAATCATTATAGGAGTTATTCGTCAACCGATGGTTGACAACAGGATGGCAGGGTCAGATAGATAGAGATGAGCATACACTTATGGTGCCTTTACAGGTTAGTCATTGAAGTAAAACACAATACCTTTAGACGGTCAAGGGTAGTTTTTTTGTTTAGTTTACTGTCCCATCTATTAGATAAATGGTCAAAGCTAAGCGCTAAGCAAATTTGACGCCATGGCATTAATGCTCTATAACTTATTTTATGAAACCGAATTTTTATCCATTCATTCTTATCACGACTACCACGACGGCGCCTGCGCGCCAATAATCCCCTTTTCCCTACATTCTTACGTTTTTACATCACCCTGGTTAAGGTTGTCGTGTCATGTTTCATAAAATGCCTTTACTCCTACTTGCAGTCATTATCAGTATTATCTGCCTACAACCTATTATGTCTTATGAAGTACAGTCTGCGCTTTATGGCATCAGTCTTTCTATTAAATCTCTATTACTGTTTGTGTTACCCATTGTTATATTCAGTCTCTTGTTCAAGACTGCGGTAGAATTAGCCCACCATGCCACTAAACTCATATTGCTGATTTTGGCAGCTGTTATCTGTTCCAACTTTTTGTCGACATTGATTAGCCATTATGTTGGGACCAGCTTATATCATCTTGATCTCAAGCTTGTATTGCCCGTAGCCGTTGATGAACTCAAACCTTTATGGCAACTACAATTACCCAGTTGGATCCCAAATGATAAGGCTATGTTCGGCGGTATTGTGACCGGCATTGTTTTGTCCTATTTTAAACCAAAACTTGCAAGCGCTATAGCACGAATACTCGCCAATGCTGTTAATACTTTATTACACTATTTTACTTTTATCATTCCCCTTTTTGTTGCAGGATTTGTAGTTAAACTCGGGTTTGACGGTCTGGTAAAATCAATACTGCAGCAATATGCCATCATTTTATTGATCATTTTAGTTGCACAGTTTAGCTACATTGGATTGATCTATTTTGTTGCCAATAACCTTAAAATAAAACAATGTCTAACATCGTTAAAAAATATGCTGCCCGCCCTAATTGCCGGTTTTAGCACCATGTCTAGCGCTTCTGCAATGCCTTTAACCATTTTGGGTACCCAAAAAAATGCGCCAAAAGGTGATTTCGCACGCTCTATTATTCCTACCACCGTCAATATTCACTTAATTGGCGATTGTTTTGCCATTCCAATTTTGGCTTACGCCATTTTGAAAAGTTATGGTGCTCCCGAACCCATGCTATTACAGTATCTGATTTTTGCAGGCTATTTTGTGCTCGCGAAATTTTCGGTTGCCGCAGTCCCAGGTGGCGGCATTTTCGTAATGTTACCCATTCTTGAAAGTTACTTAGGCTTTAATTCAGCAATGCTCGCCCTAATTACAGCCCTTTACCTATTATTTGATCCCTTCATTACTGCGGCCAATGTATTAGGTAACGGAGGTTTTGCACTTTTCCTGGATAAATATCGTCCCCAACCTGAATAGCTAGTTGAGACTGCCACATGTTAACTACACTTCCTTTATATAGTGGCAGTCTGTCTCTTTAATTAGTGCATATGCAAAATTTAACTCATGTTTCGGTTGGCACATTTATTCTCAGAGCCATTAAACCTTTCAAATGGCTCATTGGTGGACAAATTTTTGTTGCCATCGCGTGGGCTATTGATATTAGTTTAAGACCCTATCTTATCAAAGTCATTTTGGATGTGATTGCCCAAACGCCTCATGCTGAGGTGGTTGAAAAATTATGGCTACCAACCGGATTATATTTAGGAATTTCTATCGCCATTGTTGTGATCTTTCGATATTACGACTGGGTTGCGCTGCACTTGTTCCCTGGAATTAAAAAATACGTCGGCATAGCCCTGATGGACCGAATGATGGATCATTCACACCAAATGTACCAAAACCAGTTCACCGGTGGTCTCAGTAACAAAATCAATGACGTCATGAACGGTGTTGCCAATATCATTAGATTATTCATTGATAAATTTTTTAGTCAAACGTTGGCCTTATTTATTGCTGTCTATACCGTATGGACGGTTGACATTAAATTCGCCTTTGGGTTACTTGTCTGGGTGATTTTCTTTCTCGCCATCGCTTTAGGAACAGCACCTCGGACTCGCGTTTTATCAGACAAAGCTGCTGAAGCCCGTTCTACGTTGATGGGCCATATTGTTGATATCTTTTCCAATATGATGAGCGTGCGTTTATTCAGCGCTAAAAATGCGGAACTTTCGCATCTAGATAAAATCATGGATACCCATGTCTTAGCTGAACAAAAACGAGATAGATTTTTTATGAATGTGCATGCCTTCCAAGGATTGTCATTTATTGTCTTTCAAGGGATCTGCCTATGGTGGTTAATTAATGGTGTAAAAGCTCAAACAATAACAGCGGGTGATTTTGCACTGATACTATCCATTAATATTGCTATGGTAGATTGCTTATGGATTATTTCGCAAGACGTTAAGGAATTTGCTGAGTATTTAGGTCATGTGACTCAAGGGTTACGAATAGTCACTGCCCCACTTGAAATTGATGACAAGCCTAATGCGAAAAACCTTGTACTCAATAAAGGAAAAATTGTATTCGATAATGTACGATTTCATTACAAAGGTACTGAGCCGCTCTTTAAAAATAAATCCATCACCATTGAACCTGGGCAAAAAGTAGGTTTAGTCGGCTTTTCTGGTAGCGGTAAAACAACTTTTGTAAACCTTATTTTACGTCTATTCGATGTGACTGGTGGCTCCATTCTTATCGATGGACAAGATATTAGAAACGTCACTAAAAAAAGTTTGCGCAAAGCGATTGCCATGATACCCCAAGAGCCCACCTTATTTAATCGTACCTTAATTGAAAATATTCGCTATGGTAAAATGAATGCCACCGAAAAAGAAGTCATCGCCGCTGCTGAAAAGGCTCATGCTCATGATTTCATTCGACTCATCCCCGAAAAATACCAGGTGATGGTAGGTGAGCGGGGTGTTAAATTATCTGGAGGACAACGCCAACGAATTTCAATTGCCAGAGCGATTCTCAAAAATGCTCCCATCCTCATTTTAGATGAAGCTACCAGCCAACTGGATTCAATGACAGAAACCCTAATCCAAGAAAGTTTATCGTATCTCATGGAAAATAAAACTTGTCTTGTGATTGCTCATCGCCTATCAACACTGCTGCACATGGATCGGATCATCGTCTTTGATCGCGGCAAGATTGTCCAAGATGGCACGCATGAAGAACTGATGAATCAGCCAGGACTCTATCAATCCCTATGGGCAGCACAAATTGGCGGCTTCTTGCCTGACGAAGATGAAGAGGAAATCGAATAACACCCTCAAACCAATGAGTCTCTTTGTAGACAAGCATTCAATTTAGTTAGCTTCTATTATTAAAGAGTAAAGATCCTTTTATGGACTTTAGGAACAGGGACTGTGTATAAATATAGCATCATAGTGGGCATCATTTTATTCGCTCTAGCTACTGGCTATTTGTATTATGCCGAGCATGACCATTATCCAAAAAATGAAATTCACCTGCATGGGAATGTCGACATACGACAAGTCGAATTGGGGTTTCGTGTTAAAGGCCGTTTAAGTGAGATGTTCCATGAAGAAGGCGATTACATCCGTCAAGGTGAACGTTTAGCCGCTCTAGACAATGCCCCCTATGAAATCGAAGTGGCCAATCAAAAAGCGCAGGTAGAACAAGCCAATGCCAATTGGCAAAAACTACAAAAAGGAAATCGCCCTCAAGAAATTCAACAAGCCATGGCGTTGGTCAGAGAAAGAGAGGCCGCATTTATTAATGCCGATCGCACCCAAGCCCGCCAAGCTGATCTCGTCAAAAGAAATCTTGCTGCTAAACAGACCTATGATGATGCCTTGACTCAAAAAAAGGAAGCCGAAGCGCAATTAAATACCGCTAAGGAAGCTTTAGCACTGGCGACCGAAGGTTTTAGAGCAGAAGACATTGCGCAAGGACTGGCTCAATTTGATTCGGCGAAAGCGCGATTGGCTAGCGCTGAACTCAACTTAAGTGATACCCAACTCTTTGCACCCTCTAACGGCATTATACTCACTCGAGCCCGAGAGCCTGGCGCTGTACTTGAAGCTGGCAGTACTGTTTATACCATGACTTTAGTGGATCCCATTGAGGTACGTGCGTATATCACTGAAGTGGATTTAGGACGCGTGAAACCCGGTATGACTGCGCTTATCTATACGGATACTTACCCTAAAGATCCCTTGCAGGGTCAAGTTGGCTTTATTTCGCCACAAGCTGAATTTACACCGAAGAATATTGAAACAAAAGCGCTACGCACCGATCTGGTTTACCGCATTCGCATTGTGGTAAAAGATCCAAAAGGGATTTTGCGCCAGGGAATGCCAGTTAGCGTTGTGCTTGACGAAAATAAGATCAATACAGTGCAAATTGAGAAAAATCGCAATGTCACCCCAAGTCGAAATTAATCAACTCTCTAAAAAATTTGCTGAAAGCAAAACGCCTGCATTAACTCATATTACTACAACGATCCAAGCAGGACACATCACAGGTCTTGTCGGGCCAGATGCCTCAGGGAAAACGACTTTGCTTCGATTGATTGCTGGATTAATGAGCCCAAGTAGTGGCTCAATTACGGTATGTGGTTATGATACTGTCAAAGACAGTAGAGCCATTCCAGACATTTTGAGCTACATGCCGCAAAAGTTTGGCTTATATGAAGATTTAACGGTGCTTGAAAATTTAGATCTCCATGCCAGTCTTCGTAATCTTTCAAAAAGTGAGCGGATCCCAATTTTTGAAAAAATGTTGCACTTTACTGACTTGAATCGGTTCACCTCTCGCCTTGCTGGCAAGCTATCAGGTGGTATGAAACAAAAATTGGGTCTTGCTTGTGCTTTATTGAGTCATCCTAAGGTATTACTTCTTGATGAACCCAGTGTTGGTGTCGATCCTATCTCACGGCGCGAATTATGGAAAATGGTAAAAAACCTTTTAGGAGAAGGCATGGCTGTGGTTTGGGCAACAGCATACCTTGATGAGGCTGAACTTTGTGATAAGGTTATTTTGCTTAACAATGGACGGCTACTCTATGATGGCACACCAGGAGAACTAACGGCAAGGATAACGGGTCGTAGTTTTTTAATGAGCGAGCCTCGTTCTCAGAGACGCTCTCTGTTTCTATCCATGATTAAGCAACCGGGCGTATTAGACGCCTTAGTGCAGGGCGATAAAATTCGTGTTTTGCTAGAAGAAGATGCCAAGGAATCTATCAAGCAAGGCCTCATTCCAACCCCTCCTCGCTTCGAGGACGCTTTTATTGATTTCCTAAAAGGCAACTATGCGCGTGAATCTGTGCTTGCAAATAAAATTACTGTAAAAAGTGACACAGACACTTATCCTATTGTTGCTAACGGTTTAACTAAGCAGTTTGGCAATTTTGTTGCGGCAGAGAATATATCTTTTAAAATACCCAAAGGAGAAGTTTTTGGACTATTAGGACCTAATGGCGCGGGAAAATCAACTACTTTCAAAATGTTGTGTGGACTTTTACAGCCTACTAAAGGCACGGCGCTGGTTTCAGGACACGATCTTAAAACCTCAAGTAGCCAAGCGCGCTCGCGCATTGGCTATATGGCACAAAAATTTTCGATGTATGGCAACTTGAGTGTAAAACAAAATCTACAGTTTTTTGCCGGTGTTTATGGGCTCGATCTTAAAAATCGCACAGAGCGCATTCAAGAAATGATTGACATCTTTGATTTATCAGATTTTCTTAATACTAATGCTGAACAGCTACCTTTGGGTTTTAAGCAACGCTTAGCCTTAAGCTGTGCCCTAATACATAATCCTGATGTGTTGTTTTTGGATGAGCCCACTTCGGGCGTTGATCCCTTAACAAGACGTGAATTTTGGGTTCATATTAATGCCTTAGTTGAAAAAGGCGTCACCATCATGGTCACAACCCATTTCATGGATGAGGCTGAATATTGTGACCGCATAGCGCTCATTTATCGTGGGCAAAATATCGCAACTGACACACCTGAAAATTTAAAAGCACATGTTGCTTCTAGGCAACTTCCAAATCCCACTCTCGAAGACGCTTTCATTGAAATCATAAAGCGTTTTGAACAATCTACCCAAGGCGCCCTGCTATGAGCAATTTCTCTAGCACCCGTTTGACTTCTTTTATGAAAAAAGAATTTTTTCAAATTATTCGTGATCCGAGTAGTTATTTAATTGCAATCTTCTTACCTCTCATGATGATTTTTTTGTTCGGTTATGGTGTCTCTTTAGACGCCAATACCATTAGAATCGGTATTGTACTTGAAGATATCTCTCCTGAAGCTAGAAGTATCGCTGCCGCTTTTGCCCATACGCCTTATTTTACGGCACATATTAGCGACAATCGACAACAAATTGAAAATGACCTAACCGCAACCAAGATCCGCGGATTTATTGTTATCCCTCAAGACTTTGCCAAGAAGATCCTCAACCAGCAAAAAGCGACTATCCAAATAATTGCTGATGGTAGCGAAACCAATACCGCCAGTTTCGTTGAGTTTTATGCCGAAGGCGTCATTAAAACCTGGGTTGAAGGCCGACAAAAAGCGATAGGCGTGAAGTCCACTAGCTCGATCACCACACAAACGCGTGTGTGGTTTAATCCAGAGTTAAAGAGCCGCGATGTCTTACTCCCTGGATCATTAGCTGTTACGATGGCGCTAATTGGTACCTTATTAACAGCATTGGTGGTTGCCAGAGAATGGGAACGTGGCACTATGGAGGCCATTTTGGCAACCCCAATCCGTATCGATGAATTGATTATTGGCAAATTATTACCCTATTTTCTCTTGGGAATGGGCTCCATGGCTATTTGTATTTTTCTAACTGTGTTGGGTTTTAGAGTTCCTTTTAATGGCTCATTATGGGTCATGGCACTCGCCACGGCGCTTTTCCTTATTGCGGCTCTTTCTCAAGGGTTGCTGATTTCAACATTGGCAAAAAATCAGTTTGTCGCTTCCCAAGCTGCGATCAATGCGGCGTTTCTACCGGCTTATATGTTATCGGGCTTCTTGTATGAAATTGACTCTATGCCTTGGGCCATTCGCATGATCACCCATTTATTACCAGCTCGGTATTTCGTTTCTATTATTAAAACAAATTTCCTAGCCGGAGTCATTTGGACTGATATTCTTCCTAACTTAATGGCAATGCTCTTAATCGGAATTGTATTGTTAATACTTGTTGTCAGAAAAACCAAACGGAATTTAGACTCATGATGTGGGCACGCATTAAAGCGCTGATCGTTAAAGAACTATTGGCCATGTTGAGAGACAAGCGTGGGCGAATGACCTTAATCATTCCACCTTTAATACAATTATTTATTTTGGCGCAAGCTATTACATTAGAGGTGAAAAACATCTCAGTTGTTTACTACAATCAGGATACAGGTTGGTATAGCCACGAGTTGATTGAACGAATTAAAGGCTCTCGTTATTTTACACATGTATACCATGCCTCTTCTCATCAGCAATTACAAAAGATCATTGATAATCAAAAAGCACTAATTGGCATTGAGATACAAAGTAATTTTTCAACTGAGTTAAGTAAAGGCAATACCACTAGTATCGCACTCATTTTAGATGGTCGTCGCTCTAATGCTGCTCAGATTGTTCAAGGATATCTAATACAAATTATTCGTAACTTTAATTCAGATATCGTAGCAGAACAGAATATCCCACAGCAAAGCACTGTCACAGGAGTGTTTCGTAGCTGGTTTAATCCTAACTTAGATTATTTGCTTTACACTGTACCTTGCTTGGTTGGCATTTTAAGTATGATGTTAGGATTACTCGTTACTGCGTTGTCTGTCGCCCGTGAACGTGAAATGGGTAACTTCGATCAGCTATTAGTATCTCCGTTACAAACAACAGAAATTTTGCTTGGCAAAATGCTACCTGCCATGATTATCGGCATTACTGAAAGTACCGTCATTATGATCATTGCTATGATTCTTTATAAAATACCTTTCCATGGGTCATTATTACTTTTTTACTGCAGTATGATTATCTTTATTACTTCGATTATTGGGGTTGGATTATTTATTTCATCTCTATCACAAACGCAACAGCAAGCTATGCTTGGCAGTTTTGTATTTATGGTACCGACTATGCTGCTCTCAGGTTTTGCAACTCCAATTGAGAACATGCCTGTCTGGTTACAACCTGTGAGCTGGTTTATCCCAATTACTCATTTCTTCATTATCATCAAAGGTGTTTTCTTAAAAGATATGAGTGCCATGGAAGTGTTATGGAATGCATGGCCTATGGCATTGATTGCGATCTGCACTTTATCACTCGCCGGCTGGATGTTTAAGCGAAGGTTAGAATAGCACTTAAATTTAATTGGTTTGCATTATTGTAAAGTGATAAACTCAATTTACAAATAACCCTGTTATATTGATATAATAGATGCGATTGACTAATTTAATCTTCACGGTGATTTTAATGAGTTCATTCACAGCCTCAGCTAAAACCGTTGTTATTGGAGCAGGGCTTGCTGGATTAACCACAGCTTATCGACTTCAACAACATGCTATCGATGTCGAAATTTATGAAGCTCGTTCACGCGTAGGCGGCCGAGTTCATACCGTCTTGGTTAAAAATTTTGATGGTAAATTCTCTCATGCAGAACTGGGTGCACAAAACATCAGTGATGGTGGAGAGGCTTTAAACCTTCTAGGATTAATCAAGGAATTGCAGTTGCCGCTAACAGAAGACGATCTTCCTTTTAATGGTCTTTTTTATGATGGTGAACATTTTCATGAAAGAAACCAGTTGATTGCAGATATCAATAGTGCCAACCCCAACGTTCAAGACATCATCAAAAAACTAGCCAAAGAGCATCACACAATGCAGGCGGTAATCGATGGTTTAACGCTCACCCATGCGCAGGTGTCTTTTTTATCTTTTGTTATGAATGCCTATGAAGGATTACCACTTCCTCAACTATCAACTAACATCCATAACGTGAATACGTTACAACATGTCTTATCAGGAGGTCTTTCAGCTGCTCATGCCGTTTCAGATAAGAAACCGATGATACATCGCATTTCATTAAGAGACGGTAATGCTTCTTTGCCGATGCGTTTAGCGGTTGAGCTCAATCATCGTCTTCATCTAAATAAAGTGCTGACTGCCGTAAATATAGATAACAACAATCAATACGTGTTGACCTTTGCTGACGGAGAAACAGTTACTTGCT
>JBFWUT010000052.1:0-16564 GCA_050247135.1 Candidatus Berkiella sp.
TTTGAGTAAAAGGGGGCGGCGAGCGTTAGCGAGCGGGGGATTTTATCTTAAATCATTAAACACATTATGAGTTTCGTACTTCAGATAATCATCCATTACTTCTAATATTCGCTCCGTAACACTATCTAAATGAAGAATAACTTCCAGGTTATCAAAACGCATAACACGAATACCCAAATCATTTAAATAATCATCTCGAATTTTGTCACATTCCATATGCTCTTCTTCTAAATGCTGGGAACCATCAAGCTCAATTACTAATTTTACTTTCGGAGCATAGAAATCAACAATAAAACTTGCAATAGCTCTTTGGAGATAAAACTGAATGCTGTTTAATTGCTTATGTCGAACTTTTGACCACAATAATCGTTCTGCTTGAGTCATATTTGCACGAAGTTCTCGTGCATAAGGTTTAAGCTTTTTGTTGTATAGAACCATGCAAATTAATGATTAATTAAGATAGAATCCCCCGCGCTTCGCGCTGCCCCCTTTTATACAAAGGGGGCTATGGGGAGCAATTACCTTATTCACACATAGATTTCAAGCAATAAAGATAAAATCCCCCGCGCCTTCAGCGCTGCCCCCTTTTATACAAAGGGGGCTATGAAGGATCACCTCAGCCCCCTTTGAGTAAAAGGGGGCGGCGAGCGTTAGCGAGCGGGGGATTTGCAAGCCGGGGCGGCGAGCGTTAGCGAGCGGGGGATTTGCAAGCCGGGGCGGCGAACGAAGTTCGCGGGGGATTTTAAGAACACTCCGCCTTCTTCTTAGCATACTCTTGCGAAGCCTTCACAAACGCCTTCCAAAGTTTTTCATCCTGCTCGCTGAGCACAAACTCAGGATGCCAGATAACCCCGAGGAAAAATGTTTTGTCAGGCGCCTCTATCGCTTCAATCACTTTATCGGGGGCGCGAGCACTCACCACTAACTTGTCTGAGAGACGGTTAATCCCCTCACGATGATTGCTGTTCACCCCAAATTGCTTCTTTTTTGCAATACAAGACAGTGTGGATTTTGGGACAACATTAACAATATGCTGAATTTCTTCGCGATTTTCGACACGATGTTCAAAAGTCGTTTTACCCGACTGCTTTAAATTAATCAACGTGCCACCCAGCGCCACATTCATGTTTTGCATGCCGGCACAAATGCCAAATAGCGGAATATCGCGCTTATAGGCTTCTTGAACAAGCACATATTCAATCGATTGACGGGGATAATATTTGGGTTTTAAAGGAACATTCCCTTTATCATAGGCTTGTGGAGGGGATTTCAGATCGCCCCCTGTTAAGACAATCCCATCTAACCTATCAAGATAATCATAAAGCACCGCCATATCATGGCCAATGAAAACCGGTATGCCACCCTGTTTAGCTACGATATCGCTGTAATTTTTACGCATGGCATACCAAGGATAAATAGAATAACTGGTATCGCCACCATCATTGAGCATAATGCCAA
This sequence comes from Candidatus Berkiella sp., assembly GCA_050247135.1. Lineage (GTDB taxonomy): Bacteria > Pseudomonadota > Gammaproteobacteria > Berkiellales > Berkiellaceae > Berkiella. The sequence goes on from JBFWUT010000052.1 coordinate 1,459, forward strand.
TTAAAGGTTTTTGATGACAACCTTTTGCTACTACTACTAAAGGACTGGTAGCAAGCGCTACAACAAAACAAAACGCTAGCCAAACTCGAAACATCATTACCTCTATGGCATTTCATCAACCATTTTTTTGCTGGTTGGCATTAAATCAGCACGGCTTAAGCCCAACGTTAACGCGAGCGCACCGGCAACAAAGATAGAAGAGTATGTACCGACGATAATACCGATAATCAGGGCTAATGAGAAACCACGTAACGATTCACCGCCAATAAAATATAACGCAACCACCACCATCAAGGTTAAGGTCGATGTCATAATGGTTCGCGACAATGTTTGGTTAATCGATAAATTCATGATCTCCGTCGGCGTACCTTTACGAACCTTACGGAAATTTTCGCGAACCCTGTCATAAATGACGATAGTATCGTTTAAAGAATAACCAATCACAGCCAAAATAGCGGCAACTACCGCCAAATCAAAATCGAATTGAAAATAAGAAAATACGCCTAGAATTAAAATTGGGTCATGCATTAAAGCGACTGCTGCACTGAACCCGAACCGCCATTCAAAGCGCACAGCGATATAAAGCATCATGGCAAATAAAGCGACCACAACCGCTAAAGTCCCCTGCTCGGCTAGGTTTTCACCGACTTCTGAACCCACAAACTCAATACGACGCAACTCCACTTTATCTTCATGCTTTTTTAAAGCATTTAATACCATTTGGCCCAATTGCTGTTCAGAAACCCCTGGTCGATTGGATATTTTAACCAAAATATCGCGGGTACTACCGTACTGAGTAACCTTGGCGCCAGTCAAACCTGCTTGCTCAAGCTGTTCACGCACTTCTTCAAAGTTGGCTGGTTTTTCATAGCGCAGCTCTAACTGTGTGCCGCCCGTGAAATCTAATCCGAAGTTCAAGCCTTTCATAAACAACAAAACCAGGGACACTATCATGACACCCATTGATAACATGGCCGTCCACTTGCGAATGCCCATAAAGTCAAATTTGGTTTGGTGATGAAAAAACTCCATGTTAAATCCCTATTGGCAGATGTTTAACCGAACGTCGGCCATACGCTAAATTAACTATCGCTCTTGTACAGGTCACTGCCGTCAACATGGAAGTTAAAATACCAATACAAGTCGTGATGGCGAAGCCTTTAATGGGGCCCGTTCCAATACAAAAGAGGATGATCACCACAATCAATGTGGTTAAGTTAGAGTCAACAATGGTCGCAAGCGCCCTATCAAAGCCACTATGAATAGCCGCTTGAACGGACATGCCATGCCGCAATTCTTCACGTATACGCTCAAAAATTAACACGTTGGCATCCACCGCCATACCAACAGTAAGCACGATACCTGCCATACCAGGCAACGTCAGGGTCGCGCCCATAACCGATAGAATGGCTACCAGCAAAATAACGTTAATTAATAAAGCCAAATTCGCTATGATGCCGAACACGCTGTAGTAAAGCATCATCCCAATCACAACCAGGCCTAAACCCACCTCAATCGACAAGATCCCAAGGCGAATATTTTCTTGACCTAGGCTTGGACCAACGGTGCGCTCTTCAACTATTTGAATGCTAGCAGGTAATGCCCCCGCTCTTAATAAGAGAGAGAGATCTTGCGCCTCAGGCAAAGTGAAACCGGTAATTTGGAAATTACTCCCCAATGCACTTTGAATGGTGGCAATGCTGATCAGCGTTTCTTGGGTTTTATTTTTCTTGACGAGCTGCCCATCAATGTTTTCTTGTTCGGTTTTAGATTCGATATACACCACTGCCAATAAATTGCCAATGTTTTCTATGGTGGTCTTTTTAAACAAGGGTAAGCCTGCTCCGCCGACCCGCACATGAACGGCAGGTCGCCCAGTACGGTCGTCTGCTCCCACTGACGCGCCAGTGATAGAATCACCTGTTAGAACCACACGCTTTTTCAATAGGAAGGGACGCCCCTCTCTGTCGGTATACCACTTAGTTCCAGGAGGAGCTTGGCGGCCCGGAGCCGCTTTAAGTGCTTCTTCTTTAGCTTCTAAGTGGAACTCTAGCGTCGCTGTTTTGCCCAATATATCTTTAGCACGTGCCGTATCTTGAATACCCGGTAGCTCTACCACGATATGGTTGGCACCTTGACGCTGCACGACAGCTTCTGCCACACCTAATTCATTGACTCGGTTTCGCAAAGTGGACAACGTTTGTTCTAAAGTGTAGTTACGGATCTCTTGCAGAGCCTGCGGCTTTAGCTGGCAGACGATTTGCATTTTGCCATCTTGAGTTTGTGCCAGGAAATCAAACTCACCGTATCGTTTTTGTAAATGGGCCAGAGCCTTGTTCAAGGTATCTTGATCATCAAAATATAAATTGATTGAATCACGACTCCCCGGCGAAATTTGTCGATAACGAATTTTTTGATCGCGCAAATCCGTACGGATATCACCCAGTGCACCTTCCATGCGTCGTGAGATCGCTGATTCAACATCCACTTCCATTAAAAAATGCACACCACCACGCAAGTCTAATCCCAGCTTCATGGGTTTTGCGCCCAGTGTTTCTAACCAGCCTGGTGTCTTAGGTGCTAAATTCAAGGCAACAATATAATTGTCACCCAGCTTGTCATGGACAACATCTTTGGCTTTGATTTGAGTTGCCGTATCCTTGAAGCGAATCAGTAAACTTTCGTTTTCTTGTCGAATCGATTTGAAAGGGATTTTTGCCTCATCTAAGGCTTTTACAATTTGCTCATGAGTCGATTTATTTAGCGCACGGCTCGCCGTAGGGAGCACTTGTACAGCTGGATCTTCGCCGAAAAGATTGGGCGCAGAATAAATGAGTCCAACCGTCAATATGGCTAAGAGTAGCCAATATTTCCAAGTAGGATATTTATTGAGCATGGTGTAGTCCTCTTTAATCCCTTAAATACTTTTCATGGTTCCTTTTGGAAGAGATGCAGAGACAGCTTGCTTCTGGACTTTCATCTCAACGCCATCAGCGATCGCGACCACAAGGAATTGCTCGGTCACACGAGTGACTCTACCTAGAATACCACCGTTTACAATCACTTCATCATCTTTGGCTATGCTAGATACCAAGGCTTGATGTTCTTTAGCACGCTTGCTTTGGGGACGAATGAGCATGAAATAAAAAATTAATAAGAAACCACCCAGCATCAGGATATTACCCATCACGCCTGGGCCTGGAGCAGCTGCATCGGCAAAACAAACCGTCGAAAATGAGAATAAAGACAGAGCTATAAGCATGTTGCGCATCGGTTCACCCAAAACTAATTAATCAAACTAACCAATCAGGCTATTAGAAATAGTTCCTGACTCTGGGTTTGCAATCTACCGTTTTAGGGGCCTTGACGCAACTTCTAAAGTTCTTTGTGATGTGCCTTTGTTTTGCTATACTCGCTCGGTCTTATCGGGCCGGAGTGGTGGAACTGGTAGACGCGCCAGACTCAAAATCTGGTGATAGCAATATCGTGAGAGTTCGAGTCTCTCCTCCGGCACCATCCGCCTACATTATGTTTCGGCGGACTTCGTCAGCCTAGGTTATTTTTTTGCTACCACCTTTTTACCTAAGCCCCTATCCGCTTGCATTTCAGGTACCTCAACTGCTGACCATGAAGCAAAATAATCGGTGTCTTTAGCGATGGCCTTAAACAGCCCTTTATTAAACTCTCCCCAACCAATATCATATTTTTTCTTAAGCTGATTAACTAGTGTGCTAAGAGAGGCACTGATATCAGCGGGGCTAACAAGCGCTTTGCGATCTTGCCAGAGTTTGACTAGTTGGTGCGCTTGAATGCTCAAACATAAACCAATAAACAACTTACGCGCATCGCTTTCTGAAGGCTTACTATAGAAAAAGCCATGTGTCGCTTTAGCCGCGAGCGGGGTTAAAATGTCTAAAAAAGCACTAATAGGATGCTTTTTAAGGATCCGCTCTGGCTCCAGCAGATCATCAGCCAAATCCCATTCTTTGATTTTTGCCACCATGATTTCATGGAAGTTTTCAGGCAAATGATGCTTTTTAACAAAGTAGGCATAAATACCCTTATCAAAGGCTTCAATATAACCTGGTAAAGCATCATTCACCGCATCAAAACGCACACTTTGTAAGAGAGCGGCTTGCGGTTTCATGCGATATAAATTCCATTTAGTGGCTAGTTGTGCACATTGTTCGCGTTGACTATCTGAGCCTGCAGTGGAAATTAATTTCTCAGCAAAATCTAATGAATGCTCAACCAGTTGACCACTCGCTCCTTTCATCATTGCTCGATGCTGACGTCTTGTCACATCACTTAACAATTGATCTAATTTATCCTTTTGCGATGCATCACCAAAACTTCGGATGAAGAGTCCAAGCCTAAGCAATTGCTGCTCCTTTTCTAAAAGGCTCATTTGTTTATCTTTTTTAACAGTGAGATCCACTGTTTGCTTTTCGGCCTTTTTAGATTGTAAACGACTATCTAGCTCATCTGTTAGTTCGCTTAGAAGCTTTTGCGCATCTGTTAAGCTATCTTTAACCCATAAGTTAACAGCAGTACGCGTTTCGTTAGCCGCCTGCTCAACTGAATTGTTTTGCAACATGCCTTCTAATAACTTGGCATGATATAGCCAATCGACACGTAAAAATTGCGCTTCAGCAGGATTAGCTTGCAATAATAGCCATTCTATTTTTGCCTTTAAAGTCGCAAATAAACGCCGCTGTGAGTCCTTTTTCAAATACTGCATACTTTGATATGCAAGTCTTGATTCCTTAAATAACGGGAAGTAAGTTAATTCTTCATGTGCTTCTAAGGCTGTCATTAACCTGGTGGCCATATCCTCTGCCAATTTCGGATAATTTTTAATGGTTGCGCTATATTCACTTAGCTCCGCCAAATCCGCCACATTGGAACCTGCAATAGGATAATTTCCTCGCAATACCCGACACCACGTTGATAATGCTTTTGCTAAAGGATCTTCTGCCGGCAAATAGTCTCTGAGTGCATTTACCTCAATTCTTAAATATCGCTTAGCTCTTTTACTCAGCACTTTGCTAAAGAGCGATAAATCTCCAAGATCAAAACTGATTAAATGCATCTTCTCAAAATTCAAGTTGGCGACAAAAGCATTAACCCTACTAATGCAAGACACCCGGTCACGATATATTTCTTGCATCTCATTTTTAAATGCCAACGGCAAAGTTGCCTTATTTAACATATCCATGAAAGTACGATGTTGTCTTTCACTTGCTAAATCATCAACATTTATACCTTCAGTGCCATTTTCCAAAACGCGAACTGTAATAAATAGTTCTTTGGCAGCGTCACGAACAGCATCTAGCATCTGAGTGAAGAGTTCTTGTTGATATTGAGCAATTTCTTCATGAAAATCGCCTGCTTCAACTGTGGCCAAAGCTTGCGAACCTATCATCTGCACATAAAAGTTTTCAAGTTGACCCATGCCATCAACTACAATACCATTCTTTAAGCAGTGGATAGTCTTTTGTGCCTGTTGGAAGAGATCCCTCTTTTTACGATACAAAGGCCAATCTTTATGAAGATTAAAAACAGGATCTCGAAAATAGCCATTAATTAATTGAATCACATCATCGCTTAAGTCTTCGTTGAAACTATCTAAGCGAGCCATCACCAATTCACGAACTTTAGGAATATTAGTTTCGCCATAAAACTCAGTCAAACTTGTCGAATCATTAGGAATTTGCCTATTTTGATAATGGAATTTTCCATCTAAAGTGGCACGTTCAATGAAAGTTTCACCAACGAACTTTTCAGGGTTTTTTATAAATTCGCTGAGCCATTTTAAATGAATATCATTCCTTAGCGCTTTATTTTCTTTAGGTATAAAAAATTCGATGAAATATTGAGCATGCCCTTGCCACTCTTTGTCACGAGTGAGTTTAGCCATATGAGCAGCAACTATTTCTACTAATAAGCGCTTACTTTGTGGGAGTGTCACAAGCTTATCCAGATTAGAGGCACCCATATGCTCTGCCAGCTTAGTGATGTATTCTTCTGTTATGCTGGAATTATTCTGTTCTAGTAATCGTTTAATTCTTAATAACCGATATGCCTCTTTATTTTGCAAAGTACCAATTTTTTCAATGACTCTAAAAAATGCTTCATCACATAGCGCTTCCCAGTTCTCATTCTGAGCATATCTTGCTAATTGTTGACCGAGCACATCATATACTTTTTGCGAAAATAAAGGATTGGCTAACAATTGCTCATAAAAATCACCATCCTTCAATATCTCACGGAGCTGATTATCAGCAAGTGATTTTTGAATACGTCTAGCAAAATAGGTCGCTGTCAGTGTAGCTTCATTAAAACTCAAGACCCATTCTGCTAATTGATCATCCGCACCATCAGTACGTTCATCTATCAGGACTACCAGACGTTGGATAATTGTTGGATAACGTTTAACATTAGCAATAAATTGCTCATCATTATCCTCGACTATAATATCTTCATTTTCATTATCTTGTTCTATTAACCAAGCAAATCTCTTTTCACAATATGCCGTTACAAAGGGATCATCAGGCACCTTTCCTAGGGTGAAAATGAGATTAGCATATTGCAAATTATCGCCCGAATATTGATCAACATAACGCTTAGCTTGCTCACGCAACAACTTCATTCGCTGAGATTGACCATTTTCAGCCAATTGGATGTCTTTGATGTATCGTTCATAATTTTGCAACTTAAACTGGGTTGTGCCGATTTCTTGTACATCCGCCCCTGTAAGATCTTTTTCAGCTCCGGGTGCGACTGTTAAAAGATTGTTTAAAAAGATAAATTTTTCATCCATATTGTCACTGCGATGAGCACTCCAAGTCCGTGCAGCATCTGGTGCAAACCTTTCTAAAAATCGATAACTATCTTCATTACCATCATCGCCGGTTGTAAATATAAAGTCTTTAGCAAGCCGTTCCATTAATTCCTTAAAAGATTTTGCTTGATCTTTTTCAGGTAACAGACATTTTATTTTTTCAAAAATAGCAATATCTTCAGCTGCATTTTTAGGCACATTATCTCTGGTGATAATACCCACCACGAGTTTCACCGCAACAACTTCTTCTCCTGACCAATACTTCTCCGCATATCGTAAAAAAGCGGTAACATTTTCGTCATTAATGTGTCTAAAGAGCTCATTTTCATTGGGCGGCAGTAAAAAGTTAAACTTTTTAATCACATAGATAGGTGATAATATTTGTTGCAATCGTTTTAAGTCTTCTTTACTTGCATATAGCTCAATAAATTTTTCAATATTACTCATCAGATCTGCAGGCATGATAAACGATTTCTTTTCAATGCTATCAAGCAGCAGTGCTTCAAAGTCGTCCATAATATATTTTGCAATACTTTGTGCCTTTTCTTTGATGGCAGCTTCTGCTCTTTCTAGCTCTTTTAGCCATGATTGACTAAAATCAGATGTCATCCCTGTTTTAAAGAATGGCAATAGCCGCAAAACAAAACCCAAAACGCCTTTTGTTACCATTTGTGTGGCACGTGCTTTTTCAGCTTTAATTAATTCAGCAATTTCTAAGGCATCTAAAAATGAAGGAGATTGACCAATAAACATCAAATTAATACCGTGGCCTTCGGCACGCTTTTCTCGTGCTGATTTTTCGAATGAATCGACATGTCGATAAGCCTCATTAATGAGTGTCACCACTTCATTTGAAGTGCCAACCCAAATTTTTCGCACCCACCCCCAAAACCCATTGAGTAATTCACTTGTTCTAAAAAACCAATAACGGATCCACCCGCTAGGTGGAAAATAACTTGGCTTAGCCGGCACATAAGGTAACAATATTGTTGGAATAATAGCATTTCCCTGTACCGTAACAGGAATAAGATTTCGCTTGTCGCGATTAGTAACCCAGCGAGAATTCAACCACTGCTGTTTCACTTTGGTATTGTTAGAACGCTGTAGCAATTTATAAAGTTCAGCAAAGTTGTTGAATCGGCAGCCATAACTAATGGTATCAATTGGCATTGAGGCAATGTCTGTAAATCTTCTTAATACCTCAGGTTCGTCGAATTGAAATACATTTTGTGAAAACTCACGACGCAATACAAATAAAGCGTCATCTAATCTTAAATTGCCATATTGCGCGGCGCCTTTAATTCGCCAAATTGCCGCTGCTTCAATTTGTTGACGATATTGCTTTATCACATCCCGATTAGCGTCTAGTTGCTTTTTAATGGCGCGATCGACAGCAGAGCCATTGACGGGTAATGCCTTTTCAATATAATCCATTAATGCTACAAAATTGTCGATTTCATTTTTAATTTTAATTAAGTCATCTGTTGAGGCTAAAACTAATCTATCCTGGGCTTGCCAAGCTACGTTCAATTGCTTCAAGCGCTCTACTCGACCTCTAAAGAAGGGGAACAGCTCTTTAAGCATTAATACCCTCTTTTTATTATCTTTTTTATCCAGCAACGAAGCTCGCTCTAAAAGCCATTTTTGATAATCTTCTTTTTTATCGAAGGTATGCATTGCTGTAATTTCATCAAGTAACTGAGCGCGTTCACCCTTATCTTGGGTATCTAGTTTTGTGGCAATTGCTCTTAAGCGGTTCGGAATATCATTTAAATCGAGAGTATCTTGTTCAAGGGCGAGATTATGCAATTGTGACCAAGGCATACCAGGTTTTGTGGAGTTTTTTGGATCTTTATAGTCAGAAAAGCTCTCAATATCTTTTTGCTTTTGTTCGAATGCCTGCAAAGCGTCCATCGCTTCTTGATACTGCTTTTTACGAGTGGCTAAATCTTTAACTAATACTTTACCGACATCAAACTCTTTGTTTCCCTTCTCCCAACGTGTTTTGGCGATCTCCATTGCTTGATTATAATCTTCTTGATATTGGTAAGCTCTTTGGTAGCAAGCGGTTTCACTTGGCGGGTGTGCTAACAGCTGGTTAATCAGTTCGAGATCGTGGTTGAAGGTGTCAAAATAACTTTGCTGCTTCCCTGTTGCATCAACAAATGTTCCCACGAGTTGGCTTAAACGTTGCTCGATATCACGTTCTTTAGATTGTTGCAATGCGACAAGTGCTGGCATAATGATTCCTCACGACCAATGAGCCTCGTGTCCATGAGGTAACATGCCCAAGCTATCCTTTGCCTAGGATTAAACTACTGTTTGGTAATAGGTTAAGTATAGGACCTAAATCGAGATAATCTAGCTTGTTTTTTCATTCAGTAGTGCACAAACGTAGTCATCTAGTTAATAAAGATGAATATTTTCAGCCCACTCACCTGTCATAACGATAAGATGTCTTTATTTCTTAAGGTGGCAATGCACATGTTAACAGGGCCTAAAATGCAAGATGAAATTCAGTCTATTTTGGAACACTACCAACAAAGCACAACGGATCATCTTGGTGAAATTGACCAATTCATGAGATCGAATGGACTTAGCAACATCAAAGACATTCCAAAGTATTTCCCCGATTCGCCCAATATTATTGACAAGGGCGCTAAGTTATATCGAGCTTACCTTGTCTTAAAGGGGCATTTTGCGACTGTGGAGCTTGCCTTAAAGCAAAATCTGAAAAATCTTAAAGATGCCGATCCTTCGCAGCTTGCGCAGCTTTTACAAAACAAAACTCTTTTAGACACATTACAAAGTCAAGGCGAGCAAAGGGCCGCTCTGAGCCTAAAGCTCAATACCGTTGATAGCAAAGGTAAGGAGGAAATAGAGCAACAGATTGACGGGATTTTCGAAGAAGTGACCAAACGCCCCAAAATGGAACAACTGATTTGTTCCTACTTTCAATTTAATGCTATGGCTCAACAAAACATGCAAAATCTACAAACACTGCCGGCTTTGCTAGCGGATTTAACCCAAGCCATGAAAGCCTCAGCAAATAGTCGAGCTGAGCTACCCAAAAAAGATGAATGGGATGAATTTGGCGATGAATTTGCAGAAAAGGCGGTTACGGGTTTTCAAATAAAAACGCAGACGCAATCAACCATTTCATTCGATTCAGAAGATGAAGATCCTGAAGAAGATTGGGATGCTGAGTTTGAAGACAAGATAGTAGCAAGCTCATCCAATAACAGCCCAGCGGATTCTGATGATAATGAAGATTGGGATGCCGACATGGACACTCATCCAGCTCAAGTGGCACAAAGCCCAACAAGTAGCTCTGCAAAGAGCCCTGCAGACTCTGATGAGGATACTGAGGATTGGGACGCCGAGTTTGAAGCCGAGCCTATCAAAAAAGCACCCCTTAAGTTACCTGAGAATCGCCAAAATCCGTTGGCTACATCATACGAACATAAACGAACCCATTCAGCAGACTCAGGACCCAGTAAAGATAAGCCACTTTCACCTGATGAAACAAAAGAGAAGCAAGAGAAAAAAAAAGTAAAGCCCGGTCGCAGTTCAGATCCAGATTAAAAGCCTAATACACTATAACTGCCAGATAGGAACACCTGCATGCAGGAATTGCTCTTTATCGAAGATAGTCTTGACATCCACGAGTAAACGCATGGCATTGAATTTATCTAGATAAGTTTCTACTGTCTGTGACTTGTAAAATGAATGGCCCACACATACCACAATCGCATCCAAGTCAACCATATCATCCCAATTTACCAACTCAATATCATACTCTTTCAACGCCTCATCTTTATCTGCAATGGGATCATGCACCAAGATCTCAACCCCAAAAGACAGTAATTCATTTATCACATCAATCACTTTAGAATTACGCAAATCCTTACAGTTTTCTTTAAAGGTGAGTCCTAATATACCCACTCTAGCCTCTTTGACACGACTGCCTAATTGAATTAACCGTTTGACAGTTTGATCGGCAATATATTTCCCCATGCCATCGTTAATACGGCGCCCAGCTAGGATCACCTCAGGACGATAGCCTAATTGCTTTGCTTTATAGGTTAAATAATAGGGATCAACCCCAATACAATGCCCTCCCACAAGACCTGGCATAAAGGGCATAAAATTCCATTTGGTCTTTGCTGCGTTAATCACATCCAGCGTGTTGATCTGCATACGTTCGCAAATCATGGCCAGTTCGTTCATCAAGGCAATATTCAGATCGCGCTGGGTATTTTCAATAATCTTGGCTGCTTCTGCCACTTTAATTTCTGGTGCACGGTAAACTCCCGCTTCAATTACAGCCCCATAGACTTCACTAATAATATCCAAGGTAGCAGGATCGAGAGCCGATACCACTTTGGTAACGTTGCAAAATGTGTGCACTTGGTCACCTGGGTTAATTCTTTCAGGAGAATAGCCCACTGAAAAGTCTAAACCCGCTTTTAACTTTGAAGCATGCTCTAATAAGGGAATACATTCTTCTTGGGTGGCGCCGGGGTACACGGTAGATTCAAACACCACAATGTCGTTTCGTTTGAGTTGAGATCCCACTAATTCACAAGCTTTATAGAGATGACTTAAGTCGGGCTTGTGGGTGCCATCAGAGGGCGTGGGAACAGTAACAATGTAGAAATCGGCTTCAGCCAATAATGATTTATCATTGGTCAAGGTCAACCTGGCCTCTTTGAGCAAGGTTTCCTTCACCTCACCGTTTACATCGATGCCATTGTTAAGATCATTAATCCGCTTGGCGTTAATATCAAAACCAACGACAGGCTGCTTTAAAGCAAAAGCAACGGCTACAGGTAGCCCAACATAACCTAAACCGATCACCGCAATTTTACGCTGATATGACAAAGACGCCTCCTGGCAATACACAATTTCCCTATGGGATCGTTTCATTATTGCACTATTTTCTGATAATATCGCCAAGAAAGTAAACAAGCTAACGAGCTAATAATGCCAAGCAATCAAACCAACACAGAAATCCTCAAGAATGCCACTTTCCTACGGCGCGTTTGCGCTCTGGTTTATGATAGCTTTGTGGTTTTTTCCTTTCTTATCTTAATCACTGGGCTGGCACTGGCTATTAACCAAGGTCATTCTTTATTGCCACATCGCGAATTATTCCTAGCTTATTTATTTATTGGCACCGGTTTATTTATTGGCTGGTTTTGGCAGAAAGCAGGACAAACTTTAGGGATGCTGGCTTGGAGAATTAAACTCGTCAATGAAGATTTTAGCCCCGTCACTTGGCGCACCGCTATTAAACGTTACTTGATAGGCACGCTTTGCTTAGCGCTTGGAGGCATCGGCCTCATCTGGTGTTTATTCGATAAAGAAAAGCGAGCCCTGCAAGATAAATTCACCAAAACGCGCGTCGTGCATCTAACGCAAAAAGTTGAGAAACGAAAAAAATCAAAATAAGATTTCGCTGTTATTCAACCTTAGCGCGCTTTCTTTAACAGCAATAAACCTGTGCCCAAAAAGAGCAAGGTCGGCAAACTCGCACCCAGAATAGGTGGCAAAGAATAAACTAACGTTAAGGGGCCAAATAGCTGGTTAATGGTAAAGAAGACAAAACCAATCATCACACCTACCAACATCCTCAAACCCATCGTTGCAGAGCGCAATGGGCCAAAAATAAAGGGAATGGCTAAAAACATCATGACGAGCGTGGCAAAGGGACGCAGCATTTTTTGCCAGAATGCCAGTAAATAAGGGTTAGCATCGAGCTGATTAGCTTCTCGATAACGAATGGTTTTCAATAAGCCACCTATCGATAATTCATCTAAATCTTTCACGCCTACAATGGTAAATAACTCGGGTTTAATATAACTGACCCATTCTTGTTGCATGATATGCGCTTTACTCACGCTTTCATCACTAAACGTTGTTTCCTGAATATCATGCAATATCCATTTATCCGCAACATATTCTGCATGTTGAGCAAAACTGGCTTTTTTCAACTGTTGCTGTTGGTTAAATTCATATCGAGTGACACCCTGCAAGTGCTGGCTATCTTCGATAGATTGAATGTGTACAAAGTGCTGACCATCTCTTAACCAGGTTCCCTCTGAAGTGGCTAATGCTTGTCCTTGACTTAAAGCGGTGGCTTTCAAGTGGTGCGCGCGATTATCAGCAATAGGTGCCACCCATTCACCTAATATCCACGCAAAGCAAACTAGAACACAAGCTAACTTCATTACGGCAACAATAATATCTCCGACACTCCAGCCTACCGAACGCATGACAATCAGCTCACTGCGTGAGGCCAGCAAGCCTAAGCCTAATAACGTCCCCACCAATGCAGACATCGGAAATGCTTGGGCAATTTGCGCGGGCAGAGATAATAAAATATATTGCAATGCGCATTGTGTTGTGTAATCGCCATTGCCTACATGGCGCATTTCATTCACAAAAGAAAAAACAAACTCCAGTCCGACAAATAATAAGATAGCGAGTAGAATTGTCACAAAGAGTGTTTGCGCTAAATACCAGGTGATTTTATTCATGCCATTTTCACCCTAAACCACTGATAAAACTGATTAAGTCGACCAGACACTTTACCCAACCACATTAAGGCGACGACAAAAAGTAAACAGTGGACCCACCATAAGCCAATATCTGGATTAAGCTTACCCGATGCCACCCAGCGCTTACTGATCGTGAGAAGGTTGTAATAGAGAATACAAACTATCACTGCCGTAAATAGTTGCCCAAATCGTCCCTGCCTTTGTCGAACTCGGCTTAAGGGTACAGCCAACAACGCTAATAAAGGTGCAGATAGTGGCACCGCTATACGCCATTGCAATTCTGCTAAGTTGCTGGGAGACGGATTATCCAGCAACATCGGTGTTGGCATCGTACGGTGAAAAAATAAGCCTTGCGGCAAAGGATTGCCTTCCAGTAAACGTTCGTATTCATCAAAAGCAATCACATTATAATCAGCATCTCCTGGTGTACCATTGTAGCGTCGGCCTTGATGCAGCTTAAAATAGGTATAGCCAGTTGTTTCATTTACCACTACCTCACCCAACTCAGCTGTCAACAAACTCCAGCTTGGCTTATCGGTCAAATCACCTTTGGGTTGTTCTGCAATAAAAACATGCTTCATTTGGGAACGATCAGAGTTGATGTCTGTCACATAGAAAACCAATTTATCTTTTTGAAAGGCATGGAAACGACCGGGCGTCACAGTTTGCATTAATAGCATAGGACCTTCATCGTGAAGCAATTGCTCGCGCTGGTAAGCAATCTTAGGCCCAAAATAGCAAGTGAGGGCGCCTGATAGCATCATTACTACTAAACCTAGGGCAAAACTCACGACAATAAAGCGCTGCCAACCGATCCCACAGGCAAGTAATACTTGCATTTCATTGTCAGCAAAAAACCGGCTATAGCAAAGCAAAACCGCCAAGAACAGCCCTACGGGCAAAAGGAAAGCTAATAACTCTGGAATTTGAAAAACTATCACTTGAAATAAAACACTGGGCGCAATATTGCCTGCAGCCGCCTGAGCAATTAATCTGACAAACTTATTGCTGATAGCTATCAGCAGTATAACGGCAATCACAGCAATGAAGGTCGTGGCGATCTCGCGGAGTAAATAGCGCCTAATCAGCATATTGGTCTAGTCGTCTCACATTTTAAGAAAGTTAGCTTTATATTAGTTAGTCTTACATTATACGCGAAGCACCTAATACCGAAGAGTCTCTCCTTTAAAAAAAGACACAATGAATCATAAATATCGTAAAATCAGGACTCAAATGAAACATAGTTTAGTACATTAAATAACATATCCCTAACATATAGAGGTCAATCTGATGGATTTTAGCGTCAAAACAACGCATCCGGAAAAGCACAGGTGCGATTGCCTTATAGTTGCAGTCAGTGAACCACGCCGCTTAAGTGCCGCTGGGGAAAGAATTAATCAGGCCAGCAAGGGTTACCTTAGTCAGCTGTTAAAGCGCGGCGATATCGAAGGCAAATTCGGTCAATTTTTAATGTTGCAAAATATCCCTGGCATTAGCGCTGAGCGCGTGCTGTTGGTAGGACAAGGCAACTCAACCATCAGTGATTTTAATTTTCGCGATCTCATGTCGCGTACCGCTGTTTATATGAACAACACGGCGATAAAAGAGGCCGTCTCTTATCTGAACGTAATTGAAGTAACCGAGAAAGATCTCTCTTGGAAATTGCAGCAGACACTCTTCCTGTTCCAAGCTAGCCACT
>JBFWUT010000053.1:0-14481 GCA_050247135.1 Candidatus Berkiella sp.
TCCTCTTCTTCTTCTTCCTCGTCTTAATCAGTATCTGCAACGATTTCCTCTTCAACTTCCACCCTATCTCTAGCCGGTAATGGGGGGAGAGCATTGGTGACTATGTTTTCCGTTTCTTTAGCAACTTGATCGACTGTATCACTAGCAGTTCCTAGCGTGTCTGCAGTAACTGCGGCTACATCTCCAAGTGGAGTACCTTCTAGATCTTTTGCTGCAGTTTCTGTAGCTACGCTCAGAGCTACTATACCTGGTGCGTTTATTTCTGCATCGATTGCATGAGCTGTAGTATCTTTCATCGTTTTTAGTACTGCATCAGGATCACCTGTGAGTGTTGCATTTGCCATAGCTTGAACATCAGCCATTGCTTTTTTTATGTTATCTTGCATTTGAGATACAGCTGCAGTTGTACCGGAAATACCTGCGTTTAGTGTAGCGCTTGCTTCTGCTTGACCAGGAATACTTCCTTCTGGAATACCTAAAGCTTTTTGAGCAGCTTGAAGACCAGGTGGATTTGCGACTAAATCTGCGGTAGTTTGTGCAACATCTTGTGTTACATTTCCTAATTCTTCTACATCTCCTTCCATTGCAGCTGTAGTTGCTCGTTGAAGTGTGCCTTCTGTTTCGGATTCAAGGTCTGATAGAGAATCTCTTAAACTTGAGGCAGCAACAACTGCTTCATTAGCACCAGGATCAACTTCACCCACTGTGCTAACTGCATCATCCAGTGCGGCTGCAGCAACTTGGTTTGGTCTTTCTGGTAGAGGTGGAGGTGCTGCGAGATCTTCTTCCTCATCTTCATCCTCTTCGTCACCTTCTTCTAGATCTTCGTTTTCTTGAGCAGCTAATCTCGCTGCTGCTTCATCTTCTTGTATTTTAGTTATTTTTTCATCAAAAAAATCAGAAAGTGCATCTACAGATTGTATTTCTGGTAAGTTTAAGACTTGTAAAGTAGTTAAAGCTTGGTTTACTTCAGGTGGTGTTGTTGTTACAACTCTACCCATTAGTTGATTTTGATCCAGTGTTATTCCCTCGAATCGTGCATTTACATCTTCTAATCGACTTTTTAGTAATAAAATATCAGGCGCTAATTTATTTGCTTCAGTACTTGATTCAGCTTTATTTATTTTTTCTCTAATGCTTGTTATTTCATCGTTAATTGCTTTTGCTTCTAATATTGCATCTTCTTTTTCATTGATAAGCTTACCAACTTCTTCTGTTGTAATTGGTTTTACTGGTGTTTCAGCTTTTATCGCTTCACGCAATGCAGATTGTAGTATTGTACTATTTTGACGTGATAGTTGAGCTCGATTTTGTGCTGAATCTAATTGCGCTTGTATAGGAGCAATTGCATCTGGATCACGATTTGTAAACATCTGTTGACGCATTTGTTGCTGAGCTTGATTGAGGGCTTCTTCGTTTGCAGCTAAATCTGCCTGGGCTTGTTGAACTTGCGCTTGTATATCAGTTGATGATAATCCTTTTAAAGTTTCAGGATTAATTGGTTGAGGTATCGCAGGTTCTGGCATTGCTGGTGCAGCGGTAGCTGGATTTTGCATTTGTTGTTTTTGTATTTGTTCGGCAATTCTGGCTGCTAATGTTTGTTGTAAATCACCTTCTTGTAATGGGGCCAATGGTGGTGCTTGTGGCGGTTGAGGGCCACCTTGGACTGAAGTTGTCATTGGAGCAGGTTGAAATGGTGCTGCGCCTTGGACAGGTGTTGGTGGAGCAGGTTCGATTGGTGCTGCTCCAAACGCTTTGCCTTCTGCCGGACTGAGTGGTAGTGGTTCATCTGGTGTTGAATCAAAATTTGAAATATCAGGTTCAATAGGTTTTACAGGTTCACTTGGTGCAGCTTGTGTAGCGTTAATATCTGCAATAGTTGGACCAACATTCTCATCAGCCATAATCATACCTCGTTAAAAATTCATATGTACTTTTTTAAGTATATACCAGCTTTTCAATTTCGGAGTGAAATGTGGACAAATTACTAGGATTTACTTGCTCGTTGTGGTATTTTTTTATTAAAAATTGGTAAAAATATGGCGTTTTTCAAGTTAGTAGTGAATTGGAATAGACAGTCAGCGCTGGACAATTGCTTCGCTACGCTCGCAATGACTGAGGATCTATAAAGCGCCTGCCCACCAAGCAGCGTTTGATTTTTCAATTTACTTCTACCCCCCTCACCTCAACCCTCTCCCCCAACTTGTTGGGGGAGAGGGTTGAGGTGAGGGGGGGAAAGATCAAGATTACAAAATTCCTCGAATTTTTTCGATTGCTTCAACTAAAGTTTCATCGCTCACTGCAATAGATAGACGCATAAAACCCGGTGTCCCAAACGAAGTACCAGGAATAACAGCAACACCTGCGTGTGTTAACAAATGTTCTGCAAATTCAATATCATCTACTAAATTATTTTTCTTCATTGCTTCATCTACACGCACATATAAATAAAATGCACCATCAGCAGGTAAACAACTAAATCCAGGAATATCGTTAATTAATTCTAAGGCTAAGTCATGACGCTTTTTAAAGGCATGAACCATATCAGTTACACATTGTTGAGAGCCTTCAATGGCAGCTTGTGATGCCACTTGTGCAATTGAATTAGGGCCAGAAGTACACTGAGATTGCATTTTTTCCATGGCTTTGACTAAAGGTTCTGGTGCCGCTGCATATCCAATTCGCCAACCAGTCATGGCATAAGCTTTTGAAACGCCATTAATGATAATGGTACGTTCATATAGATCAGGACATGCATTAAGAATATTGGCAAATGGTTCTGGGCTCCAAATAATTTTTTCATAAATATCATCGGTTGCGATCATAATATTGGGATGTTCACGTAATACTGCACCAATGGCTGCTAAATCTGCTTTGGTATAAGCAACGCCCGAAGGGTTAGAAGGGCTGTTTAAAATAATTAAACGCGTTTTATTAGTAATCGCTTTTTTGAGTGCTTCGGGTGTGAGTTTGAAACGATTTTCCATTTCTGTCATCACGATCACAGGATTTGCACCCGTTAAAAGTACCATTTCGGTATAAGAAGCCCAAAAAGGGGCAGGAATAATGACTTCATCACCTTCATCTAAGAGCATTTGGGTCACATTATATAAACTATGTTTTGCACCACAAGAAACAATAATTTGCTTAGGTGAATAATGAAGATGATTTTCACGTTCTAGCTTGTCGGCAATCGCTTTTCTTAGGCCAGCTGTGCCTACCGTTGGGGTATATTTTGTAAAACCGTCTTTTAAGGCTTGAACCGCCGCTTCTTTAATATGCTCAGGCGTATCAAAATCAGGCTCACCAACGCTTAGGTTTAAAATTCGTTGACCCTCAGATTTTAATACACTTGCTCGGGCTGATACGGCTAAGGTAGCAGAAGGTTTGATTCGATTCACGCGCGCAGCTAGTTCAATAGTCATAATTGCTCCAATGGATACTTTGTTGTTATGATATAATATACATCTTACCCTAACATTAACTTTTATGAAAAAAGTATTCAATATTCATTCGCCATTTTCACCTGCTGGTGATCAGCCAAAAGCCATTCAAGGTTTACTTGAAGGCTTAAATAACGGTTTTGCCGAGCAGACCCTACTTGGGGTTACAGGTTCTGGTAAAACGTTTACGATTGCCCAGGTGATACAAGCCTATCAAAAGCCAACACTTATTTTAGCACCCAATAAAACATTGGCGGCACAGTTATATGGAGAAATGCGAGAATTTTTTCCGAAAAACGCGATTGAATATTTTGTTTCGTATTATGATTATTATCAACCTGAAGCTTATGTGCCAGCCTCCGATACGTTCATTGAAAAAGATGCTTCTATAAACGAACATATAGAACAAATGCGTTTATCTGCAACAAAAGCTTTGATGGAGCGTCGTGATGTTGTAATTGTTGCAACAGTTTCAGCCATTTATGGTTTAGGTGATCCTAAATCTTATATGACGATGTTATTACATCTTAATCGCGGTGATTTAACCGATCAACGCGCGATTTTGCGTCGATTGGCAGAGTTACAATATACTCGTAATGATTTTGATTTTCACCGCGGTACTTATCGTGTTCGTGGTGATGTTATCGATATATTTCCCGCTGATGAAGCAAAAGAAGCAGTACGTGTAGAATTATTTGGTGATGAAGTTGAAAATATCGCAACGTTTGATCCACTAACTGGCGAAGTGCTTCAACGTGTTCCACGTGTGACGATTTATCCTAAAACACATTATGTAACACCTAGAGAACGTTTGGTTTCAATGATTGATTTGATTAAAGTCGAATTAGCTGAGCGATTATCTGTTTTTCGTTCTAGCAATAAATTAGTAGAAGCACAACGTATAGAGCAGCGTACCCAGTATGATATGGAAATGATTTTAGAAATAGGCTATTGCTCAGGCATTGAAAATTATTCACGTTATTTATCAGGGAGAGAAGCTGGGGAGCCACCACCAACTTTATTTGATTATTTGCCACAAGATTCATTGCTGATTGTTGATGAATCGCATGTGACCATTCCACAATTAGGGGGGATGTATAAAGGCGACCGTTCTAGAAAAGAAACTTTAGTTGAATATGGTTTTCGTTTGCCTTCGGCTTTGGATAATCGACCTTTACGTTTTGATGAATTTCAAGCTCGTGCGCCACAAACTATTTTTGTTTCAGCAACCCCTGGTCATTATGAAAAAGAACGTTCGGCACAGATTGTTGAACAAGTAGTCCGACCAACCGGATTGATTGATCCTGAAATTGTAATACGTCCTGCTTCAAGTCAAGTTGATGATTTATTATCTGAAATAAAAAAACGCGTTGCAGTAAAAGAGCGCGTGTTAGTGACCACATTAACCAAACGTATGGCTGAAGACTTAACAGAATATTTATCTGAACATGGTGTGTTAGTTCGTTATTTGCATTCTGATATTAATACTGTTGAACGTGTTGAAATTATACGTGATTTACGCTTAGGACAGTTCGATGTATTAGTTGGAATTAATTTACTTCGCGAAGGTTTAGATATGCCCGAAGTTTCATTAGTCGCGATTTTAGATGCAGATAAAGAAGGTTTTTTAAGATCCGATCGTTCGCTAATACAAACGATTGGTCGTGCTGCGCGCCATTTGCATGGTAAAGCGATTATGTATGCAGATAAAATGACTGATTCTATGAAAAGAGCCATTGAAGAAACGAATCGTCGTCGTGAAAAACAAATGGATTATAATAATAAGCATCATATTACGCCTCGTTCGGTTCAGAAAAATATTCAAGATATTATGGAAGGTGCACATTCTGAAAAAATGACCGCTGATCGACGCTATTTTAAAGTAGCTGAACAGCAAGCAGAATTCGAATTATTATCACCTGCCGCTTTATCTAAAAAAATCAAACAATTAGAAAATAAAATGCTTGAACATGCACGTAATCTTGAATTTGAAGAAGCTGCTTTAGTGCGTGATACTTTGCGTCAGTTAGAAGAAAAGTTTTTAGGGATCAAGTAGAGGGGTTGATATAAAGACTCTCTCTCCCTCAATTTTTGCTTTAGAAAGTTCTAGAGAGGAAGGGTTAATCATTGATCCATTGTTGTTTATACCAATTGCGATAAAAATGTTTTAGCTGGAACAATTATAGGTGTTTCAACACTGAAACAATCCTTATTTATATATTCCATATCTATAATGACTTGAAATGCGTGCTTTGCTTTTGTTTGTTCTTGAAAATATTTTAAATATGGGCTAATATGACCACTGTTAGCATGTTTTACCTCAACAATAAACCAAGGATTTCCATTTTTTGTAACTATAAAATCAATTTCTTGTTTATCAAGTGTCCTTAAATAATATAAGTCATATTCTCCAAATCCTCGGTCACTCCAATACTGTACTGCTTTTAGTAAATGCATGGCGACAAAGTTTTCAGCTTTTGCACCTGATTTTTTAATTACTGACCAGTCATATAAATATACTTTTGGCTCTTTAATAAGAGAACGAGAGATGTTTTTGCTCCATGGTCGTATTCGAAAACAAAAATAAAATAATTCAAGAATTTCGATCCATCGTGTGACTGTATCATTACTAACTCGTAAATGTTTAGCAATAGTACTATACGAAAGAGAAGAAGATGCTTGTTCTTGTAAAATATTAGTAAGATTCTCCAAGCGATGAATATCATGAACAATATTGACATCTCTGATGTCTTCTGCGAGTAGTTGTTGCTTTCGTAGATTTTGCCAACGAGTACTAAATTGTTTATTTTGCATTAAAAATGGTTTTGGAAAGCCACCATATTCATATAGTACCTCAAAAATATTTTTGTCAATTTCCGTGGGTGAGCTGATTTCTGTTTCAATTAAATTTGTTCTTAAGCACTCTCCTACTGATAATGGATGCATTCTGTAAGGAAAGTATCTACCCATTAAACTATCACCGCCTCGTTTGTAGATGTCTAACCGAGCACTCCCTGTAACTATGATCGCGACTTGTCTAGCATAACTATCATAAAACCCTTTAAGAAAATTTTTCCAATCATTATATTTGTGTAATTCATCGAATACAATAATAGGTTTTTTTTCAGAGAGTACATCAAGTTGATTGGATTCAATAATTTGTTGAGGACCCCTTAAAATTGTTGAGCGATGATCACTATCATCCCAATTTAAATATACGAAATGATTAGAGTATTCGTTTGCAAGTTTGCATGAAGTAGTTTTTCCAACTTGTCTTGGACCTGAAAGGAAAAGCATTTCCTCAACAGTAGAAAGGTGGTGCTCAATGAGCGTATCATATAAGCGTTTCATTTGGTCAAGAGCCTAATTATTCTATTTTGATTAGATCATTTTAGGGCAAATCGTAAAATAATCAAGATCATTTTACGATTTGTCCTAAAATGATCGATATTATCCTAAATCTGAATCTGGCAGTGAGTATATTTAACTTATCTCTCGCCAAACAATAGATATAAATATTAGAACAATAAACGATCAAGTTGGCGGATTGATTATTTTTGAGAAGATTAGAGTTATGCTGTTCCATATTCGTATACTACATGCGAATTTAGAACATTTCAGGTGATTGTGAAATTCTTTGTAAATACAGCTGATGGGTACAATCCAATTTTTGAGGATATTTTCTTGAATAAAAAACCCCACATCTTGAGATAAGGTGTGGGGTTTTCATAGAAGGGGTGATCTAAAATTTAGATCACTAACAGTGTAATTACTTACGTAAGCCTGGTACATGTACCTCTGGTATATGTACATTAGGTACGAAAGCAAACCAACCAGGACCAACTATTTTGTCAATTTCTCGAGTAGTAGTAATTGGTTTAGTTAAATTTTCAAAAGCGCTTTTAACCGCTGCGTCTTTAGGGCCAAACTGTCCACCGTCGAATGGTTGAATTGCTGCACCAAACAAATACCATGAACGTCGAGATGTTAGGCTATCTGGGTTTGCAGTTATAGCCTTTGCTTTTGCATCATTATAGGCTTGTGATGATGCGAGAAGTGCCTCTGAAAGAAGGCCAATCCTTTGTTCAATGGTTGTGATTTCAGGCGCTTGAGGTTGGTTGGCATCCAGAAACCTAGCTTTTATATTTTCATATGCAGCTTGTTTAACTGGTTTTGTTTTGCCAGCAACAACCACATAACCACCAAATTGCTCTTTGACTAAATCAGCAAAAAACGCGTCTAATTTGCCACGAAGTGTGTTGTTATCTAACGGTAACTGGATATTTGGATAACCAGATCCAGTTTTTAGCGTTTTAATGAAGTCAGAGATCTCTAACAATTGATTTGCCAGATGACTATTTTTACCAGTCAAATACTCTCTTCGAATAGTGTCCATTGCTTTTGTAATTAGATGTTCGAGTAAATCAACTTTCTGTAATTCATCAGTAGAACTAGTATTAGTGATTTGTATCGCTAATTCAACTAATTTTGTAACCGTAGGTATACGATCACGATAGCTATTTTGATCGGCCTTATAGGTGTTACGCAGATCTAGTAGTCTATTTAATAGATAAGCGCTGGGACAATTTTCGTTAGCTGGATTAACAGACGGTACTGATGTACTTGCAGCAGGTTGAGCCGCAGGTGCTGGAGCAGCTGAGCTTGCAGCAGGTGTTTGCACCGGAGCAGTGCTTGGGGTGCTTGTTAAAACCAGATCAATGTCTGCGAAAGGGTTCTCAATTACAGCTGAAGCTTGAGTAGAAGCTACTGGAGCAACAGTTTGAGCAGCAGTAGCTACTGAGCTTGCAGCAGGTGTAGCAGCAGGAGTTGGTGTTGCTGAGCTTGCAGCAGGTTGTGCAGCAGGAGCTGGTGTTGTTGTGCTTGCAGCATCTGATTTTTTAGAACTTTTTGATCCGCCAGTAGATTTTTTAGTGGCAGTGGATTTTTTCTCAGTATTTGATTTTCGACCAGCTGAAGGTGCTGAGCTTGCAGCAGTTAAATCAGCAGGTGCTAGAGCAGCTGCGATTGCAGCAGTTGAATCAGCAGGTGCTGGTGTAGCTGAGCTTGCATTAGCTGTTGATGTAGCTGAGCTTGCAGCTTTTTTAGCTGCTGCTTGGTCAGCGGCTGCAACTGGTGCTTGGTCAGCGGCTTCAGCTGGTGCTTGGTCAGCGGCTTCAGCTGGTGCTTGGTCAGCGGCTTCAGCTGCTGCTTGGTCAGCGGCTTCAGCTGCTGGTTGGCTAGTGGCTTCAACTGTTGTTTGATCAGCGGCTTCAGCTGCTGGTTGGCCAGTCGCTGCAACTGGTGCTTGGCCAGTGGCTTCAGCTGTGGCTGGGTCAGCGGCTTCAGTTGGTGTTTGGTCAGCGGCTTCAGTTGGTGTTTGGTCAGCGGCTTCAGTTGGTGTTTGGTCAGCGGCTTCAGTTGGTGTTTGGTCAGCGGCTTCAGCTGTTGTTTGATCAGCGGCTGCAACTGGTGCTTGGTCAGCGGCTTCAGCTGTTGTTTGATCAGCGGCTACAGCTGCTGCTTGGTCAGCGGCTACAGCTGCTGCTTGGTCAGCGGCTACAGCTGGTGCTTGGCCAGCGGCTGCTTTTCTTGCTCGTTCCGCTTTTCTAGCTTCTTCTTGTTGTTTCAATACTTCAATTTCCGATTGAAGTGCAAGACGTCTTCGCTCACGTGCTTCTTGTGTCGGGCTTTTAACTGCCGACTGTGTCTCAGAAGATTTTTGTGTAGGTATTGGACTGTCTGGCTGTGGACGTCGAGCATTTTGAGCTGCTTTAGGTGCTGGTTTTGGTTTAGCAGCAGCAGTAGTAGTAGCACCTGCTGTAGGTATTATATCAGTGTCCGCTAATGGAATTTGAAGATCAGTTGGTGCAGCAGAGGCGGCCTTTTTGTGAGCTTTCTCATCAAATTTAACTTGAGCATCATAGCGAGAAAATTTTGGGTTGTGTACATTTGCAGCGCTTATTGCGTCTTTTCTTCGTTGTTCTCCTGGGGATAATGCTTGAGAAGGAGCTGCTTCAGTTTGTACTGTGCTTGATGCATCATCTTGAGGAGTTGCTGGAGTAGCTGAAGCTGCTTCAGTTGACCCTGAGGGTGCTGCAGGTGGTGAAGTCATTGCTCTTGAAGCTTTTTCGGCTTCTTTAAGCGCTTTTGCATCAGCTAATTCTTTCTGTTGATTTAGTAGGCGTGTTCTTAAGTCTTCTAAACGGGGGTAATCGGCAGGCTTTTCTGAAAAACTTAGTTCCGCATGAATCTCTTCAACTTGACTAATTTTGAAAGAAGCCAATAGTGATTCTGTACTGAATGCACTGTAAACAAAAGATCGCAATAGAGTAGACATAAACTCAGTCAATTTTGTATCGGCACCGAGGTTGGGTAATGAAAATGGCAGAGTTTTATAGACTACCTCTACTTTTTCGTCGTCTTTCGTTTGATCTTTTCTATCGATATTTGCATGTTTCACATAAAAAGTTAGTAAATCTTTCCATTCACTGAGTGTTTGAAGCTCAGAAATTCTAGCTTCGGGTTTCAATTTAATTTGTTGTTGAAGAAAGCTGGTTACGTCGGTGAGTGTTGGCACTGTTCCTTCTGGCTTCGCGGCTTTGGCTAAAGCGTTTAATAAATCTTGAATCGATATTTGCATGGTATTCATAATTTAAATTTCCTAATTAAAATAAAAATTTAAGTTTCTTAAGTTGAGCGGTATTTCATTACCTTTATTATTTGTGGTAATAAATCGACAAATGCTAACATTGAAACCTTAAGGAAATCTTAAGTAATCATAAATTTGTACAATGAGTAGATGTTTATTCAGTGGTTGATCTCATCATCTTGTGGTGATATCTTTTCACAGTTTGATCTTGTTTTGATTGAGTTTTGTGCAGGAATGTTGTTGCGAGCGTAGCGATGCAATTTAGGTATTATGGCGGGCACACGTGCACATAAGGTTTTTGTAAATTTCAACGAATCTGTATTGCACGTTTTGCCCGCCCTACAATAATTGCACAATGACGGTGATATTTTTAGTAGGGTGGATTATAGGGCCATAAGGCCCGTAATCCAGCGTTGTGTTTTGGTGGATTACGGCGCTAAAGCGCCTAATCCACCCTACATTTCCTGTAGTGACTTTATAAGGATAAAATAGGCACGTAGCTCAGTGGTAGAGCACCACCTTGACATGGTGGTGGTCGGTGGTTCAATCCCACTCGTGCCTACCAATTAAATCAAAGGATCAATTTTATGATTTTGAAGCTAATGATCAAAATCACGTTTGAAATATCGAGTACTTTTTCCTGTTTTCAAAAATTTCTGAACAGACCTGCGCTTAGTGCGAATTTGCGTTGCTCTGATCTTGGGGTCGGAAGTTTTGGCTAATGCCAATATAATGCCCGGCAATGTTATGTCTAGTAGATAATTCCAAGTCACAATAGGGTATTTTCGGGAGCGAGTAGTGTTATATTAAGAAATTTTTTACGGTAGAGTCTGAGTTTTGGGATAACCAGAAGCGTTATCAACGATAAGAAAGCATCAAGAATATACACAGCGCTGTCTAAATGCAAAAAGGGGGGCGTGTTGAATTTTATAGAATTAATTAAATCGATACCACAGCTACTATCAGAGGGTCATCCAGAGCAGGCGATTGAGGTGTATGAAGAGCTTTTGGATTGTTCATTGAGCAAATACTTTCCTAAGGAGCAATTGGCGCCTTTGTTAGAGCAAGCTAGGTTGGTTTTTGATTATTTATTAGTGCAAAATCCAACAGCGTCAAATGAAAATAAAGCACAGTCTTTGGCTGAAAAATCATTAAAACTAGCTTGTCAATATGAGTTAAATGCATCGCAGATTGAGATGTTGCTTTTTATTGGGTTAAGTTGGGCAAAAAAATTGCAGAAGCAATCCTGTTGGAATATGAATGGCGACTTGGCTCTTAGGTATGCCATGCTTGCTCAGGAAACATTAAAGGATTATAAAAATGTTCCTGAGGCGTTGGCCTCAACATTGCAAAAATTTTTGAATATTCTTTATCAGCGTGGATTAGTTATTCGTTGTGCTGAGAATATTAATGAGTTTTTACTGGTCTGGAGAAGAATGCTATCAAGTGCTGATACCTTGCATGCACTAACATTTGAATTAAAAAAATGGTTGCCGCCCCTAGAACAATTATTATTTTCCACTGAGCACCGAGTGCAGGTTAGTAGTGTTCTAGAGGACTTAGATGTCTCTAATCACGTTTTACGCATTTTGAGAATTGAAATTCCCAGAGCTAATGATGTGGCGCTGCTTGAAGCATTCTGGCCTTTATTCATGCGTTTATGTGTTGTTTACAAAAATGTTGGTCAATATAAGGTATTAACAGATTTTAGAGAAGGTTTAAGAGACTATTGGCTTTATCCATCTTGTTTCACAGAAAAAGCTAAAGAAGTACGTCTTCATCTTATATCTTTTTTGTGCAAAGAATTTATTCATGAGATCTCAGAAGATACCTTATTAAATTTGGCATCATCTTTTTGGAAAGATGTTGGCAAAAAATTTAAATCACACAGAAGTAGTATGTTAGCTGCTGCAGATTTGAATCAAGCGGTGTGGGACGAAACCAAATTATTTTTGACCTTTTTAGATAAAAAAATCAAAGATTATTTAGGAGAACCACCTTGTAAATATGCTTTATTAGCCATGGGTTCTTTGGCAAGAAAAGAAGCAAGCCCCTATTCGGATCTTGAATATGCGATTGTTATGGAAGAGAAGAGTGTTGATCAAACTGTGTCTCTCGCTTCAAACAATGGCGTTACATGCCAAAGAGTTCCAGGTGATGGCCATTGTTTATTTCACGCGGTGGGACATTCTGTGGATGAAACACAGGAAATTTTAAGAAAAAGAGTAGCTGAGCATATTCAAGAAAATCCTGAAGTATATCCTGGTGTTATTGAAGGGATTGAAATAGTAAGTGACCGCTCTATTGACGGATATATTAATGCATTTAGAGAAGGCACAGAATCATCAGAGAAGCTAGTGATTTCTGTTTTGATGAAAGTCCTTAACCGGCCAATTGTGATTATGGGACCTGATGGAAAAATACAAAACCCCGGCGATGTCAATAGCTATCCAGGGGAACCGATCTTTGTTTATCACAATGGTGATCATCACTATGACAGCCTCCTATTGACTGATCATTATAAGAATCGAGGAAGAGAGGTATTAGCTAGTCTGATAGAGTTTTGCGAACACGCGCATCATGAAAAGCACTATTTTCAAAGCTATGCGATTTTATTACGTTTATTGGTGATTAATATCGGTGAAACGGAAGGTTATGGAAAAAATAAAGGATTTTATATTGACCCCGGTAGTGATCCAAGCCAATTAAATCACCTGATTGGGACGAAGGAAGGATTATTGAGGACGCTGAAAACGCTTGAGAGTAGCGAAGGTCTTTCGCATTCACTCCTGGTAGCGCAACCTTTATTAGGCGACGAGACACTTGGAATAAGCTATCAAAAAAGCATGGCTGAAGTGGTGAATGGACAAGGCAAAGCATTCGCGATGATGATGTCGATTGGTAAGAAAAAAGATTCTGGGGCAGGACATTTTGATTTTCTGGAAGAACGTTTCATTGCCTTATCTCAAGAGATAGCAGATGTACAATCCATTGATTTGAAAGAAATGTTTTTAGCACCGCTTCATTACATTGTGAGTGATTTGTTGTACTGCCAAGGGTTGCCGGAAGGAGCTGTTTGGCCTGCGACGTTGCAAGAACAATTAAATTATCTTGCTATTGGTGATGAGATTAAAACGAAACTCCTCGAAACGTTTAGGCAAGTTCAAACTTTGCGAATGCAGCTGCATAGGAAGCATCAAACCAAGCTGGATATTATGGATAAGACGCATGAAGGGTTTGAAACTATTTTTGAAGCAATCCATGAAGCCCATGCATTACTTTATCAGCTATTAGTCAAAAGCGTTGCGCCAATCTGGCAAGGCGTTAGCAACACTTGGCCGAATCATCTTGATGCGATGACTGATATCATGCATTTTGATTATGAACCTAAATATGAAGCTTTGATCCGGTTAAGGCAATGGATAAGACAGACATTTTATTTTTCGGTTGCCTGTGAGGAGAGTCGGGAAGGGGATGATTCATTATTGAATTTCTACGCTGCCTATGCGCGTTATCCTAAAGAGCAAAAGCCAGGCTTGTTGAAGGTATTGAGATGGATGAACAAGGCCTTATCAGGCGGGGCAAATTGGTTGGAAACCTTACCCGTTAATACGGCCTTAGAAAAGATTGTATTGCCATCAGGGTTGGGTGAAGCGAGTGGGGATGAGCAGGGGGATGCGGCGATCGATTTATGGTGGTGGTTGATTCAGAATGGGGTGGCTGAAGCAAAAGTGTTGGCGCGGCTATTATCGCTCAGTCAAGCATCGTTGATTAACCTTCGTCATCCGGACACCCAGCAAACGGGGTTGAGCGATGCGATGCAAAGGAATCATCCGGGGTTATTTTTAGCCTTAGTTAATCTGGGTGCAGGCCGTTTGGAGCCAGGAGGAGATTTATTGGATTTTGTAAAAAGGCATGGGGTTTTGTTTGAAGAGGATGATTTGGTTAAACAACTGAGTAAAGTCAATCGAGCATTTGGATTAGGGATAGCGAAGTATTATTTATTAGAAGGCAGTAGGGCTCTTGACGGTGGGAGATTAAGGGACCTTGCAGGCAATGAGCTTGTTTGGAAACAGGGCGTAGCTTTTGGCAACGCTAATTTAAATAACGAATTAAAGAGGCATGAGAACGCATACGGTCGTCGTCGGGTTTTAGAAGCTTCGGATAAGGAGCAGCATTATCACGTTCATTTAAAAATCAGCCCGGAGATTCCGGGTCTTGAATTAGCGGTGCAATCGTTAGCGGGGCTTTTGGATGCACAAGATGTGGTTGCGGCGAGCGATGTTTATTTGGGTGAGCAGGGTTTGGGACAATCGGTTGAGCGACGTGCGCTACAGTTATCGCAACACGTGGCAGGTGAGAACTTGTGGGCGGTGTTAGAAAATCCGG
>JBFWUT010000053.1:14581-15999 GCA_050247135.1 Candidatus Berkiella sp.
GACCCAGAACGTAGCTTAAAGACGTGGTGCGAGGCGCTAGCGAGACAAGAAGGGTTATTTTTAAGGTTATTTCCTAAGACCTTACGGGAAACCTTATTGGGCCAAGGTCAAGAGAACAGCACGATTATCGGGGTCCCGATTGCGGGGGGGTATGTGCCCAAGCTCTATCAAATCTGGCTGAACCTAAATCGGGTGATTCAAGCGGCGAAGCGCGAGCATACGGGCGTCACTGGTTTGACGTTATTGCAGACGGCCTTTCCGATGGTGGGTGATTGCTATGAAGAGCTGTTTAAGCAAAGTGAAGCAGCACTCAAGGACAATGTTCAGAAGAGCCGGAACGTGCCTGATAGGTTAAAAGCAGCGATGTCTGGTTGGTCATTGCCACTGCAGCGTTATCTGAGTTTAACGGCCAAGGCCTATGATTGGAAGCAAGGTCATAGTGTGAGCCAGATGACTTCGAAGCGATATTTAGACATACGAAAGCTCGATAAAAAAACACTCATCAATCGCCCTGAAGCTGTTGGTCCTCAAACAGCGTTGAAAGAATTGGAGCAAGCATTAACCGAAGGGTCTCGTATCGAGCGGATTCGGAGTTCGCTCATGAAGGGAGATTTAGAACCTTTCTTAGGCACTTATTTAGACAAAACGAAAAGTGCGGTCTTAGCGGGCATTGATTTTGCCAAAGATATTAAAGATAAGAAGCAAGAACGGCAGATTGTGGGGAGTTTACTGAAGCAAAGTGCGATTAAAATTTATTTAAAGGGGAGTGAAACGGTCACGGATGAGCAGTTAAGTAGGCTGTTATCTCAGAGTCGGTTCTTAACGCATTTAACCCTGGAGCGTTGCAATAAAGTGACGGGTCAGTTTTTAGTGGCGAGCAGACACACCCGGGTATTACGCCGTGTTAAAATCCTAGATTGTGAAAACTTTCAGGTTTGGCCCACCCATGATGAAGTGAGGGGTTGGTTTAGCAGGGCCTATGAGCCTTTAACCTGGCCCAATTTAAGGCATTTAGCCATCCAAGGTTGTCCATTAAACACCTTAGCGGTCACGGCCCCCAAATTGGTTGAAGTCACGCTGGCTGGCTTAGCGCAATTAACCCAACCGACCTTTATCACGCCGAACCTCAAACAGATTAAGCTTCATGGAATGAGCCAAGTGAATGAAAGACAGTTGGCACATACGTTATTGAAAGCGAACCCGGACAACTTAGCGGCGTATGGATTACTCATGAAAGGCCAGCATTTGGATGGAGCAGGGATGCCCATCACGTTAAGTGGCCTCTCGCAAGCCTTGAAAGAAAGGGATTCGGCGCTTTCAGGCATGCAATCGGCGGATTTAAGCCGTTGCACGCATCTGGGTACGGATGGGTTAATGAAATTCATGGCGCTTTTCCCGCACTGTGAAAGCATCACCTG
>JBFWUT010000054.1:0-15643 GCA_050247135.1 Candidatus Berkiella sp.
GTATATCTGGCAAGCACTGAAATTATTTGACGTTAAACGCATCGATCATGGTGTTCGCTGTGTTGAAGACGACAGGCTGGTAGAGTATTTAAAAGAACATCAAATTCCGTTAACCGTTTGCCCTCTTTCGAATATCAAATTGTGCGTTTTCAAAAATATGACTGATCATAATTTGAAGTATTTATTAAATAAAGGGCTTTGCGTTACCATCAATTCTGATGATCCAGCCTATTTTGGTGGCTACATGGTGGATAATTTCTTAGCCGCGCAAAGAGCATTGGATTTGAGCGCAAAAGATATAATTCAATTAGCCAGCAACAGCATTATTGCCAGTTTTGCCCCCCCTGAAAAGAAAAAGCACTATCTAGAGGCAATTAAGGCATTTAGTTAAAAAATATAGCTCTCATTACTCTTAAAAAGCGGGTTTTTTACCACAGATCTGAGTTCTAATAATAGTTAGAATTCAGGCTGTTTTAATGACAGAGTGAAGAGAGAAGTTATGCTTAATCAAGGTCCAAACTACCGGCAATTAGCCGGCTTATATCGAAGACTGCGAGCACTTGACGATACGCTTCCTGAGCAATTGTCCGCATCAAATCCGTTAAGGGGGTTTGTTAATGCGATATACAAAATCAAAGAAGCGCAGCTTAAAGAGCTTGATGAGCTCAGAACGACGCATTTCGACGTTGTTCTAAGACACCTACAATTAAACCATGCCGTGAACTACGCTACTCAAGTCGATACGCTAATAGCATTAGATCGCACCATTGACGATATCAACAATGAGATCATTTGCACTCAAATAGATCCTAATCAAACATCATTAAACTTAAGTAATTGCGGCATTACAAGACTACCCGCCAGTCTGTTTACCATGCCTGGTTTCGTGAATTTCTTTAGAAATCTGGAAGAACTCAACTGCAATCACAATGCCATCAGAGTACTGTCTTTACGTAACCTCCCAGCGCTGAGAATCATTGACTGTGATGACACCAATGTAGAACGCCTTGACCTACATAATCTTCCCGAACTAGCTGACATCAGTATGATCAATGGTTGTTTAAGTGGGTGCCTCGATTTAAGAGCATTCCCTAAGTTGTATGCTATCGCTTTACATAATAATCAAATTGAAGCTATCGATGTGAGAGGTCTACAATTTCTTCTTAATTTTGATTGCTCTAATAATAATCTTACCGAGCTTGATGTGGACAGTCCTGTTATTACAAATTTAAATTGTAGCTGGAACCATCTCGTTCGCTTACATATTGCCAACACCGATCATCTCAAATTGCCTAAAGTTGAAGATCAAGAAGAGGCACCGGAAGAAGAATCTGAGCAGGAAGATCTAGGTACTTTCCTCAATAATCTGTTGAGATCGCCTTCAAATGAAAATAACAGCGATGATCAAGCTTCTTCAGATATCGGTGGGTTGCACCTTTACGTGAATGCATTGCCTGAAATTCCTCGCAATCTGGTTGACAAATTTGGTGAAGAATGGGCTGCAGAAGAAATGGCTGAACAGGTTAATTTGGGTATACGTCAACAACTATTGAGAAATGACGCTCAAGTACCTGTTGCACACATTCCCGCAGCGGCACAGGTGCCAGCTCCAATACCCGCAGCAGCTACCCTCCCACAATTCCAGTTACACACCGGTGTGCGAACTCGATCACAAGCGGCACGAGATAGCTCTTGTGGTCAAGATGAGCAATTGAATAAAAAGCAACGTCACAAGTAAGCTGATTTCCTGCATAGTGCCTACCATGGCACTATGCAGGATACGTGTTACTTCGTGAGTAAAATGGTGTGGCCTTTATCGTTGGATAGCTCTAAATCTTTCCCATCTCTAATTTTCGCATGCGTCATACTTTGCAATAGTTTCATGAAATCACTTTCTTGTTGCATCATCCCCTCTTTGGTGCAAGCCATTTCAGTAGAAGCTAATGGTCCTTTAAACTTCAGATTTTCTCCATCCAGTTCATACAACCCAGAAAATTGATTACATCCGGTATGACCTGTCACTCGTCCCTTGCGGTTTCCTAAGTTTACAATCAAATGAGATCCCTCAATAAGATCTTTGCCATCCAATTGCACAACCGTCCATTCACTATTAACGGATAGCTGTTTATTGATCGGCGCTTTGGTTTGGTGACATTGTGGTAAGGCTTTTTTATCAACTTCGATAATCGCATCTGTGCCTTTGTTCCAAAATAGGACGTGAGGTTTACTCCCTTTGGGCGTTTCATATCTTGCCCCAGAGCCCGAGCGGGTGACATTTAAAATATAAGTTGTATGACCAATCGTGAGGTCCAGCTTATCCCCATCGTGAAAGTCAGCCATAATTTCCTTGTCACCACATTGAAAATAAACCGTTGGCAGCTCATCTGCGGCAAATAATGGGGTAACGCAGGAGAGACTCATGGCAAGGCCGACCAGATAGGTTTTAATTTTCATGATATATCCTTATGTAGTCATTCAACTTATAACTATAGTCCGCTAACATTGTTATAATCGCACCTTTTTAAGCAAAGTGGGAGCAAGGATATGTGGGCAGTATTAGGCGGTTCAGGGTTTGAGAAATTTGATAGCTTTACTTTTATAGAGGAAATCGAGGTCAATACCCCCTTCGGTCGTCCAAGCGCTCCTATCACCAAAGCCAAAGTCAATGATGTCACGGTTTTATTCTTATCCCGTCATGGGAAGCAGCACGAATTTACTCCTTCTAATATCAATTATCGTGCGAATATTTTCGCCCTCAAACAATGTGGTGCAACCAAGTTATTATCGATTTCCGCGGTAGGAAGCCTACAAAAAGAGCTCCGACCCGGCGATTGTGTGATCCCCACCCAATATATTGATAGAACAAAAACCTTACGAGGACATACTTTTTGTATTGATGGTGCTGTCGGCCATGTGTCACTCGCTAACCCCGTTGATTTGGAGCTGGTGAAACAAGCCAAAGAGATCTTAAATGCTGACAATTTTAGTTTGCATTTTGATAAAACCTATATCTGCATGGAAGGACCAGCCTTCTCCACCAAAGCAGAATCTAAAATGTATCGTCAATGGGGCGCTGATATCATCGGCATGACTAATTTCCCTGAATATGCGCTCGCTCGCGAAGCCGGTATGTGCTATCTGCCACTGTCTTTTGTCACGGATTATGATTGTTGGGATGATGCTCTACCTCATGTCACTTTAGAGCAAGTACTGGAAATTATGCGCAACAATAACCATAAAGCTTTCGCGTTGATGCAACAGTTAATCCCACAAACCCATATGCTTTATCCAAACGGATGCCCCGAACATGGTCTAAAAACAGGTCTTATGACCCCGATTGATTCCTTAACACCTGAAGTACAAGCTTGGATGAAAGTCATATGCAAATAACATTAGAATCATTGGCATTACGTTATATTGATGGTGAAGTATGGGTACTCGATCAACAAGCTTTACCCAATGAAGAAATCTGGCTTCAGAGTCATACTATCAATGATATGTGTGCCATGATTAAAGCGCTCAAAGTACGCGGCGCCCCTCTGATTGGTATAGCCGCCGTACTCGCCTTAATGCAATTGGTTAAGCAGGGCGCGACTATTGATGAAATTAAAGCAGCAGCAGTCCAGCTCGTCTCAACAAGGCCCACTGCTGTAAACTTGAAAAATTACATGGATACGATCCTCAACCAATTAACGGATGATCCCAATATTGTTTTTAGTATCGGCCAGCAGCTCTTTTTAGAAGATATTGAACTATGTGAGCGTATGGCTCGTTATGGTACAACCTTAATTCCTCCCAATGCCACTCTCATGACCTATTGTAATACGGGCAGTCTAGCCACAGCAGGCTGTGGTACTGCTTTGGGGGTGATTAAGCATGCCTACCAACAGCAAAAAGTGAAGCATGTTTTCCCGTGCGAAACACGACCCTTGTTACAAGGCGGACGTTTAACCGCTTGGGAACTCGCCAAAGCCAACATCCCACATACCTTAATTTGCGATAACATGGCAGCGATGGTGATGAGCCAAGGCAACATTGATGCTATTTTAGTGGGGGCTGACCGCATTGCCCGAAATGGTGATGTGGCCAATAAAATCGGCACCTATAGCTTAGCGGTATTAGCAAAGTACCATAAAATCCCTTTATACGTTGTGGCACCTTATACAACGCTTGATCCGCAATGCAAAAGCGGTAAAGACATCGAAATTGAATTACGTTGTGCCAGTGAAGTCAAAGGCGCTTTAGGCAAAGTAACTTGGGCACCAGAACAAAGCCAGGTCTATAACCCCTCTTTTGATGTGACACCTGGCGAACTTGTCACGCAATACATATTAGACAACGGCCTTTTTACCCCAAGCACCTTACAAGACTGTGAGCTATTAACATGCTAAATGACCTATTAAGAACTTGTGAATTTATCGCCAAGCGAAACCTTTGTCCTGCCACTGCAGGCAACTTTTCCATTCGTGAAAACGACAAAATGCGCATGAGCGCCTCTGGCAAAGATAAAAGCGAACTCACAGCAAACGATTTTGTCGTCTGTGATTTTAATGGCCATTTATTGAGTGGTGAAGGCAAACCCAGTGCAGAAGCGGCATTGCATGGCATGATTTATCAGCTATCTCCTTCTACACTCTGTGTGTTACACACGCACTCAGTTGCCGTGACCGTGCTATCGATGTTACCTGACACCGATAACAAATTGATTTTTCAAGATTATGAAATGCAAAAAACCATTTCGGGGTTTGACACTCATGAATCTATTCTTGAGCTAATGGTATTTGATAACAATCAAGATATTCCCATGCTGGCTAAACAAGTGAAAGACTCATGGGATGATGTTAAAAAAGTGTCTGGTCTGGTCGTTCGAGGACATGGCCTTTATAGCTGGGGTAATTCAGTTTTTGATGCGAAGCGCCATATGGAAGGTTTAGAATTTTTAGTAGAATGTGAACTGCAAAGAAAGCGATTACTCAAATGATTAAAGCTATTATCACAGATATTGAAGGTACCACTACCGATATCAACTTTGTGCATAAGGTCTTGTTTCCTTATTCGCGTGAGCGAATGGCTGACTTTGTTCGCACTCACAAGAGCGATCCCCAAATTGCTCCCCTATTAGAAGATATTCGTAAGCAACTACCTTCATATGCTGATCTCACCATGGTTATTAAGCAATTAATCGACTGGATTGATCAAGACGTCAAAAATGGCGCTCTTAAAAGTATTCAAGGATTTATATGGAAAGCAGGGTTTGAGAAGGGAGATTTCACTGGCCATGTCTATCAAGATGCCTATGAAAATTTGCTTAAATGGCACCAACAAGGTATTGCGCTTTATGTTTATTCTTCAGGCTCAGTTCAAGCCCAGCAATTATTATTTGGTTTTAGCGATTTTGGCGATCTGCGATATTTATTTAAAGGCTATTTTGATACGGCTATCGGTGGTAAAAAAGAAGCAGCTTCCTATGCCCATATTATTAAGGAAATCGGCTTTGAGCCCAATGAGATCCTCTTTTTATCTGACGTCAAAGCAGAATTAGATGCAGCTAAAGCCAATAACATACGCACTTATTTACTCGATAGAGCACATACTGAATTAGACATTAAAAATCATCCTGTTATCGGCAACTTCAACGTGATTCAATTATGACAGCAATTGGCCCTAACGTAGCAATCCCACCCGAAGTTATTAGGTTACAGCCGCATATTAAGGTCGTCATTAAGGCTATTAAACTGTTGATGCAAGATCAATTCAATATCAGTTTGTCTAAACCGTTACTCAGTCTGATGAGGCATTTTCTCACTAACAAAGCCATTCATTTCATATCTGTCAACAAGAGTAATAAACTTCGCAAGTATTACGATAGTGATGATGCAAACCTTCCTCTTATTTCGTTAGTAATGACGTTTAAGTTTTTTTTCATGTATCTCAAAAAGAAAGCAAAAGATCATTCGGATATCATTAACGTTTTTAAAACAGATTTTCATTTTTTTGCTCCTTTTGTTTGCGCTTCACTACTTGCTGATAAATTAACATATGAAAAATTATCACCCGAGATTATCGATACCCGTAACGTATTTCAGATCCTTCACGAGAATATCATTAAACATATACAATTGATTGTTGCCGGTGAATCAACCATTGAATGGTGGGATGAAAACCGTATTCCATGCATCAGAATGTTCGAAGATTTAGCACAGTATTCCCCATTTGAAGATACACATGCCGACACCATAGTAGCTATCCGCTCTCAGCTACCTGCAGATGCCTTAGTAGAATTTGAAGAGCTTTTTGAAAAACTGGGTATTTTGACCCGGTTTATGCACTACTCTGATGACTCCGATATCAGTGATGAAGATAATTTTTATAACAACAGCCATGACGATAACTTTAGTTTTATCAGCTGTAACAGTGCTGATGAATACGATCCTAATGATTACGAAGAGGTTTTCGAGATTACCGATATTATCCCATCTGAAACCTCTAGCAATTCGTTATCTGCAAGCTATGAAGGAAGTACTTGCTCAGATAGTACTCCTAGAAAGGCGATCTTCAACTTATGTTTATACGAAAAAGCATTTCTGCAAACATTAGACTATCGTTATAACTTAACGTTTACACTCACTCAAGCTAACCAACTACTGATATGCGCTAAACAATTCGTATCCGATCCTGACTCAAATGTAGATTCTTTTATTGAAAAGCTCAATACTTTTGGTCAACTCCAACCAGAAGTCGCTTTTGCCCCCGCCTTGAGGTTCAGCCGTTTTGAACACGATAGATCAACAGCGCGTGCTAGAAGCTCAGAACCCTGCGAAGAGAAAGCTAACCTCCGGAGGATTTCTTACTAAGTCTTTCTTGTTTCTTCACTTTTCGGGCAATACGTTCCAGTTTAATCTTAGGTAAGCGATCAATGTATAATGCACCATTTAAATGATCGAGTTCGTGCTGTATACATTTTGCTAAATAGCCTTCTGCCATCATATCAATTGGATTACCATGCCGGTCTTGCGCTTTAACCCTGATTTTCATGTCACGTTTGACTTTTTCGTGAATAAAATTCGGATACACCGACATGCAACCTTCATATTCAAATTGCTCACCACTTCGCTCAATAATTTCGCCATTGACTAAGCAAAGAGGATCATTGTTGTCTTTTGATAAATCAATGACCGTAATAAACCAAGGAATTTCTAAATCCAATTGCGTCGCGGCCAATGCCGCACAACTATCCGTTGCGTAACGCGTCTCAAACATATCATCAATCACTTTTTGAATCGTTTCATCGAATTTCTCAACTCGAACACCAAGACGTTTTAACCGTTTATCTGGATATTGTAAAATTTTGAGTACTGTCATCTCTTTTTAAGCTTTCCTACGAGTAAATGAATGGGCCATTGCATGGTGTAGCTATGCTCCTTCCCCCATGCAGATTCTAATTCAGAAAGTATTATCTCAACTGGATTTTTATTTTCTCTTTGCTGATATTCTTTGACGGCAGACCAAGTATTTAAATATCCCACTAAATCGGCAAATTGGAAAATTTTTTCAGTCATAAAAGATGGGGTTTTCAATTTTTTATAAGGAAAAGCGATGGTCGTATAATGATTGTCAATGTAGCGGCGTTCTTTTGGCCAATAAGTGTCACCTAGCATATCATGATAAAGTTTCGCAATGACTTTATCGATAGCAGGTGTCACACTGCCTAAAGAATAACACCATGCTGCGATAATGCCGTGTCGCTTACCTACCCGGTTGACTTCTGAGTAAAACGATGGCAAGTCAAACCAATGCAATGCTTGAGCAACCGTCACCAGATCCACACAATTATCTTTTAATGAAGTCTGCTCAGCTGGCCAACAGTAATAGGAAAGGTTATCTTTTTGCAATGCAACATTTAAAGGTTGCTGGTTAATATCGCTGGCAATAACCTCTTCAAAGAACGCGGCTAGAGGTAGTGCAGCTTGGCCGTTACCGGTCGCACAGTCCCATGCAAGCTGATGATCACCGCAAAGGTTTGCGAGATATTCGAAAAGCGCCGCAGGGTACTCTGGGCGATATTGCTGGTAATTCTCTGTACCATGCGCAAAATGTTGAATATAGTCCATGGACTTTATTATGACAGGCTCATGAGGAGCCTGTCATCTTTAAAGCACGATTTTAGTAGTAGTAAGTAGTGGTAGTGGTGGTAGTGACAATGGGTAAATAAATAGGCTGGATATCGACCATAACCCCTGATGAGGTCATCCCAATCGTTTGAGTCCAACCCACAATTTCATAACCCGGCATAACGGTTGGATAAACATTGACGCTTTCAACACCACCTGAAATATTGGTTAATTCGTTTTGATTTAATTGACGCATTTATTAAAACCCCATAATTTAGTTAACTTATTTTCGCAGTTAATACCACACCGCGATGAACGCAATCATACTGGTTTGGTGACAAAATACAGGCATTTCTATCCAGTTATAAATACCTTTCGTCGCCAAGTATAAGTTATTTAAATTAGTTCTTGTGTTAACTATCATTTTCTAGTTATGAATAAATGAAAAAGCGATTTTTAAAAAATCTTTTTTAAAACAGACTCTACGTGCTAGGTTTTTAAAATAGGTTATGTTAAAAATGGCGCCATCTTTTCACAAAAGTTGTTCCCGCCATGATCATTCGACATATTCCCAAAATCTTAATTTTACTGGTCTATTTATGCTCTTATCCCCTTTTACTCATCGCTGATGAACAAAGTCACCCATTTGCAAGCGAGCAAGCAAAGCAAGTAGCCACTCAGTATTATCAAAAAAACATTCAAAGAAATGCGACTGTTGCAAGTACAGCTCTTGAACGTATTGAGCGTAAAGTTCAGGCAAAACAATCATTTGATGCACAGGATTGGTATGGCAGCCGCTATGGCTTTGAACGCGTATTGGCAGATAATAATCAGGATTTTCAAGCATGGATATTACTGTGTAAGTCATATATCGGATTACAAGAGTATGAAACCTACCAGAACTATGATGAAGCGTTACAAGCCGCTTTAATCAGCGCCTATCAAACTGCCTCCAACGATCTAGACAGAGCGGCCGTTAACTGGCTTGCCTCGCAGTCAAAACTACAATATGGCGATTTACGTCAAGTTGCACTCAAGCAAGCTAAACAAGCGGACATTGAAAGTCATTTGAGTACGCTATTGAAAGGATACCCAAAAGAATTTTTACCTTATCAGTTGGATATTCCCTCGCGTACTGACATCGCTAGTGCTTGCATTTCACTTACCTATCCTTTAGTGAAAACACGTAATTTTCACTATGAAGACCATATTAGCCTAATCCCGAAAGTGAAAGATCTCAGTGTGCTCGCCAGAGGGAAGCAGCTATGCTTTGAAGGCTTAACGTTTGGTGAAAGCTATAAATTGACTTTAAAAGCCGGACTCCCAGGTGATCAAAACGTTAAACTCGCATCCGATCAAACAGTTAACCTCTTTGTACCACATAGAAAGCCTGCTATTCGTTTTCGTGAAAAAGGCTATATTTTAGCAAGCACTGCACCCCAAGTGCTGCCATTTGTCGCAGTGAATGTATCGGATGTTAAAGTCAAAATTATTCATATACCCGAGCGAAACATTCAAGCGGTAGAAGCAAACTGGTTTAGCAATCAACTCAGTCGGTGGGATTCTGACAACCTTCAAGAAGAAAAGGGCCAAGTCATTTGGGAGGGAACCTACCATTTTCCCGTTGAAACGGATAAAACAGCTGTTTCGGGTCTACCTATCGACCAAATGTTAGGCAAAAAATTACTGCCGGGTGTTTATGTCGTTGAAGCGCGCACCAAACAAGACAGTTACGATGAAAATGACTTTGCTTCCCAGGCCCTAGTCATTAGTGATATTGGACTCAGTACTTACAATGGTCCTGATGGCCTGCATGTCTATGCCCGCTCTTTGAGCAACGCTAAAGTGATCCCTGGCGTTACCATTAATTTGATAGCGCGTAATAATCGTGAATTAAGTAAAGCGACCACGTTGCAAAATGGCAGTGCGACCTTTGCTGCCGCTTTATTAAATGGCAAAGGTGGAAATCGACCCGCCTTTTTGACCGCTTCGATAGAAGGTAAAGAATTTACGGTACTCAATTTAAAAGCGGAAGCCTTTGATTTAAGCGATCGAGGAACCGCAGGCCGCAATGCAGCTGGAGCGATGGATGGTTATGTGTTCACCGAGCGTGGAATTTACCGACCCGGTGAAACAGTGCATTTAGTGAGTTTATTGCGAGACAACAAAGGAAAAGTACCGAACCCACTTCCTCTCACACTAAAACTCATCCGCCCTGATGGCGTTATTACCAGCGAAACCATTTTACAAGATAAAGGTTTTGGCAGTTATGAATTAGATTATCCGATTAATAGTGCAGCACAAACCGGACATTGGACTGCGGCTATCCATCTTGATCCTAAAGGACCCAGTTTGTCCTATGCCACCTTTGAAGTAAATGACTTCGTTCCTCCCCGCATTGAGGTCAAAACTCATAGCACTCTTAAATCACTGAAGCCGGAACAAAATAATCCTATTGAAGTAGAGGCGCTCTACTACTTTGGACCACCTGGAGCCAACTTAAAAGTCAGTGCCGAATCCACCCTCACTCGCATGAACGAGCCCTTTGCAAAATGGAAAGGCTATCAATTCGGTTTAGTCGAAGAACAATGGGCGCCACAACGCTTTAAGTTACCAGACACCACGACTGATGCTAATGGCAAGGCTCAATTAAACTCACGAGTGAGTATTGAACCTCAAACCACTCAACCTTTGCAATTGGAAACCACGACCACGGTTTATGAAGCCGGAGGCCGAGGGCAATTGAGTAAATCTATCACTCCCTTTTGGCATCAACCTTATATCATCGGTATTTCACCCCGATTTAAAGACAATATCTCAGGAAGTAATGTTAATGCTGAATTTGATGTGGTTGCGTTAAACCAAGAAGGCAATTTACAAGGGGCAAACTCGTTACGCTATACCCTATTCGAAGAACATCATGACTATGTTTGGTTTCGATCGGGCGTTAATTGGCAATATGAAGTCGTGATCCGTGATAATGTCGTAACCAGCGGTACCTTAGCTTTAGATAATAAAGCCCCAACGCACTTTAAAGTACCAGTTAAATATGGCTCATACCGCTTAGAAGTCCTTGATGAAAAAACGGGGGTTGCCACCAGTGTACGATTTGCTGCTGGTTGGTTTTACTCAGCTGACATGCCAGATAGACCTGACATGTTAGAAATGGCTATAGATGAAAGCCCCAGCACTTCACACAAAGTCAAAGTACAGCTAAAGAGTCCGTTCAGTGGCGAGCTTTTTATTGCCATCGCTGGTGACACCTTTAAACCAGTCCATGCTGGCAAAATCACAGAAGAAGGCTTAACACTTGAGTTGCCCATTCGTAAAGCACTAGGTTCATCTTCTCGCAATTATTTAATTGCCACCGTCTTTAGACCAGGTGATGAAAAGAATGCACAACTCCCTAAACGAGCGATTGGCGTAAGCTGGATTGAAAATAAAGAAGTGATTAAAAAGCATCACTTAGCTTTATCTTTAGAACACCCTGAGACCGTCAAAGGGGGTTCGGATCTCACTATTAAGGTTAAACCAACTAAACCAGCACAAGATCTGCGTGTCGTCGCAGCTTTAGTCGATGAAGGAACGTTGTCTTTAACCCATTTTGTGACGCCTGATCCTTTTGCTTATTTCTTTTCGCAGCAACAGCTCGCCTTTGAATTAAGAGATAGCTACGGTTTGTTAATTAACCCTTACGGGGCGCGTCCCGGTTCCTTTGAAGTAGGTGGCGGTGAGAGTGGTCTGTCACGTGCCTTAACACAACTACCAGCGCGCACTTATAAGGTTGTCTCGCTTTTTTCAGGCATTGTGGAAGGTAATGGCAAAGACGCCGTCACTATTCCTTTTAAATTGCCCGAATACAGTGGCAAATTGCGCTTAATGGTTATGGCATGGGATGGCGAAGCCATTGGTAAAGCACAAAGTTATGTCACCGTAAAAGATCCTCTGGATATTTACGTCTCATTACCCCGCTTTTTAGCGGCCAATGACAGCATCACGGTACCTGTGATCTTAAAAAATCTCGATGCGCCAGCTGGAGACTATAGCGTTACCTTATCTTCTGCTAAGCAAACGACTACGCAAAAGATCTCTCTTAAAAAAGGCGAAGAACTTCGACTCAGCATGCCACTAACCTATACTGATAATGGTATAAAAAAGGTTGAAGTTTCAGTCAAAGGGCCAGCAAACTTTCAATATCAACGCGAATGGGAGATCTCTGTACGCCCCAAAGTTCAGCCTATTGTAAAACAACACTATGGCAAAATAGATCCCAAGGACTCTTTGACACTAGATAATCAGTTGCTAGAAAACTGGGTTGAGAATAATACCCAAATCCACTTATCAGTGGGTTCGCTCCCAGAACTTGGCCGTGCAAGCTTAATTCAAGATCTCTTGCAGTACCCTTACTATTGTCTTGAACAAACCACTAGTCGGCTGTTTGCGGCGGCATTTAGCGAAAAACCGTCTCTTGAAACGATTGAAAAAGGTTATAGCCAATTAACAACCTTGCAAAAAATCGATGGTTCATTTTCTCTGTGGGCACAAGGTGGTCCAACCGAACCTTGGTTAACCTTGTATGCCGCAGATATGCTGCAGTTAATGAAACAAAAAGGTCATGCTGTTCCAATCAGTCTCCTACAGAATCTGAATCAGTGGATTGTTGAAGCATCCAATCTTGCGCCTCGCAACAATGCCGATGTAGCGATTGTTTCTTATGCTCATTATCTACTAGCCAAACAACAGCAAGGCTCTTTACGTAGTTTGCGCTTTTTTGCCGATAATCAAACCCAGCCAATTACCGAGCGTCACTCTCTGGCCTTTATTGCTGCCGCCTTTGCCTATTATGGTGATGACACGAATGCCGCGCTTTGGTTTGATAAAGCCATGCAGGCTAAACCCACCACTAACACAACCTACTACAGTGGATTTGGTTCAGAGCTTCGCGATCAGGCAATTTTAGTGACGATGCTCGCAGAAACTTCAACCGATAAAGCAAAGCTGTATCCACAACTGCAAGTTTTACTCGATAAAGCCAAGCTGAGCCAATACCATAGCACCCAAGAAAAAGCGTGGTTAGTGAGAGCGGATATCGCACTCAATGATGCAAGAAAAGCTTACCAACTGAAGCTCGATCAACAAGGATATGAAGGAACTAAAG
The DNA here is from genome assembly GCA_050247135.1 of Candidatus Berkiella sp. GTDB lineage: Bacteria > Pseudomonadota > Gammaproteobacteria > Berkiellales > Berkiellaceae > Berkiella. The sequence continues at coordinate 13,270 of JBFWUT010000054.1, forward strand.
CTGCCCTGTTCAGTTTCAATGCGGAAAAATTGAAAAAATCGTCCGTGCTACACAACACGGGCGATACGCCGGTTTACTATGCACTGACTCAAGAAGGCGAACCTAAAGAAGTAAAAAGTTTACCCCAAACCGGTTTTAATATTAAAAGAACGGTGTATACGTTGAGTGGTACACTCGCGGATCTCAGTCAGATCCAATCGGGTGAGCTTTATATCGTCAAATTACAAGGCCAACGGCTTAATAATCAGCTTCATCACGTGTTACTGGTCGATTTACTCCCTGCCGGCTTTGAAATTGAGCGGAATATGAGCAACCTCAGCGAGCAGTTCTCTTGGCTTGGCGATCTGAGCCACCCCAGTAGAATAGAAAGCCGTGATGATCGCTTTATGGCAGCGTTTGAATTAGCAAGCCAGAATGATTTTAATGTTGCGTATATGGTCCGAGCAGTTACAGCGGGGTCATTTGCCTACCCAGCTTCGTTTGTGGAAGCCATGTATCAACCTATGTACTTCGCTTATGGCGAAGAACAAGTGCTGCATGTGCATGCTAAGTAAGCTTAAACTTTTTTTACGTTATAGCGCTGTGTGCTTTTTTAGCATAGCGCTAATCTTAGTCTGCTTTACACTTTGTGATCGTTTGTTCCCGATACCACTTGCACGTGTAAAGGATTTATCAACGATTGTCTATAGTGATCAACAACCTCTACATGTCTTTCAAACGAAAGATGATAAATGGCGAATTTTGACCACAGTGTCACAGGTTGATCCTTTATACCTCAAAACGCTGATCACCAAAGAAGATCGCTATTTTTATTTACATCCTGGCATAAACCCTTTTGCGTTGGTGCGTGCGACCTATCAATGGGCGCGTTATGGTCATGTTGTGTCGGGAGGCTCAACGATTACCATGCAAACTGCCAGGCTACTAGAGCCACGTCCCAGAAAAATTTCTTCAAAGTTAATTGAGTGCTTTCGTGCATTACAACTCGAATGGCATTATTCTAAAGATGATATTTTAAGCATGTATATGACGCTGGCCCCTTTTGGCGGCAACATCGAGGGCGTTAATGCGGCTTCTATGAGCTATTTTCAAAAAAACCCATTGCGCTTAGAACCGCATGAAGTGGCATTATTGGTTGCCTTGGTGCAATCACCCACTCGGTTGCACCCTTTTCATTATCCCGAACGCGCGAGCCACGCCCGTGCCCATGTGCTCCAGTTTATGACTCAAAATACTCTGATTGACCCAGCCATTGCTAAGCAGCAAGCGCTTGCCGCCCTTACTCGTACCAAAGCAAAATTTCCCCGCGAGATCCCACATTTGGCTTGGCGCCTGAAACAACAATTTCCAACAAAAGCGGCTATTCATACCACCATTGATCTTGATTTACAAAAACGCGTCGAATTTTTGCTCAAAAGCTATGAAAATTATTTACCCTCGCGTAGTAATACAGCGATTCTAATTTATGATTATCAACTAAATAAACCGATTGCATATGTGGGGTCCCGTGATTTTTTAGCCGAAGATGCTTCGGGATTTGTTGATTATATTTCGGCATTTCGTTCACCAGGCTCGACCTTAAAACCCTTTATCTTTGGACTCGGATTTGATCTGGGTTTATTAAAACCCAACACGTATTTATTAGATGAACGACGACGCTTTGGTGCTTATTTTCCACGTAATTTTGATAAAGATATTCATGGTGTAGTCACTGCCGAAGAAGCATTAGCCATGTCCTTGAATATTCCCGTGGTGGCATTGCTCAACCAAATAGGCGTCATGCGATTTATTGGTTTATTGAAAGAAGCCGGGATCAACCCACAATTTCCTCGCTCATTAGATAGCCCCAGTTTGGCTATTGCCCTAGGTGGACTTGGCATGTCACTTGAGCAATTAGTGACATTGTATGCAGGAATAGCGCGCGAAGGTAACTTGATATCAATCTCCTACCTCGCCAGAGATGAGGGCACCTCTTCCCATCGGCTTTTCTCACCTCAAGCGGCAAAACAGCTGACTCGTATTTTAACAGCCGATTTAGACGGTCAACATCTCATCGCTTTAAAAACTGGAACTTCGTATGGTTATCGTGACGCCTGGGTGCTCGGTTATGACAACCGTTATGTGATTGGTATTTGGACCGGAAACCCTGATGGCACACCCATGCCTTTACTCTCTGCCAGAAACTTAGTCGTACCACTATTACAAAGGGTTTTAACGGTATTGCCAGCACCTAACTTAGCTTCACCTCTATCCCCTTCCTCACCTGGATTGATGCTGCGCAACTTACCGCAGACAACAGCCAGTGTGCAATAAACTGTTCCGACACTGATTTTTCCTATTGATGACACGCAAATCGAATTAGAAAAAACAGAGC
>JBFWUT010000055.1:0-15607 GCA_050247135.1 Candidatus Berkiella sp.
TGTTTCTTCTAAACGTAATAATTCTCATTGTCTGATTTTGAGCGGGGTCGGTGGCGTTCCCGTTTTGGGATCACCATTGGTCAGGATCTCTAAACCATTGTCAAACTCATCTCGGCGATTTCTTAATAACTCAAAAGCATCCTGAATACCATCAGCAGCATTACTGGCATATTTCGCAATACTTTGTGAGAGGATCCGTAATTCCCCTGCGACTGCCATATAATTCTTGTCGTATTCATCTTGAACACTCACATACCAGAAGTTAATAAACATGAGTAAAATACTAACAACCAGTAATATGCCTGCAAAAATATAATCGCGCTTAATCCCTGAACGAGTATTCGGATCTTTTTCAATGAAGCTCAATTGACTACCTCCGCCTTAATTAAGACATCACGAAAATGCGGATGTTTAATAATAGATTTGCAACTGATGATGGGTAATACCACATTAGCATCAACAGAACCCAGCAAAAAGGGGTCATAAATAGGTTCGGCTTGCAACAAGCCAAAGCCCTTTTCCTTGGTTTGCTCAGGTGATAAGCGCTGCAAACCTAACACACGACTGACCAGTAACCCTGCTTTTTCACTTTCCATTTCTATCACCAGGATACGGCTATGTTTAGTGAACGCGGACATTCTCTGGCCAAGAAACCCCGCCAAATCACTGACCGGAAAGATATCATCTCGATAAGTCGCCATACCTAATAACCAGGGTTTTACTCCGGCTATATGAGCAAAGGTTGTCACCGGCAAGATCCCCAACACTTCATCAAGCGGGGTCAACAAAATGTGATCACCTGATAAAAATGACAATCCCACCCAGTCGTTAGTGGTTGAGGCTGGCGCAGAAGCTTTTTGGAATAAGTGACGGATTTGCTTTTGCGTTTGTAAAAGCAATGCAAATGGGGTATCGGCAGTCCCTTGCTGCGACATGTCAATTTCCTATCTTCTCTATCTAACATAATAATAGTCGTACTTAGGTATGTTTTGCCAAAAGCCATCTTGAGGTAGACTAAAGAGCAAACCTTCTTGATAAATGATCAGATCTTTGTGGCAAATAGTTTCAATCTACATGACCGTCGTCGCTTTCTTCGGATCCTCTGGCTAATAGGGATCCTGCACATCCTGTTTTTAGCTATGAGTTTTCACAGTCATCCCGTGCTGCCGTTAAGCCAGGCTATCAAAGCCTTGTATGAGTTATCCGATTTAGCCAGCTCTAATGCAACGACGACTGTCTCTTTAAATATTGCATCGCACCAATCTGACGCGCCAAACGATGATCAATCTTCAATGCCTGCTCAAGCAGCTGTTAGCATGGTTCCGCAAGAACCCCAAACGACAACGGAAACGCCGCAGCCCTATCTACGCAAGCGCACCATCTCAGCTGCATCGCATCTTCAACAAGACGAAGATTACCTGACTCGCTGGCAAAATTATGTCGAACAGTTTGGCAATGAACATTATCCTGAAGAGGCCATGAAACAGAATATTCGCGGCAACCTGCGCTTATTAGTGGCCATCAATCAAGACGGCTCCATCCATGAAATTCATTTACGAGAATCGTCAGGATCAACGCTGCTTGATCAAAGCGCCATTGATATCGTTAAAAAGGCTGCCCCTTTTGAGCCACTCCCCAAAGAGATAGCTGATGAAGTTGAGGTCCTCGAAATTATCCGCACATGGCAGTTTCGCGGTAACGTCCTAACCTCCACTTAACAACAGACTACCCTCCAGGCTAAGAACATAGTAAGATGACATATATTAGGGTGCATTATTGACCCTTAAGGTGTAGAGATGAGTGTATATACTTCTTTAAGAGATCATTTCCTAATAGCCATGCCTAATATGGCCGATCCGCATTTCACCCATTCTGTTATCTATATTTGTGAACATTCACCTGAAGGCGCTATGGGTATTGTCGTGAATTTACCCTTAAATATTCATTTGGGTGATGTTCTGCAGAATATGAACATCCCTACTGACGATGAAACTATCTCGCAAACCCCCGTTTTAGCAGGAGGGCCTTTGCAACAAGAGCGGGGCTTTGTTATCCATCGTTCATCAGTTCAGGCTTGGGAATCTTCTCTCGCTTTAACAAAATCTATTAGCATCACCACCTCTAAAGACATCTTGCTGGCCATTGCTAATCACAAGGGGCCCAAAGATGCCATCATTGCACTTGGCTATGCAGGCTGGGAGAGTGGACAATTAGAACGCGAGATTGCACAAAACACCTGGCTATGCGGCCCTGCTGATCCACAAGTTCTCTTTGATATCGCCCCTGAAAACCGTTGGCGCGCAGCCGGTGCTTTACTGGGAGTTGACATGGATTGTGTATCCCATGAAGTTGGTCATGCCTAGGTTTTTGGGCTTCGACTTTGGAACAAAGTATATTGGTGTTGCCATCGGTCAATCTATCACTCATACCGCGAATCCCTTGCTCACATTAAAAGCTACGCAGGGCCAACCTAATTGGCATGAATTGCAAAATATTATTAATGAATGGCAACCTAGTGCTTTCGTTGTAGGTTTAGCATTACAGCCCGATGGCAGTGATTCTGATACCAGCCGTCGGGCTCGTTTGTTTGGTAAATCCTTAACCAAACGTTTTTCTTTACCCATTCATTTTGTTGAAGAGAGGCTCACCAGTGTTGCTGCCAACCATATTTTGAAGCAAGAACATCACTATTCAAAACAAGCTGATTCCGATTCCATGGCTGCGGCCATCATCTTAGAATCGTTCCTCAATCGTAGAAAGGAATTATTGCATGCAAGTTCGCAATCTCCAGCTTGATCAGCATGGCCAGCTTCGACATTTATTGACAATAGAAGGGCTCACTGCCGATCATATTATTACTATTTTAGATAAAGCCGAAAAATTTTTCACCCCAAAATCTGGTGAAATTATCCAAACCCAAGATTTACAAGGCAAAACACTCGCCAATCTTTTTTTTGAGGCAAGCACCCGCACTCGTTCTACATTTGAACTGGCTGCAAAAAAACTATCCGCAAGCGTATTAAACTTGAATATTTCTCATTCCTCAACATCAAAGGGTGAATCATTAAGAGATACTGTGCGTAATCTGCAAGCAATGCAATGCCAGTTATTTGTGGTTCGGCACTGTGCGGGCGGTGCATCTCATTTTGTAGCAGAACATATTAAGCCTGGTGCTGTGGTCATCAACGCCGGAGATGGTTGTCACGCTCATCCCACTCAAGCCTTGCTTGACATGTATACTATTCGAAAACACCGGGGTGATTTTAAGAAGCTCTCGGTAGCTATCATTGGTGATGTTTTACATTCGCGCGTCGCGCGCTCCCAGATCCATGCGCTCAAAGCACTCCAAGCAGGCGAAATTAGAGTGATTGGCCCTAAAACGTTACTGCCTAAAGCAATTAAATCCTTTGGCGTTGAAGTTCACCACAATCTCGCTGAAGGTTTAAAAGGGATTGATGTTATCATGATGCTACGTTTACAAACTGAACGTATGCGAAATGGTTTAATACCTGCCGGCAACGCTTATTTTCGTCAATATGGCTTAACCTTTGACAGTTTGCGCTTAGCCAACCCTAACGCCCTTATCATTCACCCAGGCCCTATTAATCGTGGTGTAGAAATTCAATCGGATATTGCTGACAGTCCGAATGCGGTTATCTTAGATCAAGTGACCAATGGAATTGCAGTACGAATGGCGGTGATGTCACTTTTAATTGAAAATATCAAAAGAGCTTCATGATGAAAACGATTATAAAAAATGGGCGCATTATCGACCCAGCAAATCAGCTTGACACCATAACCGATATCACCATCGAGAATGGCATCATTTCTGATATTGGTCCACTAAAACAGAGCAATGCGTCTTCCATCATCGACGCTAAAGGAATGTGGATCATTCCCGGCCTGGTCGATACTTGTTGCCGACCTCATTTACAACATCCTCACGGCAGCACCTTAGCCGATGAAGCCAAAGCAGCTGTTAAATGTGGTTTCACAACATTATGTGTTCCTCCTGATGGGGATTTAATTATTGATAGCACAGCGAATGTTTCAAGGCTGAAACAACAAACAGAGAGCCGTCTACCCCATATCTACCCTATCGGTGCACTCACCAAACAGCTATTGGGTGAGTCTATGACCGATATGAGTGCTCTCCAAGCCACAGGGTGCATTGCCCTTAGTCAAGCGATGCAACCCATTAAAGATTTAAATATTCTCAAGCATTGTTATGACTATGCTTCTAGCTTTGATTTGTTAATCGTCATCCAGCCTTGTGAAAGTGCTTTATCTGCGGGCGGGCTTGTTCATGAAGGCGAGATCTCAGCACAATTGGGCTTGCCAGGCATTCCCAGCATGGCTGAAACCATTGCTATATCTCAACACTTATCCTTAATAAAAGAAACCGGAGTCAGAGCGCATTTTACCTGCCTTTCAACGCATGAAGGTGTCGCACTTATTCGCCAAGCGAAAAAAGAAGGCATGAACATTACTGCCGATTGTGCCATGCATTCGCTGCACCTCACGGAAATGAACATTGCCAACTTTGACGCTAATTGCCATGTGTACCCCCCGCTTCGCAGCCAAGCGGATCGGGAAGGTTTATTAGAAGGCCTTCGTGATGGAACTTTGGATGCTATTTGCTCTGATCATCGCCCCTTAGATAGCGTGGCGAAGCTGGCTCCCTTTGGTGATACTGTGCCTGGATTATCCAGCATTGATACCTTTTTAGGATTAGGGCTGCATTTAGTGAATCATCATGGCATTGCTTTACAAACTCTTTTAAAAGCCATCACCAAACAACCTGCACAGATTTTCAATTTACCCGCAGGCACCTTATCGATTGGCGCAAAGGCAGATTTATGTATCATCGATCCTAGCCGCAACTATCAAGTCACTGAGCACGTTTTACACAGTAGTGGCAAAAATTCGCCCTTTAAAGGCTGGACATTGCAAGGGAACGTAGCAGTAACACTGATAGACGGTATGATTGTGCATGAAAGCTGAACAATGTCTGATTGTTCAAGCGACCTCCCTGGTCAATGGATTTTCGCAAATTACGCTTAAAGCACCAGAGCATGCAAAACAAGCAGCGCCTGGTCACTTTGTGATTGTAGAAAACGCAATACCCTGCTATTTGGCAGGCGCACACAATGACACCCTGACGCTTATCATAAAGACGCTACCAGAAAAGAAATCGCTCGGGGTTTCCGCTTTACGAGGCGAGGCACTTCCTGTTCCCAGAGAAGGCACGTTTTATTTAATGCAAGCCAATGATGAGGCATGTAGTGCGGCAATTTTCTACATCACAAAATACCGTAAACATTTTCAAGGGCTTTTGTTGTTAGGAACAACAAGCCACTTCCCTTTCAAGCCCTGCCCTTCTCGCTTGCTCATTCCTGGCATTCCTCCTGATGTGATTGCGGCATTGCCTTTATTTGAAGATTGGCAAGTCCCTCACCGACTAGCAAGTCTTAAGGAACAACCAGGGTGTTTTTATGGCACCACGGAGACTTTGGCTCAAAAATGGTTGGCAGCCCATTCTGATATTGCCAATACAGTCAATACACTTTATATTGCACCCCTTGATAAATAATCAACCAAGGTAAACGTTGTGCTGCAAGGTATTTACTTTAATAAGGCTGAATTAGCATTTCATCACCAGCAATTGGCACTGTGTAAACAACATTGGGGAACCGTGCCTTCACATCCTAGACTTCAGGAACTTAGTGGTGTCAAATGTCATGGGTTAACAGTTAGCGAATTGCTATCACAATTAAACACATGCTTATCCCGATTTATTCATTATCCCTCACAAACCCTAAAAGGGATGGCAATCTTATCAGGAAATCCAATTGTTTTTGAAGGCATGGCTCGTAAAGCGATTAATGATGCCATGACTTTATGCACTTATCTTGCACAAACTATTTCAAAAGATAATAGACAAGCTAATGGCTTTGCGCCTGAGTTAATTTCACAAACCCGCGGCTATTTGTTACTGTTAGCCAGCATTGCCAGTTATAATCTCGCGGTTGATCAATACCAGCAAAACAAGTTAGAGCCCGCGATTGAACTCGTGGTTGCAAGTTTAAAATGGATGGAAGATGCTGAATTAAATCACCTCGATGGTTTAAACAGTGAAATTAATATCGCTTTACGCAAAAGGCTGATGAGCGGCTTAACGCTTTTGCAATATCAGATTAATCAAGCAAGAAAAACACAAGCAATATCTCCGCAAGATTTAACCCTGCTGATCAATCGCAAAAATCAACGTGCAGAGCGATTCGCTTTACCTTTTAATGGGGAAGTGATATTTGAACCAGAGGCTTACTATTCTTACTTACCAGATCCTCTTTCCTTACAAAAACTCTATCGCTCTATTCAAGCAATGAGAGCCGGCGGCGTCACTTCACGAAAACAAATACTATTTTACTTTAATATCTCTCTGGGACATGTTGAACTGCTTGATGTTTCCTTTGACGCTGACAAAAATAAATTTTATTTTATCAATGTATCTTCAACGCATTTAGTGTCACAGTACCATTTCTTACAAGCCCTCATTGAGTATCTTGAACAACAGAAAATCGATTATGATATCGCGGCATGCCAAGCGAATGTCCAACGCGACGGTACCAGTTGTTGTCTATATGTGTATGCTTTAGCGGGTATTGTTGCGAAGTTATCACCAGAAAGGCTCACGTGCGAAAGGGCAGTTGAAGCGCCTATGTTTTTTGACGTTAGCCATAGAGACGGTCATCAATTACCGACAATCCCTGGGTTACGTTGGATTGCTATTCAAGCTTTGGGCGATAAAGCCAGCCTTATCTCGCAATCCTTTAGCTTTATGTTAGACAACCTGAGTAAAACACACTCTACCGAAGAAGCCAAAAAATTAATCAATGAATTTAAAGTCAAGTATGGTTTAATCGATTCAGACGACATTACCATCAAACACACTTATGTTAATTATTTACGATCACATTTTCAAACTCATTTAACACCACCAGGAAAACCGATCACTATTGATACCTTGAAAGTTAAGTTCAACGTTGACGATGGCGGTAAAATGATGCGTCGTGCAGTGACGTATGCAACCACCGATGAATTTGATTTTCTGATAGAGGAATTTTCCAAATTAGATGTCAAAGATAACCCTTTAGATGCTCATGATGAGGTCAAAGACAAAGGATTTACACCACTCTTACTATCGCTACAAAGAAATACGCCTGGCAGAGCATTGCGCCTTTTAGCTTCTGGCAAAGTTTCCTCTGATAAAGTCGATGCAAAACAGCAAAGTGCTAAAGATTATTTTGCAAAACTGCCGGCAGATTCAGCGTTAGTACAAAATCCCTATTTGCAACGGTATTTAAAGAAGTAAGCTCGCAAGTATGTATGCTGTATGCTTAGCGAAGAATACCCGCTTATTTTGAAGCGACTCGTCGCACAGGGATGTGTGCGACGCAGGGCAGGGATGCCCATGGAGCAGAAAAATAAGCGGGTATTCTTCGGCAAATCTCACAGGCAACGGAATTTATGCAGGCCAAGCAAGTACGCCACCCATGAGGTTTTTCACATCTGAAAACCCGTGTTGTTGCAAAAATTCCAAGGCCAGTTGGCTGCGATGACCAGAGCGACAATAAATGATGATGGGCTTGTTTTTCGGAAGTTGATCTAAAGAATGAGGCAGCTGATCTAATGGAATAAGATTTCCACCGATATTGAAAGCCGCATGCTCATCAGGATTTCGGACATCCAACAAAAAAACACTTTCAGGATTTTTTAAGACGTCCATCAATTCATTGGCGCTGATTTGGTGTGGATGCATTGGTTTTCCCCTTATCTGATTCGGCGATAGGGTAACAAAATCTTGACCTTTTGTACACAAAACGCAGTCTTGTGCGAAAGGTAAAGGGTACGTTATTGAGACATTTTTCAGCATATCGACCTCATAGAGCATTCCCAACAAATTATCGGTAATGCCAAGGATCAGTTTTTTGACTTCTAGCGCCTGGAGCATGCCTAATAATCCTGGCACGACGCCTAACACACCAGCGTTCTCACACGTTGGCAAAGCCAAATCTGCATTTAGGGTGGGGTAAAGACACCGCAGGCAACCTGTCTTGGGTGAACAAAACACCATCAGATGCCCTTTAAAACCCTCAACTTGAGCGCTGACCAATGGTTTTTTAGCATAGTGACAAATATCATTGAGCAATAATTTGCTCTTAATGTTATCCGTCGCATCAAGAATGTAATCATATTGGCTCACCTGTTCCAGGGCATTACTGACGCACAATGCCAAGGGGATCGCTTCATAGCTTACTGTGTGATTTAAGGTTTGTAGGTTCTCTTTGGCGGCAATAGCTTTATATTTTCCAATATCACTTTCTTTATATAATATCTGCCGGTGTAAATTCGTTATTGCAACCTTATCATGATCCATGATACCAAGATGTCCAATACCTGCTGCCGCCAAATACAATAACGCAGAAGAACCCAGCCCGCCAGCTCCCACACACAGCACTTTACTTTGCTCTAAGGCTTGTTGTCCCTGTTTACCGACTTGTGGGAGCAGGACTTGTCTTTGATAGCGCATGGTTTTTCTTAAAATAAGATAATAATTGCTGACAAGCCAGTCTGGGATTGGCCGCTTTAGTCACGGCACTAATCATCGCAACGCTATCAACACCCGTAGCTAAGATCTCTTGAATATTATGAAGATTAATACCACCAATCGCCACTAACGGATTTTCTACCCACTTGCGCCATGTTGCCAGCTTAGCGAGTCCCTGTGGAGGAAAAATCATGCGCTTAGTCGTTGTTGGAAAAATGGGACCAAATGCAATGTAAGAGGGATTGAGGGCTTTTGCTCTTGCAAGCTCGCTTAACGAATGTGTGCTAACACCCAATCGCAAACCGCTATCGGCAATACACTTAAGATTGGCATTATCAAGATCTTCTTGACCTAAATGCACACCATAAGCTTGGCACTTTAAAGCCGTCTGCCAATCATCGTTAATGAATAATTGAACCTCTTTTTTTCTCAGAAAATTTGTGACTTCAATGATCCTTGCTGTTGCTGCTTGCGACTGCTCTTTATCTCGCCATTGCAAGGTCCTAACGCCCCACGCAGACAGGCGCTTTAACCAAGCGATTTCATTGATAATGGTATAAAGCCCAAGTGGTTTTGTCACTTGAGCAAACGACAATCGTTCTTGACCTTCTTCAATAGTGTTGGTTAACCAAGGGAAGTGATCCGCATTTTCATCAACGCGCAATGGCGCACATTGTGCATTTAAAGCTTGATAAGTCACCATCTTTGCCATCACGAAGGCATCCAGACTGTTATCCTCTGTTGCCAGCATTCCTGCTAAGGTCGCGCTAAAAATGCAGCCACTACCATGCAAAGAAACGCCATGCAATCGAGGCAATGTCAGCCAATATCTTCGTTGCCCATCGCTCCAAAGATCTTGCGCGAAAACGCCATCCAGATGCCCTCCCTTAAGTATAACTTCGCTCACACCCATTTGGTGTAATTGATTAGCCGCTTGCTGCATATCAACAGACGTGTGGATAGGAATCTCTGTTAAACAATGGGCTTCATACAGATTCGGTGTCATGATAGTGATACGTGGTAATAACAGGGATTTTATTAACACAACAGCATCGCTTGCCATTAACCGTGGGCCCACGCTGGCTTGCATTACCGGATCATAAACAATTTTTCCGGGGAAATCGGCTAAAAGCTGTGCAAGACATTGCACATATTCTTTGGTTGGCAATAATCCTATTTTAATGACTTTAGGCCATCCACATTGTTTTAATAACAAAAATTGTTCACTAAATAAATGGATATCGACCGGCCGAACTCTGGTCATTGCCTTATCATGCTGTGCTGTCAAGGCCGTTATTAAAGCATGACTTTTAAGACCCAAAATGGAAAATAATTGCCTATCAACTAAAACACCCGCTTTAGCACTGGGATCAAAACCGGCAATAGTCCAAACATCCACACTAGACATAATGCTCTCCAAATAAGGTCTCTGATAACACGGTGCTTTGCGCAAAATCACATCCTACCATCACGCCTGCCTCATAACTTAATCGTCCACTTTCAACTGCTAAAGCAAATGCTTTCGCCATCATCACAGGATCTAGCGCTTTGGCAATTGCACTATTCACTAAAACACCATCAAAACCTAACTGCATGGCCTGCAATGCATGTACTGGACTGCCAATGCCTGCATCAATGATTAAAATGGCTTTAGGAAGAGCTTTACGCATAGCGTGCAATTGCGAAACATTCAGTAAACCTTTTCCTGAGCCAATGGGCGCTCCCCAAGGCATGATAATCTGACAACCGCTATCATAAAGCTCTACTGCTAATGCCACATCATCTGTTGAAAAAGGGAATACCTTGAATCCCCGTTCTACTAATACCTTTGCCGCTTTAATCAGCTCTAAAGGATTAGGCTGTAATTGCCAGCGAGGACATATCACTTCAAGTTTGATCCAATTTGTTTGAAACACTTCACGCGCCATTTCTGCCAACTCAATTGCCTCATCAGCATTAACGCAACCTGCGGTATTAGGTAATATGTTACGATTTAATGCTTTAATCCTCTGCCAAAAGGATTGGCCATGGGATTGATAGACATTTTCATGCTTTAATGAAACAGTCATAATCTCAGCATTGCTCGCTACAATAGCTTTTGCTAAACAATCTATCGAGGGGTATTGTGCTGTTCCTAGTAGTAACCGAGAAGGGTATTGATCACCTAGCCACATCTTATCCTCCTTGCATCGGCGTTAAAATTGCAACCTGATCGTCAGATTGCAAGATATGTTGTCGATAATCCTCTCTTGCCACAAATTTACCATTCACTGCAATCGCAAACACTTTCGGCAACACTTGGCTGTCAAGCACCGTTTGCAATCGGCTGTGAGTCGTCACCCACAAAGGGTGATGATTGAAGATAATCTTCATGCGCTTCACATTTTTCCCCTTTACATAACTTAGTTACAATGTCTGCCACGATAGCCGGCGCTAATAAAAACCCATGGCGATATAAACCATTAACCAGGATTTTTTTAGAACCGGCCTGAATTAATGGCAAATGATCATTGGTAGTCGGACGCAGTCCAACTTTCGCCTCAAGCAATGCGGCATCTTTGAATCTTGGCTCAAAAAGCACTGCCCCCGTTAGCAACATCATGATGCTTTTCACATAGATAGCAGCCATGCTATCACTCTCTTGATGAGTGGCTCCTATCATATAGTGATGATCACCTTGCGGGACAATGTAGCAGCCATAGAGCGGGTGTAAAAAACGCGCCGCTTGTGATAAATTGATGCTAGGCGCATGTAAAAGTAACATCTCACCTCTAACGCTTCGCAATTCACCCAGCGTATTTTTTGCACCCAACCCTTTGCACTCAATAACCCAGTCAAAGCCATCAAAAAGAAAATCTTCTTCGATCACTTGCTCATGCCATTGTATTCTTTGCTCTGCGAGATATTGCGACAGTGCTATTAACAATTGTCTTGGGTTTAGATGTGCTTCATCAGCAATATAACAGCTCCATTGTTTATCACGCTGTATAATAGGGTTAAAATTTGGCAACTGTCGCTTAATGCTTTGGATCCATTGTTCTAACAAAGTACCATGTTCAGGCAGCACCACCACACGTGTTCCTGATCTTTGGTAATGAACCGGCAAAGATAACGTACTCAGGATCTTTGGCCACCACAATAATGAACGCTGTGCTATTTCAAACCAATAGGGATTTAACAAGGGTAGCTCAGCATAGGGGCTCAACATAGCTCCTGCCGCGATGGCGCAAGTATTCTGCTTCGCCCTTGGATGACTAAAGATGTGGATCTCGCATTGTTGCTGACACAAGTACCAAGCAAACAGTTTACCCACAAGACCCGCCCCAACTATCGCTACTTTCATGGAGTACTTTCTTCTATAAACATATTCTTTATCGCATGCATTGTTCGCATTGAGCAAAATTTAGGGCCACACATGGCACAAAATGGCGCGTGCTTAGCGCTTTGTTGAGGTAACGTTTCATCATGGTATGAGCGTGATCTTGCGGGATCAAGACTTAAGTTAAACTGATCTTCCCAGCGAAAATCAAAGCGTGCACTCGATAGAGCATCATCCCAAGCTTGCGCACCGGGATGATTTTTTGCAACATCTGCTGCATGTGCTGCTATTTTATAGGCTATTAAGCCTTCTTTGACATCTTGCTTGTTAGGTAACCCTAAATGCTCTTTTGGTGTCACATAGCACAGTAACGCTGTGCCCATTTGCGCAAACATCGCAGCGCCTATACTCGATGTTATGTGATCATAACCTGGTGCAATATCGGTCACCAAGGGACCTAAAGAATAAAAAGGCGCACCAAAGCAATAGCGTTCTTGTAACTCAATATTTTCAGGTAATTTATGTAAAGGCACATGTCCTGGCCCCTCAATCATCACTTGCACATCGTGTTGCCAGGCCACTTGGGTAAGTTCACCCAACACTTTGAGCTCGGCAAACTGTGCCTCATCATTGGCATCTTTAATTGAACCCGGACGCAAACCGTCACCTAACGAAACTGTAATATCGTAGTACTGCAAAATATCGCAAATTTCTTGAAAATGGGTATAAAGAAAGTTTTGCTGGCCATGCGTTAAACACCAATTGGCCATAATGGCCCCACCACGAGAAACGATCCCTGTGAGGCGGCGAGTTGTTAATGGTATAAATTCTTTTAATACGCCCGCATGAATCGTGAAATAGTCTACACCTTGTTCGGCTTGTTCGATGAGCACCTCGCGCATGAGGGCCCAATTTAATTCACTGATATCGCCATGCACTTTCTCTAGTGCCTGATAAAGCGGCACCGTGCCAATCGGCACGGGCGAATATCGCAGTAATTGCTCACGAATAGCGCTAATCTGTTTACCGGTGGAAAGATCCATCACGGTATCAGCGCCATAGCGAATAGCCCACCATAATTTTTCGAGCTCTTCACTTAACGATGATGTCGTTGGTGAATTGCCAATATTGGCATTCACTTTGACCAAAAAATCCTTACCAATAATCATCGGTTCCAATTCGAGATGATGCTTATTGGCCGGTATAATAGCTTGACCATTTGCCAACTTCTCTAATACCACTTTAAGATCATAATTTTCTCGAATAGCAACATATTCCATTTCTTCAGTTAATTCATTGTGCTTGGCATAAAAGCGTTGCGTTTTTCGGTACTCTGATTGTTTGCGAACGTACGGCAACCCCTTTTCTAATACAAATCCTTTTTCTGTATAAGGGCCTGAAACATCGTATTTTAATATCGTGTTTTGGTTACTAAGCGTCAGCTTTTGTTGTGGAATTCGCAGGTTCGGAAAAATTTTACCTGATTGATAAAATTTTTCTGTATGACCGTTGGTATCATCTTTAAAAATTTCAGACAAAAGGTCGCCGTGAAGCATATTAAACTCCTGTTAAATCTTGATTGTTTGAATATTTGTTGTTTAACGCTCATATACTTGCGCTTAAAGACGCAAAAGCATTCCGTTTGCTAATAAACAACGAACACTCAAATCACATTGAATCTTGTGTAAAATATTTAAAATACAAAGATCAGCTAACTGCTGTTTTCACGCAATAAGGGGAAAAATTGATGGATAATCAATGAACAAGATAACGAGATGTGCTTTGACATAGTCTCTTCCCTTCGCAGATATGAATCAGTGCAGGTTCAACGGGTCAATCCAAAAAGGTGGATTATCTCAGCGATCCTTTATCGCCCCCCGAGAGTTGGTGTATCATAGATCCATTATTTTGTTCTTGTAAAGGTTTTTATTAATGAATCTGCTCATGTTTGATATTGATGGTACCCTCATCCACTCCCATGAGGATGAAGTCGCCTGTTTTGAGCTTGCTATCAACACGGTCTTAGGCATTTCAGGTATTGATAAAAATCTACATAGTTATCCACATGTATCGGATTCAGGTATTCTTAAAGAGTGTATTCATCGAGCGCTGAATCGTTATCCTAGCGCAGAGGAAATTGAAGCCGTGGAATCTGCCTATCTAGCCCATTTTAAAGAAAGGCTATCACAGAATCCCATTCAACCCATCGATGGCGCTGCCTCCCTCATTGAAATCTTGCAATCACGCCAAGATGTGGCATTAGCAGTGGCAACTGGTTCACATCAGCGTGCTGCCAAATTAAAATTATCCAATGTCGCTCCCAGTTTATGTGACGCTCCGATGGGCACCAGCACCGATAGTCATATTAGAACAATTATTATGGAAACTGCGCTGAATGCAGCCAAGCGAGTTTATCAATTAGAACAATTTGATCGCATTATTTATATTGGCGATGGCCTGTGGGACATTGAGGCTGTGAAACAGCTACAATGGGGTTTTATCGGTATTGCTAGCCAACATTCACGGCACACTTTGCAATCCTTCGGTGCCAAGTGTGTGATTGAGAACTATTTAACGCCAAGTGATTTCTTGGCGTTTGTGCATAGCGATGAACTTTTAATTATCTAGAACAATATAAAAAATTTATGCAAATATTTTTTCACGATAACTTTTTGTGAAAACATATTTAGCAAATTTTTTGCTTTGACCATTTGGTTGTAAGATTTTGTCAGCCACCATCGCTTTTATCAAGGTGCTTGCTTTATCTCTTGAAATTCCAAAACAATTTCTAACACTTTCATTATCAACTGTTTCTTGCATGATAGCCAAAATTATAATCATTAAACGCTTTTCTTCAGCACTGAATTCTTCATATGATTTTGGCGCTGATAAAACGACAGTTAATGAATTTAGATGGTTTATAAATATTGGCGGCGGAACCTTAAGTGATAAAGTTAAAGAATATAAACGGTCAATGCCTTGACCATCCATTTCACCAAAACCAAATTTTTTCATTAACTCAGCAACTAAGGGGTTTCTCCAATCTCTTCTATGAATTAAATTAAGTGTAGTTAGACCTGGCATAAGGCCACCAGGATTTTCAATCTCAATTCGATTTTCAAACATTGCAATTTTAACAGGTTGATGCATTTTTCTATAATCACGATGAACCAGGCTATTTGTGATTACTTCTCTTAACATAACTTCTGTATACGCCGGAACGTCTTCACGTTTAGCACCCGTTATTCTTGGTACTAGCCATATGTTTTGCTGTAAAAGATGCAAACTTTGTTCAATTTGGCTGGCAAGATTACCTTTAATTTCATATTTTTTAATTGGCGTGTCTCGAGCAATGCCCTTAAAAATTTGAAATTCTATATATGCATTTCGAAATTGCCTATTGCTTTGAGGTTCTTTCGCAAAGCATAGTAGTCCTGCAATGCTTACTTGCGGTGAATTTTTTAAGCCTGTCAAAATTCGATTATCTATCAGTATTGCAATATTTTTATCAGATTTTTTATCCCCTTTTTCAAGCTGGGGCATTAGACTACGGTACGAACCGGGCGCATAGGTAACACTTTAGACCGGACGCATGGGTAACAGGTTAAAATTTTGGTGGGAGGACCCACCGATGACTTGGAAAGATACCTGTCCTATGCAAGAGAAAATTCAATTTA
>JBFWUT010000056.1:0-14937 GCA_050247135.1 Candidatus Berkiella sp.
GAAAAATAATGCACCGGCTGATCAAGTTTCAGTTGCAGCTCGCCAGAAATGGATCGCTGAACGCATTATGCGCCATTTAGATAAAGTATTAGAGGGGGGGCAAGATGCGGTTGAATCTGCGGATGCCTTCTCTAGGCAAGCGAATCTTTTCGGTAGTTACTTAAATGGTATGCGCGAAGGTAATCCAGCCCTTGGCACAACCAAGGTTACCGATGTAGAAGCCCGTAAAATATTGGACTCTATCAATGAAAATTTTAGTTATGTTGAAGAAAATGTAAAACAAATTATTCAAATTTCAGAACAACTGCTGATTGTCCGTAATGCTTCTTATGACATTTTCTTGGGTAGTCAAAATTTGCTGGAGCAATCGACCGAATTACTTAAGGCATATGGTAAAGCGTCAGAAAGGAGAATTATCGGACCTGTTTCAGGATATTTATTAGGTGCTATATGTATTGTATTGTTCCTGTGGATGTCCTACCAACTCTACTCTGATGCTAAAATAAGCTTGGCAAAAACAGCAGCACAGCACCGTGCTAATCGGGCAGCCGTTTGGCGCTTGCTTGATGAACTCGCTAATTTGGCCGATGGTGACTTAACGGTACATGCCACCGTTGGTGAAGATATTACAGGTGCTATTGCCGAATCGGTCAATTATGCAATTAATGCGTTGCGTAAATTGGTATTTACAATTAATGCAACTGCAGTACAAGTTTCATCTAGCGCGCAAGAAGTACAATCAACAGCCCGTCATTTAGCAGAAGCCAGTGAAAATCAGGCAAAGGAAATTGTAGGCACTACCGCAGCTATTAATGCGATGGCCGCTTCCGTTGAACATGTGTCATCTAATGCAACTGAAAGTGCTGAAGTTGCAGGCAAGTCAGTTAATATTGCGAAAAGTGGTGTTACCATTGTGCAGAACACCATTAGTGGCATGGAGCGAATTAAAGGGCAAATTCAGGAAACGGCTAAACAAGTGAAGCGCTTAGGCGAAAGCTCGCAAGAAATTGGCGATATAGTTTCCCTAATTGATGACATTACCGATCAAACTAATATTCTAGCCTTGAATGCGGCAATTCAAGCGGCCATGGCAGGTGAAGAAGGGCGTGGTTTTGCTGTAGTGGCAGAAGAAGTGCAACGGTTAGCAGAACGATCCAGCCATGCGACCAAGCAAATTGAGATCTTAGTGCATGCCATTCAAAATGATACCAATGAAACTGTCAAATCCATGGAACAAACCACTACCGAAGTTGTACAAGGTGCAAGACTGGCGCAAGATGCTGGTGTGGCGCTCGAAAAAATTGAAAGCGTTTCCTTTCATCTTGCTGAATTAATTCAAAATATTTCGAATGAAGCACAACAACAAACAGTGACGGCCAGTAAGATTTCAAGAACCATGGGTGTCATTCAAGAAATCACCACACAAACTGCTTCAGGAACCCTGGCTACCGCAACCTCCATTGGTCAACTAGCAGAGCTAGCTATTGAGTTACGTGATTCTGTTGCAGGCTTTAAGCTTCCTTCAGCTGAACCTGAAATGGATATTAATTTGGATTTTAATCCCCAAGAGCAACAAGCTGCAGGCTAGGGATACATAGTCAATGGAAAATGACGATGAACTAATCCAGATATTTATTGAAGAAGCACATGACATCTTAGAAGCGATTAATCGTGCCTTCCATGATTTCTCACAAGACACCTCCCAAAAAGAACTGTTAAGCTCAATATTGAGAGAACTCCATACCTTTAAAGGGAGTTCGCGCATGGTGGGTCTCAAAGGAGTGAGCGAATATACCCACGCGCTTGAGCGGCTCTTACAAAAAATGTTTCAGGGCGAAATAGCCATAGATGATATTCTTATAAAAGAGCTGAGACGATTTTTTGATTATTTACATTTATACATTGATAGCTATTCCCACCATACTTTTTTTCCTGAAAGCGATGTGCCTGTAGAGGTGGTTAAAAAATTATTAAACGAAGACACTCCTATCGCAGAAGCGATGTCTCCTATCTTGTTAGAACAACAATTACCTGTGCAATCAGACCCACAAGAGTCACAAAAGAAGCTTAAGAAACCAGAGGTTTCCACTGAAACAGTGAGAGTTAAGGCTGATTTGCTAGAACAATTCAGTAATCTGGCTGGTCGAATAAATGTAACTCGATCGCATCTAGAGCAACAAGTTAAAGGTGCCAACGAGTACCTGATTGAAATATCAAAAGAAATTAAGCTCGTGCAAGAAGGGATGAAAAATATAGAAGTTAAGGCAGATGCTAACTTGCGACTCTATCAAGAGACGGTGGGAGCAAGGAGCTACGATGAGTTTGATATTTTAGAAATGGATCGTTATTCATCATTGCAACAATCGATTAGGGTTTCAGAAGATAAATTGACTCAACTTGAAGATTTAAGTTTAATGGTAATGAATACGTTAAAAAATGCGGAAGGATTACTAGTTGAACAAAAGCGCGCAGCTAAAAACTTAGAAGAAGGTATAATTCATACACGCTTGATAGCGATAGACTATATTGTACCTCGCCTTGAAAGAATTGTTCGTCAAGTATCAGAAGAATTAAGTAAAGAGGTGCATCTCGAGTTTGCACGTTTAGAAGGTGAAATAGATAGACGATTAATAGAGCGATTAATTCCTTCGTTAGAGCACATGGTCCGCAATGCCATTGATCATGGAATTGAATCGCCACAAGAGCGCTTAAAAAAAGGCAAACCAGAACTTGGCGTTATTACGTTATCGCTATTTCGAGAAGGAAATCAATTTATCATACAACTTAGCGATGATGGACAAGGAATTGATATTGAAAAAATACGCCAAAAAGCCATTGAAAGATATTTTTGGCCATCTAAAGTGCCAATGTCTAAAGATGATGCTATTAAAATGATTTTCTTGTCAGGATTTAGCACTAAAGATCAAGTATCACAAATTTCAGGTCACGGTGTAGGTATGGACGTTGTTAATACCGAGATTAACAAACTAGGCGGAACGCTTTGGATAGATACTGAGTTCAATCAAGGAACCCGTTTTACCATTCGATTACCTTTTACCATTTCTCTCAATCAGGCATTGGTTTTTAAAAGTCACAATCAATATTATGCGATGCAGCTTTCGCAGCTGGCAGGCGTAGCGAGAATATCAAGCGCCGAAGCCAAAAATCGTATAGTCACTAAGCAACGAGATATTGACTATGTGAATCGAACCTATCAATTATATTTTTTATCTGAATTGTTAGGTGATAATGTTAATGAAACATTTCGCAACCATATTTATTCTCTTTCTGTTATCTTTTTATATTCAGAAGATTCAAGTGTTGCTGTTATTGTAGATAAAATGGTTGGCAGTAATGAAATTGTGATCAAGCCTGCTGGTTCTCAGTTGCAATTTGTTCGTGAAATTTCAGGAGTTTCACTGTTGGGAGATGGGCAAATAGTTCTGGTTTTAGATCCTCAATATTTGATGCAGCGAGCTTTACAATTACAATTGGGACCGACTGCATCACTTGCGCCGCAAGAGAAACAAACTCTCCGAAAAATAAAATACGACAAAACCAGAGTGTTAGTGGTGGATGACTCCTATACGGTTAGGCAAGTGACGTGTCGCTTATTGAAGAGGCATAAATTTGAGTCAGTGCAAGCCAAAGATGGCGCTGATGCTTTGCTTGAAATGGAGGAAATGGTTCCTGATATTGTGTTGTTGGATATTGAAATGCCTAAAATGGATGGTTTTGAAGTGCTGGAAAAGATGCGAGCCTCCCCGAAGCTTAATAAAGTACCCGTTATCATGATTACTTCTCGTTCGGGAGAAAAGCATCGTTTACGAGCTATGCAAGCGGGAGCCAATGCTTATTTGACTAAACCGTATTTAGAAGAAGATCTCTTAATGCTATTAAAGCGATTTATTCACGGAGACATCCATGATTGATTGTAGTCTTTTATTATTTAAAAATAATCAATATTTGATCCCCACTATCGCCATAGCGGAAGCAATCATTTTGCCCAAAGAATTTGCATTTAATCGGCATTCCAAGGTGGTAGGCTCATATGAATGGCAACAGCAAAATATATACGTTGCAACATTAGATCTTTTGCCGCTAGCAGACACGAAGATTAAAAATCCTAAGATAGCCATTTTGCATAGTATGCAAAAGAACACAGCCTACGTGGCTGTCTTGTTTGAAGGACAAGTGAAACGATTAAGAATTTCGCAAGAAAGCATTGAGTGGGCAGATGCACTCAAAAAATTAGCCATCGTCTCTGATAAGAAAGTTCGTCTTGATGTGGTGTTACCGGACATTATGGCTATTGGTCATGCTGCACAATCAGGTAGTCAATCCCAGATCTCCAAATAGGTTTTGCAATACCGATATAGCCACTAAACCCGCCGTCTCAGTACGTAGAATACGTGGACCTAGAGTAAAGGGTAGAAAATCGTTGTTTTGTAATGTGATTACTTCTTTATCATCGAAGCCACTTTCAGGGCCAATAGCGAGTCGGTAAGCTTCATTCTTAGGTAGCGTATTCAGCGCGTTAGCTTTTAAAGTGTGTCCAAACAATGAGATCCCACTAAAGGCTTGCTGTGCCCATTCATTTAGAGAAATAGGAGAATGAATGGTGGGTAGCATAGTTCTACCTGATTGTTCACATGCGCTTTGGGCTATACTTTGCCAATGTTGCAAGCGCTTATCAGTGCGATCTGCTGGGAGTTTGACACCACAATGAACCGTTATGATCGGTGTGATGCTGCTTGCGCCTAGTTCCGTCGCTTTTTGGATCACATAATCCATTTTATCGCCACGTAGCAGGGCTTGTCCTAAATGAAGTGCAAGCGGTGATTCTCTTGAAATAGCGTTAAAATGTCCAATCTTTGCTTGGCCCTTTTTTTTATCAGCGATATAAGTTGCGCTGTATTCGCCACCTTCGCCATTAAAAAAAATCACTTTATCGCCATCTTCTAACCTGAGCACGGTGCAGAGATAGTGATTTATTTCCTTATCAAGAGCTAACACGGCATGTTCAGCGAGTGGGTGAGGGTAATATATTCTAGGAACAAACATGTCACATTAATACCGATAATATTCTGGCTTATAGGGGCCATCTTCAGACACCCCTAAATAGGCAGCTTGCTCATTAGTTAAGGGGGTCAGTTTAACACCAAGCTTATCTAAATGTAACCTCGCCACTTGCTCATCGAGTTTTTTAGGTAAGGTATGTACGCCCAGCGGATAGGCTGCATTATTATTCCACAACTCTATTTGTGCCAATACCTGATTGGTAAAAGAGGTTGACATCACAAAACTAGGGTGTCCGGTGGCACAGCCTAAATTCACCAACCGCCCTTCGGCTAATAAAATAATGCGTTTACCATCGGGGAAAATGATTTGATCGACTTGGGGTTTGACGTTTTCCCAGGCGTATTGCTTTAACGAAGCCACATCGATTTCCGAATCGAAATGGCCAATATTAGCTACAATCGCTTGATGTTTCATGCGCTTTAAATGCTCATGAGTGATCACATCAATATTGCCGGTGGCCGTGATAAAAATATCGGCTAGACTGGCTGCTTCGTCCATGGTTACAACCCGATAACCTTCCATTGCGGCCTGCAAAGCACAGATGGGATCAATTTCTGTTACCCAGACAATCGCACCCAAACCACGCAAAGACTGAGCGCAGCCTTTGCCAACATCGCCATACCCTAAGATAACGGCTATTTTACCCGCAATCATAATATCGGTGGCTCTTTTTAAGCCATCAACGAGGGATTCTCTACAGCCATATAAATTATCGAACTTCGACTTAGTGACCGAATCATTGACGTTGATGGCAGGCACTTTAAGACTGCCTTTTTCTGCCATTTCATATAAGCGTCTGACACCGGTAGTGGTTTCTTCAGATAAGCCTTTAACCTCGTTTAAAGCAT
This sequence comes from Candidatus Berkiella sp., assembly GCA_050247135.1. GTDB lineage: Bacteria > Pseudomonadota > Gammaproteobacteria > Berkiellales > Berkiellaceae > Berkiella. The sequence continues at coordinate 5,931 of JBFWUT010000056.1, forward strand.
CGGGATATTTTTCATGCATCAGCTTGGTTAAATCGCCACCATCATCTAACAATAAATTGGGTCGCCAGTTATTGGGACCGGTGATTGTTTGCTCAATGCACCACCAAAATTCGTCTTCGGTTTCGCCTTTTTTGGCAAATACGGGCACACCCAGGGAGGCAACCGCACTGGCTGCGTGATCCTGCGTCGAGAAAATATTACACGATGACCAGCGCACACTCGCGCCAAGGGCTAACAGGGTTTCAATTAAAATAGCCGTTTGGATAGTCATATGTAAGCAACCGGCAATCCGTGCTCCTTTTAAGGGCTGCTTGGCCTCATATTGTTCGCGTAGTGCAATCAGCCCTGGCATTTCAGAACGTGCCATCGCCATTTCTTTTAAGCCCCATGAAGCTAAGCTCATATCGGCTACCCAATAATCTTGTGCTGCCATGTTAAAAAGCCTCTTGTTTGAGTAGGGCGGCCTTATCGGTACGTTCCCAGGCGAATTCGCTGCGACCAAAGTGGCCGTAACTTGCCGTTTTGCGATACTGTGGCTTTTGCAAATCTAGCATGTTGATGATCCCTTTGGGACGCAAATCAAAATGCTTTTCAATTAAAGCCACTATTTTTTCAGGCGAAACTTTATGGGTGCCGAAGGTTTCAAGTGCAATACAAATCGGTTTGGCCACCCCAATAGCGTAAGAAACTTGCAGTTCTAATTTGTCAGCCAACCCCGCCGCTACCACATTTTTGGCGACATAACGGGCAGCATAGGCAGCAGAGCGATCGACTTTGGAAGGATCTTTGCCCGACATCGCGCCGCCGCCATGACGAGCCATGCCGCCGTAGGTGTCTACGATAATTTTTCGTCCCGTTAAACCGCAGTCACCCATAGGGCCGCCAATCACAAAGCGTCCGGTGGGATTAATATGGTAAACCGTATCCTTCGTTAACCATGTTGCCGGGATCACGGGTTTGATAATTTCTTCGATAACCGCTTCTTTGAGCTCGTTTTGGTTAATATCAGGATCATGTTGTGTTGACAGGACAATGGTATGGACACTCACGGGTTTGTCGTTTTCGTAACGGATTGTCACTTGGCTTTTCGCATCGGGTCGCAGCCAAGGTAAGATGTTTTCTTTGCGCACGATCGATTGGCGGTGCATTAACTGGTGCGCGTAATAGATCGGTGCTGGCATCAATTGTTCGGTCTCATTGGTGGCATAACCAAACATCAGCCCTTGATCGCCTGCGCCCATTTCATGATCAGGCGTTTCATCGACACCCATGGCGATGTCAGGAGATTGTTTGCCAATCGCATTGAGCACCGCGCACGATTCATAATCAAAGCCCAAATCAGAATGATTGTAGCCAATATCTTTCACCACTTGACGGGCAATATTTTCAATATCGACCCACGCATGGCTACGTATTTCACCGCCAACCAGAACCATGCCCGTTTTCACTAAGGTTTCACAGGCGACGCGGGCATTGTTATCTTGAGCCAGAAATTCATCAAGTACCGCATCAGAGATCTGATCGGCGACTTTGTCGGGGTGACCCTCGGAAACAGATTCAGAGGTAAATAAGGGGTAGTTTGGCATACACTTCCTTGTTGGTTTGTTTGACTAAGAGGTTAGCAGATCGCTGGTTTTGAGTATACTCTAAGGCTTTTTAAGAAGGGGAACAAAATGGCATTGATGAAAACGCCAGAGGCGCAACTGGGACAAAAAGCGCCCGATTTTCGTTTGCTGGGTGTCGATGGGCAATATTATAGTTTGACAAATTGCTCTAAAAGTGGTGGCTTGTTAGTCATGTTTATTTGTAATCATTGCCCGTATGTGAAAGCGGTGTTGCCACGCCTAGTTGAAGATATGCGTGTCCTGCAAGCTAATGAAATCGGTGTTATCGCTATTTCATCCAACGACCCAACTGACTATCCAGAAGATTCTTATGACAACATGCAAAAAGTGGCTAAGGCGATGCACTTTTCTTTTCCGTATGTTTTTGATGAAACCCAAGAAGTTGCTAAAGCCTATGGTGCGGTCTGCACGCCTGATTTTTTTGGATATAACTCAAACTTAGAATTACAATACCGTGGCCGTTTAGATGAAAGTGGCATGCGTCCTGCGCCAGACGGGGCAAAGCGAGAACTGGTCGAAGCGATGTTGCACGTTGCGAAAACCGGCAAAGGGCCACTTGAGCAAGTGCCAAGCCAAGGCTGCTCAATCAAGTGGCGAGCATAGCCGCTCTTTACTTAGAGGGCCCCGTTCGACGCTTAGGGTCATCCTTTTTAACATCAGGGGGATTTTGCGGGGCGGTCGGCGGCCTCGAAGCAGCTGCTTTAGCCCCAGCCAGGGGTGCGATGGGCAGTGGTCGATGAGCAGGTGGTGCCGTGAGAGGTACTCGGCGTTGTAATAATGCCGCGCCATCTTTGGTATCTAAGGCAACGCGAAATCGATTATCGTTTTTATCACTAGCCGATTCGATGACTCTTGCGTTTAAACCCTTCTGCAACGAGGTCAATAATTTTTCGGCTTCGCTTTTAGTCATTTTTGCAGAAAAGACTTGCGAACTTTGCAAGCCTCTATCAGTGACTTGGCGCAGCTCCCACCCCTTTTGCGTCTGCTTGTTTAGAGCATCGACAACCATGACGGGAGCAATCGGTAATTGACGGGCCCCAGTTTTTTGTGGGGGTAAAATTACCGCTGGTTCTTCAATCGCTTTTACTTTGCCTCTAAAATCCGTAATAGCTTGTTGTATTTTTTTGATAGCAGGGTTGTTAGGGTTAGAAGCTAATAATAGGCTAATCGATTGTTCGACATTTTGTAGGTGATTTTTAATAGAATCCATCTTTGTTAAATCCGCATTTTTAAAAAACCGATCAACGATAGGTTTGGCTTCTTGATTTGAAGTACTAGCCAAAGCTTTCAGTAGGTCTGTAACCGGCTCTTGATGGGGGCCAAGCTGTCTGAGCTTAATCTCCGTATCAATGGCTAATGCCGCCACCGCTACTGAAGGGTGGGTGGGTAACGTTAAAAGACTGTTAATCCTAACTTCAAAGGCTTTTACTTTGGACTGATCAAGTTTGCCATTCTTATAGTTTTGGAATTCTGTGTAGAGGCTTTTGATGATGTTATGGGCCTCAAGCAATTGTTTTGCATTGCTTCTCACCTCTAAATTACGTGAGTCAGAGAGGGTGTTTTCCAGCAAATGAAGCTGCTTTTCAGTCAACGCTTGACCTGATGATAACTGTTGATTCAAGGCGGTTAGTTGTTTAAGGTGGCTTTCAGTCACAGCACCATGCTCAGCTATTTTTTCAGATATGGCTTTGGCAGCTATTCGGATACTGGGATCATTATCCTTCATCAATTGAGAGACTTTTTGTCGTATGGCCGCTATTTGTTCTCTGGTGTCAGTTTTAAAAGCGGCATCTTTATTACTGATGCTTTCAATGCTGGCATACTTCATTTGCTTATCATATTTATTCAGTAACTGATTAACCTCATTTTCTGCTTCTTGCAAAAATTGTCGATTTGCCTCAAGACGTTTCGTCTCATTTTTCTTGGCGGTGCTATCAGATGGTAGCGCTTTGACAAACGCTTTGAAATCTTTATCATTTTCATAATCAGGACGATTTGCTTGAATATATTGAATCATGGCTTTGATTTGTTGCTTTTAAGAATACGTCATATTTTTAAGATAATCTGACAATTTAGGTTTAAAATCATCCCGCGTTTGTATGCCATACATCAGCGCGCCAGCCACTTGCATGGGGGGATCGTTGCGGTGAGCAGCAGGATTTTTAACGAGGTCGTCAAGGTATTCATCAAGCCCTATTTTTTGGCCAAGCTCTTTTACGTAGTCTGAGTTATTATCATCCAAGTTGCGTTCGGTCGCCTTTACTGTGTCATAACCAGCCATTTTGGTCCCTTCGATAACACCTTTGCTATCATCCACCATAATAGTATCAGTGATAGGTGTTTCTACGCCGTCCCTAATCGCAACGCGTTGACGTAGCTGTTCCAAGCGGTGAACTTTGCCGCCAAATTTTTTTTCGAGTTCTCTGTCTATGGCTTTTTGATCATCTTGACTCATAGATTTTCGTTTGGCTTGGTATTTATTTTCTATATCAGTAAAAACCGTTTGAAGTTGGCCTTTAAGAGTGGCTAATTTTTGCATTTCTTGCGAGCTATCTTTTTTATTTGCTTCCAGCGTTTTAATTTGATTTGTTAGAGCTTCGATCTGAGCTTTAAGATCTTGTTTATTCTTTTTTAGAGTAGGATATTCTGAATCATCTTTAAGATATAAATCTAATTCTACTTCATGAGTTGCTTCGGTGACCCAATTTCTATACTCCCGAGGTTGTCTGATGACATAAGGGTCGTCGATAATGATACCCATGGCTTGTAAATCTCGTTGCCCGTCCAAGGTGGAATATTCCTTTTCTGCGCCCTTTCCGAAGCCTTCTTCTCTATCACCTCGATTAGTCAATATTGCCATCTCATGATTACTTGAGTGTCCCATAAACAGCATGACAGGTAGCAATCGATGAGGGTTTTTGACCTTATCTTTGTTTGTACCTTCAAGCAAAAGCAAGGTATCGTCATAGTCAAAAGCGACAAATTTACGTTTACCCATCACACCAACCCTCTTTTAAGATTCGATTATATGCAAGTGACAAACCCATACACTTTATCTAATAGGACTGGTGCCCCTCCCGATTAGTTCAAGCACTAAGCGTGGGGATCCTCGGTTTCATGGGAATTAGCGACTTTACTAGTCAGGTGATATAATTTGCGCGGTTATTTTGGGTCTAATTGTGTAATTTTGATAACAAACATGGGGTGATTGAACATGGTAGCACTTTCCCGTCGGCAGTTAGCGAATGCCATTCGTGCTTTGAGCATGGATGCGGTGCAAAAGGCCAACTCTGGACACCCGGGTGCACCAATGGGCATGGCGGATATTGCCGAAGTGCTGTGGAATGATTATCTAAAGCATAATCCCAAGGATCCCAACTGGCTGAATCGCGATCGCTTCGTGTTGTCCAATGGTCATGGTTCCATGTTACTTTATTCTCTTTTACATCTGAGTGGCTATGATTTAACCATCGAAGATTTACGACAATTTCGCCAACTCCATTCCAAAACCCCAGGTCACCCTGAAAATGGCATTACCCCCGGAGTTGAAACCACCACCGGTCCCCTAGGACAAGGTTTTGCCAATGCGGTGGGTATGGCCTTAGCTGAGCGAGCACTTGCCAGTACTTATAACCGCGAACACTTTCCCATTATTGATAATTACACTTACGTCTTTTTAGGCGATGGTTGTTTGATGGAAGGTGTGTCACACGAGGCTGCTTCTTTTGCGGGTACTCAAGGCTTAGGTAAGTTAATTGCGATTTGGGATGATAATGGGATCTCTATCGATGGCCCGGTGAAAACCTGGTTTAGTGATGATACCGCTATGCGTTTTGAATCTTATGGCTGGCATGTGATTAAAGGCGTTGATGGCCATGACCCACAAGCGATTAAAGCAGCAATTGATGTAGCACGTGCCAATAAAGAACAGCCCACTTTAATTTGTTGCCGAACCATTATCGGTTTTGGTGCGCCTAATTTACAAGGCAAAGAAAAATGCCATGGTGCAGCGCTTGGCGAAAATGAAGTCAGCGCCGCTCGTGAAACCTTAGGTTGGTCATATCCCCCTTTTGTCATTCCAAAAGACGTTCAACAAGCTTGGGATGCCACCGAGCGAGGTGCTTCACAGCAAGCACAATGGCAAACCTTATTTAACGATTACCAACAGAAACATCCTCAATTAGCGGCAGAGTTAACGCGACGCTTGAAAAAGCAACTACCCGAAAATTGGCAAAGTCATGTGAAAGCTTTTATAGAACAAACCCAGCAACAAGCCAAAGCGGTGGCAACTCGTAAAGCCTCACAACTGGTGTTAGAAAATGTGGGTGAATTATTACCTGAGTTATTGGGCGGTTCAGCGGATTTAACCGAATCCAATTTAACCGCCTGGGGCGGCTCGAAAGTGATTGGCCCGAATCAACCCGGTGGTAATTATTTACATTATGGCGTGCGTGAATTTGGTATGGCCGCCATGATGAATGGTATGGCGCTCTATGGTGGTTTTATTCCTTATGGCGGCACCTTTTTAACGTTTCTTGATTATGCGCGCAATGCGGTACGTATGGCAGCGTTGATGAAACAGCAAAGTATTTATGTGTTTACACATGATTCCATTGGCTTAGGAGAAGATGGTCCAACCCATCAACCGATTGAGCACCTCACCATGCTGCGTGCCACACCACAATTACACAACTGGCGCCCTTGCGATGCCACCGAAACCGTAGTCGCTTGGCAAAAAGCAATTGAGCGTGTGGATGGTCCAACAACACTCATTCTCACAAGACAAAGTGTCAAATCGCAAGTAAGAACGAATGAGCAATTAGAAAATATTGCCAAAGGTGGCTACATTTTACATGCACCAAAAACAAAGCCGGCAGTGTTGTTGCTCAGCACAGGCTCAGAAATTGATTTGTGTATGGAGGCAGCAAAGCAATGCGAAGCGCAAAATATTGCTGTACAAGTGGTTTCATTGCCTTGCTTCGAAGTCTTTAAAGAACAAGATGCGGCGTATCAAGAAAAAGTCTTACCCAAAGCCATTCAAAAGCGTGTTGCCGTGGAAGCGGGAAGTACGATGTGTTGGCATCAGTTCGTAGGTAGTGAAGGGCGTATTATCGGTATCGATCGCTTTGGCGAATCAGCACCTGCCGATAAAATTTATACCGCGTTAGGTTTAACAGTAGAAAATATAACCAAGACAATTATCGAGTTGGTTTAAATAAATAATCATAGCAATAAAATTATAGGTAGGGGAAAAGAGATGACAATCAGAGTGGCAATTAATGGCTATGGCAGAATTGGTCGTAATATTTTACGCGCGCTTTATGAAGCTAATCGACAAAATGATATTAAAATTGTCGCTATTAATGATTTGGGTGATACCAACATTAATGCGCACTTAACACAATATGACACGACCCATGGTCGGTTTAAATTTGATGTGACCGTAGGCCAAGATGGCAGCTTAATTGTAGATGGCAATGAGATCCAAGTGCTTTCAGAACGTGATCCCGCCAAGTTACCATGGAAGAATTTAGATATTGACGTGGTATTAGAATGCACCGGCTTTTTTGCCAGCAAAGAAAAAGCTTCATCACATTTAAAAGCTGGCGCTAAAAAAGTCTTGATCTCAGCACCCGCGGGTGATGATGTTCCAACGATTGTTTACGGGATCAATCATCAAGCCTTAAAAGCAGATGACACTATTGTTTCTAATGCTTCTTGCACCACTAACTGTTTGGTACCGGTAGTTAAACCTTTGCATGAAAAATTAAAAGTTATTAGCGGTTTAATGACGACGGTGCATGCTTATACGAATGATCAAGTCTTAACCGACGTGTATCACACCGATTTACGTCGTGCCCGCGCGGCAGGTCATTCCATGATCCCCACCAAAACCGGCGCCGCTAGTGCTATTGGGTTAGTGATGCCTGAACTCAAAGGTAAATTAGATGGCTTTGCAATCCGCGTGCCGGTGATTAATGTTTCAGTTGTGGATTTAACTGTGACGGTCGAAAAAGCAACTGATGTTAAAGAGGTAAATGAAATCTTAAAAAATGCAGCCAACAATGAACTCAAAGGCATTTTGGCACACAATGATGCGCCGCTAGTCTCAGTGGATTTTAATCATAATCCTCACTCATCGATTTTTGATTCTACTCAAACCAAAGTCATTGGTAACCTCGTCAAAGTCTTATCATGGTATGACAATGAGTGGGGCTTCTCCAATCGCATGTTAGATACCGCATTGGCGATGACGAAGGCAAAGTAACATGTTAAAAATGGCCGATGTTGCACTTAGCAACCAAACCGTGTTAATTCGTGAAGATTTTAACGTGCCCATGGCAGATGGCAAAATTAGCCATACCGCCAGAATTGATGCTGCCCTGCCCACCTTGCGTACCGCGTTAGAAAAAGGTGCCAAAGTGATTGTGATGTCGCACTTAGGTCGACCGAATGAGGGAGAATTTGCTGCAAAATTCTCACTTAAACCGGTTGCAGAATACTTAAGTGTGAAACTGGGGCAGCCGGTGCCTTTAGTGAGCATCGATGAGATCCCCACGTTGTTACAGAAGCAAATTGTGCTGTTGGAAAATGTTCGCTTTTTAAAAGGTGAAGAGAACAACGCACCAGAGTTGGCCAGAAAATTAGCCAACCTTTGCGATATTTTTGTGATGGATGCTTTTGCGGTCGCCCATCGCGCACAAGCCTCGACGGTAGGTGTAGCTGAATATGCAAAAACTGTGTGTGCTGGGCCTTTGTTGCAGCAGGAACTCGATGCCTTAAATAAGATCTTTGCTCATCCGCAAAAACCCGTACTGGCCATTGTGGGTGGCAGCAAAGTATCTAGCAAATTACAGGTGTTAACTAACCTGTTAGATAAGGTTGATATTTTGGTCCTTGGTGGTGGCATTGCGAACACATTCTTAAAAGCCAAGGGGTTACCGATTGGCGATTCTCTTTTTGAAGCTGATCTCGTCCCGACAGCCACCGAGTTATTAGTGAAAGCGCAACGTCTAGGCAAAACCATTTGGTTACCCGAAGATGTGGTGGTGAGCGATAAGATTGATAACCAGGCAAAAATCGCTATTAAAGCAGTCAATGAAGTAAGTGGCACCGATAAAATTTTAGATATCGGCCCCAAGGCACAGCAAAGTCTTACTGAGCTCATTAAAACGGCTAAGACTATTTTATGGAATGGTCCGGTAGGTGTTTTTGAATTCACACCGTTTGCGCAAGGTACTCAAGCATTGGCCAATGCGGTTGCTAATAGCAGCGCGTTTTCGGTGGCAGGTGGTGGAGATACCTTGGCAGCGATTGAGCAGTTTAACGTAACTAAAGGGATCTCTTATCTGTCTACTGGCGGCGGTGCCTTTTTAGAAGCC
>JBFWUT010000057.1:0-14735 GCA_050247135.1 Candidatus Berkiella sp.
TACGGTTTTTATGAGCTAAGAAACAGTGGTTGGCGAAATAGTAAAAACGCCATTGTGGCTCTTCAACCTAAGACCCATCAGCATTGGTATTTACTTGATGGTCAAGCTAAAAAATGGCTGGTTAATTATCAGGGAGTGGCTTTTCGCAGCCCCTATTTTCTGCTGGCGACCTTTGAAAGACTGTCAGATAAGCGCACTTTCACGGTAATTGTGCCAAAGGATGCAACCCCTAAGCTAAGCTACACCTATTTGAACTTCAAGCTGTGGTTTTAAAATGCCGATAGCTTGAATAATGGTGGTTCTCCCTTTGAGGTCTCATGCGCCAGCGTGTAGAGTCCAACAAACGTATCAATGCCGACTATGAGCTAGTCGAGCAAGTGCGCCTCGGTGATAGGCAGGCATTTGATTTATTGGTGCAAAAATACCAATTTAAAATTTTAAAGTTGGTGAATCGTTATGTGAATGATCCCAGCGAAGCGATGGATGTTGCGCAAGAGTCATTTATTAAAGCTTATCGAGCTTTAGATAAGTTTCGTGGTGATAGCGCCTTTTATACTTGGTTATATCGCATTGCAATTAATACGGCAAAAAACCATGTGGTATCGCAAAGCCGCCGTATCATTGAAGCCGATGTTGAAACGGTGGATATGGAACAGACCTTAACCAAAGCCAATTTAAAAGACTACTCAGCACCAGAAAAGATTTTATTAGATGATGAAATTGAACACGCGGTCTATGAAGTGATTGCCCATTTACCCAAGGAACTGCGCACGGCCATTACCTTGCGCGAGCTGGAAGGCATGAGCTACGAAGAAATTGCCGGAATTATGGCTTGCCCTGTGGGTACTGTTCGTTCTAGGATATTCAGAGCACGTGAAGCCATTGAAAGACGGATCAAACCGCTTTTAAATGAAACTTAAGGAGAAGTCACATGGATGATAACACTAACGAATCCATCTCAGCGCTGGTTGATGATGAATTATCCATATCCGAAAAAAGCGCTTTATTAGCGAAAATCAAAGAAACCCCTGAGTTACAAGAGAAATGGCGTCATTTCGCTATTATCAAAACTATCATGCAACAGCATCGCCGTTGTGGTTTAAGTACTGATGAATTTGTGCGCAAAGTCATGGTGCATGCAGACGCTTGTGAAAACCCCTCATTGAGCCAATCAAAGCCAGAACATTAATTGAGTGTTTGGTAATAGGTAGTCTTAAAGGAACTTTAAGAGCTTATGTCTTGTCCTTATGACAAAGGATCCTAATAGGACTTTGTTATGGCTATTGACTTGTTGAAATTGCAAGAATTAAACAGAGTAACCAAGAAAAGCTGGAACGAGGTTAATCCAGTCAATTACCAGGGAAAAGTGGGATCGCAAACGCTAAGTAAGGCCGAAGCAGAGGCGCTTTCAAAAGAATTCAGCGCTAATCTCAAGCCGATGATGGTCCCTTCAAATAGCGAACCTGGTAAGTATCGCGTAATGTTAGATTATAACGCCCTTAGTCAAATGATGGATAGCCATCAACAATATTACAACCCAAACTACAGCTGGTTAACGAGAACAGAAGCCGCCAACAAACTTCATGGTACTGGCGATGTTGAATTTGAAGGTTTACGGTGGCATCCGGTGCAAAGTGAAGTCAATTTTGCTGAAAATCCTGTGAGTCGCTTTGTTTCTCTTGGGGGATCTTTAGAAAGGGAAAGGTTATTTGTCGATACAGAGTCTCTTCTTATTAAGTCATTACTGTATTTCATAATCGAGGAAGCCAGAAATAAACCTGTTCAGGAAGTATTAGAAATCGTCAACAGAAAGATTGATAACCTCACGACTAATCATCTTAAATATAAAGGCTTAACTCGCGAGCAAATTGAGAGTCAATTAGATGATAAATTAGACAAATATTTAGAGCTAAGAAAGCAAGGTAAAGTGCCCAATAAACCTAATAATCTCGACGTGACAATTGATGAGCTCGTGGATGAAGGCGTATTAGTCTGTCGCCATAAAGCCATACTTGCCGCTTTTATGATGGGTAAACTCATAGAACTTAACATTTTGCCTTTGGGGAGCGCTCGGCAATATAGAAGTGAACTGCAAAATCAAGAAGGTGAAACCATAGGAGCTCACAGTTGGTCTGTTTATCGACAGGCGCAAACGGGAGAGGTATGGGTTAATGATCCTCGCTGGGCTCAGGTCGTTAAGGTTGATCCCAACAATTTGGCTGCGCTTCGCTATGGAACACCTGCGGCCGAACGCATGATGAGCCGCCTTAACAAATTAGATGCGCCCGTTTTAAGTGTGCCCACAAGACCTAAACCGGTGATCCACGCTGTGGCGCTTAAGGATTCACCGTATCCCAAGTTAGAAGTCATCAAATCAAAAGTCATGGGGCTTCATTTAAGTCAAGCGCTGCGTCCAGGGGAAAACCGACATCAGTTGATTGAGAAATTTGATCATTCTTTAGAGGCTATCATGAATAACCCACAGTTAAGTGAGAATGATAAAGATCAACTAGCCACACAAAAACTGCAAGAATTGTATCTCTCAACCCTCAATGTTACGACAGCAGAGGGAGCGAAAACCATAGCGAAAATGGTGCTAAAAGAGTTAAAAGTTCCTATTCCTGAACTTGCTGATACCATTCCTAAACTCCAAAAGATCAAGGATATGGTGATGGGACGTATGCTGCGACAAGGGCTTTTACCCGGTGATGAAAGCGAGAAATGGATACAAAAGTTTAATCAAGAATTAGAAACTATCTTATACGATAAGAATTTAACGGAGCATGAGAAAGATGTAATAGCGGCAGAGAAACTAGAAGCGCTGTATTTGTCATCCAAAGACGATGACAAAGCAGCGGGAGTGCAAGCCATCGCAAAACAGGTTCTTAAAGACTTGAAAATGGATATACCCAAAGCTTTTCGCCCTAAATGATAAAGTGCATCTTTTTGTAGTTACACGTAAATAGGCATTATTCCCAGGTCATTTCCCCACAAAACTGAACATACGTCTTGTTTATTTGGCTAACATGAGAGTGTTATAATAGGTCATTAGGAAATAAAACACTGATCGAATGGAATCCACAAAACAACTATAAAAATTGCTGTACCGGGGGTACAGGTGGAGAAAACCATGAGCTGTACATATCGCCCACTCATAGTGGCATTAACCTTCGTTACAATGACCTTTGCACATGCGCTTTATGCTGCAAACCCCGATTTCACTCCTATTGTTGATAAAGCAGGCCTATCGGTCGTTAACGTGATTACGACAAAAGATGAGCCTACTAAATTGGTCCCTGACAATGTTCGCCAAGATCTGGAAGGCACGCCATTGATGGATCTCTTAAAACAAATGTATGGCGATAAATTAGAAGAAAAACTATCGGGTAAAGGGCCGAGTCTTGGTTCTGGATCGATTATTTCTAAAGATGGCTATATCGTAACCAATTTCCACGTGGTTGAAGGTGCTAATAAAATTGTTGTGAGAATGAAAGATAGAAGAGAATATGCTGCTAAATTAATTGGCAGTGATAATGGTACTGACTTAGCGTTATTAAAAATTGAAGCCAACGATTTACCCTATCTTGCTTATGCAGATCCGAATGCCATTAAAGTGGGACAATGGGTTATTGCGATTGGCGCACCTTTTGGCTTTGAAAATTCTGTCACAGTGGGTGTGATTAGTGCGTTAGGGCGAAGCCTAGGGCAAGAACGCTATGTACCATTTTTACAGACAGATGCTGCCATCAATCCAGGTAATAGTGGTGGTCCATTATTAAATGAAAAGGGTGAATTGGTCGGTATTAATTCACAGATCGTCAGTGAGTCTGGTAATTATGCTGGATTGTCATTTGCGGTTCCAGCTGATGTGGTAAAAAATGTCGTCGATCAATTAAAGGCTAATGGAGCAGTGGCAAGAGGATGGCTGGGATTGGCTTTTCAAGACTTAGATCGCGGGCTTGCTGATTCTTTTGGGATCAAAACCGCCAAAGGGGCCTTAATTTCTAAGGTATTACCCGACAGTCCTGCCGCCAAAGTGGGTATTAGAGAAGGGGATGTGATCACCGAATTTAATGGCCATGAGATTATGAAAGCAACGGATTTACCTCCAATTGTTGGCTTACTTGCCATCAATGCCAAAGTGCCATTAAAAGTCATCCGTGATCAAAAAGAAATGGAGCTGAGCATTGTGTTAAGTCAATACAACCTGCGTGATAAATCAAGCGGCAGCGGTAAAAAGGTTTCTTTTGGCAATAAAATCGACGAGATGAAAAAAGGGATCACGGTGCGTGAATTAGAGGACTATGAGCAAAGTGCGCTCGCTAATGATCAAACCGGTGTTTCTGTGGTCTATGCCAATGCCAAACCTTGGGCCAGTGCAGGATTGCGTCGTGGCGACATCATTGTCACCGTCGATGGTAAGAAAGTTGAAGATGCCAGCGGCTTCTATAAAATGTTGCATAAAGTGGATAAGGATAAAAGCATTCCACTGTTAGTCGTAAGACCTGGGGAGATGCAACGTTATATCTCGATTAAATTCTAACTTGGCAAGGACAGCCACTGTGTCGCACCGGGCGGACATTCGGGCCGCCCCTACAATTCACCACAAATAAGTCGAACAACTAAATAAAACTAATAAACTTAATCGCTAGCTCATTTCCCGCGTGTTGCGTAAAATACAGCCTCAATAGAATAAAGGAGCCTTAGCTGTCGTTTATGGAGCACATACGTAATTTCTCGATCATCGCTCATATTGATCATGGTAAATCAACCCTTTCTGACCGCTTAATCCAATTCTGCGGTGGTTTGACTGCACGTGAAATGCAAGAGCAAGTACTGGATTCGATGGATATTGAGCGCGAAAGAGGCATTACCATCAAAGCCCAGAGTGTTACCCTTAGCTATAAGGCTAAAAATAATGTAGAATATCAACTTAATTTTATTGATACTCCGGGGCATGTCGATTTCTCCTATGAGGTCTCGCGCTCATTGGCAGCTTGTGAAGGTGCTCTTTTAGTGGTGGATGCAGCGCAAGGGGTTGAGGCTCAAACCGTGGCCAACTGCTATACCGCCATCGAGCAAGGGCTTGAGGTGATCCCTGTCCTGAACAAAATTGATTTACCGCAGGCTGATCCAGATCGTGTTAGCCATGAAATTGAAGAGATCATCGGGCTAGATGCCACCGATGCTGTACAGGTGAGTGCTAAAGCGGGTATTGGCATCGAGGCTCTTCTAGAGAGTTTGATTGCGCGGATCCCACCGCCTAAAGGCGATGCTAACGAGCCGTTGCAAGCCTTAATTATCGATTCCTGGTTCGATAGTTATTTAGGCGTAGTGTCGCTGGTTCGAATTAAAAATGGCGAACTCAAAAAAGGCGATAAAATTAAAATCATGTCCAGTGGCCGTGATTTTATTGTTGATCATGTGGGAATTTTTACGCCTAAGAAAGCCTTTAAAGACATTTTAAAAACAGGTGAAGTCGGATTTGTGGTAGCTGGGATCAAAGCGATTGATGGTGCTCCCGTGGGCGATACCATCACCTTAATGAAAAATCCGGCGCTTAAACCTCTTCCCGGTTTTACTAAAGTACAGCCGAAGGTTTATGCCGGTTTATTCCCGGTGAGTTCAGATGATTTTGAAGCTTTCCGTGAAGCATTAGCAAAATTAAACTTAAACGATGCTTCCTTGTTTTATGAACCTGAAAATTCTCAAGCTCTTGGGTTTGGTTTTCGTTGCGGCTTTTTAGGTATGCTGCACATGGAAATTATTCAGGAACGCTTAGAGCGTGAATACGATTTGGACTTAATCACCACTGCACCAACAGTAGTTTATGAAGTGGTGAAAAAAGGTGGTGAAGTGATCCGCATCGATAATCCGGCTAAGTTGCCTGATCCAAGTCAAATCGAAGAAATGCGTGAGCCAATTGTCGAAGCGCATATTTTGGTGCCACAAGAGTATTTGGGTAATGTTATAACGCTGTGTATTGACAAGCGGGGCGTTCAAACCAAAATGATGTATTTGGGTTCGCAAGTGTCGCTCACTTATGAAATCCCGATGAATGAAGTGGTATTAGACTTCTTTGACAAGCTGAAATCAGTAAGCCGAGGGTATGCTTCGTTAGAATATAGTTTAAAACGCTTTCAAACAGCAAATATGGTTAAAATGGACATTTTAATCAATTCAGAAGCGGTTGATGCGTTAGCTTTAATTGTGCACAGAGACAGCGCTTATTACAAGGGAAGAGATATTACCGCTAAAATGAAAGATCTCATTCCGAGGCAAATGTTTGATGTGGCCATTCAAGCTGCTTTGGGTGGACAAATTATTGCTAGAACCAGCGTTAAAGCATTACGTAAAAATGTAACAGCAAAATGTTACGGTGGTGACGTTTCTCGTAAACGCAAACTGCTCGATAAGCAAAAGAAAGGTAAAAAGCGGATGAAGCAAGTGGGGCAAGTAGAAATACCCCAAGAAGCTTTTTTAGCTATTTTACAAGTGTCTGATAGTAAGGATAAAAAATAATGTCAGTATATATGGATTTTTCAGCCATGTTGGCTATTGGCACTGCCGTCTGTGGAGTGATTTGGGCAATCGACGCTTTTTGCTTTAAGAAAAGTCGTTTGAAAAAGTATAACGAAGCAGAGGATACCCATGAGCCAAAGATTGTTGAGTATGCTCGTTCATTTTTTCCTATTTTACTTATTGTACTGATATTACGCTCATTTATTGCAGAACCTTTTCGGATCCCTTCAGGTTCGATGAAACCCACCTTATTAGAGGGGGACTTCATATTGGTGAACAAGTATATCTATGGAATCAGGTTGCCAGTGACCGGGACAAAAATCATTAAAATGGGGGAGCCAAAGCGTGGTGATATTTTAGTGTTTCGTTTCCCAAAAAATACCAAAGTGGATTTTATTAAGCGGGTGGTAGGTCTGCCAGGTGATAAAATTGGCTATAAAAACAAAGTGCTATATTTAAATGGGGAGCCGGTTGCTCAAGAATTCTCTGGCAAGGTTATCGATGTTGATAGTTATGGCAACAGAAGAGAAATGAACCAATTCAAGGAAATGTTGCCGAATAAACCTCATGATATTTTCGTGCAAGAGAACCACGGCGCCACCTTAGATGAGATAACCGTTCCAGAAGGTAAATATTTCGTTATGGGTGATAACCGCGATAATAGTGAAGATAGCCGTGCCTGGGGCTTCGTTCCTGAAAATCTGATCTTAGGTAAAGCATTTTTCAAATGGTTAAGTTGGGATGGCGCTGCTAAAGATATTCGCTGGTCAAGGATGGGTCATTCAATAGATTAAGGAGAATATTGTGAAAAAATCAAAGTTGCACCACTCTCAGGGAATTTCATTATTAGGAATGTTGACCGCAATATTATTAGTTTGCTTTGGGGTCATGCTGGTTGTCAAAATGCTTCCTCCCTATATGGAGAATTATGCGGTTAAGGATGCAATGAAAGACATTGCAAATGAACCTAATTCAGCACAGATGAGCAAAGCTAAAATAAAAGATAAGCTCGAAAGACGTTTGCAAGTGGAAAGTATTAATGCTGGTATTGCTAATAATCTAGTGGTTGAAAAAAAAGATGGCAAAATGCAAATGATGCTTAAGTATGAAAATAGGGTGGCGGTTTTTGGCAATATTGATTTTGTATTTAAATTTGATGAGCAGGTAGCATTAGAGTGACAGTAGGAAAAAGGCTCGATGTATTAGAGCGCGCGTTACAATATGAGTTTAGTGATAAATCACTGTTAATGCGTGCTTTAACACATAAGAGTGCGCATCACCAACATAACGAGCGTTTTGAATTTTTAGGGGATGCCATTTTAAACTGTGTGATTGCCGATCTATTGTTTAGCCAATTCACAGACGCTACAGAAGGTGAACTCACGCGGGCCCGTGCTAGCCTCGTTAATCAAAGTACTCTCTCGCAAGTAGCGCAAGAAATGATGTTGGGAGATTACTTGCGTTTAGGGATGGGGGAGCAAAAAAGTGGTGGTTTTCGCCGCGATTCGATTTTAGCAGATGCGCTGGAAGCGATTTTAGGAAGCATTTATTTAGATAAAGGCTTTGATTCTGCTTATGAATGTATACGTCGTTGGTATGATAGCCGATTGGCAAATTTAAAGCCAAATGAACAAGAAAAAGACCCTAAAACACAATTGCAAGAATGGTTGCAAGCGAACCAGAAATCATTACCTCGTTATCAAGTAGTGGCCATGGTAGGGGAGCCCCATTCCCAGATATTCACCGTGGTTTGTGAGATAGAAGAATTATCTCTCATAGTTGAAGGGCAAGGAACCAGTCGGCGTATTGCTGAGCAGGCTGCGGCCCGTAAAATTTTGGAGAAAATTAAATGATGAATGAAACCGATATGCTACTTGATACTCGTTGTGGATTTGTCGCCATTGTCGGCAGGCCTAATGTAGGTAAGTCTTCTTTACTTAACGTCATTTTAGGGCAAAAGGTCAGTATTACTAGTTTCAAACCTCAAACTACGCGTCATCAAATTTTGGGTATTAAAACCAAAGGTAAGAAGCAAACGGTTTATGTGGATACCCCGGGTATTCATTTAGGGGCACACAAAGCGTTGAATCGGCAAATGAACAAGGTGGCTCATCAAGCCATGCTGGATGTCAATGCCATTATCTTTGTGATTGAAGCATTAAAATGGACGGCTGAAGATGAACGTGTTGCGCAAATGATAGCAACGCATGCAGCGCCTGTGGTCATTGCTATCAATAAAATTGATTTAGTGAAACAAAAAACACAGCTATTAGCATTTTTGCAAGATGTGAGTCAAAAGCTCCCACAAGCGGAATTGATCCCCTTATCGGTAAAGGGACGTCAACAAATTAACGTGATTGAAGATTGGGTTGATCAACACATTCCCCAAAGTCCGTTTTATTTCCCCGAGGAGCAACAGTTTAACCACACAGAGCGTTTCCACCTATCAGAAATGATCCGTGAAAAGCTCATGCGCCAATTAGGGCAGGAACTGCCCTATGCGATTGATGTGCAAATTGAGGCGTTAGAGCACCAAGAAAACATCATTCATATTCATGCGTTAATCTATGCTGAGCGCGAAGGCCAAAAGCCGATTATCGTGGGCAAGAATGGCCAAGTGCTGCGTGATGTGGGAACTAAGGCGCGCGAAGAAATGGAAAGGTTCTATGGTAAAAAAGTATGTCTAAAGCTATGGGTTAAGGTCAAAGAAGGCTGGTCAGATAACAGGCATGCTCTACAGGAAATGGGTTACGCACAATCCTAATGCAAGTAGCACTGTTTGAATCTTACATTATTCACAGTCGAGCATTTCGCGATTCAAGTGCCATATTAGACTGCCTCAGTGCAGAACATGGATTAATCTCAGTCGTGGCTCGTGGTATTAAAAAGCCACGTTCGCGTTGGTATAGTTATGCGCAGCCATTTATGCGGTTACAGATGGCTTGCCAGGGGAAGGGCGAATTAAAAACACTTACCCATGTGGAAGCAAGTATCCTATATCCGACTTTGATAGGTTCTAAAATTAAACTGGGTCTTTATATTAATGAGCTTTTGCACCGCCTTTGCGTGCAAATGGATCCGCACCCGCAGTTGTTTCATATATATGATGAAACGCTCACCCATATTGCGCAAAGCTCCAAAGCTCATGAAGAAGAGATGGCTTTGCGAGCATTTGAGTATCAGCTCTTAGCAGAATTAGGCTATGGCATTGATCAACAAAAAGAAATTGTGCCAGAGTTATTATATGGTTTTGAACCAGGAACTGGCTTGGTAGAAGCTAAGATTTTAACAAGTGAAGCTCAGGTGGTTGTGTCGGGAGCCAGCATCTTGGCTTTAGCAGGGCAGCAATTTAATTCTGCGACAGAGCTGTTAGAAGCAAAGAAGTTGATGCGCTGTATTTTAAATTATTACTTGGGAAATAAACCTTTACAAAGTCGGAAGCTTTTTTTTAAAGCACCCTTGGAGCCTGCGAGGTAACTATGTTAAAGAATCAACCTATTTTTCTTGGAGTTAATGTTGATCATGTTGCAACAGTTCGCCAAGCAAGACGAGCAGAATACCCTGATCCTGTTCACATGGCCTTAATAGCAGAAGAGCAAGGCGCTGATGGCATTACGGTGCATTTGCGTGAAGATAAACGCCATATTCAGCCACGTGATGTCATATTATTAAAACAATTAGTGAAAACTCATCTCAATTTTGAAATGGCGGCGACGGATGAGATGGTGAACTTTGCCTTAGAATTAATGCCTGAATATTGTTGTGTCGTGCCGGAAAGTCGCACTGAAATTACCACCGAGGGTGGTTTGGCCGTGACCTCGAATTTTGATTATTTAGCGACTATGACTAAAAAGTTTCAAGAAAAGGGGATCCTGGTTTCATTCTTTATTGATGCCAACGAAGAGCAAATCACTGCCTCAAAGGAAGCGGGAGCGACGATTGTAGAATTGCATACCGGCCCTTATTCTCACACTCATAAAGGTACTAAAGAGCGTTTAGCCAAGTTGCAACAGTTACAAAAAGCCGCCACTTTTGCTCATAGTATCGGTTTACAGGTCAATGCAGGGCATGGTTTGAATTACCACAATGTCTGGGATGTGGCCGCTATGCCTGAAATGGTAGAACTGAACATAGGACATGCTATTGTGGCCCATGCTATCAGCGTGGGCTTTGCTAGTGCAGTGCGTGAAATGAAAGAACTCATGCAAAAGGCGCGTGGTTTATAATGATTTATGGCATAGGCACGGATATCGTCGAAATTGCTCGTATTCAAAAGCTTTATGAACAATACGGCGATCGCTTTGTGAAACGGATTCTATCAGAAGCCGAACAAGACCTATTTGCATTTCATCATTATTCAACCGCTTTTTTAGCCAAGCGTTTTGCTGGCAAAGAAGCGGTAGCTAAAGCATTGGGCACCGGTATTGGTGAAAGCCTGGCTTTTACTGAGATCAGCATCACCAATGAACAAAGCGGGAAACCGATTGTGACGCTTGAGGGTAAAGCAAAAAATCGCTTAACAGAGCTGTCAATTCGCGAGTTATCAATTAGTCTTTCCGATGAAAAAAGTTATGCGTTAGCTTTTGTGATAGCTACGAAATCTTTATAACGTGTAGATACGATGAGTTCAACACGATAGTTTCTTGACCATTCACCAAACAGTATGTTCGATGTCTCTTGACAGTTGTATACTAAAAGAGTATGCACTTGTTTGAGAGTGATTTATGCCTGAAATTGACAACTTATTTACAAAAAGATGGCAAGAAATTATTCGCACTGCTGATATTCAAAAGCAGTTATGGTTTCTGGCTGCCGTTTTTGGTGGCAAAAACCCTGTGGTAGTTGATGCTACCAAAATAGAGATCAAATATGACTCCGATAAAAACAACTACATCATTCGCTCTAAAGGAAAACCAGTAGAAATACCTGGTGAGATGCTGAGTATATTGATGGATAGGATGGTGCCAGAGTCCCCTAAAGCGGGATCTAGCTCAAACAATACTTATGGTGCTGCCAGACCGGTTAATCAATATGGTGTTACTCCTAGGAAGAAAGCAGAAACCTATGGGGTCGCACCAAAAAAGAAAACTGTGCAAGAACATTACGGGCCTGTACCCCGTGTTAAAAACCCTAATGAAGGGGTAATGGGGAGTGTTGACGATGTTGTTCGACCTGCTTTGAACACGACGACATCAACGCCAGCGAGCGAAGCATCTACTCCTGATTTTAACCCAGTTACTACAAGTACCCAGCCTAAGTCTGCATTATCCAAAGCAGCAGCAAATTATGGCAGTGTTTCTAGTGTGACAGAGCCTACGACTAGAGCGGCGCCTATTGTGAAAACCAATTATGCTTCTATGCCAAAGGAATTTGTTCCACCTGATGACTTAAAGGACACTACAAAGCCAACAGATAGTAAAACCCCTAAAAAAACCTAACTTGATAATACTGGGGTCTCTATATGAAATTGTGAATTCGCTTTGTAAAATTGCTGTAAGCGATTGATTTCTTTATTCAATTCAACCAATAGAAAGTTAAGTTTGTCATTTTCATTTTTACTAATAGCTATCTCAAGCTGTGCAACGGCCGTTTTTAAAGGCAGCACGCCACAATAACAGCAGGCTCCATGTAGGCGATGGACTGCTTCTCGCATCGCTTTTAGGTCTTTTTGAGTATAAGTTTGGTTAATGCTCTTTTGTGCAGAACTTAAACTTTCAATCAAACCTTTGAGCATATCTTTAGCTAATGCATCGTTATGTCCAGCTAACTTAACACTTTGTTCCCATTGTATCGGTGACACGCTGTCTTCTACTGAACCGGTACTGGATTTGTTGATTTGCAGCGTTCCCGGCTTTCGTTGCGGAAGGGTTTTACGGGTCCATTGCTGAATAATGCGATAAAGTTCTTTCTCATCGACGGGCTTGGTAAGATAATCGTCCATTCCGGCTCGTAAGACGGCCTCACGCTCTGTGCTCAAAGCATGAGCTGTGAGAGCAATGATGGGAATGTGATAGCCGGGGGCTTCATTCAGGCGAATACGATTAGTGACCTCAATGCCATCCATTCCTGGCATTTGGATATCCATAAATATGAGATCATAATTATTTTGGCTCAACAGTGCTAAGGCTTCACTGCCACGGTTAGCACAGTCGACACTGATACCTAAATTTTCAAGTAGAGCGGCCACCAGTTTTAAATTTGACGGGTAATCATCAACCGCTAATACCTTGATGGAAGATACTAGGCTCATATCGCTAAAGACTTCGCCAGCAGGGTGGGTAGTTCGTTGAGTTTTGGCTCCCTCATCTTCGGGGATTAAGATGTCCACTAACGCATCATGTAGTTTCTGGCGTCTAACAGGTTTAGCCAAGCAGACAGCCGCACCGGAGAGATGGATATCATCGTAGATGCTTTGATCGGTGGTGTTGGCAAGAACACCTACTCGACAGTTAAATTCCATGGTGGCTAGTTTTATTAAATCTTCAATAAAAGCGCTGTTTGGATCAGGTTGATTGACGCCAATCAATACCATTTGAAATGATTGATGATTCAGCTTAGCGTTAGTTAGGGCATCTTCGATATGAGCAGGATCATCAATTTCGACAACATCTATGCCCCAAGAGGATAACAAATGGTTCAAGCTTAAACGTGCAGTAGGGTGCGCTTCGTAAACTAAAATCCGGTTTTCTTTGAGCTGAGGATGAGACTTTAACTCTGAGGCTTCATTGAGCTTTTTGGCAATGAAGGTAAACCAGAAGGTTGAGCCCTTAGAATGTTCAGATTCTACGCCGATATCACCGCCCATTTGTTGAACTAGCCGTTTGGAAATGACTAGACCAAGGCCGGTGCCGCCAAAACGTCGAGTCGTCGTAGAATCAGCCTGGGTAAAGGGTTGGAATATTGTTTTTTGCTCTTCAGCGGATAAACCGATGCCTGAATCAGTAATGCTGACACAAAGGACAATGTGATCGGATTCGTCTTTTTCTAACATGATCCGCACGACAACACTGCCATGATCCGTAAATTTAATAGCGTTATTGACTAAGTTTGTAATGATTTGCTTGAGTCGTAAGGGATCAGCGACAATCTTTTCAGGAACATCTGAATAGATCATGGGCACCAATTCTAAGCCTTTTTCATGAGCATTGGGCGCCATCAAGGTAAGTGCTTCTTCAACGCACTCCCTCAAATCCATTGCGACTTGATCAAGGGTAAGTTTACCCGCTTCAATTTTTGAGAAATCTAAAATATCGTTAATAATCGATAATAAGCTGATGGCGGATTGATGGATAGTGGAGAGATAGTCGGTTTGACGGTGATCCATTTTGGTACGCATCAACAGATTAATAAAACCAATGACGCCATTGAGGGGGGTGCGAATTTCATGACTCATATTGGCTAAGAATTCTGATTTAACGCGGGATGCTGTTTCAGCTTCTTTGCGTGCCATTTCCAGTTCAATATTTTGGATTTCAATGGTTTCTAGAGTTTGCCGTAAATCAGCAGTTGCTTGTTCTACACTTTGTTGCATTTCTTCATGCGCAGCTTTTAACGAAGCAGCCATGGTATTGATGCCGGCTTCCAAATGGCGTAATTCACTGCGAGCGTTCGTGTACACTCGAGTGTCAAAATTACCATTTTTAATTTTTTCAACGGCTGCGGCCATTTGCAGAATAGGGCGAGTAACGTCACGTCCCATACGAAAGGCAAAAATACCGCTGATACCAAGACCAATCAGTACAATGATGCTGCAAGCAAACAATACTTGGTATTGTCGGATGGTGGTGGTCATGCGCCCAAGTTCAATGCTGATCCAACCCAGAACGTTGTCATGATTTTCAGCTAACTCATAGGGTGAGTCAACGTAAGCGAAGTCTTCAATGATCACGTCGCGAATGGTAACTGGTACAGTAAATAAGAGGGAGTTACCAGTATCTGCCATGGTAATGCCATGTGATTGATCCATCACCGATAAGATATTGGTTGGTGTTTGGTGTTCATGGCCGGCATGAGCAAGCAGGCGTCCATCTTTATTAAAAATTGAGACTGAGCGTACTTCGGGTTCTGAGAGGGCATCGTTGGCTAACCGCTGCAGAGTATGGGTATTGCCAGAGAAGACACCATATTCGCTGGCTGGAGCTAATTGCAGCGCAATAGCATAGCCTCTGTCGCGCAGGGCTTTTTCTAAATCTTGAATTCGGGTGCTGGTAAAG
>JBFWUT010000058.1:0-14271 GCA_050247135.1 Candidatus Berkiella sp.
GTAAAATTACTTGGTTCAAAGACGCTAAGCTTAATGTTTGTTTTAATTGTGTCGATCGTCACTTGAGTACCCAAGCCGACAAAATAGCAATCCTTTGGGAGGGAGATAACTTGCATCGCCGTCAGGCGATAAGTTATCAACGATTGCATGAACGAGTAGGTCGTTTTGCGAATGTTTTAAAGAGTCAGGGAGTACAAAAGGGCGATAGGATTTGTTTGTACTTACCGATGATCCCTGATGCTGTGGTGGCGATGTTAGCTTGCGCTAGAGTTGGTGCTGTTCATTGTGTGGTTTTTGCAGGATTTTCTGCTAATGCACTGGCCGACAGAATACGTGATGCAGGATGCAAAATGGTTATAACAGCTGACGAAGGTGTGCGCTCGGGAAAAGTTTTCGCACTCAAAAGAGCTGTTGATGAAGCATTAACCAAAGTAGCCGTCAAAAAGGTCATTGTGTTCAAGAATAGCGGCGGTCAAGTCCCTATGCGAGTTGCGCGCGATAGTTGGTATCATGAACTAGCTTTTGGGATCTCTACGAGTTCGGTGCCAGAAGTGATGGATGCCGAAGATCCCTTGTTTATTTTATATACCTCAGGATCCACAGGCACACCAAAGGGCATTTTGCATACCAGTGGTGGTTATTTGCTTTATAGTGCAGTGACCTTTAATTTTGTGTTTGATTATAACGCGCAAGATATTTTTTGGTGTACAGCTGATATTGGTTGGATAACAGGACACAGTTATGGAGTTTATGGTCCCCTAGCCAATGGAGCAACGATTGTTTTATATGAGGGTATTCCAACAGCCCCGGATCCTTCGATTGCATGGAAAATTGTGGATCGATATCAAGTGAGCATCTTCTATACGGCACCCACTGCTATTCGTAGCTTAATGGCTCATGGCGATGAGCCATTGGCTACAAGCGATAGAGGAAGTTTGCGCTTACTGGGATCGGTTGGAGAACCGATTAATCCAGAAGCGTGGCGCTGGTATCATGATAAGGTAGGCAAGGGGCGTTGCCAAATTGTTGATACGTGGTGGCAAACTGAAACAGGCGGTATCATGATTGCTCCTATTCCTAATGTGAGCAGACAAAAACCCGGAAGTGCCGCAACGCCTTTTTTAGGGATTATCCCTGCAATTTGCAATGATGACAAACAAGTTGTGAAACAAGGTGAGCCAGGATTTTTGCTCATAACACGGAGTTGGCCAGGTCAAGCGCGGGGAATTTATGGCAATCCACAGCGGTTTTTAAAAGGTTATTTCAGTGCTTTCCCGGGGAATTATTTTACAGGGGATGGCGCATTTCAAGACAGCGATGGAGATTACTGGTTAACAGGCCGTGTCGATGATGTGATTAATGTGTCTGGTCATCGGCTAGGGACTGCAGAAATTGAGAGTGCATTAGTATTACATCCCGCTGTGGCAGAAGCAGCTGTGATCGGTGCGCCGCATGCTATTAAGGGCGAAGGGATCTATGCTTTCGTAACGTTAGTTGAAGGCCAAAGCATGACTCCCTTGTTAGAAAACGCGCTAAAGCAGCAGATTGCAAATGAAATCGGAAAATTTGCGATCCCGGAAATGATCCATTTTGCGCCGAAATTACCTAAAACCCGTTCAGGTAAAATTATGCGGCGCATTCTGCGTTGTATCGTGACAGGTGAGCTTGATAAAATGGGTGATGTTTCTACCTTGGCTGATCCAGAAGTGTTATCGTTACTGCTTAAATGACATTTTTTTGATAGGCTTAGCTTACTCTGGATTCAAAAGGAGATCTTCATGCAAGAAGTCTATATTGTTGGCGCAGCCAGAAGTCCGGTTGGGAGTTTTGGTGGCTCTCTTTCTAAAATCCCTGCGAGTGAGATCAGCGCGCAAGTGATTGCTGGGCTCTTAAAACAGATTTCGCTTTCTCCTAATCACATTGATGAAGTGATCATAGGCCAAGTCTTAACGGCAGGACTTGGGCAAAACCCTGCACGACAAGCCAGTATTGCAGCTCAGATCCCCGTCACTGTTCCGGCAATGACAATTAATAAAGTTTGTGGCTCAGGTTTAAAAGCGGTGCAGTTAGCATACCAAGCAATTCTTTGCCAGGATGCGGAGATTGTGATTGCCGGTGGCCAAGAAAATATGTCATTAGCCCCCCATTTTTTACCGCATTCCCGCACGGGGCAGCGTATGGGTGATTGGGCATTAAAAGATAGCATGATTGTGGATGGCTTGTGGGACGCTTTTAATGACTATCATATGGGACAAACAGCAGAAAATATTGTCGCCAAATATAAGATAAGCCGAGAAGATCAAGATGCTTTTGCGTTAGCTTCACAGCAAAAAGCAGAAAAGGCATTGAAAGAAGATAGATTTGCCAGCGAAATTATCCCCATTAATGTGAAAACAGGCAAAGAAGAGGTTCCTTTATTTGCCAAAGATGAATATCCACGTAGTACATCCATTGAAAAACTATCGCAACTACGTCCTGCTTTTGATAAATCGGGAACGGTGACTGCAGGAAATGCATCGGGTTTAAATGATGGTGCAGCGATTGTCATTGTGGCGAGTAGTGAAGCTTGTAAGCGACATCGATTAAAACCTTTAGCAAGAATCGTCGCTGCCGCAAGTAGTGGCGTGGATCCTGCCATTATGGGAACCGGCCCCATTCCTGCCAGTATTAAGTGCCTTGAAAAGGCCAAATGGTCAATAAATAATCTAGACTTAATTGAAGCCAATGAAGCATTTGCTGCTCAAGCACTTTGTGTGAATCGTGAACTCAAATGGGACATTAACAAAGTCAATGTGAATGGCGGTGCCATTGCGTTAGGCCACCCGATTGGTGCTTCAGGAGCCAGAATTTTAGTAAGTTTGTTGCATGAACTGCAACGTCGTGATTTGCATAAAGGTTTAGCGACACTTTGTATTGGTGGTGGGCAAGGGATTGCTCTAGCAATTGAACGCATGTAAGGAAACATAAGATGGGCACACAACAACGAGTAGCACTTGTGACGGGTGGCACAGGGGGAATTGGTACCGCCATTTGTCAACACTTAACTAAAGCTGGTATGCGTGTTGTCGCGGGCTATAGTCATGGCGGTGATAGTTCTTATGCTTTAACATGGCAGAAAGAACAAGCAAGTCATGGTTTTGAAATAGGCATTGTCTATGGTGATGTTTCTAATTTTGAATCCTGCACGGCAATGGTTGAAGAAGTTACTAATGGTTTTGGTTCGATTGATATCTTAGTTAACAATGCAGGCATCACTAAAGATATTACGTTTAAGAAAATGACGGTAGCCGATTGGCAATCGGTGATGCGGATCGATCTTGATAGCGTTTTTAACACCACACGACAAGTAATTAATGGTATGATAGACCGGAATTTTGGTCGTATCATTAACATTTCATCTATCAACGGGCAAAAAGGACAATTCGGTCAAACGAACTATTCAGCAGCCAAAGCAGGTATGCATGGTTTCACCAAAGCGCTTGCACAGGAAGTGGCTGCAAAAGGAGTAACGGTTAACACCATCTCTCCAGGTTATGTTCTGACTGAAATGGTTAAGAAAGTCCCCGAAGATGTCATGCAAAAGATTATTGCCCAGGTTCCAGTAGGCAGGCTTGCCGAGCCCGATGAAATTGCCCGCGTTGTCATCTTTCTCGCGGCACAAGAAGCAGGTTATATTACAGGAGCCAACATAGCTGTAAATGGTGGGCAGCATATGTACTAGTTCTTAAACAAGGTGACGAATAATGAGCGAACCTCGCGTTATAAAAAAATATCCGAACCGTCGTTTGTACGATACAACCATTAGCAGCTACATTACGTTGGAAGACGTTAAGCGCTTAGTTGTGGAACAAGTTGCAATTAAAGTCATTGATGCTAGAACTCAAGACGATATAACCCATAGCACTTTGTTGCAGATCATTATTGAACAAGAAGAAAGTGGTCCACCCTTATTCACAACCCCTATATTACAGCAAATGATCCGTTTTTATGGCGGGGGAGTGCACCATATGTTCAGCCAAATGTTTGAACAAGGAATGCAATTGTTTACACAACAACATGCCCAGCTTAGCCAAGAGCAAGATCCCTTGAACATCATGTCTTCTCTGGCACAACAGAACATTTCGCAGTGGCAACAGCTTCAAAAACAATGGATGCAGTCTTTCATGGCCAAACAAAGCCCGGATAAAGACGAGACAACCACGACAATGGGAGAGGAAACTCCCCAGCCTGTTAATTCATAAGGTTAGTTAATAAACTTGACGGCTCCTTTTGAGAAGTCTATGCTTGTAGCAACTGCTGCATTGCAAAATGGATAATCAAAAGGAGTGATTATGGCACCTTTCGCTTTTAATGGATCTCTACTCGCTTTCAATGATTTAGCCACCCAATGGGGTAATGAAATGCTTCGCCAGCAGTTCAAAGCTCTAAACGATGTTGCCCAACTCAGCGCTGATCAGATGCATCAACTGAGCATGGCAAAAGGCCTGGATGATGTCATGGCAATACAGTCACGCTTTATGGCTAAGTCTTCTCCTAAATTTTTAGGTTACATGCAAGATAACGTTGACTTCATGATGAATGGCGCAGCGCAATATCGCAAAATGCTTGAAAAAGCATTCGAACCAAACAAAGAATAAAAGCAAATTGGGTAGGATGTTAGAGTTTTTCGAAGAGGGTGTTTAGAACGTTAAAAAAGCCCTCACGAGAAAGGTGGGGATCGATATTACCAGCTAATAGTAGTACCAGCTGTAGCCAGCCTAAAACGCTCGCTAGGAGCAAAACAGGGATAGCTAGGCCAAACCCTACGAGTAGGTAGCAACCAAGCGTTGCTAGCGAACTGATCAAGATCATATTACCCAATTCTGGGTGCGATAGGGCAGTCGAAAAGACCATATACCCTAACCCCAAAGCCATGAATAATATAAGTGTAAATGCACTATAAAAGGTGACGTTTCTCATTTTTTTTATATCAACGGTAATAATCGGGTCAGTGTATCGTGCCACATGAGGGAATGTCAAGTTGATCAACTAACACCTCCTAATCGAACCATTGGGTAAAAGACTCTACTTCCTCGCGCGCCGTACGGTATTGGTTGATAGGATGGGACCAATCTGCAAATCCCAATGCCATGCCGCAGACAATGTGGAAGTCCGAACTAATATTTAAATGCGCACGAACAATATCAGGATATTCTGCTAGGGCTGCTTGAGGGCAGGTTTCTAAACCAAAGTGGCGAGCAGCAAGCATCACATTTTGCAAAAACATGCCCATATCCATCCATGATCCTTTACAAAGTTTGGCATCAAGATAAAAAATCAAGGCAGCAGGTGCCTCAAAGAAAGCATAATTTCGATACCACTGTTGTTTGCGCTTTTCGATATCGCCTTTATCGATATGTAATGCGCCATAAAGTGCAAGACCACAAGCTTTACGACGCTCCTTAAAAGGCTCATACCATTCTGTTGGATAATATTGATAGTCAGGGTTTTCTTTAATGTCTTGATCTTTGGCTTTTAGAATGTCGGCTGTTATTTTTTGTCGGTGTAAAGGACCAATAACGGCGACCTGCCAAGGTTGGGTGTTGACCCCCGAGGGGGCAAATCTAGCCGTATCTAAAATTTGCTGGATAAGCGTCGTGGGAACCGGTTTATCGAGAAAAGCACGCACTGAGCGACGATCACGGATCGCTTGCAGCACATCGAGAACTTCTGTGTTTAACAGGTTATCGTCCTTGTTTTTCACGCACTTCCGCAAGTGTTTTACAGTCAATACAAAGCGTCGCAGTAGGCCTGGCCTCTAACCGGCGGATGCCGATTTCAATGCCACATTCTTCGCAATAACCATAGTCGCCACTATCAATCGCCTTGATGGACTCATCAATTTTATTGATCAGCTTATGTTCGCGGTCGCGAGCCCGTAAGCGTAGCGCAAAGGTTTCTTCCAGTGTCGCTTGATCGCTGACATCAGCGGGAACTTCGGCAAGCTCCTTTAAATCATGAATAGTTTCATCACCACCTTGTAGCAGAGCCGTCTTCCAAATGTTCAAGAGTTTTCTGAAATGCTCTTTTTGGGACTTGCTCATGTACTCTTCGCCCTTTTTGGGCTCATAGGGTTTTACCCCATAAGAGAGTAAGGTTTGGGTGGTCGTTGGTTCTTGGCTTCCATGCGGTGTTTTCATAGTCGTTTTTTTCTTCGTTGAGCTGCCATTGGTGTTCTCTGACACGGGGTCCTCCTCCTGATCAAAATTCGTCAGGCAAGGTTCAATCTATATCAATTCCTGTTTGAACAGCAATCTTAAAAAATAGTTCCTAGAATGTTTTTAACCGCTTTCATAAGTCAGAATTCTAGCGATTGTGTGTCCATACACTGAGGCAGCGAATATACACGCAAAAATTAGCTTTGGCTACCACCACTCAACCTTTTAGTGAGAATGCCGACTACTATGTTAGGGCAAAAAATAAGGAAGGTTGGGCAGCTATGGAATTTCCTAGCACTTTGACACAAGCTATCCTTCTGAAGCGATATAAACGCTTCTTGGCAGAGATTGTCGTAAATAATCAAGAACACCGTATTATCTATTGCCCCAATATGGGGGCCATGACCGGCTGCGACATCTTAGGAAGCCGCATTTGGTTTTCTCAATGTAATAATCCAAGACGTAAATTTCCAGAAACCTGGGAATTAGTGGAAGTAGATGCCGGGCACTTGGTTTGTGTTAACACGCATAACACCAATCAGTTGATTAAAGAAGGGATCCAAAGCGGCGTCATCAAAGAGTTGGCCAGCTTTACTCACATAGACGATGATCCCGCTCTTATCGATGAAAGCAATTTTGATCTGCTATTAACTCAACAAGCTCATGAAGATGATGAACAACAAATGGCTTTGGTCATGACACAAAGTGTGACCTTAGGCGATGAAATTCATCGAGGTTTTTTCCCTGATGCCATTACCCAAAAAGGCGTGCAACAATTGCGCTCACTGATTTATGCTAAACAGCGCGGGTATCGGGCTGTTCTGGTATTTTGTGTATTACATACCGGCATAAATCGACTATTTCCTGCCGATCATATTGATGCAGACTATGGTAGCTTGATACGCCAAGCTGTGATTGCGGGCGTTGAAGTGATAGGGTATCGCGTGGATATTAGCTTTAATGCGATTTCTCTGACCGAGCCCGTTGAAGTCTGCATTCCTGCAAGAATGATTTGCTCGTCTCGATCAGAGAAAAGCCAATAAATTAAACCATGATCCCAACGAAGTAAGATAAACCTCCAACAATGGCACCAAGGCTTCCAACCAAAGCAATATTGTCAATTTTATTTAACTGATACATGACATCTTTGTTATATAAAATGGCTACCCAGCCAAGAAAGGTTGCTGCGGCTCCTGTCACAATTGCGGCAGTGAGATCGCCGCCTTGGATATGATGACACTCGTTTTCGTTTAGTTCACGCATGGTACTGCTCCTTGTTATCAATCAAATTGTCAATCGTCTCGGTAGAAATAAACGTCGTGAATTCTTCTTCTTCTTCGGTCAGGGGCTCTGCTTCATCTATTTGCATCCCCAAAATGCTGGCATCGGCATCAGAGGCATCTTGCTGTGTCGCCCTACTGATAAGCCGTTGTTCTAACACCTCGATGGGACAAATGAATAAAAAGATTTCAAAATCAATTTGTGTTTGTTTAGCAACCTCGATAAAGAGAGCACGTTGCCATTCTTGTAAACATGTCGCATCAATGATGACTGAATAACCATAGCTAATTAATGTCTTTGCCACTTTCTGTAAGTGCTGGTAAAGCCTCATGGTGGCTTCGGGAGAATAAAGTGCTTGTTTTTGTGCGGCGGTGCTTTTAGTCATGGGATCAAGACCAAAAAGTTGCTTACGTATGACATCAGAGCGAAGTCTAATCGCCTGTTGTTGGGTGATGAGCTCCTCACTATAGAGCGTTTTGCCACTGCCGGAAGGCCCCATCATGATCATTAATTCGGGTTTGCCAGGTTGTGTATAATGTTTGGCCAGCTGTAAAAAAGCGGTCAATTCTTGTTGTAAATGCGGCTTTTTCGAATCACCTTCGGCTAACTGCTCAATAAATAAGGCACTGACTTTAGCGCGTACCATGGCTCGATAACATTGGTAGAAGCGCAAGACTTTTGCGCCTTCATAATCGGTGCTTAATTCAAAATAACGATTGATAAATAAAGATGCGAGCGCTGATTTGTCGGCATGATCTAAATCCATGGCTAAAAATGCCACATCACTCATCACATCGGTGTAGCGAAAACCTTCGTTAAATTCAATACAATCAAAAATCACCGGTTCATTTTTTAGCATCACTATATTGCCAAGATGCAAGTCGCCATGACAGGCTCGCACAAAGCCTGCTTTTTTACGAGCCTCGATGGTGTCTCTTAATTGAGCACAGTCGTTTTGAGTTGCTTGTTCGATATCCTGAACGAGGATCTTCAAAGCAGGATCAATATTTAATTCTTTCAAAGCACGAAAATTATCCATCACGTCTTTAAAGACGGCATCCGGGCTGCCATAGGGAAGTTGACTTGGACATTTTTCACTTTGCTGATGAAATAAAGCAAGCGACTTGGCGATGTTTTCGACATGTCGTATAGAAAGCTTGTTTTGTTCGGCAAAAACACTCAGGAGTTTATCTTGCGAAAACTCATGCATTTTAACCGCATATTCCAGTACGGGCCCGTTTGGGGTGAAAGAGGGTGAAGTCGCATTGCCATAAATGGCCACCGTTTCAATATAGATATCCGGTGCCAGGGCTTTATTAAATTCCACCTCTAATTCACAGTATTTTTTTCTAAGCTCTAGCGTGGTGAAATCTTGAAAACCTAACGCCAGCGGTTTTTTTATTTTATAAGCAAAAGGCCCGGTTAAGAGCACCCATGACAAATGAGTTTCAACCACCTCAATATCAGTCGCAATATGAGGGTATACTGAGGTATTTTTTAAGGCTTCAATCAGTTCCGTTGACATAGGCTTTATAAACTCGCTAATACTTTGTCCGCCGCTGTTAAAGTTTGATCTAGGGCTTGTTTATCATGGGTGATAGAGGTAAAACCGCTTTCAAAAGCTGAAGGCGCTAGGTAAATCCCCTCTGCTAACATGCCATGATAGAAACGTTTGAATTTTTCGACATCGCACTGCATCACATCTTTAAAACGATTGACGGGTTGGTTAGTAAAAAATAAACCGAACATGCCGGTTAGCCAATTAATTTGCAAAGGCACTTGATGTTTTTCACTTAAATTTTGCAAGCCGCTCACTAGATAGTCAGTGATCTCTTGTAATTCCTGGTAAAAACCGGGCCTTTTGAGTTTGGTTAAGGTGGCAATTCCGGCTGCCATGGCAATGGGATTACCCGATAAGGTTCCTGCTTGATAAACAGGACCAACAGGGGCCAGATGCGACATAATCCGTTTGGGACCGCCAATGGCGCCGACCGGCATACCGCCCCCGATTATTTTACCAAAGGTGGTGAGATCAGGTTGGATCTGATAAATACCTTGTGCACCTTGTAAACCTACTCTAAACCCTGTCATGACTTCATCAAAAATTAATAAAGCACCATATTGATCACAGGTTTGTCGAAGCGTTTGCAAAAAATCACGATGCGGGAGAACGCAACCCATGTTACCCGCGATGGGCTCTACTATAATTGCAGCAATTTGTGGACCAAATTGTTTAAAGGCTTCAATGACGGATCCGCTATTATTATATTCGAGATTTAAAGTATATTTGGCGACATCAGGAGGCACGCCGGGGGAGCTTGGATGACCTAGCGTTAAGGCACCTGAGCCTGCTTTGATTAGTAAACTGTCGCTATGACCATGATAGCATCCTTCAAATTTAACTATCATATGTTTACCAGTGAAACCGCGCGCTAATCGCAGCGCTGTCATGGTGGCTTCTGTACCTGATGAAACCATGCGGACTTGTTCAATGCTTGGCACAATTTCACAAACCAATTCTGCCAAAGTCACCTCTGCACGCGTCGGAGCGCCAAAGGAGAGTGCTTTTTCCGTTGCGCCTTGCACAGCTTTAATCACATCCGGATCTTGATGGCCTAAAATCATGGGTCCCCAAGAGCCGACATAGTCAACATAGCGTTTGTTATCTTCGTCAATTAAATAAGGGCCAGAGGCGCGATCAAAAAAGAGGGGAGTTCCACCGACACCATTAAAGGCACGAACCGGCGAATTAACGCCACCGGGGATAACTTCTTGAGCTTTGGTAAACAATGCTTCTGACTGCGACATCGGACATCCTGCGAGCAAGTGAAAAACTGGCCCTAGTATATACCGCTCGCCTTTCAAAGAAAAAAGAAAGCAGGATTAACAATAAAATGTTAGGTAGCTAATTATTATGTGCTTTTTTGGCATCATACTCGAAAGAGGCTTCACGTGACCAAAAAAGCCGATTGGGTAAATGTTGCCCCATGCCTAAGCGATAGGCTTGTTTTAAACATTCAGCAGTGTATTCCTGCCCTTGATGTACGGCTGAAACGGGGGCAATCCCTTGGGCCAATAAGCCAGCGATGCTTGCAGAGAGAGTACAACCAGAACCTTGGAAATGATTATCGAGCCTGTCCCACTGGAATACCTCAAGACGGCGGTAGTTACCGTAAAAAGAATTAGTGACTTTGTTAGGGGTGACATTTTGCCCTGTGATTAACACATAATCGGCACCATGCGCCATAATTTCCTGCGCGCAGGCATCTAAGGTATCGGCTTCTGAGGCTAACAATCGTGCCTCATTGGCATTCGGTGTACAAATGGTGACATACGGTAAAATAAGCGCAACCATCGCTTCTAAAATAGCAGGATCAAACGATTTTGCTTTTGCGCCGATATGTAAAACCGGATCTAACACCACGGGCAGATCCGGGTAATCTGTTAATATTTGATGGACTGCACGAACATTTTCAATCGAGCCTAATATGCCGATTTTAAAACCAGCAACGCGAATATCTTCTAATACCGCCCGGGCTTGATCACGTACTAAGCGGCTTGGTGTGGGGAAAAATTGGTAAACATTGGTGGTATCTTGCGCAGTAATCGCAGTAATAACTGGGGCACAATGACAACCCATAGAGCCCAGCGCTTCAATATCGGCTTGGATCCCCGAACCGCCAGAGGGATCGGAGGCTGAGAAAGACATTACAACTGGAATAGTAGGATCTGCGTTGTACATGATTTGGCTTTTCTATTCATCTGGATTGATTTTGAGTATAACACCAATTTTCCATGGGCGTTCAATATTCCCTGGCTTGTCTATTCGTGAGAGAATCCCCCCCAGTTTTATTCCAGTGACGAAAGAGAATATTCATGCAACGATTTATGTGTTTGTTATGTGGCTTTATATATGATGAAGCACACGGAAAGCCAGATGAAGGTATTCCCGCAGGAACAAAGTGGGCAGACGTTCCTTTGAATTGGCGTTGCCCGGATTGTGGCGCAATGAAAGATGATTTTGAGATGATTGAAATTTAAGTCGGTTTTAACACCACTAACAATACAATCCCTGCAAAAATCAGAATCGAGACTTCATTAAAAATGCGGTAGAACAAGGCCGAACGGGTATTCTTGCCCTGTTTGAAGGTTTTGATGAGTCTGCCGCAATAGATATGATAGAAAATGACCAATGCCACGAGCGCTAATTTGACAGCCAGCCAAAGTGGGGGCGAGCTAAAGGAATAACCCATCATATGGACCAATCCCACGCCCAGTAATAAGGTAATAATGGCATTGGGTGTCATGATCCCCCAATATAAGCGTCGCTCCATGATACAAAAACGTTGGTTTCCTGCCTCATCCGCTCTTGGTATGTCAGCATGATAAACAAAAATCCTGGGTAAATAGAATAAGCCTGCAAACCAGGCGGTCATCGCGATGATATGAAAAGCTTTTACCCATAACATAACAAAGGTATCCTGAAGGGTGTGATTGTCAGGCGAACGAGTATACCCTAATCCCATTTTCAAGGAAAAAGCATGCAGCAGGACAAGCCGTTGCGTAATCGTCTCTCAATTGGCACGTGTCTCGTGATGCTCATTATTGTTGGATTCGTGACTTACAGAGCTGGTTTAAAAGCCAAAAAAATCCAAGAGCAATCGGTTACAACCCAATCTGCCTTATTAGAGCAAGTGAAGCAATTAAGTGATGAGAATGCCCGCATTCAAAAAGAGCTGATTATTGCCAAACGCAATTTTGAAATAGAATCTGAAGCCAAGAAAAATCTCGGCGGTTATTTACGAACCTTGCAAGCCAACAATGCTGAGTTGTCGCAGCATATGAATTTGTATCAAACCGTATCTGGGACCGTGCCCAAGCAAGGCGTACAAATCAAAAACTTTCAGGTGTTTCCCAATGGCCAAGATAGTTACCGTTATTTGGTGGTGCTGAGCAAACAATTTGCTTCCGCTGAGCATATTGAGGGTTTGGTTACCATGGTCATTATTGGCAGGGTTGGTGATAAGACCATGCTTTTGCCTGTTAAGTATGTGAACTCAGGCAGTAATGATGGCTTGTCCTTTAAATTTCGATATTTGCAGGAATTAAGCGGAGAATTAAGCTTGCCTCCGCAATTTGTAGCACAGAGTGTTTTGGTCACTTTAAAGCCGGAGCGTGGCTGGCCGACAGTGCAGCAGCAGTTTCCCTGGTCAGTAGATACGTCTAAGCACGCTGTCAGTTAGGGGAACTTTACGTTAAAATGAACCATCTATATTAATAAAGGCTACTGAAAAGGTTTTTTATGAGTGAGGCCATTACATTTACCGATGCGGCCGCTAAGCGAGTGCAAGAGTTGCTCGCCGAAGAGGGGAACTACAACCTTAAATTGCGGGTTTATATTACAGGCGGTGGTTGCTCTGGCTTTCAGTATGGCTTTGCCTTTGACGAAGAAACCAAAGAAGACGATACCATCGTGAGCAAAGAAGTCGAAAGCAATACGGTAGAAGTGGTGGTCGATGCATTAAGTATGATGTATCTCATGGGCGCACAAATCGACTATCAAGAAAGTTTACAAGGTGCTCATTTTGTCGTTAAAAATCCTAATGCTCAAACCACTTGCAGCTGTGGGTCCTCATTCGCCATAGAGTAAAAATCAACAAGGAGTGTTGATATGATTATTGTCCCTATTCTTGGATCGCTTTTCTATTTTTTTCTGAAATTTCTTTGTTACTCTGGTTATGCAAAATATCTCAATCATCTTTATGGCAAAAAGCACAGTATTTGGAAAGTGGGTATTTTTCGCGCCATTTTAGGTCTTGTGGTTGGCGCAGCGCTGAATTTTTTATTACTCGGCGCTTTAAATATTCAGGTCACATCAGGGCGCGCACCTGTTGGTGGGCGTGACACCGATATTTACTTTTTACTACTCACCACCATTCGTCTGGGAGAATGGTTGCTCACGGTTTGGTATTTCTATGATAGGGAATTGTATATTTCCTGGAAGCTCTTCAAAGCCGTGCTTTTTGGCACCGTGATTTCCTATCTGGTTGATTTGCCGGCCTTGCTGGGCATCATTGCGGTGATAGCCACGATTTGTTAATCGGGTAATTGGGAGCGGTTATCGCCTAGCATTAGAGAAAATGCCCCCTATTTCGCTACTATAGAGTGGTTTATACGCTTTATAGAGGCAACACAAAATGGCAACGGGTACCAATTTAAAAGATTTAGCCAAGCAATTTGACGAAGGCAAAGTGCACAATGCAACCGGCGCAAGAACAGGACTGACCACCGAATCCGATCGGGGTTTAGCAACGCATAATAACCGCCGTGCAAAATTTCAGTTTTTAAGCTTTGAAGCTCGCCTTGAAGCAGAAAGACAAGATGAAGCGGATTCATTAGCATTAGCGATGCAATTACAACATGAAGAAGAAGAGCGTGTTCGCAGGGAACAAGAAGAAGCCACTTCGTTATTGCTGGCACAACAAATGCAAGACGAAGAATACGCTCAATTAGATGGCGTCTCTGCCAATCGTTTTAGATTCTAACTCTCCCTCTTAATTGTGCCGCGGCTTAGCCGCGGTATCAATTTCTGTCTTCTCTGGTCATCGTTGTTCTAATATGCTGCGGTACCCTTCTCTAAAAGTGGGATACTGAAATTGATAACCATACGAAATAATCTTGTGATTGAGGCAACGCTTATTACTGTTAATTAATCGCTGTGGTGGTTTTTCACCGATCACAGGTTCAGGTGCATTAAGCTCTGCTGCTAGCCATTTAATCATATCGTTATACA
>JBFWUT010000059.1:0-13129 GCA_050247135.1 Candidatus Berkiella sp.
ACCCTACTGCTAAAACCGATATGGAAGCCTTACGCAATGTCTTTGATACCAATCATGATGGCTTATTGACTATCGATGATGAGGGTTGGCAGCACTTTGGGATCTGGCAGGATATTAATCACGATGGGATATCTCAATCTGGCGAATACAAGACATTAATGGATATGGGCGTTAACCAATTAGATCTGCACACCGATGGTGTCGTACAAGATATGAATGGCAACACGGTGCATGGTGCTAGCCTGCTGCATTTTGAAGATGGCTCCACACTGAAAGCGTTTGACGTTACCTTAGCGGTAGGCGATGTGGTGGAACAGCCATCGTCGTTGAATCAATCACTCGATGGATTGGCATCCAATGATGCTAGCTCGCCACAAAGCAGTGCCCCGACCGCAGAGCCCCCTGCAACCACACAGTCAAGTGAACCGGCTGCAACATCTTCACCAAGCTCAGACAGTGGCGACAATTCTATTGCTCCTCCTGCGCTTGCTACCGATGCCGTGCAGCAAGTATTGCAACAGCAACAACATCAAGAAATGTAGGATATGACGGAAAGGACTCCGTCACAAAGCCAGCCGAGAAACTTCTTTTAAGCATCGCATTTAATATTCATAGATAGTTTGCTAAAATTGCCGCAGTTGAATTGACCCAAAGGCCATAACCATGCTGGCA
This sequence comes from Candidatus Berkiella sp., assembly GCA_050247135.1. GTDB lineage: Bacteria > Pseudomonadota > Gammaproteobacteria > Berkiellales > Berkiellaceae > Berkiella. The sequence goes on from JBFWUT010000059.1 coordinate 673, forward strand.
AGCCCCAAAGCATCTGATATCCAAAAGCACCAATTAGAAAATGAATATATCTTACCGATTGTTGAATTAATTTATGATCTATTAGGCGATCTGCAGTTTTCAGAAGAGGTGTTGAAAGATCGTTTCACTGCATTGCTGTTGTGCGTAACGGATCCGCAAAGAATAGCTGATACATCAAGAGATCAAGACTTTCATGAACGCGACAGCGCTCTTGAAAAGCGCATTAAGGGTGTGCTTGGCAACATCAAAAGCGAATTATTTGAGGATATTTATCAAGCCATGCACCGGTTATTGCATGAGTTCTATTTGAATCAATCTCCTGATGATCCTGAAGATATCAAAAAAAATGAGAGACTCAATGCCAGAACGCAAGGGGTTGATCCTATCAGCCGTGAGCAGCTGTTTGAGCAAACCGTGCAACTTTTTGGCACCATTAAGAGACGATTAGCAAAAATCGGCCCTGAATTAAGTGATGCTCAATTAAGGGAATTGGTTGTTGCGGCTATTCATAGTGCCAAAGCAAAGGTTCTAGCCCCCAAAAAGGCGCTTCCTTCATTGTTGACGCCTGCTCGTACTTTTACTCCTGCTGCCCAAGATCCTCGTTTTATTCGTCAACAGCAACGGTATGAAGAGGAAAGGCAATCTGAACTTCTTGCACAACAGCTTCAAGATGAAGAAGATGCTATTTATGCAGCACAGTTGGCACAAGAGGATAGTGACCTTGACGAAATACCCAAGCCACCCAAAAGGGTTGTCCGCAAGTAACTAGGCTGCTTGCGTTAACAACTTAGCCAACAGTTTCAGGCGGGTATTATCTAAATTAACAAATTCACAGCCTAAAATCAGCTGCTGATGATCAAAATCATTGCGGTAGTTCTTAACGGTGATCGCAAAACCTTGTCCTGGGGCGTTGGGGAGAATAAGGCGAGATTCGGTGCCATCTAATAACGCATGTAAGACATGACGCAACTGTCTTGGAATAGCGATGGCAACCCCTACCATAGAGATATCTTTAATTATGGCTTTAATGTGAGGGAGGTGAGTTACAAATAAGTCCGCTTTTTTGTCGTCAGGTAAGACAAAGCGCGGGCAACCGCGACGTTTGCTATGTGCCATGGCCTTGGGGTAATCCACACGATAACACCGGATCCCACGCATGGCTTGGATGCGGTTTACCTTCCCTTCAAAAATGACAAGTTCTTCGCCATACTGCGCTTTAACGGCAAACGGTTCAGCATTGACCGCTAGCAAATTCCCTTCATTGTGGTTCATTTCATCCAGTAAGATAAACTCGCGTGTAGGATCCACGTAAAGGATGGTGCTAACAAAAGGCGTTTGGCAACGGTAAAATTGCACTGTAATGGATTGTTGTCGATCTCTTAGGGCACATAAAGCACGGTCAATATAAAGAACCTCTGAGTCAACGTAGGTCGCTTTATCTTTAACCGGCAATAAAGACTTAAATACCCTGAGCCATTTCATGCTTTATGTTCTCGTGTTGAAACCGGATCACTTGTATGATTGAGTTGATTAGAATAAGTAGACTCACTTGGTCGTTGTGCTACAATGCGCAGTAATACATCATTTAAATTTTTCATGGTGGTAATCAGAATGCCATTGAGTAAATTCTTTTGATCACATTGTTCTAACGCTATTTTAACATCATTCCAGAGCGCATGAATTTCTTGACGCTTTTGTGGTTCATAGAGATCAATAAGCGCTTGGATGTTCTTTTCTTCAAAAGCTTGACTATTTAAGCAGTCTTTCAACTCATTCATGCTCGTTTGAACATCATTAATAAAAGTCTGCTTTTTTAAAGTAGAAGCTTCTAATGATTCAAGGTCTTGCTTATTGAGCAACTCCTTTTCTTCATCTAGAAACTGTTGAAAGGAACCAAGTCTGATTTTAAGTGTTCGTAGTACAGATTCAAAACGTATTAAAAACGATGAGTTTAGCTCTATCATGCTGATTCCTTAAGCTTTTTTACCAAATAAGTCATTTTCCATATTGAGCATTTTATCTGCGATTCGAAACGCAGTTTCTTTGGCGGTAGTCCCATTTTGGATCCCAAAGGTTTTATCAGCAATTTGCTGCTTTAAAGCACTCACCTTTTGTTCATTGACTAAAGGGACTTCATGGATTTTTTGTTGAAATTTTTGTAGCTGTAAGGAGATCTCTGACGAAGGAGTCCCTTTGAGTTCAGCAGGAGGAAGTTCAGGTTTAACTTCCTTAGATTGAGGCTCTTTTTGTTGCCCTTTTTGCGTGGTCAGGCTATATAATTCCAAATTTAAATTATTCATCTCAATCCACATTATGTCGACTCCCTGTAGCGATTAAATACAAACTGTACCACTGCTTTTAACTTTAGCATCTATCATCTTGTTAGAACGCGAATTTTTGACTCGAATAGTATCGCCGATAGCGCCATCTGCTTGTGCAACGCCATCTGCCTCTAGAGTGAAGCCAGGCGATATGATCACAATTTTGACGGTTTCACCACGACGAATAGCTATAGGCTGTCTTACCATATGACGTTTAATGACAGCACCTGGTTGAATGGTTTTGACCGTGGATAATCCGATAATTTCTTCTTCAGTTTGAAAATATCCATCATTGAGCTGATTGACGTCTTGCTTATGGATCTGTATGTCATTAGCACTAATAACTTGATCACGGGGAATGGGCATGGCGGCAATAACGACTGGTTGAAAGATCTGCAATTTTACAGGCACACGCAGCGACCACTTAACCGGTGCATCGCAACTCACTTTGATGGTAAGGTGCTTTTGCTGGATGTTGCCAAATTCTGTGATGGTATTTAAAGGACGTTCGCAAGCCTGCAATCGAACACGGCTGTCAATGGTGCCAATATGGGTCTTGATATCATTTAGAGCACTGGGTGCGCGTGATAACTCTACATTAACGTGCTTTTCGACAGCTTCATAGATCAATGCTGGCTGATGTATTTCATTGGCATTGACCAAGGTCAATTGGCAACTCATCAATAAAGCTATAGATAATTTCTTCATTCGTCCTTGAGCCTTTACCAATGCGTGTCAAATTGTTGACACATTAATCCATATTATTGTGTTTTGCATAAACTATGCCAGTTTCAATTCCGGAAGACACCTGGCAAATGCGGAAATAGATTGCCGATATTAGCGACCGATTTCATTGATAAAAATCATAACCTATTGATATTTAGATTATTTTAAAATTGGCATCGTTGTTGCAATTAAGAGAATAACGAAGGGATAGGGTTAAACAATGAACATAGACAATCTTTTTGGGATCCATGAGCAAGCGCTTAACCTCAGAGTTAAAAGAGCAGAGCTATTGGCAAGTAATCTCGCTAATGCGGACACCCCAGGTTATAAAGCAAAGGATATGGAATTTAATGATGTCTTAAAGGGCGTCAGTAACAACCAAAGTAGCAGAATGGTTTCAACTAACCCCATGCATTTAACAAGTGGTGACACCATGATGGGGGCTGAATTATTTGAGCGTGCGCCCTTACAAAGTTCACTGGATGGAAACACGGTTGATACCCAGATTGAAAGTGCAAAATTTGCTGAAAATAATCTTCGCTACTTAGCTAGTTTACGTATTATTGACATGAAAATTAAACAATTTACCACAGCGATTAGAGGCGAATAGTAATGTCTACATTTAATGTCTTTGATGTGGCAGGTATGGCGATGAGCGTGCAAAGCTTACGCTTGAATACCATCGCAAGTAATCTAGCCAATGCTGAAACTGTGGCTAGCTCGCCAGAAGAAGCCTATCGCTCAAGACATCCTGTATTTAATAGTGTTCATATGGATGCGTTAGAAGGTGCAATGGGCGAGGGATCGGTTGTTGGTATTGAAGTATCACAGATCTTAGAAAGTGATAAAGATGTACAAATGAGATACGACCCCAGTAATCCAAAAGCAGATGCAAATGGGTATGTTTATTTATCTAATGTGAATGTAGCAGATCAGATGGCCGATATGATTTCGGCTTCGCGAACCTATCAAACAAATGCAGAAATGATGAGAGCATCAAAAGAATTGATGCAACATACAATTAATCTTGGAAAATAGTTAGGTGAATACTATGAGCGAAACGGGCGGTTTACAAGGGGTTAATCTGAGCGATATTGGCCTTAACACCCCATTAAAGCCACAAAAAGATAAATCAGAAAAGAATGAGTTTCTACAGTTATTTGTAACCCAGCTTCGTAATCAAAATCCGTTAGAACCAAGAGACGGAGCGGAGTATTTGGGACAATTAGCGCAATTTAGTACCTTGGAAGGGATCCGTAATATGGAAACCGCCTTTAACAAGATTGCCAACAGCTTAAATTCAAACCAAGCATTACAAGCTTCAACGCTAGTAGGCAAGAATGTTGAGGTTAAAACAGATAATGGTCTGTACATGCAAGGTAGCAATGTGAAAGGCAGCATTAATGTACCGGATTATGCAACCAATGTACAAATGGAAATTCGCAATGAACAAGGCGAAGTCATTAGAACTGTGAAAATGAATGCCGCTCAAAGAGGTGAGTTAGGGTTTGTTTGGGATGGTTTAGATGATGGTGGCAACGCGCAACCCTCTGGCGTCTATCGTTTTGTGGCAAAAGCAGATATTCAAGGTACTGAAAAACAAATCGATACTTACATCTCAGCCAATGTAGATAGTGTCACTATTAATAAAAATGGACAGCCGGTTACGTTAAATGTATCGGGTTATGGAAGAATTTCAATCGACGATATTAAAACAATTAGTTAGTACTAAATAGTTTATTGAAGGGACATAGCAATGGATTTTAACTCGGCACTTAGTGGTTTAAAAGCAACATCCAGCGAACTTAGCGTTATCAGTAATAATATTGCTAACGTCAGTACCAATGGTTTTAAAAGCTCGCGTACTGAATTTGCTGATATTTATGCTAACTCAAGTTTAGGCGGTGGTAAAACCGCTATTGGTTCTGGCGTGGTACTTTCAGCGGTAACTCAACAATTTAGCCAAGGGCAAATCAGCTTTACCGATAATAACCTTGACTTAGCGGTATCGGGCAAAGGATTCTTTATATTAAGCAATAACGGGAGTATTTCTTATTCTCGCGCTGGATCATTCGGTGTTGATAAAGCCGGAAATATTGTGAATGATACCGGACATCATTTACGGGGTTTCTTAGCCGACAGTTCAGGTACCATTACCGGTGCGCAAACAGACTTGCAAATCAACAGTGCGACTTTGGCGCCAAAAGCCACGAGCACTGTTAACGTCAACGTTAACTTAGATGCAACCGCTTCTCCTCCCACAGCGCCATTTTTAACCGGATTTACGCCAGCGCAACCGCCTGATCCGACAACATATAACTCTTCTACCTCAACGACATTGTATGACAGCTTGGGCAACTCACACATTATGACCAGCTATTTTGTGAAAGCGCATGCTGAAAATACCTGGCGCGTTTATGTTGGGGTTGATGGTTCTGACGTAACACCAACAGCCAGCACACCACCAGCTGGGGTTCCACCAGTACAATATCCTTCTGGTGAATTAGCTTTGCCTTATACGTTAGTTTTTAATCAATCGGGTAGTTATGTTACCAATAACCCAGCCACGCCAGCGACCTATTATGGTCCAGGCCCTGTCACAAGTACGTCATCGGGTTTGGTAAATTCGACTTCATTACAAACGTTAAATTTAAATGATTTAACCATTAATAGTGTGGCTATTACCGCCAGTTCAAGTTCTTCAGATGGTTCCTCTACCACCGACAACGCGGCTAGCTCCATTGCGATTGCTGCTGCGATTAACCAGAGTACAGCTGAGCATGGTGTGACGGCGAGCGTGAATCCGAATATTGTTGATTTAGGTGTCCCTTCATTCGGTAATCTTGCAGCAGGTGACTTTAACATTAACAATGTGCCTATTGTGGGCGTGAATGCCAATGCAGCCGATCTTCTAGGGTTAATTAATGCTCAAACAGCCACCACCGGTGTGATTGGAACACAGCCAGGTGGTGCAGGGACTTCCATTATTTTAACCGCCGCTGATTCCCGCAATATTCAGTTAACCACTGATGGCACACAAGCAACGGGTGCCAATTTCGTTAACTTTGATTTAAACGGCGGCGCTGCGTTGGATCAAGTACAACGTGGAACGGTTAGTTTAGCCACCACTAATGATCAAGGGATCATCATTGGTGGACCCAACCCAGGGCATGCTAATTTAACCGCTGGAGCACAAGCCGGTATTGTGCAAACCAGCTCAGACCCCATCAGCATTAGTGGCTGGACACCCACTGGGGGCGCTTTAGGCCCACAGGTCATGAGTATGAATTTTAATAACTCGACACAATATGGTGCCCCTTTCTCCGTATTAGCATTAAGTCAAAACGGTTATTCAACCGGTTTGCTAGCAGGGGTTAACGTCGATTCTTCAGGGGTGATTTTTGCTAAATATAACAACGGTCAATCCTTAGCGTTAGGTCAGGTTGCCTTAGCCAACTTTGGTAACGTGCAAGGGTTGAATCCCCAAGGTAACACCAGTTGGGTTGAAACCTTTTCATCGGGATCTGCACTCATCGGTGCACCTGGTACAGCTGAATTAGGTTCAATACAATCAGGGGCGTTAGAAAACTCAAACGTGGAATTAACCGATGAATTAGTTGAGTTAATTGTAGCGCAGCGTAACTTCCAAGCCAACGCGCAATCGATTAAAACAGCCGATGCGGTAACACAAACGATTATTAATTTACGTTAATAGGGAAGTCTAGACCATGGATGGGATGATTTATGTAGGTTCATCAAGCGGCGCAAACATTATGTATGCGCAAGCAATGAATGCTAACAATCTGGCCAACGCTAATACGCCCGGATTTAAAGCTGATCATCCCCAATTTGTTAGTGTGCTAGAAGATCAATTAGATACGCTACCCTCAAGAATTTACTCAACAATTGATGGATCAGTGACAGATTTTTCTCCCGGCGGTCTCATGCCAACGGGTAATGTGATGGATGTTTCAATTAATGGGGAAGGGTGGCTGACAGTAGCAGCAAAAGATGGTAGTGAATCTTACCTTCGTACTAGTAGCTTGCAAGTCACCAATGAAGGTTTGCTGGTCACGGCATCAAACATTCCTGTGTTAGGGGCTAGTGGTCCCATTACCTTGCCCGCAGGACAAAAAATTGAAATAGGCACTGATGGCACGATTACCGCAACCAGCCATGATGGTAAAAATTCTAAAACGATAGTCATTGATCGCCTGAAATTAGTTAAGCCAAAAAACGAAGATTTAGTCAAAATGTCTGATGGTTTGTTTCGTACAAAGTCTAATACACCATCAGAGCCTGATGCCTCAGTACAGCTAGTCAGTGGATATTTAGAAACAAGTAATGTCAATGTTGTTGAATCTATGATGAATATGATAACGCTATCAAGACAATTTGAAATCCAATTAAAATTGTTATCGATAGCAAAAGAAAACGCACAATCGTCAGATAGAACGATCGCGTTAAGTTAATTTTTTTAGGAGAACGACTATGCACCCAGCACTATCGGTTAGCGTTACCGGCTTAAGCGCTCAAGATCTCAATGTAAGAGAGATCTCCAATAACTTAGCTAACGTTAGTACTACCGGCTTTAAGAAGGGTAGGGCAATATTTGAAGATCTCTTTTATCAAAATGTTCGCCAACCAGGTGCGCAATCATCTGAACAGACAGAAATCCCAACAGGTTTGATGTTAGGAGCGGGCGTTAGAACTGTTGCCACTCAGAAAATTCAAGCTCAGGGGACTTTGATTCAAACAGAAAACCCGCTGGATCTTGCCATCAATGGTCAAGGGTATTTTCAAATACTCAGACCCGATAATTCAACTTCATATACGCGTGATGGTAGCTTCCAGTTAAGCAGTACCGGCCAGATCGTTACTGCAAATGGATATCCATTACAGCCAGCGATTACCATACCTTCAAATGCTTTAAGTATTACTATTGGTAATGATGGAACGGTATCGGTATTAACAGATGGCAATACCACCCCAAGTCAAGTGGGAACCATCCAACTGGCTGATTTTATTAATCCTACTGGTTTGCAACCGATTGGTGAAAACCAATTTATTGAAACATCAGCCAGTGGTTCAGCCACCACAGGTAATCCCGGCCAAAATGATCTAGGCGTTCTCTACCAAGGGTCATTGGAAAGCTCTAACGTTAACGTTGTTGAAGAATTAGTGCGACTCATCGAAGTGCAACGTGCGTATGAAATGAATGCGAAAGCAGTAGAGACAGTGGACGGAATGTTGCAATATTTATCACAAACTTTATAAGTAGGATACTAAAGCCATGAAAACGACTTTGAAAATCGTGCTGCTAGTGTCCACGGTAACATTGGGAGCATGTAGTCAGAACCTTGTTGAATTCCCAAATGATCCCAATTTTGCACCAGTGATCCCTGAGCGCATGCCTATTCAAACCCCTGATATGGGTTCAATCTATTATTTGCAACAAGGGACTTCATTATCATTATATGAAGATATCAAAGCGCATCATGTGGGTGATTTAATCACGGTGATGTTAACAGAAAAGACTGATGCTACCAAAAAAGCAGAGAACACGTATCAGAAGAATGATCAAAATACCACGCCTGAGCCAACATTATTCGGCATATCGCCTCCTGCGGCTGAATGGAAGTTTCCTAAAGAACTGCCAATCCCTTTAACAACGACCGCCAATTTGGGTTTGGCAACCAATATTAACTCACAACGCTCTTTCACCGGTACGGCAGATGGCAAGCAGAATAATAAACTATCAGGAACCATTTCAGTGGTGGTGACTCAAATTTACCCAAATGGTAATTTATTTGTGCGCGGTGAGAAGTGGATTAACATTAACGACGGTAATGAATACATTCGGTTATCAGGGATTATCCGCCCAGAAGATGTCAGCCCTAATAACACGATTGATTCAAACCGAATTGCCGATGCTCGGATTTCCTATAGTGGAACAGGCACATTTGCTAATCAAAATAAACAGGGTTGGTTAACACGTTTCTTATCTAGCCCATACTGGCCCATTTAAGGGAATACCATGAAAATAAGATGGATTGCATTATTAACATTGTTCATGATGAATGTGGCACAGGCTGAACGCATTAAAGATTTGGCTTCCATTCAAGGTGTTCGCAGTAACCAATTAGTCGGTTACGGGCTGGTAGTGGGTTTAAATGGGACAGGTGACTCTGAATCTTTCACCAAGCAATCATTTAAAAATATGTTAAATAAGTTGGGTGTGACGATCCCCGATAACATTAACCCCAGCATTAAAAACGTTGCTGCCGTTGCCTTACATGCGGAACTTCCTGCTTTTGTGAAACCAGGGCAAAAAATCGATGTGACGGTTTCATCATTGGGTAATGCGAAGAGTTTGCGTGGTGGTGTGCTATTAATGGCACCTTTAAAAGGGGCTGATGGCAATGTGTATGCTGTAGCACAGGGTAACTTGGTTGTGGGTGGGTTATCAGCTGAAGGTGAGGATGGTTCAAAAATCACGGTCAATGTACCGTCGGTGGGTCGAATTCCCAATGGCGCCATTGTTGAGCGGGGGGTTCCCAGTCCGTTTACGCAAACTGATGCCCTGATTTTCAACTTACACTACGCAGATTTTACTACAGCTAAAAGACTGACGGATGTCATTAATGAATATATAGGTCCAGGCACCGCGTCTCCCTTAGATGCGTCATCCATCAAGGTTCATGTGCCTTGTGATCTGACCGACAAAGTGACCTTTGTATCAGCTGTAGAAAACTTAGAACTCATTCCTGGCGAAATGAGATCTCGAGTTGTTGTTAACTCAAGAACGGGCACTATTGTGATAGGTAAACACGTGACTGTGGGTCCTGCCGCGGTAGCACATGGTAACTTGGTTGTTACCGTGAGTGAAACGCAACAAGTCTCACAACCTCAAGCATTTTCGCTAGGTACTACAGCAGAAACGGTTAAATCTGAAGTATCGATTAATCAGCCCAATGCACGCGTATTCTTGATTAATGCCAAAGTTTCACTGGAAGCGATTGTAAACGGCATAAATAGAGTGGGTGCAGCGCCAGGTGATTTAGTGGCAATCTTAGAAGCGCTTAAGCAAGCAGGTGCGCTACAAGCTGATTTGGAAATTATATAGAGGCATAATGGAAACTAAATTTGACAATAGCTTTAATTATTATGACTTTGCATCTCTCAAGCAATTAAAGAGTGATAGCCAAGTAAATAAAGAAGAACAATTAAAAGTCATTGCGAGTCAATTAGAGTCGGTGTTTTTGCAGTTGGTGATGAAAAACATGCAAGATGCAAATGAAGCATTTAAATCCGATCTCTATGGACGTCAACAAGAGGACTTTTATCAGGACATGCTTAACCAGCAAATGGCTTTATCGTTATCAAAAGCAGGTGGTATTGGTTTGGCTGACATGATATTGAAGCAACTACAAGGTACGATGCCAAATGGTCTGCCTGTTCAGAAAACGGTTGAACTAACGCCTTTTATAACGGCTAAACAACCGAAAAATAGCCAAGAAAAAGGGATCGTTAAAAAAGACCCCGTTGTTTCAGAGCCAGAGGTTAAATCAACCGCCAACACGGATATTAATAATTATGTGAAATCGGTTTTACCCTTTGCCAAACAAGTTGCCAAAATAATTGGCATCGATCCTAAACTATTAGTGGCGCAATCCGCTTTGGAAACAGGGTGGGGCAAGCATGTTATTCAAAATGCTAACAATTTCTTTGGTATTAAGGCAAAAGGTGCTGAAAATAAAGTGGCGGCAGAAACAACAGAATATGTGAATAAACAACCGGTTCGCGAAGTCGCTGAGTTTAAATCCTATGCTACGATGCTTGAAAGCTTTTTAGATTATGTTTCCTTGTTGCAAACTAAACGCTATGAGAAAGCTTTGGCGAATGCGAATGATCCTAAAGCCTTCTTAACCGAGCTGCAAAATGCAGGTTATGCAACTGACCCAGATTATGCCAATAAAGTGTTGGCAATTTATGAAAATCATCCTTCATTAAATGAAGTATAAGGACTGGTTATAGAAGATGAGTGATATTCTTGGAATTGGTACATCAGGATTAATGGCTGCGCAAAAATCACTGGATACCATTGCGCACAATATTTCTAATGCCAGCTCTCCTGGCTATAGTAGGCAAGTTACGATGCTATCTGCTCGTGACTCAGTGCAAATGGGTGCATCATTCGCTGGAACCGGTGTTGAGGTACAAGGTACAAGACGTGTCGTTGATCAATTTTTAACCACAACCTTACGTACACAACAATCAAACTACAATGAGTTTGATACCTATTCTCAAGTCATTAATCAACTCGATAATGTTTTTTCCGATCCAGCAACTGGGATAACATCGGTTTTAAATACATTTTTTAATGCCATTCAAGATTTAAATGCGAACCCAGACTCTTCATCAGCTAGACAATTACTATTATCACAAGGGCAAGTGCTGGAAAATCGCTTTACTGATTTATCGGAACAAATTTCATCGCAATATAATAACATTAATACTCAGTTACGGGGCTCTATTCACGAAATCAATGGGATAGCGGATCAGATTGCGAAGATTAACGTCAAAATCATTAATACCGGCACGAATACCTTTGCGGAAGAGCCCAACGATTTACTCGACTTAAGAGAGCAATTGGTATTAGATTTATCAAAATATGTGAGCACTTCTGCTATTACGCAAGATAACGGTGCCATGAACGTGTTTATTGGTAATGGTCAAGCCTTGGTCATTAATGGTACCTTTAATAGTTTGGCGGCCATCCCTAATTCAACAGATTCAACCAGAACTGACGTTGCGATTGTTTCACAATCCTCAACTGAGGTGATTAGTAATAACTTGAAAGGGGGAAAGCTGGGTGGTCTTTTATCTTTGCAGCGAGATGTCTTAACCTCATCAGAAAATGCTTTGGGTCGTATTGCCATTACCATTGCGAGTACATTTAATGCGCAACACAAAAAGGGGATATCAACCGATGGAGCATTAGGTGGCGATTTCTTTTCAGATCCTAATGAATTATCTAAAACATTAGCGCGATGTCTCAAAAATCGTACTAATAGTGGTAATGCGATTTTTGCAGTGACTATTGATCCCATCTCTATCGCATCTAGCTCGACACAATTAAATTCGACAGCTTCGAATTTGGTAAACTCAGGAACATTAACGCCCATTACTGGCGGCATGTTAACCATTAACGATGTTAACATAAGAGCGACTACGGTAAGCGATGATACTATATCAACAACAGATGCTACCGCCAGTGCTATTGCTATTTCAAATGCTATTAATGCCTCAACTGTTTCACATCATGTGACGGCAACTCATGAACAAAAAGTAGTTTACATATGACAATTTACCGCAGGTGATTTAGTAGCTGTGAATTTGTCTATCAA
>JBFWUT010000060.1:0-13108 GCA_050247135.1 Candidatus Berkiella sp.
TGAATGACACAAGCCCTATCAGGAAGGACGTCTTTAATCGGTGTGAGATGGGAGCGATCTTCATAACGAAAGGGACAATGCAGCAACAAATCCCCTATTGTTGCAATCTGTAATTTGGCTAATTTTTCGGCCATTTTTTCACCGACACCTTTCATAGATGCAATCGGCGAAAACCAATCCCAGGCTATATTTTTTCTGTTATTCATTTCCCACGAGTAATGCGTGTGACTTCATTGACCATTCTCAAACGACGCATTATCCTTGCTAAATGAGAGCGATTACGAACTGAAACAATAAACTTAACCGTATTATGTGAGCCATCTCTTTCATCAACATGTACATTGATAATGTTGGCATTAGAATCTGCAATCGCATTCGCTAACTGAGCTAACACACCGCGACCATTAACGACATCAACAACAATGGGTACTTGAAACTCACCCACCACTTTATCTTCCCACACCACATTAATGTATTCATTACTCATTTTTTTTAGTTTAGCCAATTTATGGCAGCGCTCTTTATGGATCACGACACCTTGCCCCTGTGCAAGATTGCCAATGATGAGATCGCCCGGAATGGGATAGCAACACTTAGCATAAGTTACAACCAAACCTTCAGTGCCTTTAATAGAAAGTGGCTTTGGTTTTTTACCTTGCGATAGCTGTTCAGAAGATGTGGTGTACGACATCAGACGTTTTGCAACCAACGGCGCCATACGTTTACCTAACCCGACATCCTCGTAAAGCTCCTCAGCCGAATGAAGGCCCATGTCTTTAACAATGGCCTGTAAATCATCTTGTGAAAAATTATCTAAGGTCTGATCAGTTTCAACTAGTACGCTATTTAGCAATCGCTTACCCAAGGCCTGTGATTCAGAAGACTGTTGGTTTTTTAACCAATGCCGAATATTGTTACGAGCTTTACCCGTTACTGCAAACGTCAACCAAGCAGGATTAGGATGGGCTCCTGTCGCAGTAATAATTTCGATAGTTTGGCCACTGCGCAAACGTGTGGAAAGCGGTGCAAGCCGTCTATCAATTTTACATCCTACGCAAGTGTTACCAATGTCAGTGTGCACAAGGTAAGCAAAATCAACCGGTGTCGCGCCTTGCGGCAAGGATAAAATACTCCCTTTGGGCGTAAAAACGTAAACAGCTTCAGAAAATAAATCTATTTTAACATTTTCAATAAACTCAATTGGGTTACCTGTGTGCTTCTGCAACTCGAGCAAATCTTTTAACCATTCTTTGGTGTGAACTTGGGAGGTGACTTTTTCAGTGGTTTTGTATAACCAATGGGCAGCGATGCCGTTCTCTGCCAAGTGTTCCATTTCTTGGGTGCGAATTTGCACTTCAATCGGCACTCCGTGTGGACCAATTAATGTGGTATGCAGTGATTGATAACCATTTGCTTTAGGGATAGCAATATAATCCTTAAAGCGTCTCGCAATCGGGCGGTAAATGCTGTGCACCAATCCTAATGCAAGATAAGCATCAGGCATTTTTTCAACTACAATCCGAAAGGCATAGACATCCATCACTTCTGACAATGATAAACGCTTTTGATGCATCTTCTTATATAAGCTATAAAGATGCTTTTCTCTTCCCCACACACGACTCTCGCTTAACCCAGCACCTTGCAGCTTATTTTTAATTTCAGATTCGATAGTGTGAATCAATGCTTTGCGATTGCCACGGGCTCGTTTAACCGACTCTTTTAGGACCCGGTAACGTAAAGGGTAAAGCGATGCAAAACCTAAATCTTCAAATTCAACCCGCATATGATTAATGCCCAAGCGATGGGCAATAGGGGCATAAATTTCTAATGTCTCAAGAGCAATACGTCGTCTTTTGGGTGGGGGCAAACAAGCTAATGTGCGCATATTATGCAAACGATCTGCCAGCTTGATTAAAATGACGCGTATATCTTGCGCCATTGCTAACATCATTTTACGGAAATTTTCAGCTTGGGCTAGTTCACGACTTTCGAACTTTATTTGTTTTAATTTGCTCACTCCATCAACAAGCTCAGCGACTTTTTCACCAAATCGCTCGATGATAGTAGATTTATCAATGGCCGTATCTTCAATCACATCATGGAGCATGGCTGCCATAATGCATTGATGGTCCATGTGCAGACCCGCTAAAATCCGTGCGACTTCAACGGGATGCGAGATATAGGGTTCGCCGGTATAGCGCTTTTGCCCTTCGTGGGCTTTTTTAGCTAACAGATAGGCGTGAGTGATCTCTTCAACCTGCTCAGGAGGTAAGTAAAGTGCCAGTTCATCTCTTAAATCGGTAAATGCAAACACTGACCACCTTTATTCTTGGCATCCATGAGTGGATGAGCTTAATTATCAGGCTGCGTTAAAAACTCATTCGTAAAATGCCCCAACGCAATTTCTCTTAAAGCAACGACGGTTGGCTTATCATTTTGCCAGGCCACTAAGGGTTCAGCTCCCGTCATAGCTAGTTGTCTAGCCCTTTTAGTAGCCACCAACACCAATTCAAAGCGGTTGGCGACGTTAGATAAGCAGTCTTCGACCGTAATTCGAGCCATTTTTTATCCTCTTAAGTCTCAAAAATGAATATTATCGGGGATCTTCTTCCATATTAACCGATTTGATTAGGCCGCGAATAGTGCATTTACGCTTCTAAGCCCATGTTTTATTTACCTACTAGAGAAGAAAGTAACTCTTTATGGCGCGCCTCCTGCTTTTGCGACAGCAGACGGTTTGAGTTAATTATGGCCATCAAATCCAGAAGGGCCGTATCAAAGTCATCATTCACGACGATATAGTCATATTCTGGATAATGTGATATTTCATCACTCGCTTGCTGCATCCTAGCTTCAATGATTTGTTCACTATCTTGACTGCGGTTGATCAGTCGTTTCAGCAAAATATCTCGCGAGGGTGGCAAAATAAAAATACTCACACAATCCATCTGGGCTTTCACATTACGAGCCCCTTGCCAGTCAATTTCTAAAATGACATCGGTCCCTTTGGCAAGCTCAGTCATTACCCATGTTTTTGAAGTACCATACCAATTGTTAAAAACCTTAGCATGCTCTAAAAAAACGCCAGCACTTTGGTGTTGTAAAAAAGTTGCCTCATCGACAAAAAAATAATTTTTACCTTCAATTTCCCCAACTCTTGGCGCTCTGGTTGTGTGCGAAATCGAAACAGTTAAATTGTCGAGATTAGCCAATAGCGCATTGACTAAGCTGGTTTTCCCGCCCCCTGAGGGAGCAGAAATAATATAGAGCGTTCCTTTAGCGTTCATCGTTTATTCCACATTTTGAATTTGCTCTCGCATTTGCTCAATAATCACCTTTAGCTCAACTGCCGCCTTGGTTACTAAGCTATCGGCTGATTTTGCTGCTAAGGTATTCGCCTCACGGTTCATTTCTTGCATTAAAAAATCTAATCGACGACCGCTCCCTTTCGTTGCAAGCGCTTCCTCTACTGCTTTCACATGAGTGACTAAGCGGTCAACTTCTTCTTCGACATCCATGCGGTTGGCATAAAAAACTAACTCTTGCTCTAATCGCTCTTTATCGATATTCATCTCGATTTCAGCGAGCTTTTGCAGAATTTTTTGCTTTTGCGCCTCAACGCATAAAGGTAATCTTGCTTTGACGAGGCTGACTTGGTACAAAACCTGTTCTAATTTGGCGGCTATCACCTCTTTCAGTGCAGCACCCTCTTGCTGCCTTGTCTTTACCAATAACTCAGCCGCTTGTCTCAAAAGGGTTGTTAAAGGTAATTCTAGCTCGGAATAATCTGCACTGCCCGCTCTGACGACATCTGGCCAGCGAAGCAATTCCATGACTCTTATTTTAGGTGACAGCATTTCGTGCTGAGCGAGGCTCTGGGCACCATTTAAAAGTTGATTAACCAAGTTATTGTTAATCTGTATCGGTGGCGCTGCTTTAGCACTCGGCATAAAGCTTAAATAGCACTCTACTTTACCGCGCAACAACGTTTGCGCTAGTAAATTTCGCCACTTTACTTCCCATTCTCGAAATCCCTCTGGCATTTTGAAGACTAAGTCGAGATAGCGATGATTAACTGAACGCAATTCCCACGTCGCCTGCCCCCATTCTTGTAATTGTGCAGCTCTTGCAAAGGCAGTCATACTTGCAATCATGGATTATCTGCTCTCTCTTTGTCGATAAAGTTGATTATTTAACTTTTAATGATATCGGTTTCGATAACCGGCAAATGCTACCATATTTATGTTTTACGCATATAATACCTTTCTTTTTTATTCAAGGTGTCACCCATGCGACCCAGTGCTAGAAAACGTGATGAACTCAGAGACGTTAAATTTACCCGCAACTATATTAAGCATCCAGAAGGCTCTGTGTTAGTTGAATTTGGTGAAACCAAAGTCATTTGTAACGCTTCCGTGGTCCCCGGTGTGCCTCGCTTTCTCAAGGGCCAAGGTAAAGGTTGGGTAACCGCTGAATATGGTATGCTGCCGCGTTCAACGAGCGATCGCATGATGCGCGATGCCGTCACTGGGCGTCCTGCTAGCCGTTCACAAGAAATACAACGTTTAATTGGTCGTTCTTTACGTTCCTGTGTAGAACTGGAAGCCTTAGGGGAAAATACCATTACCGTCGATTGTGATGTTATTCAAGCCGATGGCGGTACTCGCACCGCAAGTATCACGGGCGCTTGCATTGCCCTAGTTGAAGCTTTCAACTGGATGCAAAAAAGAAAAATGATAAAAAAGAACCCTCTTAAGTATCTGATTGCGGCAATATCAGTGGGTGTCTACCAAAATGAAGCGGTGCTAGATTTAGATTACGCAGAAGATGCCAATGCCGAAACAGACATGAATGTGGTCATGAATGCCCACAATGATTTCATAGAAGTGCAAGGTACAGCTGAAGGAAAACCTTTTAAAACCCAAGATTTAACAGCCATGTTGAGCTTGGCACAAAAAGGGATCCAGGAATTGATTATTAAGCAAAAGCGGTTATTGGATTTGCCTTAAAAATCTTTTGGTCCAGGAGTTACGTATTCGCTATTTACAAATGAGCGTAAGGCTGTTTGAGCGCCTAATTAATTAGGCGCGAGTTCATGAAGCGAACGTTAAAAATCGAATACGCAAACCTACACAGCTATCTTTAAATCATAAATTATAATCAATCGTCAACGGCGCATGATCCGAGAACTTTTCATCTCGATAGATGCTAGCGCTCTTAATGGCATTTTGTAAATCCGGTGTCACAATTTGGTAATCAATTCTCCACCCTACATTATTTTCCCAAGCTCTCGCGCGATTGGACCACCAGGTGTATTGGTCAGGTTGTTGATTCACAACACGAAAAGCATCGATAAAACCGATTTGATCAAATACTTTATCTAACCATGCCCGCTCCTCAGGCAAAAATCCTGAATTTTTCTGATTGGACTTCCAATTCTTGAGATCAATTTGCTTATGCGCAATATTCCAATCGCCACAAATAATATGCGGTCTTTTAGTTGCGAGATATTGATGCATTATCGATTCATAAATTTCCATAAAATGATATTTTAAGGCTTGCCGACTATCCCCACTCGTACCAGAAGGCATATATAAAGATGCAATCACCAAATCACCCAGTTCAATGTGGATGTAACGACCTTCATCATCCGCTAATTCGAACTCCAAATGTTGCACGACTTTGTCAGGTTGCTTTTTGCTATAAATAGCGACTCCACTATAACCACTTTTTTGCGCGCATTTTGAGAAGCAATAATAGCCAGGCAATTGGAAGGCTTCTTGCTCAAATATGCTGTCTGGAGCTCTTACTTCTTGTAAACAAATGACATCGGCATTTTGTTTAGCAAGCCACCTAAGCGCTCCTTTCTTTTGCGCTGAGCGGATCCCGTTGACATTCATAGTGATAATGCGCATTCTAAGTCCCACCAATAAAACCCGAAGTTTAGC
Source organism: Candidatus Berkiella sp. (assembly GCA_050247135.1). Taxonomy (GTDB): domain Bacteria; phylum Pseudomonadota; class Gammaproteobacteria; order Berkiellales; family Berkiellaceae; genus Berkiella. The sequence goes on from JBFWUT010000060.1 coordinate 5,949, forward strand.
GCAAAGAGGGCACGCGATGGAATCCTACCGAAAAACCTTTATCGAACTTGCTTTAAATCACAATGCATTACGGTTTGGTGAGTTTACACTGAAGTCAGGTCGCAAGAGTCCTTATTTTTTTAATGCCGGGCAATTTAATACGGGTGAATCGCTTAAAACATTAGGTGAATGTTACGCCGCAGCCTTAAATCAATCTTCGCTTAAGTTTGATATTATTTTTGGACCCGCCTACAAAGGGATCCCTCTGGCTTGTGCCACCAGCATCGCTTTACATGAGCAGTTCCAACAAAATGTGCCTTATTGCTTCAACCGCAAGGAAGCAAAGACTCATGGAGAAGGCGGCATTATTGTTGGCGCTCCCTTACAAGGAAGAGCTCTGATCATCGACGATGTGATTACAGCTGGAACTGCCGTTAGAGAATCTCTACAAATTATCCATGGGGCCAATGCAACGGTTGCCGGGATCATTGTGGCTTTGGATCGCCAAGAAAAGGGGCAAACAGAACAATCAGCCATTCAAGAAATTGAGTCTACAATGCAGGTCAATGTGATCTCTATTATCACCTTTGCTCATATCATGGCTTTTGTAGAAAGTGAGCCTGAATTTAGCGCTTTTCGCCAACCAATGGCCGCTTATCGGCAACAATATGGTATTTTCTAAAGCTTAACTATAATAGTCTTAACTGGTTATTTTAGGTGATCATATGAAAACGAAGCTCTGGATAAATATCCTGTTTATGACTCTTTGTAATATCAGCCAAGCTAGTGCTCAAGATAATTACTATCGCTATAAGGATAAAGAAGGCCACACCGTGATCTCCAACACCGTGCCGGCAGATGTCTCCAATACGGGTTATGAAGTGGTTAGCCCGATGGGTCATGTTGTTGAAACCGTACCACCACGCAAATCAGACGCTGAAATTGCCGCAGATGCTAAATTGATTGAACAACAGCGTGAAGCACAAAAGCAAGCGGCTATCATAAAACAACAAGCAGAAGTTCAAGCACACAAAGATAACATCTTACTAAAATCATTTACCAGTGTTGCTGACATAAATCGAGCAAAGGAGGATAAATTAGCCTCTATCGCCGTGCTTGAAAATATTGTCCAGGAAAATTTGGGTGGATTGCAAAAACAACTCAATGACGCCAAAGCAGCAGCAGCAACCTATGAGGCAAAATCTCAGCCCTTACCTGCCACCTTACAAAAAACCATTACTGAAAGTGAGCGACAAATTAAAGATGGCCAAGCTTTTCTAGAGCGCAAAAAAGCAGAAAAACTTGAAATTGAGGCAAAATACAAAGCATTAACTGAACATTTCTTAGAATTACAGGCAAGCCAGTCTAAAGGACCAGAGGCAACGCCAACAAAAGGCCAAGAAGTCGCACCCCAAGTATTGCCAACCACAACTGAGCCTTTAGCTACGCCTTCGCAAAAGCAATAGTCTTAAATAGTTGGCTTGCACCAATTCTGAATAGTTTGGGTGTGAGCCAACCTCTTCCCAGCTTCGTTTCTATTTGATCATAAAAAGCTTGCGCTTGTGATGGCGTACGTATGCCTCCAGATACTTTTAAGCCCACTTGCCGGTGTTTTTTAAAATCATTAATCGCTTGCAAGATGGCACCTGTTGCTTCTAAGGTAGCACCAACAGGAACCTTGCCGGTTGAGGTTTTAATAAAATCTACGCCTGCTTCGCAGGCCACCAAACTCACTTCATAAATGGCAATTCTATCTTCGATTTCACCGGTTTCTAAAATTAATTTAAAAAGAGACTTGCCATTGATTTCATTACAGCACGCTGTAATGAAATCTTTGACCAAAGCCAGATCCATCGTATCTAAAAAGGCATCATAAGGTAAAACGATATCAAGCTCAGTTGCGCCCAATTGTAAAGCGTCCTGGATTTGTGTTTTAACTGCCTCTATTGTACTTGTGCCTTGCGGGAAATTAATGACCGTAGTAAAAGCCAGCTCCAAATCAGACAAACGCGTTTTAACCCATTGCAAATGCTGCGGGTAAACACAAATAGCAGCGGGAAGTGTAGGCGCTTGACGAATAAGATCACACAAGGTGGCCAATTCAGTTTCTGTGACTTGCTCTTCTAAGCAAGTCACATCTAAAAAGCTTAACAGCGTCATTTAAAACGGAACCTGTAATTCTGGCGCAATCTGCAAAATAGCGCGTTTAAATTCAGCTTGAACTCGTTTGAGCGCTTGTTCTGTGTCTGCTTCAAAACGTAACACTAAACAAGGCGTGGTGTTGGATGCTCGCACCAATCCCCAACCATCTTCAAACTCTGCCCGTAAACCATCCACCGTGATTAGCTGGCATTGCTTAAACCCATGTTGCATTTTTAAGGTTTCGATAAAGGGGAATTTCTTTTCCTCAGCGATAGCGATGTTAATTTCAGGCGTATTGACGCTATTAGGGATGTCATTAAAAAGCGCCGATAACGGTTTATCCTGTTGGCTGATGATCTCTAAAAGTCTTGCTGCGGCATACGTGCCATCATCAAACCCATACCAACGCTCTTTGAAAAAGAAGTGACCACTCATTTCACCACTTAACGCCGCATTGGTTCTTTTCATTTCTCGCTTAATCAAAGCGTGGCCCGTTTTGTACATAATCGGTTCGCCACCTAATTGCCGAATACGAGAAGCTAGCAATTTAGAACATTTGACATCAAAGATAATTTTACCTTGAGGTACTCGTTGTAATAAATCAGCCGCAAATAACATCATGACCCGATCTGGCCAAATAATTTCACCCTGATCAGTGATTACACCTAGCCTGTCACCATCACCATCAAATGCTAACCCCAAATCACATTTTTGTGCGATGACGACTTTAATGAGATCTTGCAGATTATCCGGTTGGCCAGGATCAGGATGGTGATAAGGAAAGTCACCATCCACTTCGCAATATAGCGGAACTACTTCACAACCCAATTGTGAAAAAAAGGTTTCGGCTAACGTACCCACCACACCACTGCCACAATCGATGGCTACTTTTAAGCGGCGCTTCACTTTCACATCTTGCTTAATCCGGGCAATGTAATCTGGGATCATGTCCTTTTGAATTAAGCTTCCCTCGCCCTTGGCAAACTGTTCAGTCTGAATGCAGTGATAAAGCGCTTCAACGTCTTTTTCCGCTAAAGTATCGCCCGCTAACATCATCTTAAAGCCATTATAATCGGGGGGATTATGGCTCCCCGTAATCATAATGCCTGTAGCGGTGTTAAGCGCATAAGTAGCAAAGTAAACCACGGGCGTTGGCACTTGGCCCACATCAATGACATCACAACCGCTATCCATCAACCCTTGGCATAGGCTTTCGCTTAACCATTTTCCAGAATGCCGGCCATCACGCCCCACTACCACTTGAGATTGATTTTTTTGTTTGGCTAAGGTGCCAAAGCTTAAACCCAGCAAATAAGCCACTTCTGGCGTTAAAGTTTTCCCCACCACTCCGCGAATATCGCAGGCGCGAAAGATTTCGGGTTTCACTTGTGAGATATCGTAGTTCATTGTTTGTTCTATCACTTTTTTAGCCCCTTGCTAAATCCCCCGCGAGCTGCGCTCGCCGCCCCCTTTACAAAGTGGGCTGTTTGTTCGCTACGCTCACTAAGAACGCTTATCCGTGGCCGGTGTGGCCAAAGCCACCCACTCCGCGCTTAGATTCTTCAAAGCTTTCTACAATTTCAAAGCCACAGCGCATCACCGGCACAAACATGAGTTGTGCAATACGCGCACCCACTTCAATGGTAAAAGGGGTGGTGCTTCTATTCCAGCAAGAAACCATGAGTTCGCCCTGATAGTCTGAATCAATTAAACCAACGAGATTGCCTAACACAATGCCGTTTTTATGACCAAGCCCTGAGCGCGGCAAAATAATCGCTGCTAATTCAGGATCAGCAATATGAATTGCCATGCCGGTTGGGATCAAAAAGGTTTCGCCGGGTGCAAGCACTTTAGCTTCATCTAAGCAGGCGCGAAGATCTAAGCCTGCCGAACCCGTGGTGGCATACTCAGGTAACGGGATCTCTTTGCCGATTTTGTTGTTTAATATTTTGAGTTTTATTTTTTGCATGATAGCACTCGCTGATAATTTCTAATAATTGTTGAGCAATACGATATTTGGAAGCTTTAGCAATACTGTAGGTTTTGTTTTGGCTGATAACCGTTAAGGCATTCTCATCCGTGTCAAAGCCAATATCAGAACGACTGACATCGTTCACGGCAATCAGATCAATATTCTTTTCCTGAAGTTTTTGTTTGGCATTGTGTTCGGGCTGTTCAGTTTCGGCAGCAAAACCGACGCAAAATGGTCGATGAGCATGTTTAGCTACTGTGGCTAAAATATCGGGGTTCTTTACCAAGGTCAGTTCCCACTGTGCTACCTCACCCTTTTTGATTTTATGCGCTGCTGGTTCTTTAATGCGAAAATCTGCCACGGCTGCGGCGCTAATAAAAATATCCGCATCTTCAATGTGGTTTTCAACTGCTCCCAACATCTCATTAGCACTGACAACGCTGATAGCTTGAAGATTGTTGGGGATAACTTGCTGTATGGGACCATGAATGAATGTGACTTTGGCTCCAAGCGCACAGGCGGCTTGCGCGAGTGCTAACCCCATTTTGCCGGAGCTGCGATTACTCAGATAGCGGACCGGATCAATCGCTTCGCGTGTGGGACCTGCGGTAATCACTATCCTCTGGCCTTCTAAAGATGAAGCTGTCGTGCGCTCATCGGAAAATAACTGATCGATAATCGCCTGGGGCTCTAGCATGCGACCAAAACCGATTTCACCACACGCTTGCTCACCCCAATCAGGGCCCAAAATGGTGACACCTCGTTGTTTTAGGATCTCAAGGTTGGCTTGGGTGGCCGGATGTTGCCACATTTGCTGATTCATCGCTGGCGCGACATAAATCGGCGCAGTACTTGCTAAACACAGGGTCGTTAATAAGTCATCGGCAAAACCATGCGCTAATGCGGCCAAACGATTGGCACTTAAAGGCGCAATCAAAATGCCTTGTGCCCATCTCGCTAATTCAATATGCCCCATTGCGGCTTCAAAATCGGTATCCAATAGTTCACTGTAAACAGGGTGGCCTGAAACCGCTTGTAAGGTTAAGGGCGTGACAAAGGCTTTGGCGCCAGAAGATAACACCACGCGCACATTATGCCCCCGCTTCTTAAATAAGCGGACCAGTTCGGGCGTTTTATAAGCGGCAATACCGCCTGTAATGCCAAGGAGCCATTGTGTGGGGTGTGTCATAAGAATATATAAACCAACTAACTAAATTAGAGCTTGAAGTAGCTCTAATTTAGCATGTTTTGTCAGGTTAAAGCACGTTGGGTTGGGTTTACGACCCTATACGCCCTCTGGGGGACGAGAGGGGACGATTATCAGGCTCAAGTCTATCGATAAACTGTTGTGCCACTTTTTTAATGCTGTCATCAATCACATACGCTCTAATGGCACTGTTTTCTCGACCAACCACTTTAGTATCACCCAAAGTAAGACCTTTCAGTAGTTGCTGCACTTGTTGTTGCATATCAGGTTTTTGTTCTCGTTCAATAGTTCGCAGTCTATCGTAAATAAGATTGGCATTATCGAAAACCCGGCCAGGGTTTTTATAGGTATCCGTAAAGCCATGCTGCTGATCCTCTCTGGCCTTGTCACGGATCTTTTTAAACGCTTCCTGCAATTCCGCTATTGAAACAGCCTGTGCTATTGACGCATCGACCACAGGAGGAACGCTAACTTGTGCACCCGCAGCTGCGCCAGGAGTAAAGGCCTGTCTTTGAGTGGCGACCATTTTCGGTTTGGGTGCTGGTATCTGATCTGGCGGTATCTGATCTAAAGTGTTCACTCTCTTTAAAGGCGGTCTTTTTGGTTTAGACACAGAAAGTGGCGATAAATTGTCTGCTGTGGTCTTTAAGTTTGCAGCGTCAGCGTTCAGATACTGACTAGTTAAAACCTTCACTTTGTCTTTCATGCTTTGCCATTCACCCCTCAAGAAGTTAGCCGCTTTTTTCGCACTATCGGTGGATTTGCTACTCCATCCAAACCATTTCTTCTTCTCAGACTCTGCTTTGATTTTTGCTTCCATGACTTCTAAACCAGCCATATTAATGTTTATCCCGCACTTGAATAAACTATTGGTAAACTCTATCGTTCTTGCTCTATCTTCTACACTAATATCGCTGCGTAAAAAGCGAGACTGTGTTTGATAAATAGGCTGAATGTTAATGCGCGGGATGTCAGGCTGACCTTGTCGCTTCGCCTCTGCCTGTGCACGAAGATAAGCGGCTTGCGCATGGTTAGTCATACCTCGAATATTCATGCCCAATTGGTTTGCCAACTCGATATTATGCCTTACAGCATCCCAACCATATCCGTTGATGGGTAACGCCGGATGATGCTTCTCACTGAATTTTTTCATGATCTTGATCTGTTCTTCAGTGAGAGCGATAGCCAAACCCGATTGCGCACAATGATCCATACGTTCCCAGATGACTTTAGGATCAAGACCAGAAATGCTAATCGGTATGTTTTTTTCTGAAAGCTCTCTAATGCGCTTGTTACCAACAGGAAAAAACCCTTGGTTTAAATACGATTGAAACATCTCCTTAGCATGGTCGATATTTTTGGAGCGGATAAATATGGCTTGCCGTGGCGGAATGTCAGCGGTGAATATGGCGTGAATTCCACGTTGCGCCAATCTTTGCGCGCAAAGCAATTGTTCTTCGTCTGACAACTGCTTTAAATCAAAATGTTGCAGTGGCTTGTCTTTTAGATATTGCAGCATTGCCTTAGTGTTTTTTTGTTCCAGGTCAACTCGCTTGCCAAGCTCTGTGTAACCGTATTGTAGAATGGCAAAATCCCTGGCAATATTGCCACTATCAACAAACACAAGGCCATTATTATCTTTCGCATCTTTGTGCATTATTTTGCGTAACTCATCCATTTTAGCTTTAGGGAACGCTTGAGTGTCTGGCGATAAACCGAGAGCCAGTAGATTGGTAACCATAGCTGCCACATGTGAATGCTTCATGGGTAAGTCATATTGTAACGAAGGATTATCCGGCTTTAAGTTAGCAATATGTTCTTTTAAGTTCTTTTTTGCTTGACTGTTTAGATTGAGGATAA
>JBFWUT010000061.1:0-12773 GCA_050247135.1 Candidatus Berkiella sp.
GTCCCGGAATATATTCATTAATTATTACTTTATCCGGCTATTTGTCAAACAATACTTCGTGTATTAAAGTTAAAGTATATTTTTTGAGCCACCAAGGAATATTACCGATGAACATTGAATCATCAATTTGTTTCTTGGTGTAATCATATTTGTAACCAAAATGTTGCGTACGACGCTTCAATTCGGTTGACCAAACTCCTAAAAGATCTATTACTTGGATTAAATCGGAACATTCTGCCTTATCAATCCAGTTAGGTATATACTTGAATCCAGTTATCATAGTTTCTCTTTGATGATAACAAGTAGTTCTGTCGGAATCCACATAGAGTCTTTGTGCATAATTTTAATAACGGGCAGCTTTCCGCGGAGCGGATGATTCACAGTAACTGATTCTGATATCACTAGCACTTCTGTATGATTTTTAAGCTCACGATCCCATTCATGTCCAATCATATGAAGTTCAGATGCAAAGCGCCACACTTCATCAATTTTACCATAAGGATTAATAAAGTACGCTCTTAAACCAATATTAGAATTTTCGATATCAATATCGTCTTTGATATCATCAATTGTATCGCTCATTGTACCAACTTTAGAAAATCTTCTTCAGAAATTAGGTTAGTTCCCAGTTTACGAGCTGCAACAGCCTTAGAACTAGTGCTGTTTGGATCGGCAATGACTAAATAAGTCAGACCTTTACCTACTGATCCTTTGACATCAGCGCCAGCATCGGCTGCCATCTTCTCAAGAACAGGTCGTTTGTTCTTCATAGCGCCAGTAAAACAGACAGACTTACCAGTCATGGTGCCTTGAACCTTAGCTTTGATCTGAACTCCTGCACCTAAAATTCTCAAAATAAGCTTTTGATTATGTTTTAAACCATCAGCTAAGAACTTAGCTTTGGTTGGACCAACACCCGGCACACTTTCAAACTCTGCCGCTCCCAATTGACCAAACTTTTCTAAGGTATCACACCCTGCATTCATGATAGCTTTGATAGTAGATTGCCCAATCATTGGAATACTAAGTGCTCCTAGAAACACTTCCAATGATACTTCGCTATTTGCCCACAGAATGTCATAACACTTCTGAGCCGACTTCTCGCCCATACGATCCAAACCGGCTAGATCGGGTACTCGAAGCATATATAAATGCGCTACATCAGACACTTTGCCGGAGTCAACCAGTTTCTCAACAAGCGTATCACCCCACTCAAGGAGGTTTAGCTCTTTGATCCAGTTCTTAACACGACCAATAATCTGTGCACGACACTTCTCAGTGTTAGTACACATAAGGTTTTCACCATCCATCTTGGTCGAACCGCCACACTCAGGACAATTCTTCGGTGGCTGAGCCACTTTACCAGTACCTTTGACTAGCTCTTCGATGCGCGGAATAACGTCATTAGCCCTTGCAACAAGAACTTTGGCACCAACATCTAGGCTAAGCTCCTCAATGTAAGACATATTGTAGATGGAAGCGCGAGTAACAGTAGCTCCGACCAACTGAACGGGGTCAACTACAGCTACCGGAGTAATACGACCACTGTTTCCCACCTGCCAAATGATATCCCGAATGGTAGATTCTCGTGCCTCATTGTCGAATTTGAATGCAACTGCACCTTTCGGTCGTAAATCTTTATCACCCAAAGCAATTTGCTTAGCCATATCGTTGAGTCGAACTACTAAACCGTCGATATCATAGTCTAGCTTATCACGATCTTTATCTTGATAGGTGCGCCAATGCTTGTTGACACTATCGGTGTTCTTGAAAGTCCAGTAATTAGGAATCTTGCAACCCTGCTTCTCAAGCCATTTAAACTGTTCTTCCTCAGTTTTGAAATCCACATCACCTAATACTTGGTAGAAAATGATATCGAGGTGTTCAACGCCAATACCATCTAGCCTCTTACAAGTTCCAGAAGCAGCGTTACGTGGATTGGCTTTGTCTGCAAAGTGCTTTTTATGAACACTCTTCGTCATAATAATTTCGCCACGAAGAGACCCGGTAAACTTGTGTTTGAGATGAGAGTGAACGCCGCCCATTTTAACAACGTTGACGGTTACATCTTCGCCAGTTTCTCCATCACCACGAGTAATGGCTTGCGTCAAACTTCCATCTTCATAAATTACTTCGATGGAAAGACCGTCAAGTTTCTCAGTAACAAACAAAACTTCCTTGTCGCCCTTATCAGAAGCCCATTTATCTAGTTCGGCAGGAAGATTAACCTTATCTAAAGAGCCCATTGGAATCTGGTGCTTAGCTTTCTTCCATTCAGAAGGTACAACTGGAGCACCAATAGCGGTTACCGCTCTGTTACTCGGGTCCAAAACTCGCAATTCATCAACCCAAGCGTCATATACCTTGTCGGAAACGGTCGGCTGATGATTGTAATAGTCAGTTCGAGCTTGGAAAATGTGGGCTTCTAGTTCTTTAATACGATCTTTCGACATTTAATCTACCTATAATAGCTTGGGTAAGTGCGCTCCAGTTAAAAGGCGGAGGGCTAGATACACGTCTCCCGGCGCCCTGATAACGTAACCACGTAGCAGGGAGGTGTCAAGCTGGCACGGATTTTGCTTGTGAACACGTCACGCAGCAAAAGTACCACTGTTGTTTACTATCGCGCTCTGTTGTAATAGTGTCTGGAACTAATGCCAGACCAAATTCGTTAGTAGAAGTGGACGGATGTTCTTTCCCGCAGACTTTACATTTAAACACTATCGGCTTCATTGGACTTTTCTTCTTGTAATTCGATGATTACAGAATAACGTTCAATCAACCTTCTAATCTCGTCCCTAATTTTAGTTAAACTATCTTTATGAATAGGGGGCGCGAGCTGAATCATAGTATCAAAAACCGGAAAGTACTTCTCTTTGGTTTCTTTAATTTGCTTCTTTTGAAACTCTAAAGTAGTGCCTGGAACCATTAAAGAGCGTAAATTATCTAATCTATCACAAGCTTTAATAGCATATACTTTCCAGTTATAAGAATTTTGCAACCTTTCAATGTATCCTTCTTTTGGCACTTTGCTCAAAATACGAATCATAGATACTACTTCAGAACCAAAACAATGTTCCAAAAGTTCTGGACTTAAATCGTGAGTATCTTCAATTGAGTCGTGCAATAAGGCAGTAATAATCATATCCTTATCTATTATTCGAGCTTCATCCATAAGAACTATAGCCACACGACGAACATGCTCAAAATAACGAGTAGGTTGACCTTCTGTTAGTTCTTTTCTTGTTTGAGCTCTATGTCCAAATTTAGCTAGGCAATATGCAAGTTTTACATCCAACTGCTCTGATGGACTAAAATACGGTCTAATTCGAGCTTGAAATGTTTCCTTGTTTTCCATAATGCACCTTACGATATCAGTTTATATTCATGAGTGGGTTTTTCAAACCACGGTTTATTAAGCAGCCAATAAAAGATCCAAGCAATTCCTAAGGGACGAGAGAAAAGCTGTTTAACATTACGCCAAGCTGATACTTTAACCCATCTAAATTTGACGATATAACCCAATTCACGAAGCGAATTAGCTACAAATTCTCTATCTTTATTAAAGTAAAGGGCTTGCGCTAAGACAATACCCTTATGCTGTTCGGCAAGGGCGGCAACTTCTTTAGTTAATCTAATAACAAAAGCGTTTAAAAGCTCCTCTGAAATGGGGCGGAATCCTTTTATTACGTCTAGCATCTCTGGAAGAATGAAATCATCACCATCAACAAAAAAGTATCCCTTCTTTTGAGCGATTTTGGAGCCCCAATAGTTCTTTCCAGAGCCCATTTCTCCAAATAGAATAATAATTTCTTTCATCTTACCTCTACATCCAATTCATTAATAATTCGTTGGCGGATAACACTTTGAATTTTATCTACTTCAGAGTTTTTCAACGTCGTATCCATGGAGCGGTATGAGATTCTATAACAGTGAGAGACGCGGCTTTTCTTAGTAAAGGAATCAATCAGCTCAATAGACTCCACATGGTTGCCCCTATCTACATCACGGACGATAGTGCAAAAGTCATTATACGTGAATTTCTTACTTAGGAAGAAAGAAATGTCCTTATAGCAACGCTCATACTTAGAATACGGCTTGAATTTCACAACTTTACCGCTTTTAAATTGGTTCAGGAAACGAGGGTCTTGGCTCCAAAACAATCTAATGTCTGGAATATCGAATAGAACCATCGCTAAACGCTCTAATCCAAGACCGAATGCCCAAGCTTTATGGTCCGGTAAGCCCAAATCAGCCATAATATCAGGGTGAACCGTACCGGCGCCCAACACTTCTACATGTTTAACTCCAGTATCAGTCTTTAATTCTACTTCAATTTCTACTGAATCTATCGTGAATGGGAAGTAAATATCCTTATTTTCAGTATCTTCTAGTAAACGATACTTACATTTCTCACCGAATAAGTGCTTAACAAGCCCAACCAACCTAGTTCGAAGGTCTAATTTGACATCAGTATCTTTATCCACAATATAGAATGCGTCCATTTGATGGAATACTGGATAGTGAGTAGCATCAATAGCATCTTTACGATAAACATCACCACACGTAATATATCGTAATTTACTATTGCCTGTACTAGATTTACCCAAAGGATAAAGATAACAGGTCATATGTGTTCTAAGAACGGTATCTTTATCTTTATAGAAGGTATCAGATGCCCTTCGAGAAGGATGGTCTTTAGGAACTCGCAGCTTATCGAAATTATTTTCTACTGAAACATATGGATTTTCAATTTCAATTCTAGCTAAATCTGAAAAATAATCTAATACTAACCCTCTAACAATTGCTAGGGGATGATTAGGAATTTTGTATAGGTTCTTGCCTACCTTGTCGCTGATGCTGGGAGGAATGTTGTTCATATTGTTCCTTTAAAAGCTTCCTCTTGAAATACCAGGCTTCTTTGCCCTTCTCTTGGTTACACGGCGCACATGCTAAAGCTATATTAGCATCCTCATTAGTGCCACCTAATGATAAGGGCGTAATATGCTCTATGGTTAATTGATCCATAAAAAATACATTAAGACAATAACAACAAGGCGCGAAACACATGCTGCCAAATAAACGCTTTTTTAATTGCGTATTTATTTTAAGCTGCTTCTTGCGTTTGCGGCGCCTTGCTTTTATTTGCTTAGTAATGGGATTATGCTTCCCCACTGTCATCATCCGCATCAAATACATACTGGTTGATGTATTCTCGGTTCTGAGAGAAGATAGGAATTTCATTATCCACGACCCATCTGCTTCTTACACAAGGAATTGTTTCACCAGTTTTCTTGTTAATTGCATTTTCTGAAAAGGTTTTCTTCACAATGCACCTGCCTCGTTTTTGTGAAGTTGGCAAATCATTCCAATTAAATCCTTTTTGGAAACACATCTCTTGCAATTCTGAGTTGTTCTTGTCCGTACATTCCTTGTGAGAATACAGACTTCGAGCTAACATTTGTACTGAATTACGAGTAGCGTCTTGTTGCCTCCATAAGAAGTAATTGCAAACTTCTTTCTCCGGAACAACCCAAGCACGACTATCAAAGAAAGCCGGCTTAATATCTTCTGGAGTATAAGGTAAATAATCCCATTCTTTATCTTTATTTTTATCAAAAACTTTCCAAGATAAAGAAGTAAAAATACTAGAAGCCATTGCTGCCGAAACAGATACTATTTTTTGCAGGTTATTATCAAACCAAGATTGAGTATCTATATCTTTATAGTTATTCAGAAACAAAGAAATTTCGTCTGACTGAACATACGCAATTTGCGTTCCTTGAACATGTTCACAAAGATACTTAGCAGTATCATTCATAACATCAACTAAATTTTGATCATAAGGTCTCTGGCACCCTTTAGTATAAGAGTGAAAAGCCTTTCCATCAATACGAAGAATGACAGGCATTCTAATTGGTAGATGTGTCCTAAAGGCATCTTCATAGGACTTCATTCTATCGCCTAAACTATCATTACTCATTTTGGTGCCATCTTTCTAAATTCTATTAGTTTAGTATTATATGAATCATAATACTTTTCATTATAATAATTCCAATCTTCTGATGGGTCAGTATATAATTCTTCCCACAATTCATTGCAGGATCCAAAGTTTTCAATTTTGCCCTTATTAATTATCTGCATAGCAAAATCTAGCATTCTAAAACAATGGAATAGAGATTTTTTACCTTCATAAACTTTACGAGTATATGGCTGCCCCGTTACAGGATTAATTCCTTGACTATCGGAAAATCTCTTTTTAGCTTGATTCCAATCTTTAGAGCATTTTTCACTAACACTATGTCGTAATGCGGACTTATCTAAAAGATATTTGGTATTTAATTGATTTTTCAATACTAAATTTGGTGGGCAAAATAAACATTCTAGCGCAAATATTTTGTGATCTCTAATATGCCGTTTAAATAAATCTTCAGAATAAAGAGTAATAGAAATTGGATTGCTTATAGAATCTAACCTATCACTATCAACTTTTACCGCTTTACAGACGACGATAAAGTCATAATCTGAATCTGGACGATTATTTCCATAAACACGACTGCCGTATGGAAATACGGCAATTATATCCTTATCTAAAAGGAAAAAGTCTTTTAAAATAGTCTCGTACATTATTTGAGAGCTTGTAATTTTTTAATACATTGCGGGGCTACACTTTTACGCATTGGCCAAAGACCAATAACCGTTTCACTACCATAGGCAATCTCTGTTAAACCAGAATCAACAACCATTACATGCATTAATCCGAGTTCTGGCAACTTAGCTTTTAGTTTAGCCCACTTATTATCATTAGCAGTTAACACTACTTTACGAAAGGAATTATGAAGCCATTCATCCCAAATATTCAAAAGTCCATGAACTTCTGGGAAATCTTTCTTTTTATTTTCATTAGAAAATTCAGTATGTTTAATATGTAACATACCTACTGCATGTCCACATTGGGCGCCAATTTTACCGGCTGACATACCTAATTCATGTACCACGAGGTACATAATAATCGGGTCTTCTTGAGCCATACGTTTCGCCCTTTCTTCGGGCGAGTTGTAGTCTGTAATGTAATCTTCCATGTTCTTACTGTAATCATCAAAAATTGAGCGGTCAACCCCGGCTCAATTTGTAAAATTAGGAGCCATAATCAGTTTTCCACCAAGGAAAACCAAGTGTTAAGAATTTTTCATCAGTCGTTACGGCTGTACTATACTGAGTTCTAGTTATATTACCGTAACTAATTACTTCATTTGAAGTAAATGGGTATTTAAGTTTAGGATTGGTCGCATAGATTAGACTGCTAGCATTTCCGCCAAACAAGAATATACGGTCGTAAATAAATGCCAAAGCAGATTGGTTAATGTTGCCCTTTATATTATGAGGCACAGTGTTCCAATAAGCGGGAAAAGCAGCAGGACAACTATATATTTTAGTTTCATATGGCTGGCTACCCGTAATAGAAGACGGGGTAAACAAATAGAATTTATTTCCAACTAAACAAGCCTGACCATAAGCAGATGGATTTGGTAAATATCCATCTAATGTCCAATTGATCATGTCGCCAATATCAGAAGAATATATATTAGATATTGGAGAGTCAGGGGCTATTAAACCGCCTAACATATACGCTCTATTATTTGCAACTATTAATTGTGAACTGTATAATTTGGTCGGGAAATAACCATCAATATGCCAATTTAACGGATCAGATATTGGCGCTTTCATAATTACATCTGAAGCGTACTCTATTTCTTTACCTGCCACCAAATAGATATAGCCATCTAGGACGGCTACCTGCGACTGATGAATGCGTCTTGGCAATAGAGAACCATGATTAGTCCAGGTTAATGGGTCTGAAACTGGAGCAGAATAAATGGTATCTAAAGTGTCGCCTAATGGATCATTAAATCCACCAAAAATGTATATGTAACCGTCAATAACGGCAAGCTGCCCACCAGATACCGGACCAGGTAAAAGGGCTCCAGTATCTTCCCAAGTACATGGATTATTTAGCGGCGCCCTATGAATCATATCAGACGCATTGCCACCAAATAAATACACGTATCCATCTAAAATGGCTAGATGCGAAGCGTAAGTTGTTTTGGCTAACACTTCATATGTTAGGGACCAATCAGCCGGATTTGGCCAATTAAAATCGACAACCGTATAACCATCTAAAACAGCATAGGCGCTAACATCAACAAATGGCTCAGGTCCAGATTTCAGACCAGTATAATAATATCCATCGTAATCCGGATAACCGTCTACAACCCAAGTTCTATATTGTGTTGGAGCAGAGTTAACGTCTCTTGCAACCATTTTGAAGCGTACCATATTAGGTATGCTTTATTATTAGTCCAGTATTTCTATAATGAAATTCGTGTGTTTTTGAGCATAAGCACGCGTTAAATAATATGTTCTTGGTAGTTGAGGGTCTATCAGTTTTTGATTTTTAGCATCCCAAACCATAGCATGTCGCCCACCAGTTTTAGTCGTAACGGATAGGTATGCATTGTTTTTCAATTTCTTTAAATCTTTATTAAAGACTACTCGAAAATTAGATTTAACTTTATATAGATATCGTAGAGTTTGCTCTAATGTAGTGCCCACTAATTGTTGACGGTGTTTTAGTTTAGGATGCAGTTTCTTTAAAACCTTATCATATCCAATTCCAGTCAACATTGCTAATGAAGCTACCGCACAACCATTTTTATGTTTCTGACTTACATATCTCATTTAATTGGACCATCATATTGATCATATTTGCTAGGTTTTCTAACAAGATACAGTTCTTTTTTAGCTCTAGTTACAGCTACATACCAGAGGTTGTCTTCTTCTCCTCCGGCTCCACTTTTTCGGTAGGTTCCTGCGAGAACAAAGACACGATCGCGTTCCAAACCTTTGGCTTTATGAGTCGTTGAAAATATAACTTTAGAAGAATCATCAACATCGTTAAACAACTTATCAATGGTCTCTTTGAGGTCCTTGATAGTAAGGACGCCTTCACAGAGGTTCAATAAGCATTCCGCTTTATCGATAGCAACCATAGTATCTTTCTTTTCAGACATCAATCGGCGAACTTCTTGATCTCTCCAAGAATTTACGTATTCAATGAATTTGATAATGGTTTTTGCTTTAGACTTCTTAATGAAATACTGAAGATTAGCTCCAACGTCTCTACCCTGAATATTAGCAGGAATACCAGCTTTCAAAAGCTGAAGGCAGTATTTGATAAGCGGCGCATTGGTTCTAGAAAGAACGAAATCTCCGGGCTTTACCTTTTTGAGCAACTCATCAGTAGTAATATCATCTACTGAACCTTCAGGAGCATCCGGTGGTGTTTCAATATCAGGCACAATTTCTTGCGCTATTTTGACTACCTTCTTAGGGCAACGATATGTTACCGATAGTGGAAGTGTTTTGGCACCCAACTTAGTAACGAAATTGTTAATAGATTCGCTATCTGCACCTCGGAATAGATAAATCGCCTGTTGTGGATCGCCTACTGCAATGATTCTGCCACCAATTTTGCAAGCAGATAAGACCATCGCCATCTGAGCGGCATTGAGATCCTGCGCTTCGTCAACGAATACAACATCGAATTTGCCAACGTTCAAACGATAAACGAACGGAAACCAAATCATATCATCAAAATCTACCACCATTTTCTGGCTTTTGGCAATAGATAATGTTTTGATAACTAATTCAATGAATTTTTCTCTGGAATATTCGAATGTTTCAATCCCAAATTGGTCAATTAAATCTCCAATTTTAGCTGGAGTGTCAAATAAAAAGCCTTTGCATAGCGAAACGCATTTGCAAATACTTTGATTGACTTCCCACAGATCCGGATCTTTGCCAATCAAATCTTCTACAATGGTTCGGCTCTTATCATTTTCCAAAACAACATTGCCAAAAGCAAGTTTGATAGCTCGAAAACCAAGAGAGTGTAGCGTCATTGTATCTACATACGATGGTGCTCTTTGTTTTAGCTCTTCAGCGATAGACTTATTGAAGGCTACCATAAGAGTTTTGCGACCACGAGGAAGGTATTTGAATCCCTCTACGATAGTGGATGTTTTACCACTACCAGCGCGCGCAATAACAACAGTATGTCCTTCACCTTTAGCAATATCTTTAAAGATATTCTTCTGATATTCAGACCAATTCCTTTTTGGATTGTGTTTAATGATATGAGAGTTATCCGGCTTTTTAGGAGGAAACTTAGAGAATTTTTTACTTGCCACGATCTAACCTGCCAACAGTTGTTCTGATGATATTATCACACATGAACTCACCATAGCGGGTCGGATCCGTCCTTTCTTTAGACTCATCCTCTTCGCCATGATAATGGAAAGAAGTGGCAGTAATGTCGCCATCATCTTCTTCTTCTTCGCGATATTCCATCCAGTCCCAATATTGCTGTTCACCAGAACCACATAGCCAGGAGGCAAAATGTCGAGCGGCATCAGCATTGGCAAATCTAATAACTAAATCGGTCTGTGTCAACGGCGCGTCTTTTTTAGATTTTTTCATGATGCCCTCGGGAAAAACATTCCATTTGATCTGTTGTATAATTGACTATCTAAACTAATTAATTTGTCAAAATCTTCAACCGTATGAAAAGATTTATCAATTGCTTTGATACCATCTTTGGCTCCAAATAGAGCACCTACAATCGCAGCAGTCGTATCAGTATCTCCGCCAGCTTTGATTGCCGCCAAAACAGCATCTTGATAGTTATCGAACTTCAAAAAGCAATATAATGCTGATGGTACGGTCTCAATAACATTAGCTTTTGTGCCCAAAACCCTAAGTGCTTGTGATGGCGTAATATATTCAGAATTAATTAATGAATCTAAACTATAAATAATACTTTTTACTTTAGAGTAAGGCAATTGTTCATGCAGTTTATCAAGCAATTTATCTAGATCATTATTAACTGCATATGCTGCGGTTAATGCAATAGCTAAAGCGCCAGCTTCAGCCTCTTCTGAAGCGTGCGTAATGGCACTATCAATCTTAACGATATTGATTAGTGAACGTAAATCATTGCGGAAATAAACTCCAAATGGGGCAGCTCGCATTGCCGTACCATTTCCATATGATCCAGCAATACCAGATTCTGACCAATGCTTACCTGATTGGAGATTTTCAATTGCCATTAGGGTAGTTTTGCCATATCCTCTGGCTCGACCAGATACAATCCAATCAACATAACGGGCAGCCAAATCATCTGGATTGAATCCATTATTATTGATTAAGGATTCTGCTACCATCAAACTCATTTGAGTATCATCAGAATACTGACCCGGCTGTAACTTATGATGTTCGCTACCTAGAAACGTTTTACCATCCCATTTTACAAGCGGCTCATAGTTAACCAGTTTAGTTTCAAATGGAACGCCAAGGGCGTCGCCAACTGCTGTGCCAAGTAATACATTACTCATCTTCCTGACCTTCTTCGCCCTCATATACCAGATAAGATTCCGAACATAAATCACATAATACATGCCAGGATGGAATGGAGTGGATGCTTCTATGATCCGGTGCATTCCACCATGCATCATTGAATAGTTTGGAAACGGCAGGATTCTTTTCTAAACGATAATGATCTGCCTTTGCCAAATCTTCTTTTGGCAAATATCTAACCAAAATATCGTATAAATCTTCCCAATATCTGTCTACAGTATCCCAATATTCTTCTTTGGTTTTTGGATAAGAATAGTTGCTCATATTAATTAGTTCCGTTGCAATGCGCGCTAGTATTGTTTACACTATTTGCAGTTGTCGTAACTGTTTTGTTGCCAGTGTGAACCATCATGCACAAATGAGTTTTCCCCTCATTATCATAACAAATGTAAAATCTATGACGATGTGACATGCTTCCCATTTCGGCTAAACCCTGAAATTTCATCTTCTGAACTTCATCATATGAAAGTACACTTTTTGCTTTTTTCCAAGATGTATCTTTAATCTTATTTGACGAATCATCCCACGTAATATTATTAATCTTCTTTAATCTGCGCGGATCAATTGGCTTGTGATGTTGAAATTTGGGATTATTATTGGCTTTAATCACCTGTTCACACATAGTTTTTTTTAAGTTATCTTCTAATTCTTTTCGATCAGTACCCTCTACAATGTCATCATAAAACTCATAATCTTGAGGCGATTCACTAACTTTTAATGAATTACTGCTACCAATTGCTTTTAATCTTTGAGCGAAATCAATAATTCTTTCGTCTCCAGGTAATCGCAAATTCAATTTTTCAATGATAGTTGCCCATGAAGTTTTAGCTAGCAATTCTTGTTTGATCGATTTATGTATATTAATGGCTGCATAACCTGCGGCAGATAAGTAAAATTTTATACCTCTCACGCCAAGATAATTAGCAAAGCGACCTAATCTTTGAGCAAGGGTATTTACATAAGATGAGCTTGGATCATAATATCCGTACACAAATGGCTGAATATCTGTTTCAGTGCCGCGAGTAAATGTTTTGTTAACACAAATTAAACGCCATCCCGTACTCCATCTATCTCCGCGCATCCAATCAAAACCACTAGAATTCTGCTGATCAACAATTTCAAAATCAACTTGCTCTTTTCCAAAGATATCTACACATAAAGCATTAATGTTCCTTTGAACATTACGTTTAAATGCAAAAGATTTGTTCTTGGCAAATTTAGAGCGCGCAATAAAATTATTTTTAATAGGTAGATGTGGCTCAAATGTAATTCTATTATACTCATAATTAAGCCACTGC
>JBFWUT010000062.1:0-12048 GCA_050247135.1 Candidatus Berkiella sp.
AGGCTTATCAAGTTATCCCTTATTGCGATATGGGCCCTGCATTAGATCGTGAGCGTTTGGTTGACGATGAGCATAACATGAGCTTTGTCGGTAAGAGAACAGCGGCTTGCGCTGCCTAAGAAAAAAATGACGAGTTAAAAAAAAGCAGAACCTAGGTTCTGCTTTTTGCTTTTAGGGAGCCTCTTATAGTCCGTGCATTTTCCATCTATGCTGTTGGGCGGCTTCTTTGGTCACTAAATTGCCTGTTTGGTTAAAGGTATCAATCGCAAATTTCACGTCTTCTGCCGGCGTTAAATTACCGTTGTCTCCTAGAGTAATGTTTTCTCGACAGCAGGGGCAGGTGTCGTTATTAACACACCACATTGCAATCTCATCTCTTTCAAACACGTGTCCTTTGGGAGTGCGCACGGGATCTTTCATCTGTTCATAAGAAATAGTGGATTCAAAATCCCTTTCAGTGTAGGGTGTTTCAGGCATCGGTTTTTTATTCGCCAACCCTCTATTAATAGTATTGAACAACATGGCTCTTGGCCTTTCAACCGGTTTGCTGGGATCTTTGCCAGCGAGATGTAATGCCGTTAACATGACGCCATTTTTAAAGTGATGGCTGTCTGCGACATCTAAATCTGCACCATTTTGAACTAACAGTTCAATTAGTTTTGTTAAAAAGCCTTTTTTGGCAAAGCTAATATTCGTCGGAACTAAGGGGTATTGTTGCAAAGCTAAAAGTAACGGGGTTTCACCGGTTTGCAATTTTGCATCGACTTTGGCATTTAATTCAATCATCTTAGAGACATATTTAAATAGATCTTCTTTCAACACATCTTCAGTGACAGTTGACATAACCGTTCTTTGTGTTTGAACACCCCTGAAATTTGTGGTGATAGTTGTCGGTCTTTGACTGGTTCCCTTGACGATAAAAGAATCCACATTGTTAACCAAATGAATTAAAGGTGTCACCTTGGTAGCGGTACGTGTGTCAAAGGTTGCGTTGATATTAGCGCCTAATTCAGCACAGGCAATCACTTCGTTAAAATCGAGTCTTTGTGCTGCTTCAACGATTTTGGTATTCAACGTTTGTACATCTAACATGCTTTCCCCTCAATGTTTGTATTTATGCGTGTTTGATTATCAGCTATCATAACAATAGAAAGTCAGTCGACACAATAGCAAACATTGACGTTTCGTCTATCACTTGCGGGCACCTGCAATTTATGGCTTTTTCTTATTCTTTATCGCGAATTTGAGATAAAAATGGGGTTCACTAGGCTTGTAGCTTAACCCTTATTTTTACCACTCACAGAAAAGGACCTCATACCTTAACTGGTTGCTTTCCCCAAAGACATCAAAGTGTTGTATATGCATGGTTTTTTTCTAAGTTTGAACCAAATGATTCATTTTCATATCAAACGAGCAACCACTGTAGAAATATAAGCGCAATCAATGGGCGAAGAACTGTTATCAGTTTTAAAGGAAAAGGAACTCCGTCAATTATTAGAACCTGTATTTGATACCTATCATGAGTATGCCTGTTCAGACGGCAGGAACTTTGCCGGTAATATTGGCTGTGTTAGAAAAGCAGCAGATAATGTGATGATGGCTGTTGCTCAGAATGATTGGGACGAAACACGAAAAGCCGCTAGAAAATCTGTAATAGACAGAATAGAGTCAAAAACTGACGTGGATAAGCAATTAGAGGCGGCGGCGTTTGGTGCAACATTAGGTGCAGCGCAGGGATATACCACCCAAAAAATTAAAGAGGCTGCTGATAATATTGATGCAGCAAGATCCGCTGTTTGCACAACGTTTGCTGTTTCGGGTGCAAATAAACTACTGGATCTCCAACATGATCCAAGTTTTAACGAGAAAATTAAGCGCATTGAAATTATTGCGAGAAAGTATGGTCATCGTGGTACTCATTGTTATCTGATTATTAATCGCCAGGAAGGTTCTGATTTAAAAAAACCAGATACCTGGGGGGAAGACGTGCTGATTGCGGATCCTTGGCTGGCTAGTTTGCAAAATCCAAGCATCTATAATGCCAAAGAATATGCATTAACTGGATTTTTAGATGGAAAATTGGAGTGCAATTTTGACTCAACAAACCCCCTCTTGAGAGATCAAAAAAGACGTAATAATGAAGCTAAAAAGGCAATGAAACAATCTTTTATTTCATCTGTAAAAGAGGGTGATTTAGATAAGATATTAGAATTACTATCAACATTTGGACAGAAGGTTGAAACGGTTAAGCTTGGTAAAGGCTATGAAAATCTATTTACTCAAGCAATAAAGTATCATCAGAATGACCTCTTTAAAGTTCTTTGGGCGCAAATTGAGGATCGTGACTTTGTTAGAAAAAGAGGCCCTTCAATATTAAACAGAGCGATTACTGCCAATAATTTTGAGCTGGTTCAATTTTTACATCAAAATGGCGTTGAACTTTGTGGTCATAGAGTTGAACCCTTTGCAATTGAAAGAGCCTTTGAAATCGCGCTCGCAACCGGTGATGATAGGATGTTTGCTTATATTTTCGAACAAGAAATAGCCTACGATCCCAGCTGTGAATTAATTTTATCGACATTAGTCAAAGTTCCACAACTGAAAAGTGAACAGGGACTGTATATTAATTCGTATCTAAGTCGCTTACCAGATGAAACGATAGCAAAGCTGTACAGTTGGGCCACAAATGTTAAAGATATTTTACAATTTGTAGGAGCACAACTTGAAGATTATGAAAAGGAAGCAAAAGACAAATATCCCAATGCTTTTACAGTGGGGAGTGATTCAGAATCGACCATAAGTTCAACCCCGCCATCTTCGCCTTCGCCGCCGTCTTCGCCTTCGCCGCCGTCTTCGCCTTCGTCACTATCTGAAGAACCGCCGCCAGCCCCAAAAATGCCAGCGCCTGATTATTTCAAGGCTGCACCTAAATCACAAAGGGAAATTGAACTTAGCAAATATCGCCGTGAAAGATCATATAAAGTTAAAGCTCTTCAAGAGCATTGTGAAAATAATCTTAGTATGGAATTATCAAACGACATGGTTGCTCATCTAGGTGATCATGTTGATAAATGGGACAAACAAAAAAATTATTGGGCTGCCTATACCACGGTCAAAAGTGATCTGACCAAACATTATGAGGGAGAGCCGGATCAGAAGAAAGTCGTTAAATCATACTTGATATTACTGGAGTACCAAGATGCCTTAGTTGAATTATCAGAGTCAATTCAATACTTAAAACGGGAATTAAAGGATGCAATTGCCTCTGGCTCTGCTGATCCCGCAAATGTTGTTGAACGCAAAATAGCAGAAAGACTAAAGTTTATGCTACAAAAACATCAAGTAAAATTGCAACATATTTCAAATGGCTTGGATGAGCAACTAGCCAAATTGCCTAATGACGAAATATCAGAAACGCTTATCGAAAAGTGTAACAACATTGATAAGGATATTCAAAATTTGTTCGTTTTACTGAATGATTCAGCATCTGCAGATCAAAATCCGTTGATTGCCGCTGCACAGCTGGGTGATATTGAAATAGTGAAAAATCAAGTTTTAAAATCAGTAAAATTAGGTAACCGTGATCATGAAGGTAAAACCTTTTTAGATTATTTGAATCGGTCGCAAATAAAAGAACTGACAGATTTTTTATTAGAAAAAAATGCAATCTCAAATGCATTGAAAATAGCATTGTTACTACAAGATGTCGAGTTAATTAAGAAAATATCGGATGAGCATCACGTTCAATTATTTGAACTGGATAGCAAGGTGGATTCCATTTGGAATTATTTGCCGTCGCAAACGTTAGATGAATCCACGTTTTCAAAAATGTCCTTCTTTTTTGTTAAACACGAAACATTTAATCATTATCTTAGTCAAGCGTTTAAGGATGAATTCATTAAATGTAAACAAGATTTTCAACTTCAGTTTAATAATATCGAATTGGATCTGATGGAATTAAATGAAACTATAATGGGTGTGCGCGAGCCAGCAACAAATTTAAATAGCTATATTGAAAATGCCAACTTAAAATGTAATGAAGTAGAAGCCCTGCTTGAAAAATTTGAATCTCAATATTCGGCTGTTTTAGACCCTAATTATCAGAATTTGAAAGAGTCTTCAGGTAGTCATAAAGCACTGAAGCAGTCGCTTAGCAGCATTCATCAGTTATTAGATGATATTCGATTAAATACCCAAGAAAGGCTTAAGGTAGAAGAGGAAATTAAGAACAATCCCAGAAGCACTATTTAATCTTAAGATTAGAAGCCAGTCGTCGCTTTAGCGAGAAGACCTATCACTTCATTAGCGGCAAAATATCAGTCAGGTATATTGATGTCAATTTATCCCTGACATAGTATGATCGAGTGTTTAACAGCTGTCTTGCGAACTTCTTACTTTGTCGACACTTAATAATGTTGTATTCTTAACACCCTGATAGGCTGGTGAAAGGTCCGTTGAAGGCATCTATGAGCAAACTGCAAACATTATATAATCGATTAGAACAGCGCATATACAAGTTTATCAAAGACGATGGTGTGCTGGATGATGCCGATCTTGAAACTAAGGTTTATAAATTACAATCCATGCATTCTCTTGTGGAAACAATTTTACAAGAAGATGAAATGCACTATGAATATCTAACAGCTGTGAAAAAGCAGTTCACAGAGATGATAAGTCTGTTTGAGCTAGGTGAACCTGAGTATAACAGTGAAGAAAATGTGCGCACTTTGCTTCGTCAAATTCGTTCTGGCATTAAAGGGATCCAAACCGATTTGAGCCTTGCTGACTTGGACTCTGATGACGATATACCAGAATATCTTGACGAGGCTAATGAACCTTTTATTGATCCAGAATCAGGGGAATGCCACTATCCAACCGATCTTGAGGTTCTGAACCAAATCGTCTGGTCATATAAGACGAATAGAACGCAATATAAAGAATCGTCTGAATTTGCTAAAGCAGCGGATCAACTCGCGGCTAAAATGCAAAATTGCTCACTAAAGTTAAAAGCCGAATATGAAGCCGATTTAGGCGATGGCTTAAGAGGTATCGCAAATCCAGCTGTTGCGATGAGCGCTGAACTACAAGCCATGAGGGATGCAACCAAGCGCTATTTTGAACCAACCCATCTAGCTACAACGGCAGAAGTCGCCCGCGTAGCAGAAGCTTTCTATGACAAACAACAGGTTGAAACCGATCTCTGTGCCGGCTCTTTGGTTATTGCAGCAAGCGAAGCTCTACGCTCTTTACACCTATTAAATGCCGATCTTCAACAACATGAAGCGAAATTAACTTGGCAAGATGTTGAACTAAGCTTACAAAGAAGACCTGCTGCAACTAATTTGGGCAACCTATTTATCAGAAACATTGGCTGTTATGGGTATCGTGAAGCCGGTAAAAAAGCCAAATTGAATGTGTTAGATGATTTTGCAAATGTTACACAATATTCTGGTGAAGACCGTTTAAAAGATGTGATAGCTAAGTTTGGTGCAAACCCGAACAAAATCACTTGTAAAATGCTTAAATTGCCGGAAAACGCACAAGGTCAAAAATTACTCAAAAAATTGAAACAAAATCTTTTTCTGATTTTTTGTGCTGAAATATTTCGCTATTTTCCAATCGAAGATACTACAACAGGCGCTGTTAAAAAAATCCCCTTTTCTGTCGCCTTAAGTATGGGCTTGGAAATGTTATGTTCAGGCGAAGTGGAATTGGAAGAGTTATTTGATCACGATGCACCACTAGGGTTACCTACTGGAGTGGGTATCATAAGTAAGGAAAGAGTGATTAAAGATAAATTAACCAACCTTATCGAACGATATCAAGTCTATCTCGAAAATTCTTATCATAGTGTTGGTCAATTTAAAGAAGTGTTCCCAGAAGGCATGGTGGTCAGTGATAGCGCTAATCATGTTGAAGGACTGCAAATCCATTTTGGTAGGCACTTAAAGCCAAAGTAACTATTGATGATTTCTTAGATATGAGTTAACTCGAAGTTAAGAGTAAGCAAAACTTGCATTACGGCCCCTGTCTAGAATTTTGATTTTCTTGAAAGTTTAGCAGCAGCGTCACTATCAACGAGCTTTTCCTGATTTTCTTTGTCGATATTTCCTTTTGCATGATCACTGAATGAAAGTGACTTCGCTCGTTTATCTTGCTCTTGAAGTGCATTATCAATGTCTGAATGATGCATATTTTTTAGAAGTTGCATCGTTTTTTTATCGATTTCTGCACCATGTATAATTAAGATTAAGCAAACATCGGTGTGACCATTTTTGGCAGCCCAATTAAGTGGAGTGGCTGGGGTGCTACCAAATACCGCTTTGACTTTACCAGACACTTTAACGCCATTGTTGATTAAGGTTAAACAGGCTTGCGCGTGGCCGTAGCGTGCGCAAGACATTAGTGCATTTTGCGCATGTTTGCCTGAAAGCACAGGGTTTAATTTTAAAAGCTCATCTATGAAGCGATGATCAGATTGCATAGCAAATGTTTTTATTAGTTGGGAAATCAAAGATTCATCTTGTAGCAATGATTTTTGCATTACCTTGGGTAGCTTTTTCAATAACTTGATGACTCTATCCATTTCTGCCTGTGCCTTTTCGCCACTTCTGGCATTCTGGCCGTGATGTTCTAATATCAGCGAACGGATAAATAGCACATAGCAATCTTGAACCAATGGTTTTTTAGCCATGTCAGCGTATTTTAAAATTAAGGAAATTTCATGGTCGCGTGCAAAACGACTAAAGTCTTTATAGGTATTGCGATCAACGGGTTGAGTTAGGGGAGTTTGCATTTGTGCAGAAATGAGTTTCTGTAAACTGTTTTGAGGTTGAACGTTTGAACACAGCACTAACATCGCTTCGACAGCGGATTTTGAATTAGCATAGGTGCAATTTTTATGCTCCTGAGACTTGGTGGGTAAATTGAGGACCGGATCATCCACTTCAACCACCTTGCTCAATGTGTCATAGAAACTATCTGAAGTCTCATTGTAAGTACTTGATAATTTTTTTAACATTTCAGGTGTGATCTGCTTTGGATCTTTAAGCTTATATACCTGTGTTCCTTGGTTTGTATCAAGTTGTCCTTCTCCTCGGTTTGTTATAGCCAAATAATTCCCATAAAGTGCAATGCTTAACGAATGCCCCTGCCAACCGGAGCTAAGAAAAGTTAAATTGCCTTGATGGTAGCGTTTGCTAAGCTCACTGTAAGCTTGCTCTTGATATTGTGTGCTGTTATTGATCATCAGATCATGTGAGTAGGCAATTGCTTGCTGGATTTCAACAAATGGAGCTTGATGTTTAGGGTTGAGAGTATTGATATAATTGAGAAGTTGGGAATTTAAGACATCTATAGCAGGCTCATCTGTCCATCCTGCTATGTCAATTTCCCATTCTTGGTCATCTTTTGTTGTAGTAATATTGTTGTTCAACCCCAAGGTATTTGCAAAACGTTTAACTAAATGATAGACATCTAAAAGTGTTAACGATAAATCAATTTCACGCTTCGGATTTAACTCGTCGAAGAGGTTATTTAAGATCAATGGATGAGAGTTTAAAAAATCAATGTTATTAGCGAGTTTTTGTAATTCTTTACTATCGGTGACTGCTAAAACAAAAGAGAGATCAGTTAGAGGTTTGCCACTTTCTATGAATGACTTCAACTTGGCCATATTGATTGCAGAACTTTCCCATATCTTCGAGAAAACGGTATGAATATTCTGTGTTTTTGCAGAACTTACGGCGGCATCTTTAAGGTTAAGGTCGTAATCGAGTATTGCTAAGCAAATATCGCTGTAACCGAACATGATGGCAAGTGAAAAGGCACTAGCGTCTGGTTGGCAGCCTTCTCTAAGGAGTTTTAAGCAAAGATCCTTATTTCCTATTAGCAACGCGTTTACTAAGGCATCTGTATTACCCTTGCTCATGTTTACCTTATTTGTGTCATTGGTATATACACTTTAGAGCAGTGATTGAAGACGGGTTTATCATTCTAATTTACTGCTATTTTCAATCCTAGAACAATATCTAAAGTTTAGTTTTATTTGCCTTCATTAGGGGCATAGATATTTTGAATGGATTACTAACAAATAAAGCCTCAAATAAACCGCTTTACCCACCCGATATTACTCAAGAATTGTGTATCCGCAATCAAGATGTTTTGATTTTATATCAACTTCAATGCTATTTATTGTTAAATAGAGAAATAGGTTTCATTGGGAGTATATGCAATGTTATGGAAAGATAAATCTGATGAAATGATAAGGAAATGGAGAGAAGATCCTAAAGGACTCTATGATAAGTTACAAGCTTCTAGGAATGAACATATATTTCATGGGTATTCCCCGTATGATTTTTCATACCCAATTATTGAACCCACATTGGGTAGTATAGAAGAATTTATAAGAAACTTTGATTTTTTAAAAAGTGGCATTCCTGAAATTAATTCAGTTTTTAAACCTGAATTTGAAGGGCTTCTTCAGAGAATAAAGCAGTGTAAGGATGGTGTCCCGGCTGTTAAAGTAGATAAATATGCAAAAGACAGAGTTGTTAAATTCCCCTATGAAGAAACATTAAGATTATGTTACGATTTCGTATTTATGCTTGAGCTTGTATATGTATTTCAACATCTCAAACAGATTGTAGCCAACCCCAAAGCATTTTTAATTGAACCTAGCCTTGTTGAAAGTGATGTCGATACTTCAAATGGATCCATTAATTTAAAACAGATTCTGAATACCATTTCAAGCAATGAACACCTTACAATTGAAGAAATAAAAAATGCCAGGCGTTCATTGGCTACATTTATTCAAGAAAAAGTTGAAAATAAAAATAAGGTTATGCATATTTACCCTCAAGATCTAGACCCAGAACAGATGAATTTAAAACGCTTTTTGGAGTCTGAGGACCAAGCGGGATTAGAATTTTTCTATGGACAACCACCCTTACCTGACATTGATTTCCTTATTCCAGAATGTCCTGAATTAGATGTTCGTTTCTTTATCGACACCCATGGGGCACATTTGTACCCCGTTGGTGTATCTTTTGAACCCATGGTGAGGGCAGACAACCAAAACATGCCTCCTCTTGACTTTTTTATGCATGATGCTGGTATTCATACTTTAATATCTAGATCACGATTTCTCGAAAGGTTACGAGAAAAGCTACGTATGGAAGGAATAGATAAAGTATCTGAAAAGGAATATATAAAGATTAAGCAATTGGTTAATGCCTATTTATCTAGTGATGTAAAACTGGCTCTTAGCTCTGATATTGCTAAAGATGAAATCGATCTATTTGAAAACTTTCTCTTTATATGTATCCATGAGCCAGGCGATCATTATTTTTCCTTTGAACAGTTAAAGAAATTTGTAAAAGATGGTATGAAACAAGAGCCTGGTTGGCTTAAACCTCAGTCTCCTGAAGGCCTATTTAATTTTCTTATGCAAGGAAAGGATGCATCAATTAATAACACTGATAAAGCTGAAGCGCTTCATGATGCAGAAAAAGTTCTTAAAAAAACATTAGGAATTTTGTCACAGCTTGCAGATAAAGAACAAGAAAAGAAGATCCGCAAGCAACTTCGATTTTCTGATTCCACAGAAAAATCTGACCAAGATGATAATAAGAAGACCATTCATGCCGACACTAAACAAAAGCATACTCCTAAATAAATTCCCATAAAGTGCAATGTTTAACGAATGTCCCTGCCAACCCGAGCTAAGAAAAGTTAAATTGCCTTGATGGTAATGTGTGGTGTAGGTTTGTGGCTTTACTTCTTTCGCATTCTTTTTGGTGTCGAACTTGTCGCCTCTTCGGCTTGATGCTTAAGGCTTGTCTGTGGTGTTCCACTAATAGATCCAATACTGGGCAAGAGAGGTTGAATATAATTAAATACCATGTTAGCAATCCCTACTGGCTGTGGCGGTGTGTTCCAACGTTTTAATACTGTTTCAGATTGGCTCAAGCCTTGCTGCCTAACCAAGATGGCATTATTTTCATTAAGTGCAAAAGCAGCTTCATCAGTGAGCGGAACGAAATTGTTAACAATGGTGCTTAAATTAAAGGGAACAATGTGAAAGCGCTGATGAAATAAAAAAGCGACGTTAGCATTGCCTGGCATTTCAAGGATCCCTTGTAAATGATCAGAACCAATTCGTACTATGGCACTTTGATTAGCAGCTAATATCACATTCGTCATATGCGTATTTCGCTCTGCCATGCTAGCTTCAAGTGAAGGATGGTCTATCGCTGTGACACGCATTCCTAACGCTTGTGCTGTCATATCGGTAGGATAGAGTTCTTCAATGTCAGGTCTTGCTTCAACTAACAGAGTATCAATCCCAAGATTTTTAGCGACTCGGTACATCATTTCTTCAAGTTGCATTATTTTATATAAATGATGCGTTTCGCCTAGAAGAATGAGTAGCTGTTTGTTTTGCGCTGCTGCAGTGTTCTTTTCTCTTTCAATCAGTGTTTTAAATTGTTGTTTTAACTGATTGATGTCAATCGGTGTTAAACCACAAAGCCGTTTGGCATAACCCAAAATCGGTAGGTCTTTTGCCAAAGCAACAAGATCGTTTTGAGTTGAATCTAACACCTCGATATTAGCGCCAGCTTTAACTAAAAATTCTGCGGCGCATTTTTGATTATTTATGATGGCATTCATTAAAGGGGTGAGGTTATCGCCATTTATTTTTTCTAAGTTTTCAGGATCCAGTATTAAAAGTCGTTTTAGCTCGTCAATATTGCCATCAATAGCAGCTAAGTGAATGTTTGTCGTTAGTGTAGGATATGAATTCTTTTCCATCAGATACTGAATGATTTCAGGATGCAATTTCGCATTCACATAGCTTATCGGTAAAAAACCCTCTTTATCTAACTCATAAATTGCTTCGCCATTGGGGGCCAGTGCCTTTACGGCATTGAAATGGCCATTTAATGCAGCGTGGTGAAGGGGGGTGAGTCCGTCTTCGTCTACTGCAAAAACGCTATCGGGAGAAGTGCGGAGAATATTTTTTATTGCCCGAACATTACCATCACTCGCTGCTTGGTGTAGCCTGGTGAATTTAGTTGTATTTGCAAGTATCCTAGGACTTAACAGCACATTTAACCCTGAGCAATCTAAAAAATCATTATATCCCGGTCATAATCATTTGATAATGTAGAGAGGATAAAATGGCTTTGTACTCCGACCTATTGAGAGGTATGTTAACGCAACTTCTTTTCCCATTCATAAGCGCTTCTCACCATGGTGGTGATGTCATCGTATTGGGGTTGCCAGTTGCGGCTCCCAGGTATTCCGCTTGCAGAATCCTGGGATAAATTATTTATCTACATTGGTGACGTTTCGCATTTTTTACCATAGTCTCAACCAGCTCAGGTAAAGATCTTACCGTGCCATTTTTCGACAGAAGATCTAAATGTCCAGCTTTAAGGAATTTATTAACATTCACTGATAATGCTGATGTGGCAAGCACATCGATATTGTCACGCAAAAACTTAAAGTCAGAGTTCCTGTCTTGGACAGCAAGTCTCAGTTGGCGTGATACTTCGGCAAGTGTTCTATGCCCGGCACTTTTGAATGTTCTGTCAGGATTTAAGCATTTACGTTCCACTTCTTCACATAATAGTGTTTCTAATTTATCAACTGCTTCGTCCAGTGAAAGTCGTTCCTGCGCGGGTTTCTGGGTTTGCTTTGAAGTAAAAGCATTAGACAAATAGCTTTTTAAATGGCCAAAATATGAATTGTTGTCATTAGACATGGCAGTATTTGAGCTAGTACTGTTGCTACTATGTTGATTGTTATAGGCAGTCAACATAGGGGGCGTTGCAGGTGCCGGTGGTTCATCCATGGGGGGCCTGATGTGACTCACATGTTCCACACAAAAATTGTGCAGACAATTGATAAACTGATCCCAATTCATATGAGGTGAAAAGGCATCATTGTTGTTTAGATAATCTGTAAAAATGCTATATTTCCAAACGATTTCCAGAACCTTTTCCATGTGCATTTTTTTGTTTGCAGCTATCTCTTTGTGATGGA
>JBFWUT010000063.1:0-11129 GCA_050247135.1 Candidatus Berkiella sp.
GAGACTGGTACTGAAAGTGACGTTTTCACACCCTCTGGCCTATCACCAAAAAGAGGGATATAGAACCGCCGCTCTCTCGCTCCCTTTCTTGGTTTTAAGGGAATTATCGGACATAAAGTCCGGTTTGGTGGGCGGTAGAGGACTCGAACCTCCGACCTCTACCATGTCAAGGTAGCGCTCTAACCAACTGAGCTAACCGCCCGCACCAGTTGACAGTTGCCAGTGGGCACTTGCCAGTGTAGAAGGCTTACTGATAGTATTTTGCTGGCTGCTGTCAACTGAATACTGGCCATTGGTTTGTGTGCCCTTAGCTCAGCTGGATAGAGCAACAGCCTTCTAAGCTGTAGGTCAGAGGTTCGAATCCTCTAGGGCACGCCATTTATCATTGCGCAATACACCTCACAGGACAAAATTTCCAATATTTGAAACCGATTTTGAGTGGAGCATACGGACTCCAATCAATAAGAAGTGTTTATCATTTTTGTGTACTTAATTAAAAATATGGCTTACCAGATATAGTATGTACACTATGCGTAGCAATACTATATGACACACAAGATCGCAGTGCGCCAACTGGCCTTTTTGTGGAGCTTTATTATAACAGGCGCCTTGCCCTTTTGTGTATTTGCCCAACAAGTGCCAAGCGCAGCCGATATCGGGCGCATTAAGCCAGAAGAAAAACTCCACACAGCGCCCCAGCCGGTAGGTGCGCAAATAAATCCCCCCGCCGCGTTACAGCCTGTTGCTGTACCACCGGGTGCAAAATCCATTCGCTTCGTACTTAAGCAATTGGAAATTAGTGGATCAACCGCTTTTTCTAGCCACACATTGCAGGATTATTACAGCCCTTATATAGGCAAAGAAATCACTTTGGATAGGGTTTACCAGATAGCAGCACTGATAACGGATCATTATCATAACGCAGGATATTTCCTTACACGTGCTTATGTTCCGGCACAGGAAATTGAAAACGGTGTTGTCGAAATTAGGGTGGTAGAAGGTTATATCAACGAAGTTGAAATAACCGATAAAGTAGGAAGCATGCGGGTAGTGCGTGCATATATTGACCAACTCACCACCCAAAAGCCCACAGAGATCAGTACCCTGGAGAGCACTCTACTGTTATTGAACGATTTATCAGGGGTTTCGTTTAGCGCGATACTTTCCCCTTTGGAAAATGCGCCAGACGGAGCAATCAAGCTGGCTTTAATTACGCAACAAACACCAGCACAAGGAAAAGTCAGTTTTGATAATTGGGGATCACGTTTCTTAGGCCCTAACCAACTCACCACTACTTACAGAACCAGCTTACTACCCCTTCAGGAAACAACCGTATCAGCACTTACCAGTCTGCCCGCTGATGAACTGAATTATTTTACCCTTAGCCATAGCGGTATCGTTGCACCCCGAATCAAGGTGGGTATCACCGGAAGCATCACACGTGCAGAGCCGGGCTATACGCTTAAGCCGTTCGATATTGAAAGCGCCTCTGTTTATCTTGGTGCGAATATAACCTACCAGTGGATTCGCCAGCGCCAAGAAAACCTTGCGTTTATGTTAACTATTGATGGGCGCAATACGAGCAGCAACATCTTATCCAATACCCCGTTCACCGATGAACGCATCAGAGCAATGCGCGCGGAAACGAATTATGACATGGTAGATGGATGGCAGGGAACTAATGCCATTCGTTTTACCATGAGCCAGGGGATTGATGGATTAGGCTCCAGCAACCGGAGAGATGCAAACTTATCACGTTCACAGGCCAAGCCAGATTTCAGCAAGTTAGAACTGTCATTATCACGCCTACAGGCAATTAGCCCGATCTGGTCATTATGGGGAACCGCATCAGGTCAGGTTGCATCAGGTCCACTTTTCTCATCAGAAGAATTTGGCTATGGCGGGCAGGCATTTGGCCGGGCTTATGATAGCTCAGATATAACAGGTGATGATGGTGTTTCGGGCTCTGTTGAATTACGTTATGACGGTTTCGAAGAATGGAAATCAGTAAGTATCTCTCCTTATATTTTCTATGATGTTGGAGTGATCTGGAACAAAGATATTGCACAAGATAAACGAGCATCTGCTGCATCTGCGGGCTTTGGTTTGCGTGTCAGCACATTGTATGGGGTGTCTGGCGAAACAGGCTTAGCATTTCCGCTAATAAATACCATTGATAACCCGATTTATGGGCAAGAACACGAAGGGCCGCGGATTATACTTAGAATTTCCAAGGATTTTTAATGGGTTGCATGGCAATCTTAAACAAATAAATCGTATTTGTATTAGTTGCTCGCAATATATTATCACTATATAACAGCGTCTTATGTAAGAAAGCTAATCCATATAATTAATGTTATATAATAACACGTTGTATTTAGTGAATTAATTTTTCATTAAATAACTCTTTATTTTCACTTACCCGCCTCCCCTGCCTGATTTATTATTAATTATCAGAATGTTGTGAGTATACTCACAACTCATACACGGGATTTTTTACTCTTCCGATCAAATTTAAAAAGTAATTTTTATTCATATTTTACAATGCTTTATTCATTATGAGAAAGTTAACTAGAAAACTGCAATATGTAGAGAAATAACAAATGTTTGTTCATGCTTTTCTTGCGTATTACAATTTTAGCTCTTTGTTTGGTAGCCGGTTTTCTTTCCGCGCCACTTACTGCGCGTGCAAATCCGCAAGATGGCGTGGTTACGGCAGGGCAAGCTTCTATTTCAGAAGATGGTTCAAAACTGGACATACATCAGCAGAGTCAAAAAGCGATCATTGATTGGCGTAGTTTTGATATTGCACCAAATGAGCATACAGAATTTCACCAACCAGGTAGTAATGCTATTACGCTCAACCGGGTTAACAGCCAAAGCCCAAGTGCGATCAACGGTAAATTAACGGCAAATGGGAATGTTATCATCATCAACCAGAATGGTGTGATGTTTGGCAATAATGCTGTGATCGACGTAAATGGTCTGGTCGCCACTACAGCGGACACAGACAACAACAGCTTTATGGAAAATGATGTGCTGGTTTTTGACAAACCCGGCAACCCCAATGCTTCGGTTGAGAATGCTGGCCAAATCACCGCTAAGGAAGCGGGGCTAGTGGGGCTGGTCGCTCCTAGCGTTTCCAATCAGGGAACAATCAATGCAGCGCTTGGAGAAGTACATCTAGCCTCTGGTAACAAAATGGTGGTGGATTTTTATGGCGATGGGTTGACGGGCATTGAAGTGAGCGATGAGGTGCAAACACAGCTGGTAAAAAACACCGGCATCATCTCGGCAGATGGCGGCACGATCCGCCTCACCGCAGCGGCCGGAAGGCAGGTGGTAGATAGCCTCATTCAGGTTGAAGGCGAACTAAAAGCACCCAGTGTTACCCAGCGTAACGGAAAAATTATTATTAGCGGTGAAAAAAGCCTGGCAAAATTATCGGGAAATATTAGTGCAAAAGGCAATCAAGCCCTGGATGGCGGTGAAGTCAAAATTACCGCTGCAAAAACAAGCTTGGGCGCAAAACTGAACACAGACGGGAAAAATGGCGGTAGCATATCCGTTACCACTAACTCCTTATCAGCAGCTGAAGCGATATCTGCCAAGGGTTTAACTGAAAGTGGTGGTGAAATCACCCTTAATGTTTCGCAAAAGAGCTGGGAAACCGATACGGCCTTATATGACGTGTCCGGCGTTATGGCTGGTGGATCTATCCGGCATGTGGCGCAGCAACAGCTAACCACTTCTGGTACGTACCTTGCACAATCTAACGAAGGTACTGGCGGCAGTATTGCCATTTCTGCCTGGTCCACCAAATTGTTAGGGGCAACAGTTGATGCAAGCGGCGAAAATGGCGGCGGTGAAATTCTTTTGGGCGGCGAGTTTCAGGGAGGAAAGCACCTTCTGGCCGATGAGCTGTTAAACGCCCATTATTTAATCCTTAATAGCAGTGCCGACATTAAAGCCAATAGCCTAGGTCAGCATGGCGATGGCGGCACCATCATTGCGTGGTCCGATGCGCAAACCTTTGCTTATGCTGACATATCCGCAACGCCTGGACTGCAATCAGGTGATGGCGGGTTCGTAGAAATCTCATCAGCTGAAAAACTAACTATGGGCGCCAGCGTGCTAACTGGAATCGGCAATCGCATCGGAAACCTGCTGCTTGATCCTAAAAACATTATTATTGGTGAAGCGGCCGACATCATTGATCCTATTTCGTTAATTCTTGGCTACGGCTATACAGTTGCTGGAAACCTAAATGTAACTGCTGATGTCAATACAAACGATTATTTTGGCTCTGCGGTTTCCCTCTCAGGAACTCGCCTCGCGGTGGGGGCATATAATGGCGATGGGCTGCATGGTGCCCCTT
The DNA here is from genome assembly GCA_050247135.1 of Candidatus Berkiella sp. Classification (GTDB taxonomy): domain Bacteria; phylum Pseudomonadota; class Gammaproteobacteria; order Berkiellales; family Berkiellaceae; genus Berkiella. The sequence goes on from JBFWUT010000063.1 coordinate 4,379, forward strand.
CGAATGCGGGCGAAGTCTATCTTTTTAGCTTTGATGACCTGAGCTTTAACGGTGGAAGACTTACCGCCATGGTAGGTAATGGCTACACGGGTGGAAAAAACATTGATGTCGGTCTTGCGGCCTCTGATTCCTTTGGGGCTAGCGTTTCCCTTGATGGCAACCGCCTGGCTGTTGGTGCCCACCTTGATGATGGCGCCACCGACACTCCAACCGGCACCGGTGCAGTGTATCTTTTTAGCTTTTCCGACGGTGAATTTTCAGATGGAACATTAGAAAGTATCATTGGCAATGGGTATGTCGGCGGAAAAAACATTAACATGAGCAACCTGATATTAAACGATCAGTTTGGCTTCAGCGTATCATTAGATGGCAACCGCCTTGCAGTGGGCTCTAATTATGGCGACGGGCTGAGTGATTCAACTGCAGGCTCTGGTGATGTATATCTCTTTACTTTCTCCGATAGCGTATTTAGCGGTGGAGCCTTAGCTGCAACCATCGGGAAAGGCTACACCGGAGGCAATAATTATGACCTCAGTCAACTTGCAGTAAATGATTATTTTGGTAGCAGCGTATCATTAGATGGCAATCGTCTCGCCGTGGGGGCTATTAATGATGATGGTGGCGCCCCAGCGGTAACTAATTCCGGTGCGGTTTACCTATTCAGCTTTGCCGATAGCGCATTTAGCACCCCCACGCTTCAAGCAACTATAGGAGCTAACTATTCAGGTGGAAAAAATTATAATGTTGCTCTGGGCAGCACTGATAATTTTGGTTCATCGGTTTCTTTGGACGGCAACCGCTTAGCGGTTGGTGCGGCGGTGGGTGATGGGTTTGGAAATGGACTTACCAATAGCGGTGAAGTTTATCTGTTTAGCTTTAGTGACAGTGCATTCAGCAATGCAACATTAGAGGCTATGATTGGTAGTAGTTATGTAGGTGCAAAAGATATTGCCATAGCCGACATGTCGAACGATCAGTTTGGTTATAGTGTTTCTCTTGATGGTAACCGCCTGGCTGTGGGAGCAAACTATGATGATGGATATGGAGATCCACGTAGTAATAACGGGGCGGTCTACCTCTTTACTTTTGCCGATGCGGCATTTAGCGGTGGCTCACTGGTAAGCATATTAGGTTATGGGTATAACGGGGCAAACGATATTATGCTCAATGGCCTGGTAAGCAACGATCAATTTGGTTGGAGCGCCTCTTTAGATGGTAACCGCCTCGCCGTGGGCGCTAGCTTCGATGATGGCTATACGGGACCAAGTAATTCTGGTGGTGTCCATCTTTTTACCTTTGATGATGCAGACTTCAACGATGCGCGACTAGTAGCGCTGGTAGGAAGTGGCTATACAGGCGGTAAAAATATCGATGTAACCTTAGAAGCATCAGATACGTTTGGCTCTGGTGTTTCCTTAGACGGAAACAGGCTGGCCGTTGGTGCTTATGCCGATGATGGTAATGCAAACGCATCTGCAGGGTCGGGGGCTGTGTATCTGTTTAGCTTCTCTGACAGCGCATTTTCCGGTGGCGCACTAGAAGGCATTATTGGTAGTGGCTATAGCGGTGGCAAGAACATAGATTTAAGTGGCATACTTGATGATGGCGATCAATTTGGTACTAATTTGTCACTCGATGGTAACCGCCTCGCGGTAGGGGCAGATTTTGGGGATAGCGCAGATAACTCAACCAATAATACCGGTGCAGTTTATTTGTTTAGTTTCGCTGACAGCGTATTTTCTAGTGGCACGTTGGAGGCTACTATCGGTAAAGGCTATAGCGGTGGCAAAAATTATGATCTCTCCATATTAGCCGCTAACGACTATTTTGGCTCTGCTGTCTCACTGGATGGCAACCGCCTGGCAATTGGCGCGCCTTCGGGGGATGGTAACTCTAATGGCGCCAGCGGATCAGGCGATGTCTATCTGTTCACCTTTGCCGACAGCAATTTTTCCACCCCTACCTTGGCGGCAACATTAGGATATAATTACACTGGCGGTAATAATATCAACGTAAGCAATCTGGGTGCTAACGACGGATTAGGGGGGGGCATTTCACTAGAAGGAACCAGGCTGGCAGTTGGCGCGCAAACAGATGACGGATTTAACGACAGCCTACTAAACTCTGGTGCTGTCTACCTATTTGACTTTGCCGATACCAGTTTCACGGGTGGGGTACAAACTGCTATTATTGGTAAAGATTACACCGGCGGTAATAATATTGATGTATATAGCTTAACCAATACTAACGAAAACTTCGGTAACAGTGTATCGCTTAATGGTGGCAGGTTGGCAATTGGTGCTTATGCAACCGATGGGTTAAACGATAGTGCCACTGGTAGCGGCGCAGTGTATCTTTTCAAAGCAAGTAGTGGCGCAAGCGATGTGGCAGATGGAACCGCTTTTGCCACGGGAGCGGCAAACAGCATAACCATCACCCCTGATTCGCTTACCGCCATCCTTAACGCTGGTACAAACGTTACCTTACAGGCCAGTAATGATATTACAGTAAGCGGCGCTATTACCACGAACAACCCCGGTGGTGATGGGGGCGCAATCACCCTGCAGGCTGGCCGCTCCATTCTACTTAATGCTGATATCACCACCGATAATGGCAATTTAAATATATACGCCAATGAAGACCTTGCGGCAGGTGTGCAAGATGCTCAACGTGACGCAGGCGCTGCGGTCATCACCATGGCTTCTGGAATTAGCATCAATGCCGGAACCGGAGCCGTTACCTTCCGCCTGGATAATGGCGCTGGTAAAACCAACGCAACCGCAGGCGATATTACGCTAAGAAACATTACCGCAGGGAGTATTTTTGCCCAGAATCACAATACCAGCGGTGATATTGTTATAGCTAACGGATCTGTTTTAAGCGCGTCAGGCGCAGGCACTCCTATTACCTTGATCTCAGGACGTAACTTTGTAAACAGTGCAGGCAGCGGCGCACTTTCTGCCAACAGTGGTCGCTGGCTGGTTTATTCAACCAACCCAGCCAATGACACTATTGGTTCACTGGCCAATGATTTCCGTAGATTCTCCTGCACTTATGGTGGCTCATGCCCAACACTTGGCAGTGATAATGGCCTGCTTTATAGCTATACGCCCAACCTGACCGCCACCCCATCGGCGATTAACCTTACCTATGGTGATGCCGCCCCCTCTCTAACCGGATATAGTTATGCATTGAGCGGCTATTTGGGTTCTGATTCGGGCGATGACATTATCACTGGCTCAGTGAATGGCAGCACCGATTACGATCAGGGTGACGGCGTGGGCAGTTATTTTGTTAATTATGCAAATAATTCCCTTAGCTCTGCACTCGGATATGGTTTTATTTATGCCGATAATGCCTCAGCAATTACCGTAGGACAGCGCGCCATTACGGTTTCAGCCTCCGACCAAACCAAAACCTATGGCTTTGGTGGAAATAGTGCCGCCCTTGGCACTTCGGCGTTTTCTGTTAGCAACGGCACTCTTTACGGCAGCGATGCTATTAGTGGTGTTACACTGGCAACCAATGCCACAGTTTCAGGCGGCGGGTATTATGAATATAATGCCGGGCCGTGGACTCTCACTCCTTCGGTTGCCGTCTTCTCTACCGGTAACAGCGGTAACTATGCCATCACCTACGCCAATGCAGCAACTGGGCTGACCATTAATAAGCTGGCTTTAACGCTGGCCTCCATCACTGCTGATGATAAAGTTTATGACCGTACAGCTGCAGCCACCCTTAGCGGCTATAGTTTTGATGCGGCACAAGTGGGTGATACGATTTCAATCAGTGGTCTTGCAGGTGTGTTCGACAGTGAGAACGCAGGGTTACGCACAGCATCGGCTACAGCTGGCACACTTGCGGGCGCAGACGCTGGTAATTACGATTTCAGTCTGGGCGCTACCACCGATACGGCGAATATTACCGCCAAAGCCCTTACCCTTACCGGCCTAACCGCCGATAATAAGGTATATGATGCTTTAACCACCGCCACACTTTCCGGCACTGGGATTTTAAATGGCATCATTGGCGGCGACACGGTTTCTTATAGTGCTGGCACAGCTGACTTTGCTAATAAAAATGTGGGTACAGGTAAAACAGTAACAGCTAGCGGATTTACCTTAACAGGTGCGGATGCAGGCAACTATTCGCTTACCCAGCCTGGCACATGGCTGGCTGATATCACTGCGAAAGCCCTGAGTATCACCGGCGTGACAGGAATCAACAAAATCTATGATGCAACCACCACAGCCATGCTGAATAATGGCTCTGCTGCACTTTCCGGTGTCATCATCGGTGACACAGTAAACCTAGATAGCACCGGTTACAGCGCCAGCTTTGCGGATAAGGATGTTGGCACAGCTAAAACCATAACAGCCGCCGGGTATACCATTAACGGTGCGGACAGCGGAAATTACAGCTTAACGCAGCCTGCTGGTGTTACTGCCGACATCACAGCTAAAATTCTTTCCATTACCGGTATCACAGGAATCAATAAAATCTATGATGCAACCACCACAGCCATGCTGAATAATGGCTCTGCTGCACTTTCCGGTGTCATCATCGGTGACACAGTAAACCTAGATAGCACCGGTTACAGCGCCAGCTTTGCGGATAAGGATGTTGGCACAGCTAAAAGCATAACAGCCGCCGGGTATACCATTAACGGTGCGGACAGCGGAAATTACAGCTTAACGCAGCCTGCTGGTGTCACTGCCGACATCACAGCCCAAGCCCTGAGCATTGATGCTGATACAAAAGTTAAAACCTATGGTGCTGCTGATCCTGCCTTCACCTATATTGCTAACGGACTTATTGGCGGTGATACGGTTTCAGGAAGTCTCACGCGCACAGCAGGCGAAGATGTTGGCAGCTATGCTATTGGGCTAGGCAGCCTTAGCGCTGGCAGCAATTACACTATCACCTATACGCCAGCCAACCTCACCATTGGTCAGGCTGGCCTCACGGTTACTGCTACGAATACCAGCAAAATCGTGGGCAACTTAGACCCAGCTCTTACCTATACCTATAGCGGCTTAGCAAACGGGGATGCCAGCGCAACCTTCACAGGCGCACTAGCCCGCATAAGCGGTGAAAGCACTGGTATGTATAATATTTTACAAAATACGCTGGCTGCCACCGGAAATTATATTATCAGCGCTTATGTCGCTGGGATTTTTACTATTCATACCGCCCCACAGACATCAAACAATACCATCGTGCTTCCCAATACCGTATGGCAGGCATCACAAATACCAGCGATAACCGTTGCAAATATTAGTGCAACCAGTTCAGCACCAGGTGGAATTATATCAGCAAAACCTACCCAGACAAAAAGTACGAAAACCGGAAGCAATTCTGATGCAAGCAAGGATTCAGGTTCTAGCCGTAGTGATTCAAATGAAGAGAGTCCAGAGTAAGCTGTGTATACTCATTAAATTGCATATATATAATTTTTAGCATTGGAACAGAGCTGTTCCCGGTGATCTTTCGGGCTTTCTGCTATTATCCGTAGCTTAAGCAAGCCGTAGTGGCTATATTCATACCCCATGCAGCACGCTTATATTACCTCCGTAGGCACCTATCTTCCCGGTTTGCCTGTAGACAATAAGGAAATGGAAGCTTACTTAGGCCTGATTCATGGCATGCCTTCTAGGCGTGGTGCTTTCGTACTGCGGCAGAACCGTATCAGACAGCGGCATTATGCTTTAGATAAACAAGGCAACCCTTATACCACCAGCGCAAAAATGGCGGCAGAAGCGGCCACAAATGCCATAAAAGCATCAGAAAATTCTTTGCACGACATTGATTATCTGTCCTGTGCCTCAACACTAGGTGATATTCTGGTGCCGGGTCTTGCCAGCCATGTGCATGGCGAATTAAAATTACCACCGCTCGAAATCGCCAATTTTCAAAGTGTCTGCTCCAGCAGTATGATGGCGTTAAAAAGCGCCTATTTACAGGTAAAGCTGGGCGAAAAACACCTTGCCGCTGTAACTGCCAGTGAATTTGCCAGCCGCTATTTTCGCCCCGGTTTTTATGAAAACACCCCCGATACGGCCAGTGGCGGTGGCTTAGGCATGGAAGCCGAGTTTTTGCGCTGGACGCTATCGGATGGTGCAGGCTGCGTATTGGTAGAGCCGCGCCCTAATACACACCAGCCCGCATTGCGCATCGAATGGATCGATCTGTGTTCATATGCCGACCGCTTTAAAAGCTGCATGACCGCTGGTCTGCCTTATGGCGACCATCTGGATATGAATACGCCATGGAGCCATTACGGCAGCCCTCACGATGCCAGCAAAAATGGCGGGATCGTCCTACGGCAGGATTTTAATTTGCTGAAAGAAATGCTGCCGGTCTGGGTCGGGCATTTCTTTTCGCTGGTTCAGCAGGGTAAAATCGTGATACCAGAAATAGACTGGTTTTTATGTCATTATTCGGCTCATTCGCTACGAGAGGAAATTATCGAGCTTGCTGAGCGTGCTGGTTGTCTTATTCCGCCGGAGCGCTGGTACACCAATTTATACACCAAGGGCAATACAGGCTCTGCCGCCTTGTTCATTATGCTGGAAGAATTAATGTACAGCGGTAAACTTAAGTCAGGCCAAAAGCTGCTTTGTGCGGTGCCGGAAAGTGGCCGGTCTATTATCTCCCATATGTTACTTACGGTGGTATAATTATGAAAGCAGCAACGCAACAAGCATCGGAAGCATTATCGCAGTCACTGCTGCGCCAGCTCATGATGGTA
>JBFWUT010000064.1:0-10819 GCA_050247135.1 Candidatus Berkiella sp.
TAAATTGAATTTTCTCTTGCATAGGACAGGTATCTTTCCAAGTCATCGGTGGGTCCTCCCACCAAAATTTTAACCTGTTACCCATGCGTCCGGTCTAAAGTGTTACCTATGCGCCCGGTTCGTACCGCTTTGCGCTGCCCCCTTTTACACAAAGGGGGCTAATTTGTTCGCGCATGCGCGCTCACGATGAGCGATAGCGAATCAATAGCCCACTTTGTAAAGGGGGCCGCGAACGCCAGTTCGCGGGGGATTTAATGGGCTTCGTCCCAGTTACTTCCGATACCCACATCCACAACCAACGGCACCGACAACTTCACCGTATTCTCCATCAGATCTTTAATAACCGCCTTCGCCTCTTCAACATGCGATTCTTTCACTTCAAAGACCAATTCGTCATGCACCTGCAACAGCATTTTGATCTCTTCTTGCACACCCAATTTGTCATGCAAGGCAATCATGGCTTTTTTGATGATATCGGCCGCGGTGCCTTGCATGGGTGCGTTAATCGCGGTGCGCTCGGCGGCGCGTTTTCTACCTACATGCTTAGCGCGAATATCGGGTAGATATAATCTTCGACCAAAAATCGTTTCCACAAACCCCATTTCTTCAGCTTGCTTACGGGTATTTTCCATATAGGCTTTCACGCCAGGATAGCGCTTAAAGTATTGCTCCATATATTCAGCAGCAGCGCCTCTATCCACCTCTAATTGCTTGGCCAAACCAAAAGCCGACATGCCATAAATTAAACCGAAATTAATCGCCTTGGCGCTACGGCGTTGCTCAAAGGTGACTTCCTCAAGTGGCACGCCCAGCACTTGTGATGCGGTAAACTTGTGGATATCTTCATTCGAATTAAAGGCTTTCAGTAAGCCCGGATCTTTAGATAAATGCGCCATGATCCGCAATTCAATTTGCGAATAATCCGCTGAAATAAACACATAGCCCTGCTTGGGGATAAACGCTTGACGAATGCGTCGGCCTTCTTCCGTTCTAATCGGAATATTTTGTAAATTTGGATCAGTCGATGATAAACGCCCGGTCGCCGTTACCGCTTGATGATAAGAAGTATGAATGCGCTTGGTAATCGGGTTAATCAATAACGGCAGTTTATCTGTATACGTCGATTTTAATTTGCTCAAAGTGCGATGCTGTAAAATCAGCTGGGGCAATTCATAGTCATGGCTTAACTCCTGTAGCACACTTTCTGCTGTCGATGGTGCGCCGGTCGGTGTTCTCTCCAAAATCGGCAATTGCAGCTTTTCATAAAAAATCGCTTGCAGTTGCTTGGGAGAGCCCAGATTAAATTCTTCACCGGCTAAAATAAAGGCTTTTTCTTCTAATTCAGCTAAGGTCGTGGCAATTTCTTCGCTTTGTGCTGTGAGTTTGTCGGCATCAATGATCACCCCATACTCTTCCATTTGAAACAGCACTTTAACCAAAGGTAATTCAATTTGTTGATAAACTGTGAGTAAAGACGGCGTTTCACTCAATTGCGCTAAACGCTCGCGATTCAATGCTAAAGTCACATCAACTTTTTTGGCCGCATAGTCGGTGGCCGCTGACAGATCCGCTTCGGCAAAACCAATGCTCTTAGCACCCTTACCTACCACGGCCTCATAGGCCTCTTGAAAAGGATTACTATTAGAGGCAATGCTATTTAATACATAGGCTTCCAGCATGGTGTCTTGCGTCACATTTTGCACAAATAAGCCATAACGGGCTAATACATGCAGATCGGTTTTAATATCGTGCCCTATTTTGCCGATCATCGGATTTTCTAAAATAGGCAGCAATTGTAATAAAACCGCATCCCGAGCAAGCTGCTTACCCGCTAAGACATCGTGCGCCAACGGAATATAAACACCGCGCCCCTCTTCAATCGCCAGGGAGATCCCCACCAACTCGGAAGTCAAATCACCATGCTGCGTATGGGTAGCTAACGCAAAGCTTTTGGCTTTAGCTAGCAAAGCCAAGCATGCTTTAAACGATTTTTCATCCGTAATGGTTTCATAAACGCCCTTAATAGGGGCGGTATCAGAGGTTACCGGCTGCCCTGTGCTAAAAGGCGCTTCTTTTTCGATCTCTTTTAACCAAGATTTAAACTCTAACTCTTGATAAAGCGCTTTGAGCGTCTCTACTTCTTTAGGACGCATCATGAGCGATGGAAAATCAAAATCCAATTTCACATCACAATCAATGGTCACTAATTGTTTCGATAACGGTAAAAATGACAAACTGTCACGAAAATATTCGCCAACTTTACCTTTTATTGCGTCTTTATTCGCAATGAGATTATCCAACGTGTCATATTCCTGCAGCCATTTAGCCGCCGTTTTAGGACCTACTTTGGGCACCCCAGGAATATTATCAACCGTATCACCCACCAAGGTTAAATAATCGATAATCTGTTTGGGCGAAACCCCAAATTTAACCACCACATTTTTTTCATCTAACACGCTGGCGGTCATGGTATTCACCAAGGTGACATGAGGATTCACTAACTGCGCCATGTCTTTATCACCCGTGGAAATCACGGTGTGCAGGTTCGCTTTGGTCGCGTGTACTGCTAACGTGCCGATGATGTCATCGGCTTCATAGCCTTCAACCGCAATTAACGGAAAACCCATGGCACGAATTAATCGATGTAAGGGTTCAATTTGTACCGCTAATTCATCGGGCATGACTTCACGATTGGCTTTATATTCTTGGTAAAGCTCATGTCGAAAGTTTTTACCTTTGGTATCAAAAATCACGGCAACATAATCCGGCTTTTCATCGACCATCAGCTTTTTGAGCATATTCATAACGCCATAAGCTGCCCCTGTTGGCATGCCTTTACTGTTGGTCAACGGTGGCAGAGCATGATAGGCGCGAAACAAATAGGATGAACCATCCACCAACACGAGTTTTTTGGGACTTTTCACTTCAGACATCTTGCAACCATTCCTCTAATTTATTAATGCGTGTTGCGACCTCGTGGGTATTCACTGATAACACTAGAGCACTTTGCTCGCACAACAACACCACACACTGCTTGCCACGGGTAATAGCGGTATATAGCAAATTGCGTTTTAACATGGTTTTTTGCGCCATTGATAACACGACCACCACCGCCTTGTATTCAGAACCTTGTGATTTATGTACTGTAATCGCATACGCTAATTGTAATTGCTCAATTTCTTTGGCCTGATATTCAATTTTTTGTTGTTCAAAATCCACCACCACTTTATGACTGGTGGGGTAAATAGCCGCTATGGTGCCAATATCACCATTAAACACATTCTTGTCATAGTTATTAACAAGCTGAATAACCTTGTCGCCCTCGCGTAACACCCCATCATAATGTTTGATCTCTTCTTTCTCTTGCAGCTTGGGATTCAAGGTTTGTTGCAACACTTTGTTAATGTTATTGATCCCAAGCGGCCCTATATTCATTGGAGAAATCACTTGGATGTCTGTAAAGGGCGAAAAACCAAAACGACTGGGCAATCTGTCTCCCACTATCGTGGCAATTTTTCGTAAGTAATCCTGAGTATCACGGGCTTCTACGCGATAAAAATCTTGTGCCGTGTCATTATCAGTTTCGGGCAATAACCCTTGATTAACCCGGTGCGCATTGACCACAATTTGGCTACTCGTGGCCTGACGAAAAATTTGTGTGAGTGCAAAATAAGGCACTGCATTCGATGTGATCAATGAACGCAACACCTCTCCTGGCCCAACGGACGATAATTGATCGACATCTCCCACCAATATCAACCTCGCATCCTCTGGTAAGGCTTGTAGCACCGCCGCACACAATGGCACATCCAACATCGAAGCCTCATCAATGATCAATACATCAACCGGTAAAGGCTCAAACTGGTTATGTTTAAATCGCTTACTGAAAGAATCATATTCTAATAGACGATGAATGGTCTTGGCTTGATTTTGCGTGGCCTCAGTTAAACGCTTGGCCGCACGCCCGGTGGGCGCACACAATGCCACGCGCAGCTGATTTTGATTGAATATTTCAACTAAGGTGTTTACCGAAGTGGTTTTACCCACACCAGGGCCACCGGTCAACACAAACACACTGCTGTTTAATGCTTGCGCTATCGCTTGATACTGCTCTTTAGATAACGTGCGTGTTTTTTCTAAACCTTTGAGCGTTACCAGCAAGTCATCGGTATTGACATCTCTTTCACGCTGCAACTGCACTTTGATTTTATGAGCGATAAGTTGTTCTTGTTGCCATAACACAGGCTCAAATAAACACGCTTGTCCCTTAACGGTTTCCGGGATCACTTTTTTTTCTTCAATAAGGTAATTCATTATCGCTTCTAGTTCAGAACGCGAAACTTTTAATACATTAGCGCTTTGCATTAATAATTTATCTCGGATCATGCCACAATGACCAAAACGCGTTTCAAGCGCTAACACATGCGCCATGCCCGCCAATAAACGCCTTGGATCGTTGTCTTCTATCGCTAAATGCTTCGCGAAATTATCAGTCATGACAAAGCCTACCCCTTCAACTTCATCAATCATGCGATAAGGATTATGCGTGAGCTTTTCTACCGTAAATTCACCATACTGCTTATGAATTTTAGTGGCTTGTGCAAAACCAATACCACGCGACGTTAAAAACAACATGGCATCGTGCGAATCTCGGATCTGTGCCCAGCTATCCATGATTTTTGTAAACCGCATCTGGCCAATACCAGGCACTTCTTTTAAACGATGCGGGGAATTTTCTAAAATGTCTTTAAGATTATCACCAAAGGCTTGTTGCAGCTTATTGGCAAAGCTGGGGCCAACACCATCGATCTGATGAATAAATAGCTTCTCTTGCGCCCCCACCTCTTGTGCAAGGTTTAAAGTGTCTGCAAAAAATTGTTTGCCATGGGTAGGATGATTTTGCCAACTCCCTTCAAACTGTATAAGGTCGTCTTCACTTAACGCTACGGGAAAATTGCCAACCACCATGATTTTGGCTTTGTTACCCGATATTTCGACTTGCATCACGGTATAGCCATTATCAGGCCGATTGAAAATGACTTTCGCCACTTTTCCTGACATTTTGACTAATTCTTTCGAGGGATAATGCATTTTAATTCAATAAATACCAGAACGAGAAACAAATAGCCCCTCATGTTAAGGTTTTTTTAACGTTCTGTAAAATGATAGTTTTTGCGAGTGGGCGCATATGCGCCTAATGAAGAGGCAGTTTCCCGCATTATTGCTAACACGGGAAACAGAGCGCGAAAAAAAATTACGCTTTTTCTACTTTGCCACCTTTATCGGTGCATTCTTTTTCATCTTTGGTCATGATGAAGCCAGAACCTTTGCAGCTATTTTGGCCTTTGCAAGCATTGGTAGCTGTTTTGCAAGCGCTGGTGCCTTTGCAGGAATTCGCACCCACGCATTTAACGGTACCTTCACCTTCATGCGCTGGTGTGGTATCGGCAAAAGAAGCAGCAGAGAACATAACACCAACAGCAGCAGCTAAAATAGTACCTACTTGTTTCTTCATGAAAGATCTCCTTGGTTGATAATAGTCAGTAACTTTTAAAAACACTTTATAAGGACTGCAATCTAACCCATCTTACTCGATTTTAAGGCTAGCGGAATAGGGGGGCATTTCTAGGTGTATGCCTGGCTTTTTATACAGACAATGACAATAATGAGACTATTCTACTGCTTCAAGCTTAGCATAAGTGAGTACCAACCATTTCTTTCCTTCGTGAACAAAATTCACTTGAACCCGCGCGGTTTCACCAACGCCATCGCCACTCACAACCACACCCTCGCCAAATCGCTGGTGACGAACACGCTGCCCCATCGCGAAAGGAAAATCTTTGCTAGTAACGTTGCTTGATACCGACCTTCCCAACACTTCGACCTTGGTATTGATGTTCGCGGTCTCAATCAGGTTGCAGGGGATCTCTTCAATAAAACGCGAGGGTCGATTCATCCCAGAAAGACCTGCGAAAGCTCGTTTTTGAGCGTAGGTTAAATATAATTTATGCATTGCTCGGGTTAAGCCTACATAGCATAGCCGTCGCTCCTCTTCTAAAAGCGAGCGCTCTTGCAAGCTTCGATGATGAGGAAATAACCCTTCTTCCAGCCCACAAAGAAATACAAGCGGGAATTCTAAGCCCTTGGCAGAATGTAAGGTCATCAGCTTGATGGTAGCATCAAGATCCTCGTCCCTATCGCCTGCATCTAATGCCACTTCCGATAAAAAGTCAGGCAAGCTTGAAGCCGCATCCACTTGAGGTTCGCCTCTTGTCTCTTCATAGGCTTGATGGAACTGTTTTGCTGCCTGCACCAATTCATGCAAGTTTTCAACCCGAGCCATCGTCCGTTCGCCAGGCTGGGTTTTCACATACTGCAGCAGTCCGGTTCTGTGCAATACGGTTTGCAAAAGCTGATCTAGTGGACACACCGTCACACGTGCTACCAGTTCATCAATACACTCAATAAACTGGCGTAACCCATTACTGATCCGGCCAGAGGGTACCTTGGGGTAATAAGACTTCGTCGCTTCCCACAATGAAAGCTGGTGAGCATTGGCATGCTCTCGAATATTTTCTAAGGTGCGATCGCCAATCCCACGGGGAGGCAAATTAATCACGCGCTCAAAGGCCGTATCATCATGACAATTGACCAGTAAACGTGCATAAGCTAAAACATCTTTAACTTCCGAGCGATCAAAGAAGCGCAAGCCGCCATAAATACGATATGGCATATTCATTTGGCGCAATGCTTGTTCTATCACTCGCGATTGCGCGTTTGAGCGATACAGTATTGCCACATCGCTGAAGCTACCACCACCTTTTACCCATTGACGAATTCGTTCAACCATAAAACGCGCTTCATCAATTTCATTAAAGGCACCATAGAGTGTCAAACGCTCTCCTTGGATCCCTTGTGTCCAAAGCTCTTTGCCTAAACGTGATTCGTTATTCGCTATCAGCGCGTTAGCAGCTGCTAAAATGGTACTAGTTGAACGGTAATTTTGCTCTAAGCGAATCGTAACAATATCTTGGTAGTCTTTGTGCAAACGGTGAATGTTTTCAATTTTTGCGCCGCGCCAGCCATAAATAGATTGATCATCATCTCCTACTATCATCATGTGCGTAGAGGCAGAGCAAATCAGTCTCAGCCAAGCATACTGGATAGTATTGGTATCTTGAAACTCATCTACCAAGACATGACTAAATCGGTTTTGATAGTGCGCTAAAACCTCATTATTATCACGCCACAACTCATAGGCTCGTAATAAAATTTCAGCAAAATCTACGATAGCAAAACGCTGACAATGTTGTTCGTATAGTCGATATAATTCGGTGAACAAGGAGATTTCATGAATGGTAGAGCTTAATACGCCGCTGGCTCTTTTACCCTCATCTTTTTGCCGATTAATGAATCCTTGTGCTCGTTTAGGATCATAATCTTGTTCATCCCATCCTCTTTCACGGATAAGACGCTTAATCAATCTAAGTTGATCATCAGCATCAATAATTTGAAAGTTATTGGGTAAATGAGCCTCAGCATAATGCTGTCGCAACAAACGATGACAGATCCCATGAAATGTTCCGACCCACAAATAATTTGTCGAGACACCCACGATTTTTTCAATGCGGTTACGCATTTCATTGGCTGCTTTATTGGTAAAGGTAACCGCCAGAATTCGCCCGGCAGAAATTTGCTCATTAGCCATTAACCAAGCAATACGATGTACCAAGACCCGGGTTTTGCCGCTGCCTGCGCCGGCCAAAATCAGCAGATGCTTCGCACTCGCACTCACCGCTTGCGCTTGTGCGCTATTTAGTTCGCCTAGAATAGGCTCAGAAACGTCTTCCGTGACCGACATACTGCTTAATCCTGTTTATCACGAATGAAAGGCACCACTAACAAGGCGCTTATCACATAAAAGAGTGGTAGTAATACTAAACTAACGTGGTAATCACTCACGGTATACAAGGGCTCGCCATTGGGCAGTATTTCACCCGTGCTGGCCTTATCTAAAATCCAACCAACGGTGTACGTTAAAATAGCACTACCAAACATAGAAACCATGTTCACAAAACCCACCGCAGTGGCAACATAAATCGATGAACTAAAACGCTTAGTCATCACAAAGGCCAAAACATAAGTGCCGCTGGCGCCAAAGGTAAAAAATAACACACAAGCCCAAAGCTCGGTCAGTTGCGGCAAATAAACAATTAATGTCAGTGCTAGCGCAGCGATTAACGATGAAATGGCCATCGTTAATTTGCGATTATTAAACAATTCTGAAATCCATCCAAGCAATGGACTGCCAACAGCCATGCCGATGAAGGTCATTGTCACCGCAGGCATTGAAGCAGCATCACGGGAGATCCCATGCACGTCGACTAAGAATTTGACTCCCCAAGCACCGCCAAATGCATCGGTTGGAGCGGTCACAAAAAAAGCGTAAATCCCAACCATCCAGCTTTGCGGCTGCTTAACCACCTCTTTTAAACAGCGCCAGAAGGGGGGAGAGTTTTTGGTTTGTAATTCGAATTCAGGATGATCTGGATTATGGTCACGAATAAATACCCAGGCAAAAATAGTAAGAATTAAGCCGAATAAACCCAAATAAACCATCAGCTCGCGCCAAGAAAGGTAATCAAGCCCCATTGAAAGGGGAGCACCACCTACTGCCGCCCCTAAGGTGCCGATGGTGAGTGTAAGCCCGGTCATAAAAGGAAACCAATGAGGTGCGAACCAAATATTGACGACCTTAAGGCAACTAATAAAGGCAAAAGCCGAACCTGCACCTATTAAGCCCCTCATGATACATCCCACAAAAAAGCTTTGAGTGTAAGCAAGAGCTAAGGTACTTAAGCCGCATAACATAATTGCAAAGGTTAGCAAGCGCCTAGGGCCATATTTGTCCGTCAAGGCCCCCACGGGAAGCTGCAATGGCGCATAAGCCCAGTACCAGAAAGAAGAAAATAAGCCGAAATCTTTAGCATCCATATCAAATGCCAACGATAGCTCTTCTACCAAGACATTGGGTGAGACGCGCAGCAAAAATTCATACAAATAAAATGCCGTGGCCACGCTAAACATAATTATCGGTAGCGCAACGGATTTAGCGCGAGGATGGGTCATAAACTGCTCTTTTATCATAACGAATAAGAAGTAGGATAACCGTCTCATTTTAATAGTTTGGCCTGAGTCTAATCCAAGTTGAGCGCACAGTGCAATACAAATAACGCTCTTGCAGGTATCATTGAAAAGGGAAAATTGATTTTTAGGATACTCGAATGACTAAAGATTACGCATACCAACGAGGGTTTAGTAGCCACTGGCAAAGTGAAGCACTCAAGGGCGCACTCCCTGAGGGGCAAAATTCGCCACAAAAAACGCCCTTTGGACTCTATGCTGAACAATTAAGCGGTAGCGCCTTCACCAGGGCTCGCCATCAGAATTTTCGCAGCTGGCTTTATCGCATTTTACCTTCTGCAGTTCATGCGCCTTTTCAAAATATCCCACATAGTGGATTAACTATTGAAACAACCCCATCACCTGAACCCACTCAAATGCGTTGGGATCCGCTTGGCGAGCCTGCTCCAAATACGGACTTTGTCGACGGCATGAGAACATTACTCTTTAATGGCAGCCCGACACAACAAGTTGGTGGCGCCATTCACTTATATGCCGCCAACGCTAATATGGAAAACCGTTATTTTTATAGTGCAGATGGTGAATTATTAATTGTACCCCATGAAGGTTACTGTGAGTTATTCACTGAATTTGGCAAAATGAGTCTCTGCCCAGGGGAAATTGCAGTGATCCCCCGCGGTGTGCGTTTTCAAGTGACGCTAGCAAGCCCGCTCATCAAAGGTTACATTTGCGAAAATTATGGCTCACCTTTCTCGCTGCCTGATCTGGGTCCTATCGGTAGCAATGGATTAGCTAACCCTAAAGATTTTCGGATCCCGCATGCTGCTTTTGAAAACAAACAAGGGGACTTTTTGCTACTAGCAAAATTTGATCGCAAACTGTGGCAAGCAAAACTCAACCACTCTCCTTTAAATGTGGTGGCCTGGCATGGCAACTTTGCCCCTTACAAATACGATCTTAAACTTTTCAATACTATCAATACCGTTAGTTATGATCATTGCGATCCCTCTATTTTTACAGTTTTAACTTCGCCCAGCGCGACCCCTGGTATTGCCAATATTGATTTTGTGATTTTTCCAGAACGCTGGATGGTCGCAGAGCACACCTTTAGACCCCCTTACTATCACCGCAATGTCATGAGTGAATATATGGGATTAATTTATGGCGCTTACGACGCCAAAGGCGGCGGTTTTGTGCCAGGAGGTGGCAGCTTGCATAATATGATGTCAGGACATGGCCCCGACAAAGATTCGTTAGAGCAAGGACTGCACTCCCCTCTTGCTCCGGAAAAGCAAACGAACACCTTAGCCTTTATGTTCGAAAGCTGCCTGCCGTGGTCAACCACCGCTTTTGCCAAAGAGCCAGACTTGCTACAGCATAACTACCAAGCATGTTGGCAAAGTATACCGTCATTGTTTAAGCAGCCATGAGAAAGGTGAAAGTACCCTCTCCCAAGCGGGAGAGGAGAAGCTGAAAAGCTTCAATGCGAATGATTATGCTAAAAGAGATTCTTTTAAACCTTTTAAAGCAACAAGTTTATTGTCATCACGCGCAGGTTTAGGAGGGATTACAACTTCTTTACCGGTTAAAGGGCTAACCATAACGCGTTTTTTGGTGGGTTTGCGCCGAACTTTTCGAATTTTTAAACCCATTTTTGGGATCATGATTTCGCCCG
>JBFWUT010000065.1:0-10778 GCA_050247135.1 Candidatus Berkiella sp.
CGATTATGCGTGAACTCATGCGTGGTGGGCAGGTCTATTATTTACATAACGATGTGGAAACGATTGAAAAAGTGACTCGTGAACTGGCTGAATCGCTTCCTCAGGCCAGAGTTGCATTTGCCCATGGACAAATGCGTGAGCGACAATTAGAACATGTGATGTCTGATTTTTATCATCAACGCTTCAATGTGTTGGTTTGTACAACCATTATTGAGACTGGCATTGATATTCCAAGCGCCAATACCATTATTATCGACCGTGCTGATAAACTTGGGCTCGCACAACTTCATCAACTACGCGGCCGTGTGGGGCGTTCGCACCACCAAGCTTATGCTTATTGCTTAACACCACCGCAAAATCGTTTAACCGCAGATGCCATCAAACGTTTAGAAGCATTAGAATCACTGGAAGAGCTGGGCTCAGGCTTTACCCTGGCTACACACGATCTTGAGATCCGTGGCGCAGGTGAACTCCTAGGTGAAGAGCAAAGTGGCGATATTAACGCCATTGGCTTTAGTCTTTACATGGAAATCCTCGATAGGGCAATACGATCCTTAAAAGCCGGCAAGAAAGCCGATCTGGATGCACCAATACGTCAAGGTGCTGTTATCGACTTACAACTTTGTGCCTTAATACCCGAAGATTACCTGGCTGACGTTCATACCCGCCTCGTGCTTTATAAACGTATCGCTAATGCTAAGCTTGAAAATGAACTTAATGATATTCAAGTAGAGATGATCGATAGATTTGGGCTGTTACCACCCCCTACTAAAGATCTCTTTAAAATGACGGCTATCAAACTGAAAGCAGAGCCGTTTGGAATTAAGAAAATTGAGGCGTCAACTAATAGCGGTAAAGTTGAGTTTGAAGCTATTCCTAATGTTGATCCTGATAAAGTCATTCAGTTAATTCGTAACTATCCTAAAAATTATAAGCTCATGGGGCAAAACCAATTCACATTTATTTTTGAGATGCCCACTCCCGAAAAACGCTTTGCCGTGGTAGAAAATATCCTAAGACTGTTGTCATAACATTGCGCAACTATAAGGATATCTCATGAGCCGTTTCCCTTTCTTTAAAACCGCCATTCTGTTCAGTGCCACTATAGCAACAAGTTCATTTTGCTATGCAGCAGGAGAAAAGTGGTACCATGTAGAAGTGTTAGTCATTGAGTCAAAAGATAAAAGTGCGCTCGCCGAAGAATGGCCACTGGATCCCGGTAAACCATCATTGGCTAATGCAATTATTCCCAGTAACGAGCCAGGAGCAGAGCTTTGCTTTCTTAATGATAATCAACTCACCCTTGGTAGAGCCAAAAAACGCTTGCAACAAAGTCATCGCTTAATTATGCACAAAGGGTGGCGACAAATGCTTTCTGAAAAGCAAGCCGCACAAACTATTCATCTTTCTGGCGGGCAAAGCTATTCTGACAACAATGAACCTGAAGTAAACGGCATCATCAAGCTCTCCACTGGTCGTTATCTCAATGTCGATGCAGATTTAGTGTTTAATAAACCCATGAAATTGGTTGCTAATGGCCCAGTTGAATTAGGCACAGAAAATACCCAAACAACGGCCCATTTTGTAGAAGTTCAAGGGCAAGATTGGAAAAATGATCCAACAGCGCGGTTACAATCATTTCGCTTAAAAGAATCTAGCCGATTGAAGGCTGACGAAATGCATTATATTGATCATCCACTTTATGGGATTATTATCGTCGTTTCACCCGAAAAGACTTCCACATAACCACTTTATATGCCCCAATTACATAGCGCCTTAAAATGATTAAGTCACGATAAATAAAATTAGGGCGCTAATTTACCGACACAACTGTTTATCATCTTTTATGTTTAGTTGTATCTTTTGATATAACTGGTGCTTTATCCGATTTAGAAGAATCTCCAGACAGCTTTGAATCAGCAGACGAATCTAATTTAGAGGCAGTAGCTTCAGGCTTAACCTGACTGATTTCTTTTAAAGAGTCTCTTTTAATTGCTGGTATTTGTGTGCCTGTAAAAACAACAGAGCTTGCGCGCCTTTCTTGTGTATCTGGCTTCACAGGCTTTTCAAGGCCTACCGCTTTTTCATACTGCCTAATATATTCTGCAGAATACCTTTCATACTCGTGCACGCGGCGATTCCGCTCATCATCTCGTAACACACGATAGTTATAGTAATGAAAATGCGTATTATTGAGATCGTTATAAATCGCTTGATTAGCATTAGAAGCGCGCACAACCGAGGGGACATTCATATCTTTTGGGAAAACTACATCACTATATAAATGACTATTCTTAATTTGGTTTAGTTGTGGATTACCATCACTGGATCGACCATAGATCCACATTTTATTATTTTCATCTTTAATTAGTAAGGGAATAACTGTTATTCTCTTTACTCTATTATTCTTATCCACACCACTAAACTGCTGATATAACGACTGTAGAGTGGGTTCTTTATCTACAGACATAACTTGCAAATCATAGGGCGGAACATTTTCTAAAGGCTTATTGTATTGTAATACCCTACTTTCAGCGGGTCCGTTGTCTAAAGCAGATAATGCTACAGTTGCCGCTTGATTGACACTACCTTCTTTAAGAATATTGTCTCTGGCATTGGCTAAAGAACCTGCATGTATTTGTATCACAAGACTTTTTAACACACCGGTATCCGTAGAGTTCTCAAGCCATTTTCTTCGAAATAGCAAAGGATTCAAAATTTCTAATGCCAGTACCCCATCCCTTTCGACGATTTTGGCATAAGTCTCGCCATCTTGTGTTAATTTCATATCGTAAGCGGGTTTACCCCATGCCGGATTATTGGGGTTAGGTTTGGATCTAACCATCATTAGTACTTGCTCAGCCTGATGATGCTTATCAAACGTAAAAGAATATTCCCCTTTGGTAAAGTCTCTATACAACTCATCTGGAAAAGAGGCATTCACATTCACTTTGGCTTTGCACACAAAATTAGACAACTTAGTCAAATTAAAGACTTCAATCTCTTTTTTATCTCCAGTCAAATCGACTTGTGCAAAGACTTTGGGTTCTGCTCCTCTTGGAACATTGGTGTCAAATAAGGACGTTTTTACACCTTTAGGAATACTAGCCAAAATTCTATCGCTAGCATCTCTATGTCCGCTCAATAAACTCGTCGTATTCACCTGCCGACCTTTATCTGCTGGGCCACTTTTATCATCCACTGCTCGCAAATAGGCTCGGGAAGGAACGAGTGATATATCGTCAAGGCAGGCCACTACCGAAATGGTTGAAGCATTATTCGCTAACATGGTTCTGTGCCATCCTTCCAGGGTCACACAATCTAATACAATATTAGGCCGTTGCTGCGGATTACTCTCTAAACGTTGTTGAACCAATTCTTTAATACAATAAGCGGTATCTTGTGTTTTGATGAAAACCTGATCAGTATCAACCGTTTCTGGATTATCTTGCATCACCACACCCCGATAATCATCGGTTGCTAACACAACACATTCTAATTTAACATTTTCAGGTAGTATTTGGCTTGCAACAGTACTTTTTCCGCTTCCTGCGGCACCTAAAAATGAGAAATCATTGTTTTGGCCAGTTGCGTAAGTGGGCTTTTTAACCAGGTTTAACTGCTTGGCTAAATCAGCATACATAGGCTGCAAGAAGGCTCTCAGATATTCATGTTGCACTTCTTTTCGTTTGCGCTGTGTTTCGACTTGAATAAATGCGCTTAGAATTTTAGCATTTGGATTATTTTCGTCTGCAAGATTAATATTATCAACATTGACTTCAGGATACTTTTTCTTCATATTAATGATGGCTTTAGCTTTTATTTCATCTCCTGATCGACTAACAACATCATTGATTTTTGATTGAAGCACTTGCAGCTCAGAATTCATTTTTTCTTTAATAACGCGGTAAATGTTTTGAGTAACTGTGTTAAGGTCGTCAGCCGGTATTTGATAACCTACGACGAGATCGGCTGCAATATTTAACTTCAATGCAGGATCTATATTGGGACACACCCAGTCGGTTAACCAGTCTTCCTTGGTGAGCACTGCCATTTCTATAGTTCTATCTGGATCAAGAGATGAATAATCTCTTTGTAACAATCGATTATGCGCTTTATGATTAACAATTTCCTCTGCCGTCCACAGGCTAACCGCTTTTAATGTGGTAATATGCCGTTGGGAATATTCAGGAGCAGGTCTACGCTGTTCTGATTCTTCCAAATGCGCTTTCATGTCACCGATGGCATACTTTGCTTCCAGATCGATCACTTCTGATTTGGACACGACTGCCTCCTAATCACTTCATTTTTCGGCTGTAACTACACATTTTATATATAAAGCTAGGGCAACCTATTGCCATACTTTGATTGATAATCACCCTTTTATATTTTGAGTGATAAACGGTACATTTTGTTCCACTAAACGGATTTATGTGTTAGATTTGCCACTTAATAATGAATTATTCGTGTATATTCTCGAAAAGGGATATCTATGTTAGATGCTATTAGTGTGAGCGAAGAGTCTTGGGCAGCTTTGATTGAAAATGTGGTATTGAAAAATTATCAGTATTATCGGTACACGATATTTCCAGCGCTTGAATGCATCATGAGCAACATACAAACGATTTTTGAGATTTACCATCAGTACCCAGAAACCTGCATTGCACTTTTAGAGCAAGCGGTAATGCCTTTCTCCCCAAAAGAGTATGAAGACCGCGTAATAGCGCCTATTATGGCCTTAGTAGATGAAGATCCTGCTCATGGTCTTATTGTGGATAGCTTGCGCAACTTGCGGCGTTTTTTGGGAGACAATCCAGAATTTCTTAACAGAACTTTTCAACATCAAATTCAATCTCTTTCCTCTGAAGATAAGCTGCGCGAGTTTTGCACTCTTTGTCAAAAACTGTGCACTGAAGCTGTTTCTGAAACAGTAAATCATATAAACACTATTAGAGCAGGTACTTCACACCGATCCAGAGTTTTGTCAAGTTGAACTCAGCTTATAAGATCCCCAATCCAACATCAGCAAGCTGATGGAGCTGACCATCTAACGTTTGATAGGTGCTAAAGCCGAATAGAGTGTTATCTGCGACAATACTGTTTTGGTGATCGCTGATTAAAGAAATGGCTGCAATCCCTTTGTCTGCCAATGAGATGAACTCTCCCGGCTCGCAAATACCGTTCTCATTGGCATCTTGCCAAACACCAAAGCGTAACCAATCTTCATCATTCATATCTAAAATACCATCAAAATTGCTGTCATATAATAGGCGTAATGCTTCAAGATCGGTTTTAGCGTTTGGATGAGTAAAGGTAAATTCTTCAGGGCCATTAATGGTATTGTCACCATTAAGATCAATGGCTAAAAGTCCATCCTTGCCACTCACCCAACCAATTGTCGTCGGTTTATCGCGGCCAAATAACAAAAAGGAGACTTGACTCTCTTGCGGTGAAATCAGCGAAATACCATCATCGTTAAGATCCAACACAATGGGCGGCACAATCACATTGATGGTCACCGTAGCCACATTACTAGCCAAACCATGGTTATCGCTCACTTCATAAGTAAAACTGTCGGTATCCGTTGCGGCAAAAGCCCCATTGGGATCATAACTATAAGTCCCATCGGCATTCACAGTTAATAGTGCACCCGATGGCAAAGCAATTTGGATGCCCACATTGGCAGCAAATCCCTCGACTTGACTAACCGTTAAGGTGTCACCCACATCAATATCGCTAGCTATAACGAGTAAATTGTGGGGATCCAATGCGGTATTAACATCGAGCACCGTCGTACCATGTGTGGTATTCGTATCATCGTTTGCAATAGGGGCATCATTGACGCCATTGATGGTAATTGTCACCGTGGCGTTGCTCGTTAGCCCACCAGCATCTTCCAGGGTATAAGTGAACGTATCAGTGGTTGACGAGCCCAACGCTAGCGTATTGAAGGCTCCGTTTGGATCGTAAACATAGGTTCCATCTGCATTAACGGTGAGTAAAGCACCAGAAGGCAAGGCAAACTGAACCCCTACGTTAGCAGCCACACCCTCGACTTCACTAATAAAATGTGTATCGCCCACATCATCCGTATCGTTTATGAGCAAATTATGCGCATCAACCACCGTGTTAACGTTAATAACCGTATCTGCATTGGTACTATTAGTATCATCGACTGCAACTGGCGCAGTATTGACGCCATTAATGGTAATTGTTACCGTCGCCGTACTGGTTAACCCTTCGGCATCTTGCATGGTATAGGTAAACGAGTCGGTCGTTTGAGCACCTTGAGCTAATGTGTTAAATGCGCCGTTGGGATCATAACTATATGAACCGTCATCATTCATTTGCAATAAGGCCGTTGAAGGTAGCGCAATTTGCACACCGACATTAGCCCCAACCCCATTCACCGCGCTGACAATTTTAGTGTCATTATTATTGGGATCGGTATCATTCACTAACACGCCGCTGGCGGTTAGCACATTGAGCACTGCATCTTCATCGGTTGTGCCTACATCATCTACCGCTGTGGGGGCTTGGTTAAGGGTAATGCTAACAGAGAGATCGGCGCTATCTTGACTGCCATCGTTATCGGTTAGTACATAACTAATTTTATCAACGATGTTGAGTAAATTATCATTCTCGAGGCTTGTTTTGCCGCTGTCTAACGTATATTGATATTCCCCTGCTAGATGAATACCTTGTTTCGTCGTGTAAACAACAATATCACCATAGGTTGTCGTCGCATGAATAATGCCATCGACTAATCCATCGTTGGCATCTGTTGCCCCATTCACAGCGGATATCACACCACCATCAGCACCCAGTAACGAGATCCCAGCACCATTATTATCGGTCAGTAAATTGCCCGTCGCTGTTTCAGTGCCATTAACAAATAAAGCGGTTTCATTCGCCGTATTGGTTTTGTCAGTCGCAATGGGGATATCATCTGCAATCGATAAGGTTAATTTTCCTGTCGCAACCGATCCATCACCATCGGTAAATTCATAAGTGAAAATTTGATCACTCGGTTGATTATTCACATTTTGCACGGGGTACGCTAACGTAAAAGTATAATCACCGGTTAATTGATCGACCACCAGCGAGTTACCCTCTGCTGTCGTAACAGTCAGCATATTAAAGCCAAAAACGGTGGCTCCCCCTGTAATGGTTACATTAGAGACAGAGCCCCCATCAGCGCCAAAGCGCGCAGTGGGTGGATCAATTAAGCCACCCATGAGTGTTGCCACGACATTCGAACCTGAACTGCCACTGGTTTGAATATCGGCTTCATTGATCGTGCCCCCATTTTGATTAGGCGCTAATGGCACATCATCGACAATATGAAAGTGTAGCGCACCAATGTTCGTTTCAAGGTACGAATTTGAGAGGCTATAAATAAACTCTTCATTGAGAATTTTATTCGGGCCCACCTGATCGACATCATAATTAGCATTGTTCAAAAGGTGCGGCACGGCATGCGTGATCTCATATTGATAATCACCTATTAGGTGCCCATCTCCTGACGCCAGATACAAAGATAATTGATTCCCTTCAGCAGTATTAAGCACAACCACATTTTGCGAGGTACGGTTTTCGGTTGAACCTGGGCGGACCGGGATTGAAAAATAGGCATTAATTGAGTTGCCACCTGATGGCCCAAAAAATGCACCCTTAGTGAATAGATTACCCGCAATAACGATTGAAGCTTGGGTGTTAAGCAAACTCTCCTGCACACTAGCATGGTCGAAAGTCGGTGTGGTCGGTAAGCCATGCTGAGGGTTAGAGGTCACCGTGGGGGGTGATTCTACATAAGTCGTTGTGTTTGTCGTCAAAACAGGAGTCAATGGTGGCATGGAAATAATCATTCTAGAGAGTTCGATTTGATCATAGTCAAAATTAACACTCACTATTTGTAATTGACTACCTGAAGACTCTACTCTACCCTCTTTCGCATATTGAGATACTTTAGTGTTGTAAGCATTACCCTCTGTGACAGGAATATTAAACAGTTCTTCAAATTTGAGATCAAGAAACTGATTTTCATCTCCGTCGGATTTCGCTGTCTTTTTAGCATTAGCATCCATCGCTGCTTTTTGCAGCTCTTCTTCATCTAAGAGCCCATATCGGTTCATGGCTTTTTCAAAAGAAGTCGTCAGATTCTCATAAGGGAACACCACATCGACTGTGGGGAGTATGATATCTTCAGGGGGCAATTCGAGTAGTGCAGGATTCCTTTCCATATTAAGAAACATAAACTAAGTTATGGTGACAATCAATTATTTAGTTTGTTGACTTATAGGTTAATGAACCCATTTATTCAGCTCCGGTGGTATGCTTTCAATATCGTTATGGTCCACTCGAAGGACAGCTAATTTACTTAATTTTGCCAAGCTCTCAGGAAGCTTTTTTAATTGATTATGAGAGACATTCATTTCTCGTAAAGCCGCTAATCGTGCCAACGCTTCTGGCAATACTTTTAAACTATCGTGTGCAGCTTGCAATACCTCTAAAGCAACTAGCTCACCCACTTCTGTGGGTAGTTCTGTGAGCATGGGATTATTACCGATATGAAGCTCTTTGAGCTGGGTTAGGTGCCCGATCTCTTTAGGGAGGACCGCAATCGGATCACCATCGATATTCAGGATTTCAAGTTTTTTCAGATGCCCTATTTCTTTAGGAATATTTTTAATTAAACAATCGGATGCCTCAAGGCTTCTTAGCTCTGTCATTAAACCAATTTCCGGGGGTAATCGTTTGATATAACAGTCACTGCCAATGATTTTTAAGGATTGGATGATTTTGAGTTTATTCAAATTCATTTTAAAAACAAGGCTTGGGAAGCGAGTGATATATTTAAACTCCACTTCATGATCTTCCATGGCATTCAAATACGCAATAATGATATACGCATTCATTTTTATTAGCGCATTGTCGAGCTCGATCAAATCAGTAACATCTTGGAAACCATTTTCGATCATGACGGCAATGTTTTCATATAATTGTTTAATAGAATAGCGATTCGATTGAATAACTCGCATGATATTGATTTTATTCACATGAAAAAAAGCAAATTCTTGCTCTAAATATTCTTGATTTAAGCGATTCTCGCTCTTAGCATCTTCATTCATTTTGTAGCGTCTTCTCAAGTTATGACAATGGTGTCTCTTGATGTTGTTGTTCTAAGTGTTGAGTCATTAATTGGGTATCATTCGCTGTGTTAATGGTCACATCAGCCATGTTAGCTTGTGGCGCTGGAACATTGGTTGCGCTTTGTTGATCATAAGCTAAAGGTGGTAAACTGTTGGCCACACTTGAAAAATCAAGCGCATGATAACCATCAAACACATCAGGTTCACTAATGGCTACACTCTTGGTAGCAGGAGCCACGTTCAACCCCACATCGCCCGCTAAATGGGATTGACCATCAACGGTTTGGTAAGTGGTGTAACCATACACGGTGTTACCTTCAATCATTTCAACATGATGGTCTGAAGTCACTTTAATAGAGAGAATGCCCATTTGACTTAAGGTGTGGTATTCGCCTGCATCGCTGATACCATCGCCGTTTTTATCTTGCCATACCCCAAATTTATTAAATTGTTCATCTTTGGCATCAAACACACCATCATGGTTAGTGTCAAACGCAATTCGAAGCGCGTCTAAGTCGGTCTTCGCTGCGTCAGAGTGTAAAGTCAGGGCGATTTCATCAATGTTCGAGACTTTCCCATCGCCCTGATAATCGTAAACCAATATACCATCACCGGGCTTGACCCAACCCATGTGGTTAGTACCATGGGTATCGTCGAAGGAATTGAGCATCACGGCTGATTTATCGGAATCGATTAAATCGATTTTCTGGTTATTATTGAGATCGAGGATCATGGGAGCCACCTCATCAGGAACGGTTAGAGTTATGGTAGCAGTACTTAGAGCACCATGTTCATCCGTAATCGTGTACGTTAATATATCCTCATGGCCAAAGATGCCAGAGTAGTCAAAAGACCCATCTGAATTGATTTGAATACCCGTTTCGATTGAAAGTGAAACAAATTCCCCAACATCGGCAGTATTACCATTTACAGCATATACAGTCAAAATTGCTCCATTATCTGGATCAGTGTCAAGTCCATTTATATTTGTAATAACATTACCTGAGATATTTGGATCAATTGTAGCAGTATAAGAATCATCAACGGCAATTGGGGCATCATTAACGCCAGTTACGACCACATCAATAATTGCAACATTACTATCTGTGGCGTGCGAATCTGTAGCTTTGTAATCAATATAGACATGTTCAACTTCATCTTCAGCAAGATATTGAAAATCATCACCAGGATCGTAAGTAAACAGGTTAACAGAAGCGTTAATAACCCCTTGAGCTGATAATACAGTTAAAATTGTATAGTTTAATGTTGTTTGATCATCATCACCGTCCAAGTCATCGGCATTGAAGAAAAATGGACCAACTTCTCCACCATCTTCAGTAGCATTGATCACTTGATCATTTGCCACCGGTGCATCATTAACTGGGTCAACTGTAATATCAACCGATGCGGCTGCTGAATCAGCGCTGTTGTTATCAATTGCCACATAATTAAATGATACATCTCCATTAAAATTCTCATCCGGTACAAAATAGAGAGTTGCAGCATTACCTGCGGCAGGAATTGGGTCACCAGCTACAACTAAAGTCATCTGATCGCTTAAATACAATGTTCCATTCGCAGGGAGTATATCCACTCTAAAATTATCAACCGTGCCATCAACATCAG
>JBFWUT010000066.1:0-10475 GCA_050247135.1 Candidatus Berkiella sp.
TAAAAGGGGCAGAGTTTGCTTTTTTATGAGCATAGAGACGTTTGAATAGAGCTAAGTCTTCAGGTTGTTCTAAATATAGGCGGCGTAAATCGGTGTTGTCAGATCCTTCATGGTTAACGGCAACCGCAAAGTCGTTTTGGGGTAAAAACTCATAGCCAAAGTCTTGGTAGAAATGAGGATCATGCGTAAATAAAATGGAGGAATCAAAATTCTCTTGAATATACGCAAGAGCTTCTGTCATCAAAAGCCTAAAATAGCCCTGCCTTCGGTAAGTTTTTTTAACACAAATGCCGTGTAACGCTGCGACATTTAGGGTTTTATTGGGTAGCGATAAGGTAATGGGAACAATGCCTAAATGGGCAATGATATTGCCCTGTTTTTCAACCACAAAGGGGATAGAGGCTTCGCTCCAATGTGCGCCCAGAGCGTCGCCATAGGCTATCATTTGTTTAGCCCCAGGAAATACCTCATTGATAAGCTTGACTACACGGTTAAAAAGGGCGCTATCCTTAGCGTAATTTACCTGCATTCATAAGCTCCCACAATTGTCCTACTGCCTTATAGCCATATTTTAAGCCAAAATAGATCAGCATAACGCCTGCTGCCATCGTAATGATCTGAATGAGCTTCTGATTAAAAAATCGTTTACCCAGCTCTAAAAGCCCGCTCAGAAAACCGCCCCACAAAATGACGCCGCCAACGATAGCAAAATTTTCCATAAGACCGACTAAATTCGATTGATGACCATGGTTTAGTGTAGCTGCAAAAATGCTTAGCCAGAAGATGACGGCTATAGGGTTGGCAATAGATAAAATGAATCCGGTGAGTAAACCATTCCCTAATGAGTAACGAGGGATATCCATTTTCAAACTGAGCAGGTGAGAGCGCTTATCTAAAAAGGACTTAAGTCCAAGATAGATGAGTACAAAGGAGCCGGCAAGGCTGCAAAGAGCAAGGGTAGGGCCAGAATCAGTAAACAGCGCCAGGCCAAAATAGGCTGTCACCAGGCAGAGAGTATTACCGACAGCACCCCCTAAACGCACAATAAAAGCGCCTAAAAAGCCATTTCGCAGGCCTCTTTTAATCATTTCCAGAGAAACAGGTCCAATAGGGGCGGCTAAGGTTACGCCTAAGACAATTTTTTCGAGGGTCATCGTGTTTGCTCAACTACAGTAAATGTGCAACCAGATGAGTCATTATGTAAGAACCTGCCCTATAAATCTATGTCAGGAGCGATTAAAAGAACAAATGTGCCGATGAAGCAACTTGGGATGAATAACTTACTTTTATATGGATCCTTGTTTTCAGGGATGGGGTCTTATAAACTGCACAGTTCTCTCGCAACGTGGTTGTGTGAGAATATAAAGTTTGACAATTAACTCCTTGCACCTGATAAGCTCGAAGCAGAAAAGCTCGAAGCAGTTTGATTTTAGGCGAGGTGCCAAGACATCGAACGAAGGATGTGTATGCCAATACATGACTGACGTGAGATGGCGCAGGCAACAAAGCATAAAACCAAAATGCAAAGAGCGATATAGGTGCTTTAATCCATGAGGAGCATTTAAATATGCGACATTATGAAATCGTCATTTTGGTACACCCTGATCAAAGCGAACAGGTTGGTGCCATGGTAGAGCGTTATCGCGCTATGGTTGAAAAAAACGAGGGTAAAATCCATCGTTTAGAAGACTGGGGCAGAAGACAACTCGCCTATCCCATCAAAAAAATGCACAAAGCACATTATGTATTAATGAATGTTGAGTGCGACAATGAAGCACTAGAATCTCTCAAGCATGCTTTTCGCTACAACGACTCCATTTTGCGTCACCTTATCCTAGAGCGTGAAACCGCACTGGTAGAAGTTTCTGCGATGCTCCGATCTGACGAAGAAAAAGATCGTATGGAGCGTGGCGGTGAGCGCGTGATGGCTGAAGAAGAAGAACTTGAGATTTAAGGAGACAAAGATGGCAACTTGGCGTTTACGTGGCAGTAAGAAGAAATATTGCCCATTTACATCAAAGAAAATCCCCGCTGAATTTATTGATTTCAAAAATTTTCGCTTTTTACGAAAATATATCACTGAAACTGGTAAAATCGTTCCAAGCCGGATCACCGGGGTGAAAAATATTTATCAACATATGTTGGCGCGTGAAATTAAGTACGCACGCTTTTTGGCATTAATTCCTTATTGCGACAGACACTAGTCGTTTGTTGGCATCAAAAAGAGGTTTAATAAAATGGAAGTGATATTACTAGAAAATATCCGAAATCTAGGTAAATTTGGTAGCAAAGTAAGCGTAGCTAAAGGGTTTGGTCGTAACTTTTTAATTCCCCAAGGCAAAGCGGTTCCTGCAACCAAAGTGAACCTGGCTAAATTTGAAGCGCAGCGTGCTGATTTCGAGAAAGCGGCGAAAGATCGTTTACTCGCTGCACAGTCGAGAGCAGCGGAATTGAACAATGTGCAAATCACCATTGCAGCTCGTGCGGCTGAAGGTAAATTGTATGGTTCAATCGGTACGGTTGAGCTGGTTAAAGCATTTAAAGATAAAGGTTTAAATGTGACTCGGCAGGAAATTCGCTTACCTGGTGGAGCTTTCCGCGAAATTGGTGAGTTTACTGTTGATTTGCAACTTCATGCTGAAGTGATTGCGACCACACGTGTCTCAATTATTGAAGAAGAAAATCAATAACACCTGGTTTTAGGAGATAGGTAGATAAAAACTATCTCTAATAATCGAACCAGTTTGGTTTTAGATGAGGCGTCAGGCCGTCGAAATAGATGTGAGATGGCGAACACAACAAACCTAAAGCCAAACTGGAGAGTATACGAGGTCTGTCTAATGAAGGATCGCGGATGTGATACAAGAAAATGAAGCCACCCGTATAACGCAAGATCTCACCGCAAAATTAAAAGTTCCCCCCCATTCTATCGATGCAGAGCAAGCCGTATTAGGCGGGCTAATGTTAGAGAATAAAGCATGGGATCAAATTGCAGACAAGCTAGTTGAAAAGCACTTTTATCGCCGCGATCATCAGCTTATTTTTCGCGCCATGATGAAACTGACCTCGGAGAATAAACCACTCGACGTCATTACGGTTTCTGAAGTCTTGCAACAAATGGAAGTGCACGATGAGGTCGGTGGTTTGGCCTATCTTGGGGAGCTAGCCAAAAATACCCCTAGTGCCGCGAATATTGGTGCTTATGCTGAAATTGTTTTTGAAAGGGCTGTTTTAAGAGAGCTTATTTCGGTTGGTACCTTAATCACAGAATCTGCTTTTGATCCGCAAGGCCGAGCGAGCCTTGAGATCTTAGATGAAGCTGAAAAGAAAGTATTTGATATCGCCGAACAAGGTGCCAGAGGTTCAGGCCCTGAAGGTATTCGAAGCATTGTCTCGAAGGCTATTGATAATATTGAACGACGGTTTCATGACAATAACCCTGTTACTGGGGTTGCCACTGGTTTTAGCGATTTTGATCGCTTAACAACCGGTATGCAGCCAGGCGATTTAGTGATTGTCGCAGGTCGTCCTTCCATGGGTAAGACCCTGCTGGGAATGAATATTGCAGAGCATGCAGCAATCCGTAGCCAAAAATCGGTCTTAGTATTCAGTATGGAAATGCCAGGCGAATCTCTGGCGATGCGTATGTTATCGTCGCTAGGACGAATTGATCAGAATAAATTACGTACTGGGCGCTTGGTTGAAGAAGATTGGACCCGCTTAACTTCTGCGGTGGCACTCCTTAGCAATGCCAAGCTCTATATCGACGAAACGCCCGCTTTAACGCCCATGGAATTGCGAGCCAGAGCGCGCCGCATTGCCAGAGAGCGCGATCAACTGGGACTGATTGTGGTGGACTATTTGCAGCTGATGCGAGGCGGTAACAACATGGAAAATCGTACCGCTGAAATTTCTGAGATCTCACGTTCGCTCAAAAGCTTGGCCAAAGAATTAAAAGTTCCCGTCATTGCTTTATCCCAGCTTAATCGAAGTCTTGAGCAAAGGCCTAATAAACGCCCCGTCATGTCGGATTTGCGTGAATCAGGCGCTATCGAGCAAGACGCGGATTTGATCGTGTTTATTTATCGTGACGAAGTTTATAACGACGATAGTCCAGATAAAGGCACAGCAGAGATCATCATTGGTAAACAGCGTAATGGTCCTATTGGCACGGTGCGCCTCACCTTTATGGGGCAGTACGCGCGCTTTGAAAACTTTATGACCGATAACATGATGGCAGCGGTGACCTAATGGGGCGTCAAGTGATTGCCAAGGTATCTGCGTCAGCATTGGCTCATAATGTTGCCGTGATACGTAAACTCTCAAAAAATGCCAAAATCCTGGCGATGGTTAAGGCTAATGCCTATGGCCATGGTTTGGTCCAAGTCGCTAAAGCATTAGCGAATGTCGATGCTTTGGGAGTTGCGAGCATTGAAGAAGCGCTGAATATTCGTAAAGCCGGTGTGAAGACCGACATTGTTCTTATGGAAGGGATCTTTAATCCTGATGAGTTGTCGCTAGTTCAAACTCACCGCTTGATTTTAGTGATCCATCATTTTGCACAAGTTCAAGCTTTGCAACAGTACCAGAAACCTTTATTGCAAAAATTTAAGGTGTGGCTAAAAATCAACACCGGCATGAACCGTTTAGGATTTTCCCCTCGTGAATTTCAAGATGCACATGCGATGTTAACGCAATTACCGCAAGTCGAATTGATCGGTTTTATGACGCATTTTGCTAAAGCGGATGAAAAGGATAACGATTCTACAAGGATTCAATATCAGCAATTTTATGACTTAATTGGTGAGCGAAAAGGCCAAAAGAGTTTGGCAAATTCTGCAGGTATTTTGGCGTGGCCAGAGGCCCATGCCGATTGGGTGAGACCGGGTTTAATCCTCTATGGTGCTTCTCCTTTCCCCAATAGTTGTGGCCATGATTTAAATCTAAAACCAGCCATGTCGTTGTATTCGACAGTGATAGCCGTGCGAGAAGTGGCTCAAGGCGAGCAAGTGGGCTATGGTGGCATGTGGGAGAGTTTTGGCAATAGTAGTAAAATTGCCATTGTGGCGATGGGGTATGGTGATGGTTATCCTTGGCATGCTAAAAATGGCACGCCAGTATTAATCAATCAACAACGCGCGGGCACCGTGGGACGGATTTCTATGGATATGCTGGCGGTCGATGTTTCGGCGTTAAATAACGTTAAAGTGGGCGATCCGGTGGTGCTGTGGGGAGAAGGCTTACCTATTGAAGAAGTGGCCCGTCATGCAGGTACCATTCCGTATGAACTGTTTTGTCGCTTTACTGAAAGAGTGACGGTGGAGCTGGCACAATAAAAAAGGGGCAAGAGCCCCTTTTTTATGTAATTCGCAAAACGTTTGTTCTTGTATCAGGTTCTGCAGTTGTCGCTTGCGCAGGAGTACGAATAGCAGGCACTTTATTCCATAGCCAACTTAATGTATTCGTCACGCCAGAGCCAATCGAGCTAACAACTTCTTCGGGGGTCATGGTGGCAATACTACCGCGATACTTTTCATGCGTTTCATCACTGGCGAATCCACCCATCATGTCCAGTAAATCACCGGCAGCTTCATGATAATGGCTCATATCCAGTTGTTTCAAAAATTCAGGACCTTTAGCGTAGGCAATCATCGCCAAAGGAACGGCAATGACTGAAAGGTAACGGTGCTGGTCAACGAGTTCTAAAACAGAGCTTCCTAGATTAGTGAGGTTAAAGTAATTTGACATGTTTAACAATGCTATCACTGTTTCAATAGCGCTATTGAAGATCCCTAAGTGTGAGTCCAATAGATAGTGAGCGCCTTGACGTGTGGCGTAGTTGCCTAATATTAAAACGGAAGCTGAGGGTTTAATAAGAGCAACACTCATTGCCAGCGCCATTTGCACAGCTAAACGCTTATTGGGATCCGTAGGTTTATCCTGTAATGCCAAGATTTGATCGGCTGTCACGCCCGCTTGTTGTAATATGATTTTAAGTTGCTTATCGTTTAAGCCGATGCCATTTTTTGCTGCGAAAATTTTCAAAAATCCCATTTTAGCGGTAAGAGTTTTGCTCGCATCAATTTGATTGTCATTAGTTTTGACAACAAAGGCATCAAACATGGCGGGATTTGCTGCGAGACTTTGGACTATTGCTTGGATTTTCTGTCTCATCATTTCAGGTGATACTGGGCCTTGCTGCATGGCTATCCTCGTGACATTACACACTCTACTGCCAATAACTTAATATGGCAGCAGTATCTATGTCACGGTATTCACGATAGACCCTTGATTTAAGGAGACAAAGTGTGAGGTTTTATTTACCTTCACCGAGAGAGTCATGATAGCGCTTCACCCCAGCCAAGATCTCTTTTTTGGCGTCAGCTGAGCCCAGCCAGCCGTTTAAGGTGACCCATTTACCTTCTTCTAAATCTTTGTAATGTGCAAAGAAATGGGTAATGCGGTTGATGAGTAAAGGGGGGAGATCATCCGGTTCTTTAACGTGATTATAAAGGGGGGTCAACTTGCTGATAGGTACCGCGAGCACTTTAAGATCATCTCCTGCTTCATCGCGCATGGATAGGACCCCTACTGGGCGACAGCGAATAACACAGCCATGATTGACAGGGATCGGGGTTATCACCAATACGTCAACCGGATCACCATCATCGGATAAGGTTTGCGGTACATAGCCATAATCACAAGGGTAATACATGCTGGTAGATAGAAAACGGTCAACGAAGAGTGAGCCCGTTTCTTTGTCTACCTCGTATTTAATAGGTTCGCTGTGAGCGGGAATTTCGATAATGACATTAATATCCTCAGGGACATTTCTGCCGGAACTAACGCGTGCTAAACCCATACTGTACTACCTGTGCTGGTTATTGGAATAAAGGATCATGCTGTAAGTATATAGGATTATGATGCTTCGTTAGGTGTAGCATCCCCTATCTCAGCATTTTTTATCGCTACTTGTTGCAGGTTGGTATCCACAGCAATTCGGTTATCAAATACAAAAC
Organism: Candidatus Berkiella sp.; assembly: GCA_050247135.1. Taxonomy (GTDB): domain Bacteria; phylum Pseudomonadota; class Gammaproteobacteria; order Berkiellales; family Berkiellaceae; genus Berkiella. The sequence continues at coordinate 7,020 of JBFWUT010000066.1, forward strand.
ATTCGCCTTCAAAATGCGCGCCTTGTGTTTCTTCTAAGTATTTTAAAATGCCACCATCGAGCTGATAGACTTCTTTAAAGCCCTGCTCTAACAAAAAGGGAGCCGCTTTTTCGCAGCGAATACCGCCCGTGCAAAAAGTGACGATGGGTTTATCTTTATACTCTTGTGGTAATTGCGAAACGGCTTCCGGAAATTGGCGGAAATGATCGATATTTAAATGAATGGCATTTTTAAACGTGCCAAGTTGCACCTCATAGTCATTGCGCGTATCTAATATCACGACCTCTTTTTTGTTGTCTAACCATTCTTTGAATTTCGCCGCGCTAATAGTCGGGGCAGGTTTTGCAATGGGATCGATGGTATCAACCCCGAAAGTGATAATTTCAGGTTTCACTTTAACGAGCATTTTAGTAAAGGGCACGTCTTTGGAGGGGCTTTTTTTAAAGGCAATATCACCGACAATCGCTTTGATGCTTTCCTCAAAGGGAGTGACATGGTGAGGGAGAGCGCAAACAAACGCATTGATGCCCTCTTCACTTAACAAGATAGTGCCTTTTAACCCTAAGTCTTGGCAGGTGGTTAGCAGTGCCTGTTGCACCTCATCCAAGTTTGATAACTTTATGAATTTGTAACCGGAAAGATTGACGTATTGCATGGCATCCAATGAGCATTAACTGGCTAAAATAAGGCGAATAATGTACCACAAATCAGCGATATTTTAATGGTTTTCCGGAGTCGGTGCGTTTAAAATCGGTTTTAGGGATAGTCCCTAAAATTGATATAAAGCAGGGAAAAGCAAATGGCTAAACATTACGTATGGCAAGCAGCACTTCTGATAACGATGGGTTTTTGCGGTCAAGGCTTTGCAGAAGAAAAGACCATTGATGTTCATCAGGTCAGCGCTGTTGCTGATAATAAAGGGATCGGCGAAAAAATCGGTACTATTACCTTTAAAGACACTAAAAAAGGGTTATCCCTTGAGGTTGATTTGAAGGGGCTAACACCGGGTGAGCATGGATTTCATCTTCATGAAAATCCTAGCTGTGAGTCCGCTGAGAAAGATGGCAAGTTCGTGGCAGCTCTAGGAGCTGGCGGTCATTTTGATCCAGAGAATACCCATTCTCACAAAGGTCCCAAAGGCAAAGGGCACCTAGGTGATCTACCCAAGCTGGTGGTTAGCAAAAAGGGCGTAGCTACGGTTAAAGGGGTTGCCCCACGTTTAAAAGTGGCTGATCTGGAAGGACATTCGATTGTCATTCATGAACACGGTGACAATTATTCAGATAAGCCAGAACTAGGTGGTGGTGGCGCACGCATTGCGTGTGGTGTCATTAATTAGTCATTGCCTTGCAAAGGTGTAGATGGTTCTATCTACACCTTGCGGATGAGCAACATGCCATCTCGAACACTCAACATCACGCACTCGACGCGTTCATCATTGACGACCTTTTGATTGAGTGTGTGAATAGCAGTCCCCTCTTTGTCTTTGGGTTCAATCACCTCACCGCCCCATAGGGTATTATCGATGACCATCAAGCCGTTTGAACGTAGTTTTGGTAGGAGGTAGTCGTAATAGAAGGGATAATTCGCCTTGTCAGCATCAATAAAAATAAAGTCAAAGGTTTCATCAATATCGAGCAACGTACGCGTAGCGTCGCCTAATACTAAAGTGATTTTGTGTCCGTGGGGACTTAAATCAAAGAATTTTTGTGCCACTTCGGCATGATGTTTTCTTGCTTCTAAAGTGATTAAACGACCATCTGTCCCAAGTGCATTGGCGATATGCAAGGCGGAATAACCGGTAAAAGTGCCCACTTCTAAACATGATTTTGCACTGATAAGTTTAACCAACATTTGCAAGAATTGACCTTCTACTGGCCCTGTCATCATATGAGCAAAAGCGGTTTGTGTTTGTGTTTGCTGTCTTAGGTTGGCCAACAGCGCGCTTTCTTTGCTCGTACTTTGCAAAATGTATCGACGTAATTGTGGGCTCATGAGTTCATCAAGCGTCATCGGCCAATCCTTTCACTTACCATTATTGTAATGCGGTGGTATTATAGCGGCCTTACGTATTCAATCCCATCCTTTGAGGGACTTCCCTACATGATTAGGGCTCTAATTAAGAAAGTCAGCTTTCTTTTAAAGCGTAGTCACCCCAGTGTTCTTGCTGTTGGCCAGCCTACCCTTATTTCGCGCAAAGAACACGGGATCTCCCGTAAAGATATTAGCGAGAACGCCTTAAAAGTTTTATATCGCTTAAACCGCCATGGCTATGAGGCTTATCTGGTCGGTGGTGGTGTGCGCGATCTGTTGCTTGGACTTCACCCTAAAGATTTTGATGTGGTCACCAATGCCAAGCCCGAAGAGGTGCGTCGAGTATTTCGCAATTGCCGTTTGATCGGCCGGCGATTTCGCTTAGCGCATGTTTATTTTGGCCATGACATTATCGAAGTGGCAACCTTCAGAGGCAAGACTGATGATCCTAGTGATGATATTTCACATTCAGATCATGGCATGATATTACGCGATAATGTGTATGGCACCATTGCTGAAGATGTTTGGCGTCGCGACTTTACGATCAATGCTTTGTATTACAATATTGCCGACTTTTCGATTGTCGATTACGTCGGCGGCTATGCTGATTTAAAAGCGAAGTGTATGCGTATGATTGGCGAAGCAAGTCAGCGTTATCGTGAAGATCCTGTGCGGATATTGCGTGCAATTAGATTCGCAGCCAAAGCAAACTTTGAGCTCTCAAAGGAATTAACTCTGCCAATAGCAGATCTTAAGGAACTGTTACATCACATCTCATCAGCAAGACTCTTTGAAGAAATGATAAAAATGTTCCATTCGGGAGTCGCCTCTCGGGTTTATCAAGAACTAAAGAACCATGGTTTGCTCAAAGAATTATTCCCGATTACTGATGAAAGTGTAAAAAATAGTCCTTATCCGGTCGATGCTTTACTGCAGATCGTTTTTGACAGTACGGATAATCGTATTCGGCAAGAAAAGCCTGTCACACCTTCATTTATTGTTGCAGCCTTACTGTGGTATCCGATTGTTGAACGGGCAAAGACCTTCACAGAGAAGGGTATGCCACTCTTACCTGCAAGATTGCAAGCAGCGGAAGAATTATTACAACTCCAAGCCAAGCGCGTGAGCATTCCAAAGCGCATCACTCTAGGAGCTCGTGAAATTTGGCAATTGCAGTTGCGCCTTGAAAAACGTCATGGTAAGCGTGCCCAGCAGTTATTTTCTGAGCAACGCTTTAGAGCAGCCTATGATTTCCTAGAAATGCGCGCACAAGTGGGCGAGGGCGCTGAGGTTAAAGCGTTGTATGAGTGGTGGAAAGCCTATGTCGAAGGTGATTCAGAAAAACGCAAAGAGCTCATGAAAACGCTGGCGGGTCCCGCGGGTCGAAGAAAATCTAAACGACGCAAAAGAAAGCCTGCACCA
>JBFWUT010000067.1:0-10342 GCA_050247135.1 Candidatus Berkiella sp.
GCCCTTGCTTGTAGTAAGGCGGTTTATGCGAGAGCGCTGTAATCGGCCGAAAGCGGTGTAAAAATTGAGTACTGCTCGTCTCCAACTTGTTGGAGAGGGGCGATAGCAGTTTAGCACCCTCTCCCCCAACTTGTTGGGTGAGAGGGTTGGGGTGAGGGTGTGTTTTAGGCCCCTTGCCGGAGTAAAAGTATAATTGTTCTTTAACAAGAAGAAGAGACACACATTTGTGTAGGCACCTGCGTCGAGAAGATTAACGAGAAGTAGAAGTTAAGAAAGAGTTAAAGGTTTCAAATTGAAGAGTTTGATCCTGGCTCAGATTGAACGCTGGCGGCACGCTTAACACATGCAAGTCGAACGGCAGCATGGTTTGTAGCAATACAGACTGATGGCGAGTGGCGGACGGGTGAGTAACGCGTAGGGAACTGTCTTTAAGTGGGGGACAACCCAGGGAAACTTGGGCTAATACCGCATAGACTCTGAGGAGTAAAGTTGGCTTAGGCTGACGCTTGAAGGTGTACCTACGTCAGATTAGCTAGTTGGTTAGGTAAAGGCTGACCAAGGCGATGATCTGTAACTGGTCTGAGAGGACGACCAGTCACACTGGGACTGAGACACGGCCCAGACTCCTACGGGAGGCAGCAGTGGGGAATATTGGACAATGGGGGCAACCCTGATCCAGCGATGCCGTGTGTGTGAAGAAGGCCTGCGGGTTGTAAAGCACTTTAGTTGGGGAGGAAGGTTGGTTGTTTAAGAGATGGCCAATTTGACGTTACCCAAAGAATAAGCACCGGCAAACTCTGTGCCAGCAGCCGCGGTAATACAGAGGGTGCAAGCGTTAATCGGAATAACTGGGCGTAAAGGGCGCGTAGGCGGGTATATAAGTTAGATGTGAAAGGCCTGGGCTTAACCTAGGTTGGTCATTTAATACTGTATATCTAGAGTGAAGTAGAGGGCAGTAGAATTCCCGGAGTAGCGGTGAAATGCGTAGATATCGGGAGGAATACCGGTGGCGAAGGCGACTGTCTGGACTTCAACTGACGCTGAGGCGCGAAAGCGTGGGGAGCAAACAGGATTAGATACCCTGGTAGTCCACGCTGTAAACGATGAAAACTAGCTGTTGGGAGCGCACGAGTTCTCAGTAGCGCAGCAAACGCGATAAGTTTTCCGCCTGGGGAGTACGACCGCAAGGTTAAAACTCAAAGGAATTGACGGGGGCCCGCACAAGCGGTGGAGCATGTGGTTTAATTCGATGCAACGCGAAGAACCTTACCTACCCTTGACATCCTAGGAATTCTGTAGAGATACGGAAGTGCCGAAAGGAGCCTAGAGACAGGTGCTGCATGGCTGTCGTCAGCTCGTGTCGTGAGATGTTGGGTTAAGTCCCGTAACGAGCGCAACCCTTGTCCTTAGTTACCAGCACGTTATGGTGGGTACTTTAGGGAGACTGCCGGTGATAAACCGGAGGAAGGTGGGGATGACGTCAAGTCCTCATGGCCTTTATGGGTAGGGCTACACACGTGCTACAATGGGCGGTACAACGGGGAGCGAAACCGAGAGGTGGAGCAAATCTTGAAAAGCCGCTCGTAGTCCGGATTGGAGTCTGCAACTCGACTCCATGAAGTTGGAATCGCTAGTAATCGCGGATCAGCATGTCGCGGTGAATACGTTCCCGGGCCTTGTACACACCGCCCGTCACACCATGGGAGTGGGTTGTACCAGAAGTAGATAGGTTAACCGCAAGGAGGCCGTTTACCACGGTATGATTCATGACTGGGGTGAAGTCGTAACAAGGTAGCCGTAGGGGAACCTGTGGCTGGATCACCTCCTTATATAGAGAGAGGTGGGTGATTGCGACTCGGCGCTAAATTAATTTAGTGAGCGAGTCCATCACCCATCCAAAAATGTTAACGACTTAATGTAGGTGCCTACACAAATTGTGTTTCTTAAGTACTCTTTGAAAAAAGGGTACAAATTGTTCTTTAAAAATACGGTACGTAAAGAAATAGTAATGTTGATATTGAAGTTATGAAAGATATCAACACTGCTGGGTATATTGTATAGCGAAAATTCAAGAATTGTTCTTTTAGATTGATTTAATTAGATTAATTTAAGAGGAACGAGTTTGAGAGTTCTCATGTAAAGAATCAAGCGAACGCACGGGAGTGCGATAGGCCTTGAGTAGTGAAGACTATTTGGGGCTATAGAGTTAAAGAGTAAAGCGCATACGGTGAATGCCTTGGCAGTAGGTGGCGAAGAAGGACGTGGCGGTCTGCGACAAGCTTCGGGGAGCTGGCGAGCGAGCGATAATCCGAAGATATCCGAATGGGGCAACCCGGCTAGCGAAGAGCTAGTCATTGCATACTGAATACATAGGTATGTGAAGCGAACCTGGAGAACTGAAACATCTCAGTAACCAGAGGAAAAGAAATCAACCGAGATCTCCTAAGTAGTGGCGAGCGAACGGGAGTTAGCCCATGAAGTTTATATAAGTTTAGGTGAATACGTCTGGAAAGGCGAGACGAAGAAGGTGAAATCCCTGTAACCGAAAGGCCTATATAGATGAGCACGAGTAGAGCGGGACACGAGAAATCCTGTTTGAATATGGGGGGACCATCCTCCAAGGCTAAATACGACCTACTGACCGATAGTGGACGAGTACCGTGAGGGAAAGGTGAAAAGAACCCCGGAGAGGGGAGTGAAATAGACCCTGAAACCGTATGTGTACAAGCTGTGGGAGCTGGAATTTATTCTAGCGACTGCGTACCTTTTGTATAATGGGTCAGCGAGTTACTTTTAGCAGCGAGCTTAACCGAAAGGGGAGGCGAAGGGAAACCGAGTCTGAATAGGGCGCTGAGTTGCTAGGAGTAGACCCGAAACCGAGCGAGCTAGCCATGACCAGGGTGAAGGTTCGGTAACACGGACTGGAGGCCCGAACACACTACTGTTGAAAAAGTAGGTGATGAGTTGTGGCTAGGAGTGAAAGGCTAAACAAGCTCGGAGATAGCTGGTTCTCCTCGAAAGCTATTTAGGTAGCGCCTTATAATTTAAGTGACTGGGGTAGAGCACTGTTTCGGCTAGGGGTTCGTCTAGGACTACCAACCCGATGCAAACTCCGAATACGGTCATGAATATTATAGGAGACACACGGTGGGTGATAAGGTTCATCGTGGAGAGGGAAAGAGCCCAGACTGCCAGCTAAGGTCCCTGAGTTGTGGTTAAGTGGGAAACGAAGTGGGAAGGCCTAGACAGCCAGGAGGTTGGCTTAGAAGCAGCCACCCTTTAAAGAAAGCGTAATAGCTCACTGGTCGAGTCGTCCTGCGCGGAAGATGTAACGGGGCTAAAACCACACACCGAAGCTGCAGCTGTTATTGAATGAGAGTTTGATAACGGGGTAGAGGAGCGTTCTGTAAGCCGTAGAAGGTGAATTGAAAAGTTTGCTGGAGGTATCAGAAGAGAGAATGCTGACATGAGTAACGATAATGCGGGTGAAAAACCCGCACGCCGTAAGTCCAAGGTTTTCTGCGCGACGTTAATCGACGCGGAGTGAGTCGGCCCCTAAGGTGAGGCGGAAACGCGTAGCTGATGGGAAACGGGTTAATATTCCCGTACTTGCATGAACTGCGAAGGGAGGACGGAGAAGGCTAGGTTGGCCAGAGATTGGTAGTTCTGGTTGAAGTGCGTAGGGAGGATGTTTAGGCAAATCCGGACATCCAATTCCGAGACACGAGCACGAGCGAAGTTTACGGACTTCGCGAAGTGACTAAAGCCACGCTTCCAGGAAAAGTCTCTAAGCATAGGTTCATGTAAACCGTACTGTAAACCGACACAGGTGGACGAGTAGAGCATACTAAGGCGCTTGAGAGAACTCGGATGAAGGAACTAGGCAAAATGACACCGTAACTTCGGGAGAAGGTGTGCCTTTTGAGGTGAACTTTTTTACAAAGTGAGCTTTGGGAGGTTGAAGCGAATTGGTGGCTGCGACTGTTTACTAAAAACACAGCACTCTGCGAACTCGTAAGAGGAAGTATAGGGTGTGACGCCTGCCCGGTGCCGGAAGGTTAAGTGAAGGGGTGCAAGCTCTGGATCGAAGCCCCGGTAAACGGCGGCCGTAACTATAACGGTCCTAAGGTAGCGAAATTCCTTGTCGGGTAAGTTCCGACCTGCACGAATGGCGTAACGATGGCCACGCTGTCTCCATCCGAGACTCAGTGAAATTGAATTTGCTGTGAAGATGCAGTGTACCCGCGGCAAGACGGAAAGACCCCGTGCACCTTTACTATAACTTTACACTGGACTTTGAAATTGCTTGTGTAGGATAGGTGGGAGGCTATGAAGCGCAGACGCTAGTTTGCGTGGAGCCGACGTTGAAATACCACCCTGGTAGTTTTGGAGTTCTAACCTAGGCCCGTTAACCGGGTTGGGGACAGTGTATGGTGGGTAGTTTGACTGGGGCGGTCTCCTCCCAAAGTGTAACGGAGGAGCGCGAAGGTACCCTCAGCATGAATAGAAATCATGCGTAGCGTGTAAAAGCAAAAGGGTGCTTGACTGCGAGAGTGACGGCTCGAGCAGGTACGAAAGTAGGTTTTAGTGATCCGGTGGTTCTGAATGGAAGGGCCATCGCTCAACGGATAAAAGGTACGCCGGGGATAACAGGCTGATACCGCCCAAGAGTTCATATCGACGGCGGTGTTTGGCACCTCGATGTCGGCTCATCACATCCTGGGGCTGAAGTAGGTCCCAAGGGTATGGCTGTTCGCCATTTAAAGTGGTACGCGAGCTGGGTTTAGAACGTCGTGAGACAGTTCGGTCCCTATCTGCCGTGGGCGTAGGAAATTTGAAGGGGTCTGCTCTTAGTACGAGAGGACCGGAGTGGACGTACCGCTGGTGTTCTGGTTGTCATGCCAATGGCATTGCCAGGTAGCTAAGTACGGACGGGATAACCGCTGAAAGCATCTAAGCGGGAAGCCTTCCCTGAGATGAGATTTCCCAATTGAAATAAATTGTAAGGTCTGTTGAAGACGACGACGTTGATAGGCGCGAAGTGTAAGTGCAGTAATGTATTGAGCAAACGCGTACTAATAGGCCGAGAGATTTAACTCTATAGCACCCAAGTGGTTTGGGTGAAGACAAATCTATACGAATACGAAGTAAGTAAACTATTTTTTTACGACCGAATGTTTCCTGGTGACGATAGCGAGTGGGTCCCACCTGATCCCATTCCGAACTCAGAAGTGAAAACGCTCAGCGCCGATGATAGTGTGGATTTACCATGTGAAAGTAGGACATCGCCAGGATTTTATTAAACGAAAAAGCCTTGAGGGCAACCTCAAGGCTTTTTTTTGAAGTGAGTTTATGGTGGGCACACGTCCACTTAACGTTTCTTGAAATTTAATCTTATCTCCGTTGCACGTTTTGCCCACGAAATATGATGTGCATTTGCGTTTATAAATAAATGTAGGGTGGACAAAGCGCGTATTCACCGAGTGTAAACTTACAATTGATTGATGGAGCGCGTGTCCACCAAGCGGCGTTTTGGTGGGCATACGTGCACCTAACGTTTCTTGAAATTTAATCTTATCTCCGTTGCACGTTTTGATAATCATTAGAAGGCTCCTTCAAGTGCGGTAAACTTACCGTTCAAACCCAAAAAAGGAGCCTTACCGATGAAATTATACGCAGGAATTGATTTACACTCAAATAATTCTTACGTGTACATGTTCTAGTGCTACTGTCTGATTGTGAAGCATCAGCCCGATTTTTTAATAAAATTTCTACAACTTTGTCCCATCCCTTCTGTATAGCTAGTAATAGTGGTGTTCTTCCTATCTTATCTTTTGCATTTATTTCTCTAGGGTTTGCTTTGATTGCTGCTTTTACTTCAGATTGCCAACCGCCATTACAAGCATAGTGAATTTCATTCCAACCATTTTGTTCTTTAAAAGCGTTTTTTGCCTCAGCAGCTTGTTTGGCTTTGGTTTCCTTATCTTTTTGTATTTTATTCTGAGTGTACCAAGCGCCAGCTGCCATTTATCCTGGATTACCTTTCATTATTTTTGTTCTCCGTAAAAGCTGATGAATTATTTCTAAAGGGAAGCGTTGTTACAAAAGTGTACTCTAATGTTATAAATTAGATTTACATAATCGCACATGGTTTGCCTGGTGATTCCATCAACCAACCTACACCCGAAAGGTCTAATATACCATTAAGATTTTCAGGAGGACGTTTGATTCTTTGTGAAATTCCAGGAGGCAAAACACTTGTTGATGCTAAAGATACTTCCTTTGGCATGCTTGCTGCATACAAGGACATTTTGGCAATAGCATGTGGTTGTACCGCAAGGTTATTTTTTGTTAGCCAATCCCAATCGCCATATTTTTTGATGCCACCTGCATTTAATAAATTATATATGTGATCTGAATTGAAAATCTTAGGAATATTTCCAAAAAGTCCTGTACCAGCAAAGATATAAAATTGGTGACCAGGATATAAATCAGAATTGGTTACTACGGCGTTTTTTTGAAAGTCTACTATTGAAGTATTAATTTTTTCAACATTGAGACCATATAAAACAACTTCTACATCAGGCTCTGTGTTGTTGTTTAATGCTTTATCCAGCTCAAAACTATCAACACAAATTGCTCTTGATTCACCGATAAAATTTCTGACGGTTTCATTTAAAGTTTTAACTTCAGCCGGAGGATAATAACTAGAATACAAATCACTAGTTTGGAGACTACAGTGTCCAAAATTAGATAAGTTATTACTAAAAGATAGCGTGGTAAATTTTCCATCACTGTCTTTTCTTAACCACACTCTAACGATAACCCACGATAACCCAGTTTTAAGCATGAAAACTCCCGAAGTTAAAATGTCTAAACTTATTCAATTAATATAAATTTTCGAAGTTAACTCTATATTATGTATAGTAAAAATTTTTTGTCAATCTGATCTGCATCCTAAAAAAGTAGATACCGAATTTGATATAATTAATCAATTAAAAGAGCTGTTAAAATGACTAAATATGATAAATCGTTTAAAGAAGAAGCAATACGCTTGGCAGTTACTTCCAATCAAGCAATAGGCAAAACGGCCTATGATCTTGGTATCAAAGAAAGCACGATTTATGTCTGGGTTAGTAGTGCCAAAGATAAATCCTCCATTTCTAAAGAAGATGGAAATTCCACCAATTTAATCGAAGAATTAAATCGCTTACGCAAGGAAAATGCCCGTTTGAATGCCGAGCGGGAAATTATAAAAAAGGCAACGGCATTGAAATTCCTATAGTGTGTTTCAAATAGTGCTAATACTGCTGCAACATCATCAACAGCTGCTGCATTATAAGCTGATTTCCCTAGGCGTTTGTCTACTAATCCCTTTGCGCCTTCTTCCTCATACAGCTTTTGCCAACGATGAAGGTTCGCGCTACCTAATCTAGACAATTAGCATGTACTAACCCAGTCAACAAAAATGTTGACTTTCATAAGAAAAAAATATATAGTAAGCAAAATTCTTAATCATAAACCAACTCCATGAAAAGCAAAAAAACAGACCACAAGCTATTCTGCCATGTAATCCAAGCGATTACACTGGGTCTATTTGCTTTCAATTCTCCTGTTACAACTACAACCACCACTACCTTACTCACTTAGCTGCCTTGGGCTTTTAGCCCATGTATTCCAGGGCAGCCTAAGAACCTGCATGGGCTGCAAATCAAGCGATTAAATTAATTAAAATCAAAAAAAAGCAATATCATGAATAATTTGGTCGTATATAAAACACAGAATGGGTGGAAACTTTCATTATGTTTAAATTAGACAAAAATGATTTAGAGCATTTTTGATAATTTACTGTAAACCTTACGGTGAATTATCGTAATGCTTGTTTGTTATCTTATTATGGTATTAAAAATGTAGATGGAGAGAACCAATGAAAAATTTTGAGCAAAAAAATGTAGATCAATATACATTAGAATATATGAGGCAATTTTCAGATAAAATTCAAAATAATCAATTAAATCGTGAGATTAGTGAGTTATTTCGAATGGAATATGAAGCTGGAGGGTTTAGACATTGGCCGCACTTGGTTAATTTGGGTGTTGATGTAGGTGCTATTGTAGTTGATGTAGCTTGTAGAGCACCAGTCAGTAGCGCTGCAAAACCTATTGTAAATAATTTAACAAATTACGCAGCTGATTATACTGCCTATATGGATAACCAAAAACTAATAAAAAAACGTGAGCAAGTATCTGCAAAATTAATGCAAACACTTAGTGAACTACCTGAACCCAAGTCACTTGAACAAGCCTTTGCTTTGGAACGTTTTTTAGGAAATGTGAAAACCTACTTTATTACAGAAGAAACTGCAAATCAAATAAAATCAATCAAAGAAAATGCACGAAGTAAACGCTTGGTTCTTCAACAAACATTTACTGATTCACAGGTAATGATAATGCAGAATAGGGTTGAAAGCTTGTCGAAAACACAAGAATTACTAATAGAATTAAGTACAAACCATAATAAATTGTTGGTAGATCTAAGTAGTGAAACGCTAAGAAAAACAGACCTAAGTTCTATAGAAAATGATTTGAAAACAATGGGTATTGAGTTGAGCAGCGAGCTTTCAACTTTAATCTCTCAAAATGAATACGCTTAACAGATGATGGAGACTTTGGTTGAATATAATCGTGAACAAGATAAAAAACGCGAAAATGAGGCCAAGAATCAAATCTATCTTCAAAAGCATCAAGGTGTCATCGATGCTTGCCAATTTGTTTTACAACTTGGAATAGTAACAAATTCAAAACCGCTGCAGCAAGTGGCAAGTATTGTGGATGCTGGGGTTAAAATAAAGCTGGCATCAGAAAACTTATTATCACAAGCATTATCATTGAGTTCGCTTTCGCCGATTTCAATGATTGCGATGACAACGTTATCATTAGTTTCGATTTTCAAAAGCTCGGAATCACCTGAGCAGCAAATCATGAAAATGTTAGAACAGCTGAGTAAACAGATTGATGATCTAAAACGTGAAATTAAAAGTGAGCTTGTTCAGATAAATGTTAAATTGTCGTATGTGCTCGATCAGATCCGTTTTGAGTTTTTAAATCTTCATAATAGTTTGACTGTGCCGATAATCAGCTCACTTAGTCAGCTTATCGAAAGTGTGCAGGCTATTTCATCCCAGATTACGCAACAAAATTATGATAGCCGATTACATGAGTTGAGAGATAGTGTTAATTATGTAGAAGACCTTGAAAATGGAATTATACCGCTGCCTGAAAGAGATGATTTTACAAAAGTATCTGGCGGACGTGCATCATTAGATCGACATATGCAAATATTCAAACGTTATGCCTCAGAGGTTTCTAGAGAGCGATTATTGAATGGAGGTTTTTATAATGATCCCGATGCCTCAAGATTCATCATCACAAGGCGAAAAAGTTTAAGGCCACATGATAGTCTTCCACTAGCTGCATACACTTTAGTTCAAGTTAAGCATTTACTTGGTTTAAATATGCATACAAGCAGTCAACATAAAATCGAACATCACTCAGATATAGTTCTAGAGGATGAAACGATCGATTTAAATCTACTAAGTGAAGATAATATCATAAACCCTAGTATTTGGGCTGAAGCTATAAAATATTATGTACGTTTGAAGTTACAGTTTCCAAAATATGATTATGATCCTGAAGATAAACAATTGAATCAAATGATTAAATTAGGTCTTTTGTTTCGAGCATTCATTGTTTTTTTACAAAAGTCACCTGAACTTTATCAGGTTATTACGGATCAATTGATTGGTCATATACAAAATCTTCAATCTATTTTAGCAAACAACACCATGCCTTCTGTTATCGATTTTACTAAACCAATAGATAAACTACTAAATGAATTAAATGATTCAAAAGCTAAACCTAATCAGCCGACTTTTATATATTTAAGAGTTAATAAAGGACATGGCAATGCAAAATTTCATGATCGTTATAAATCATTACAAACACTATTTAGTCAAGCAGAAATGCTTACATTGTTAGATGATGCTGGGAAGACACCCGCAGCCATTTATTTGTTGGCTGAAAGATTAGGAATTGCCAGATTTGAATACATTGTTCATCAAACAGCCTCCAATGGTGCTAGACAAGCGGTCAAAACAGATGGTGATCGTTATGGATTTGAAATTAAATTTTATTTACGTGAACAACCATATACATTGGCTAATCCTGGTTCGTCAGTTCATTGGCCGAGTAATGAAGGAAATAATACGCATGAGTTGAAACAAGTTTTTTTAAAAAATAGAAAGCAGTGTGTTAATTTTATTGATAATAATCCAGCTGAAGCA
>JBFWUT010000068.1:0-10262 GCA_050247135.1 Candidatus Berkiella sp.
GCGTGTCGCAATGAGCCTTATGATCAAGATGGGGCGTTTGCCAAATCAGGCAAAGTTTCTAACGCTTTGTTAGATCGCTTATTGAGCGATCCGTTCTTTGCGCAAAAAGGGCCTAAAAGCACTGGCAAAGATTATTTCAATTTATCATGGTTAAAGAAGTCTCTTTCGTCCTTGTCATTGTCGAACGCTGATATACAAGCCACCTTACTCGAACTTACCACTGTCTCAATTGCCAATGCGATTAAACCCTATTACTCACAAGCTGAAGTGTTGGTTTGTGGCGGCGGGTGTCATAACAGTGCTCTGATGCAAGCATTGAGCAAAGCATTGGGAGATCATTATTCCTTAACGACTACCGAAACATACGGCTTACACCCTGATTGGGTGGAAGCCGCTTGTTTTGCCTGGTACGCTAAAATGCGCATGTGTCATCAAGCAGTTGATTTAACAACCATCACGGGTGCCATCAAGCCTGCGATACTAGGTGGGGTGTATGCGCCTTAATATCCTGTGCAAATTGCTTTCTCATATAAAACCGCATCGGTAAGCCAAGCACTAACAACGATAATGAAAGCACAACCATTTTAAATCCTGCCGCCCATAGCGCAAACAGCACAAAGAGCAAAGCCCCTATACCAATCCAGGCTGACAGACGATTCGAAATTCCAACTTTTAATTTGAAGTAAGCCAAGATACAGAACAGATAAATCATTAATATCAACGTAATAGAGATATCAATAATGGCGTTAAATTGACTCAGCAAATTTTCTTGTAATGATAAAAACAAGAGGGGCAATGTACATAGTGCCGAAATGATCAATCCATTAATAGGTGTGCCACGTCTATCCACTTTCGCAAACAAAGAGGGAAACAATCCTTCGGTTGCTGCCCCTTGAGAAATACGACTCACCACCATCGTCCAACCGTTAAACGATCCTAAACAACAAATCACCGCAGCAATAGCAATCAGAGGACCCCAGTCACCACCTAATAAGTGTCCGGCTAAATCGGCGTAAGGCGCTTTGGAGTTGCTTAAAGCCTGTGCGCCTAGCACTCCTAGCATGACTACCGATCCCAAAACATAAACGAATAAAGCAATCAGGGTACCAATCATGGTTGCTAAGGGGATGGTTCTTTTGGGGTTTTTGACTTCGCCTGAGGTCACGGTTGCTGTCTCTAGCCCTACAAAAGCCCACAAGGTTAAAAACATTGCTGTTTTAATCCCCTCTAAGCCATCAACACCTTGAGGCACAATCGGTAACAATTGCTGAAAATCGACTGAAAATAGTCCAATAGCAGGGATAGCAACTAAAGGAATTAACTTAAGGGTGGTCATGAGCAATTCAAAACGACCCGCAAATTGAACACCCATAATATTAACGAAAGTAATGAAGCCCCAAATAAGAATCTGCGTTAGTAAAACCATCGGTTGTGATAAGCCACCCAACAGAGGGGATAAATAACTAACTGCCGCCACCACCAACGCGGTATTGCTGATCCAGGAGAGTACCCAATAGCCCCAAGCAACCCAATAAGCCCCTTCTTTACCAAAGGCATGGCCAACATAATTATGAGGGCCCCCGTTGTTTTGGGTGGTTTGGCTCAAACTGGCAAACACGGTAGCTAATAATAAGGCTCCGCATCCGGTTAACACCCAACCTACTAAACTTAAGGTACCCACTAGCGCTAGGCTAGCGGGAAGCAAAAAGACACCTGAACCCACTAGGTTCCCGGTGACCAATGAAATGGTTTGTAATAATCCTAAACGTCGACTCGTAGAAGACATGCTCAAGCTCCCAAGAAAGCGGTTTTTTAAAAATAGGTGTTTACGTTAGGTAAAAAGGATTAATGACCCAGGCGGGTCTTTCGAAAGGAAGGTTTGGAGAGCAAGTTAGGGTTGAACATCGTTTTCATCTTCAAGTAAGTGGTTAGTTAAGCTTAGCCGATCAGTGCCCTAGAAAACAGGGTATTGGTCGCATGCCGAATTCCTTTTATCGCAGCTATCAAAAGCGATGTCAAGCGCTATAATGAGTGTGGATACCCGGCTATGATTCGCTACGCGAGACTTCGCCTTGCAAACAGCGCCGAATACGAAGAGTTTTGTTGACCATGAGCCATCTGGCTCTGTATTCTAGGCAGCATTATGTTCAAACTTATTGCCATCCTTGTCATCCAAATCCTCGTCGGGGTAGAAATTGATCTTTTCACGCCGAGCTTTCCTGAATTACAGAGCGTATTTGGGCTTTCCCCCGTGATGGTACAACTGATGCTCAGCATTAACTTTATTGCTTATTGCGTGAGCTGTTTATTTGCCGGCGCCTTGGGGGATCGTTATGACCGCCGTACCATCATCCTGGGAAGTTTAAGCTTATTTGTAGTTGGTAGTCTTTTTTGCGTTTATGCCGATCATTATCTTTGGTTACTGATAGGACGCTTCTTGCAGGGCGTGGGCATTGCAGCCCCTTGCACCCTTTCTTTCGTTATTATTGCCGATGAATACCCCATTGAAAGACAACCCGGACTCATGGGCACACTCAATGGCTTGACCACGATGGCGATGGCTGGTGCCCCTGTCATCGGTAGTTATATTGCACTCTATAGCGACTGGCGTGGTAATTTTATAGCGCTGCTCTTGTTAGGTATTTTATCCTTAGCACTGAGCTTCGTTGCCATTCCTTCTCGCAAAGGAGATCCAGCGATCTCATTGTCTCCTAAAGCCTATTTGCCCTTTTTGAAAAGCGCTTCGCTAAACACTTATGTCATCGCGATCTGCTTATTATGCGTGCCATATTGGTTGTTTGTTGGAATGTCACCCTTGCTCTATATGCAGGATCTAGACGTCCCCTTACGGCACTTTGGTTATTACCAAGGTGCCATTGCGCTCATTTTTGCTACTTTAAGTCTGACAAGTCCTTATATCTTGCAAAAATTTGGCACAAAACGTTGTTTCTATTTTGGCTTTGCCACCTGCCTTATCACAGCAGTGTTCATTTGCTTTTTGCTGCTCAACAATAGCCACGAGCCTATGATCATTACCGCAATGATGCTGATATTCGCAGTTGGTGCGGTATTCCCCATCAACATTTTATACCCCTATTCACTTGAAATTATCCCCGGCGGAAAAGGACGAATTGCAGCATTACACCAAAGCTCGCGATTGATCATCACTGCCCTTATGTTAGAAGGGGTCAGTTATTTCTATCAGGGCAATTTTATCGCGATTGGTATTGGCATGATTGTGCCTTTGGCCATATCACTCTGGATGATTTTGCGTCTTAGACAAAACCAATGGTTGGTCTTTGAAGCGCCCTCATTACCGAGCCACTCTGAAGCGACCACTTAAAACCTCTAAGCAATCTATCGCTTGTTCAATGTCCTCACTCTCTAAATAAAGCGGCGAGATCCCAAAACGAATGATCCCAGGGTTCCTATAATCAACGACCAAACCCTCACTAATTAAGGCTTCCGCCATTTCTTTTGCTTGTGGATGGGTAAAAGCTACGTGCGATCCCCGAAGGGTAGGATCACGTGGTGAAACCAGCGTAAAATCAGGTACCCGTTTGGCCATTTTCTCGATCAATTGTTCAGATAAAGTGATACTGCGTTGACGTAATTGGTCGAGATCCACTGTTTGAAATAGCGCCAACGCTCCCTCAAGAGCCTTCAAACTCAAGATAGGTGGCGTACCCGTGAGGTAGGCTTTTATTCCTGGCGCTCGCTGATAGTCTTGCGCAAAAGCAAAAGGTTGAAAATGCCCCATCCAGCCTTTCACAACTGGCATTATGTGTTGATGCTTGCGCGCTACATAAATAAACCCAGGCGCACCAGGTCCACCATTCAAATATTTATAAGTACAACCCACGGCGAAATCGACACCTAACTTACCTAAATACAGCGGCATAGCACCCACGCTATGGGAGAGATCCCAAATCACGATAATTCCTCGCTGCTGTGCCAATTGGGTTAATTTTGCCATGTCATGTTTGTACGCCGAGCGATAATTGACATGGGTCAGCAGTAATACCGCAATACTGTCATCTAACGCATCGATGAGTTCATGTGCATCGACCGACTTGACGGTGATCCCCTTGCTCATTGCCGTTAAAGAGTCCGCGATATAGCGATCAGCCGGAAAGTTTTCATGTTCAGTTAGTATCTCCTTTCGGCCAGTGTTGACACTTAAAGCAACTAACAAGCACTTCAGTAAATTGACCGAAGTACTATCAGCCACAATCACTTCATCACTTTGAGCGCCAATGAGCGGCGCAATCATGTGTCCCAGCTTTAAAGGTAAATCAATCCATTCCTCTGTCGTCCACGCATTAACTCTCTCTTGCATCCAGCCTTGCATACCTTGTGCCAGAGTGTTCATGGTTTGAGTGGAAGCAGGCCCTAATGAATGACCACAAAAATACAGCTGGTTTTTAGGAATAGCAAAGGTTCCTTGCTTTTTCATGCGTACTGCCTCTGGCCAAATTGTTTAAAGCTGATGGCTAATAAGACAATTCCTCCGGTGATAAATTTTAAGTCCGTTGGCGCTAATCCTAAAGAGAGGGCTAGACCTTGGATCTGCTGGTAAATCAGCGCGCCTATCAAAGGAGCTAACACTTGCTTTAGTAAAGTTTGATTGCCAATGAGGCTCTCGCCTACCATTAATGCTGCCAGGGCATGGATCACAATACCAAAGCCCATGCCTATATCGCCATAGTGCTGAACTTGGACAATCAGACTTCCGGCTAGTGCACTTAACGCATTGCCAATAAAAAGCCCGCATAATATATAGCGTGCTAAAGGAACACCGAGTTTTTCGGCACAGTGTGGATTTAAGCCCACCGCACGAAACCGTAATCCTTTGTGGGTGTTTAACAATAAATAACCTAATGCAAAAAGCGCGGCATTCAGGGCCAATAACGCTAACAGATCGCCTGAGAATAAATGCGCAACATCAAATAATGGCACATTCGGTTTACCCATCAAACGTAAATTGACGCTATATATCATGGTACTGAGGATAATACCTGACAATAAGGTATTGAGCCGAAAACGCAAATGTAAGTACGCGGTGCCAACACCTAATAATCCACCAGCAAGGGTTGCCAAAACAATCGCCAACATAGGTGGAACGTGATGAATGAGTAATGCTGCTGTTAAGGCACCACCCAAAGGATATGCCCCTTCAGCCGTTAAGTCAGGGAAATTTAACAATCTAAAAGGTATCATTACTCCTAAAGCCACCAGAGATAACACCATGCCATATAACAAGCCACTTTCTATCATGCTGCCTCCTCTTGGCTCGTTTGGAACAATAACAGCAGCTGTGAAATACTGAGTGCGTCTTTTTGCTCTTTATTCACGTCTAAAATTATGTTGCCATGATGTAGCATCATCAACCGATTACCATAATGGAGCGCATCCGCTAAATCATGGGTGACCATCAATGCGGTGATCTGATTTTTTTTGATCGTCTTTGAGGTAAAATCCATGACGATTTTTTGCGCTTTAGGATCGAGCGCTGAACAATGCTCATCAAGCAGTAGTAAATGTGGACGATTGAGAGTAGCCATAATGGTGGCCACTATTTGCTTTTGCCCCCCCGATAAATTATCTAGCGGTTTATCCAAAAATGGCTCTAGCAAAGGATTTAGATCCAACACTGTTTGGCGAAGCGCGGGATCTTTGCGATTAATAAGTGAGTATTTAGCTTTTTGACCCCGAAGCTGGCTTAAAATCAAATTCTCCATTAGGGTCATTTGCCCTATTGTGCCTTGCGCGGTATTTTGCGAAACACTGCTGATGAGCTTGGCACGCTCTTGATAAGAGCGTGCCGTGATCTCTTGACCATTCATAAAGATTTGCCCTTTATCAATAGCACACTCACCCGATAATGCTTTTAGCAACGTAGACTTGCCTGAACCATTACTGCCGATAACTACGCAAAAATCGCCAGGATCTAACGATAAATTTAAGCCATTTAAAATGGGCGCTGCACTATTGGCATAGGTTTTGAATATATTTTTTGCTAGCAACATTATTCCACCACCGTCACATCAGTGAGACTGGCCAAATCGATACCATAACGCAAGGCTCTTTTTTTGCTGATAAAACCTTGATGATCTTCGGGTTTAGGGAAAATGGGCTGTAAGCTCGCTAACGGCTTGTCTTGTAACAACTTTGCCAATAACTCAGCCGTATTGACGCCCACCTGATAGTAAGAAACGCCGAAGCTGGCTAAGACTTGATGTTGTTTAACCGCCTCTTCATTCGCATTGAACACAGGGATATTCATACGATCGGCCTCTTGCACAATGGCAGGTAACGATGGCTGAATAGCTCCGCTGACTCCCACATACATAAAATCGACTTTGTCTTTCAAGGCTTGCATGCGCATCGGTACATCTCTGGCATGATCAACCGGAATACATACCACTTCCATATCAAGCTCTTTAGCCGCCTTTTTCATCATCTCGACCAGCGCGATATCATTCGCTTCAGAGGTGGCATAAAGCAGTCCTACCCTTTTGGCTTTTGGCAATATTCGTTGAGCAAAAGCAAGTACCACATGTAAATCTTGCCTATCTGAGGCACCCGTGAGGTTACCGTTAGGCTGTTTAGGATCTTTCAACAAACCAGCAGCCACAGGCTCAGTAATATCGGTAAAAATCAGGGGAATATCGGTGATGGTGTTTTTAGCGGTTTGTGCGATAGGCGTTGATACGAGAACAATGGCTTTAGGGTGGCTTGCGCGTAATTTGCTGAGCATTTGTTGGATAAGCGTTAAATCAAAATTCACATCGAGAATTTCATATTGAATATTTTCTTTCTCAGTAAAACCTCTTGCTCTCAACCCATCTTTGATCCCTTGAATGCTTTGCTCGAGCGAAGCATGAGCGCCATAATTCGCGATAGCAATAGTGGGAAGGGAAGACTTGGGTTTAAAAACAAAATAGGAAAGGCCAATTAGACCGACAAGGACAAGAACCGCATATTTTTTGAGTGACATTGACATGTTGTAACCCTCTTAATCGTTGAATGAACGCCATAAATCATAGAAGCCGATGTGCTGTGCCATCGCCACCAACGATTTTTGAGGTTATTCACGTTAAGAGAAAACATGTTCAATCGCTCTGCAAATACATTAAAAATTAACAATCGTCTTTGAACTTAAACTAATTCACAGCTTCACGCAAGGGCTGTTACAGAAATGATAGGATAAAAGTCGAAGCTTTGCAGATAAGCCGCTCTGCAGTTTTAGTGTATACACACTGTCAATAAAACCTTAAAATCACTTTACATGGCCCAATAATTAGTTATAATTTTAACTTACTTTTGTTGGTCGCTCTAGGAATACCGTTTATGTCGATTCATGAGGAAAATATGCCCAAGTTCACTCCCTATTTTAACTTGCAGCAATCTCTTGCCAGTGAACGCCAAGGACTATGCCCGGAACTTGAGTCACATTTACGTCAGGTATTGCAGCTCAATGGCATGAATCTCAATAGCGATGTGTTACATGGCCCATTCGTTAATCCCAAAACCCGCCAGCACTGGCAAGAAATGGGTATCGATCCGGATTCCGAAGATGAAGTATATGCTCTTCAGCAGCGCTTAGGGAATGAGGAGTATCCTTCAACGCCCGGCGTTAAGAAGACAAGAACGATTTAATCTTGAAAAGAGAGGGGTTTGCTACAAACTCCCTTCATCTAGCTGTTGTAACACAAATGTAGCCTGAGATTGAATTTCATTGATCTTTTCTTCACTAAAACGATTTAATGATTGATAAATCACCCTCATTCGCTGATTTTGACTGAGCTTCCTTTGGTGCTGTATCAGAAAATGCCAATATAAGGCGTTATAGGGACAAGCCTTTTCGCCGCTTAATTCTTCTGGGTTATAATAGCAATTCTTGCAAAAATTGCTCATGCGTTTAATATACTTTCCACTGGCACAATAAGGCTTACTTGCAAGTAACCCACCGTCACCATATAACGCCATTCCCAGCGTATTGGGCAATTCTACCCATTCAAAAGCATCAGCATACACCGACAAGTACCACTCGTGGACTTGCTTTGGATCAAATCCGGCTAGTAAAGCAAAGTTACCTGTAATCATCAGCCTTTGAATATGATGCGAATAAGCATGTTCCCGAGTCTGCTTAACAACCTCTTTAATACAAGCCATCTTGGTTTCACCACCCCAGTAACTCCAAGGTAATGCACGACTGGCTTTTAGATAATTGTTAGACAAATACTCTGGCATCTTTAACCAGTAAATCCCTCTCACATACTCACGCCAACCTAGTATTTGCCTAATAAATCCTTCTGCACTATTCAGTGGCACTTTGCCCTTCTCATAGGCCTTTTGCGCCAGTTGGCAAATTTCTAACGGTAATAATAAGCCTAGATTAATATAGGAAGATAACAGCGAGTGATAAAGGTAAGCTTCATTATGAATCATCACATCTTGGTATTCACCAAATTGGGGTAATATCTCGTTGATAAATTGTTTGGCTTCTTTAAGAGCCTGCTGGTGATTCACTGCAAAATAAAATGGCTCGAGATCACCAAAGTTGTCATTAAAATTAAGCTTGACTACTTCTAACGCTTTTAAGGTCAGCTCGTCTTTTTTGTGACTCAATCGCGGCGGTGAGGTTAAAGATTTCGGAGCACCCTTACGATTTTCAACATCATAGTTCCATTTTCCACCAACGGGTTTTCCATCCTCCATCAGGATATTGTATTTAACTCGCATTGTGCGGTAAAAAAATTCCATCCGTAATTGCTTTTTATCTTTTGCCCAATCATAAAAGGCTTCTTTAGTACATAAAAACCGATTGTCTTGATAGATTTTATATTTGACATTGTGGTTAGCATCGAAAAAATCATTCAGTTTTTCTTGAACGTGCCATTCACTAGGCTCCGTATAGGCAACGCGTGAAGGCTTATACGTTGAAATAGCCTTCTTAAGCGCTTGGATGAGTTCGCCTTTATCTGATTGTTGGTTGTAATCAACGTAATGAACCTGATGACCTTGCTCTTGCAATTCATGAGCAAAGTGACGCATTGCAGCCAGTATCAAGGCAATTTTTTTGGGATGATGAGGAATGTAACTCAATTGATCACGGCATTCACAAAAAAAGATCACATCCTCTGGCTTTGCCTCTTCAAGGATAGGTAATGAATGCGTCAATTGGTCCCATAATATGATTCTTAACGTGCCCATAAATCCTCAGAACAAAAACCCATCAGTATATTAGCACGAGGATTCATCTTGAAGCAGATCTACCCTTTGACCTTATTTGATCATTAATGTATCAGCTAACTATATTTTAAAGCCATTTATTGGCATAATTCATCCAATCCTATTTTTTTGATATGGAAAATACCATGCGTGTTCTAATAGTGGGTTGTGGCTACGTTGGACAAGCCTTAGCCAAACTTTATTTGAATCAAGGAGCAGCGGTTTGGGCACTGCAGCGCCATGCCGTGAATATGGAAGGCCTTCACAATATATTGTGTGATGTCACCTCAATTGATCCCCAGCAACTACCCGAGGTTGATTTGGTTTATTATTTAGTTGCCCCTCAGTCGTCAGATGAGTCAGCTTATGTTGATGTTTATGACAAAGGGATCAAGCAAGTGATCACTGCATTAACAGCGAAAAGTAATCCCAAACTGATATTGTGCTCCAGCACTCGAGTCTATGGACAGTGCCAAGGCGAAGAAGTTGATGAACACTCTATTACGTTACCTCAAGAACCCCTTGGAAACCTCATTCTAAAAGCTGAACACCGCGTGTTATCTATTGCCAACAGCATGGTGGTTCGATTTGGGGGAATTTATGGCCCTAATCGCGTCAAATTGTTAGAAGACATTGTCAACAATAGAGCAACCTTAAGCCCAACACCCGTTTACACTAATCGAATACACCTTAATGACTGTGCGGGGATCTTACATTTTTTAGCTAAGATTCAAGAGCCAGCCTCAATTTTTCTGGGCGTCGATAGCGAGCCGGTTTTGTATAACGATATGATTAAATGGCTAGCAGCAGAGCTTAATGCACCTGAACCTGTGATCGGTGAAAAACCACCACAGCGATTAATTAACAGTAATAAGCGTTGCCTCAATCACAAGATTATTTCGTTTGGTTATCAATTTGAGTATCCCACTTTTAGAGAAGGGTACCGCAGCATATTAGAACAACGATGACCAGAGAAGACAGAAATTGATACCGCGGCTAAGCCGCGGCACAATTAAGAGGGAGAG
>JBFWUT010000069.1:0-10224 GCA_050247135.1 Candidatus Berkiella sp.
AATCTTAAAATTGGCCTATTTGATGAACGAACTCTAAAAGTTAAACGACCAAGTTAAGAGCCTGGTCGTCAAAAAGTGTTACCTATGCGCCCGGTTCAATGTGTAACCCATGCGCCCAGTCGTACACTACAGAGTTTATCAAAATCGAGATGATCTAAATTTGCATCTTTAACTTCTGATTCATCGTAGTAATTTTCCTCGGCACCTGCCAAAAGATCTTTTATCTCTTGGATTGACATAGGAACTGTAGATGAACCTGTTCGTTTGAAACATGCAGATCCGCCCATGGGCTGGCGATCCTTTATGAAAATTGGCTTAGAACTGCTTGGCAGTATATGGATCCCTAACAACTGTTTCCCTTCCAGATCTAACGGAAATGCGTCAACGTTAAGCTTTGGTTCCTGAGTATCTAATGCAAGGTGGGTTATTTTTTGAATGATCTTATCAGCATCTTCTTGGATACCTAAAGGAATATAATTTTTAACACCGAAAACAAAGCATCCGCCTCGTTCTAGATGGCCAAAAGCATTGATATGCTCCTTAAGCCGTTCGCTATCTTCAGACAGTGACAGCTTGAAATCTAGAAAATTATATTCTGCCTTTGCTTTTAAAGCATCTAATACCATCTGCTCCCAGAATTCTTTATCACTAAGCACTTTATATAACCCTATGATTTTTAATGAAATATTGGCATATGGCTTATTGACCTCTAATAAGCTCTAATAAGATAAATGAATTTAGGAATATATACAACAATCAGAAGGGAAATTCTGATGCGTACTATAACGAAGGTCTACTAAGTAGCTAAAATGCTTCTTTATTCACCGCTTTCTCTTTAGCATCTAAGCGCGTAATTTTGCCGTTATCGACTAACAGCTTAAGCGCTTGATCGAGTGTTTGCATGCCTTGAGCTTGACCCGTTTGAATTGTGGAGTACATTTGCGCCACTTTATTTTCACGAATAAGGTTACGAATAGCAGGATTACACACCATGATCTCATGTGCCGCCATTCGACCGCCCCCAACCTTTTTCAATAACGCCTGAGAAATCACTGCACGTAACGATTCAGACAGCATTGAGCGAACCATGTCTTTTTCTGCCCCAGGAAACACGTCAACAATACGGTCAATGGTTTTAGCCGCTGAGGTGGTGTGCAAGGTACCAAAGACCAAGTGACCCGTTTCAGCAGCAGTGAGTGCCAAGCGAATGGTTTCTAGATCTCGCATTTCCCCCACCAGAATGACATCAGGATCTTCACGTAATGCGGAGCGAAGTGCTTCATTAAAGCCCTTAGTATCCGTATGGATTTCTCGTTGATTTACTACGCTTTTCTTGCTTTGATGAACAAACTCAATCGGATCTTCGACGGTGAGTATATGGCCATATTTATTTGAATTAATGTAGTCTATCATGGCAGCTAGCGTGGTACTTTTACCAGAACCAGTTGGCCCTGTGACCAACACAAGTCCCCTTGGGTACTGTGCAATATCCGAAAAAATCTTCGGTAACGATAATTCTTCTAAGGTGAGAATTTTAGAAGGAATGGTTCGAAATACCGCTGCGGATCCGCGATTTTGATTAAAGGCATTAACACGAAAACGAGCCAGGCCTGGTACTTCAAAGGCAAAATCGGTTTCAAAAAATTCTTCATAGTCTCGGCGATGCTTATCGCTCATGATGTCATAAATTAAGGTATGCACTGCTTTATGATCAAGCGCCGGAACATTTAAACGACGAATATCACCATCCACCCGAATCATCGGTGGTAACCCAGCAGAAAGATGCAAGTCGGATGCTTTATTTTGCACACTAAATGTGAGTAGTTCTGTAATATCCATTGTTCCACCTTTTGGCTTGCTTGACTCTATTCTTTATAGACGGCAAAGTACTGCCATGACTGATATTGTAGCTAATTTTCATCAACTCCAGCGCCGGATCTCGGCCACGTTAGAATCGTGTAACCGAGCTTCTAATGCAATTACCTTGCTTGCCGTTAGCAAATCGCATTCTCATGATCAAATTGCCACCCTTTTTGCTGCGGGGCAGCATTCCTTCGGCGAGAACTATCTTGATGAAGCTCTAGAGAAGATATCGGCATTGAATCATCTCAACATCATCTGGCATTTTATCGGCACTGTCCAATCCAAAAAAGCGCAAAAGATTGCTCAAAATTTCAGTTGGGTACATACCGTTTGTCGTTTTAAGGAAGCTGCCTTGTTGTCGCAGCACCGAACTACACAACGCTCCCCCCTGAATATCTGTCTACAGGTTAAAATGGATGATAATTCTCCCAGCCGTAATGGCGTGCGAACTGACAAGGTCATGAGCTTGATCGAACAAATAAAACCCTTACCCTATCTTAAACTGCGAGGCTTGATGATGTTGCCGCCTTTGACAGATGATTTTGAACAACAACGATTTTATTTTCGAGCTTTAAGAATGTTGTACGACAGCTGTAACCAACAAGGTGCCGGTTTTGATACCTTATCGATGGGGATGAGCCACGATTTTGAAGCCGCCATTTTAGAAGGTGCAACCATGATACGCATTGGTACAGAGATCTTCGGACCACGAAGGACATAATAGCATGACACAACAGCGCATTGGTTTTATTGGTGCAGGTAATATGGGCACTGCTCTGATAAGAGGGTTGATTAATCAAGGCTATCCCACTTCATTGCTGACAGTCTGTGATCATCACCCCCAAAATGTGCAGGCAATGTCAGCTTTGGGTGTGAATGTTTCTGAGCAGGCAGCTTTAGTTGCTACTAACGTTGATATTCTCGTGTTAGCTGTTAAACCCAGCTCGATGAAATCCACCGTGCAGGATCTTTTCGCCACACCACAAAAGCAACCGCCTTTACTCGTCAGTGTTGCCGCTGGCATTACCACTTCGCAAATCCAGCAATGGCAAGCACCAAACACCGCGCCTATTATCCGCGCAATGCCCAATACACCGTCACTGCTTGGCGTTGGAATGACGGGTTTATTCGCCACAGATAAAGTCAACAACACGATGCAAATGGCAGTGTCCGATATTTTTAGTGCGGTGGGAAAAATAACCTGGCTAAATAAAGAATCTGATATGGATATCGTCACGGCCCTCTCAGGCTCTGGCCCTGCTTACTTCTTTTATTTTATGGAATGCCTTATTGAATCGGCCATATCACTCGGTTTGAATGACGATATTGCTAGACAACTTACTTTTCAAACCGCTCTCGGTGCTGCTCAAATGGCACAGCAAAGCCCTGACTCTATTAAGGAATTGCGGCAAAAAGTCACCTCTAAAGGAGGCACTACCGAGCAGGGGATCAATGCCTTAAAAGGTGGTAACATGGCTGAACTTTTACAGAATGCACTCAGGGCCGCTTATCAACGCGGTAAAACCTTAAGTGAAGAATATGATTAGAAGGCCAACAGAATGAATCCTTTACAAAATGCGAGCAGTTTTTTAATCCAAACCCTGTTTGATCTTTACTTATTCGCCTTATTGTTGCGCTTTATTCTGCAATATTTACGAGTAGATTATTACAACCCTTTCACCCAATTTATTTTAAAGGCAACCAACCCCGTGGTTGTACCTTTACGACGCTTCATCCCGGGACTGTGGGGTATTGATTTTGCAACCTTATTCGCAGTTTTGGTTATCACCTTCATCAAGATTACGCTCATCACGCTAGTTAGTATTCACAAACTTCCTTTCCCTGTTGGCCTTTTAGTGTGGTCAGTGGGTGATATCAGCTTGTTAACCATTAAATTATTCTTCTATGCTATTTTAGCCAATGTCATTTTAAGCTGGGTGGCACCTTCTGCCTATTCTCCCGTCACTATCATTATCCAGCGACTGGTCGAACCCTTAATGCGTCCGGCTAGACGTTTTATTCCACAAATTGGCGGCTTTGATATTTCACCGATCCCCGTGATGATAGTACTTCAATTGTTAATTATGCTATTTGCTGATCCTGTTACCAAAACAGGTATGCTACTTGCGACACGCGCATGAGTGACAGCAAACCTGTCGATACCGTCTTTGACATCAATGGTCAAAGCATTGCAGCTAGAGTTTGGCATGAAGGTCAGGGTATGCCCACCATTGCCTTACATGGTTGGTTAGATAATGCTTCCACATTTGATCACTTAGCACCATTGCTAAAAAATACCCACCTAGTTGCGATTGATTTTCCAGGCCATGGCTTATCTAGCCATAAACCCAAAGCAAGCCCCATCCATTTAATTGATATGGTTATCGATGTTTTTGAGGTTGCCAATTATTTAGGTTGGGAAAAATTTGCACTACTTGGCCATTCCCTAGGTGCCTGCATTGCCAGCCTTATTGCCGGGAGCGTGCCTGAGCGAATTAGCTATAGTTTTTTGATTGATGCACTGGGTCCCTTATCAAGACCTGCTGAACTCGCACCACTACAACTACGCTCCTATATTGATTCAATGGTCAGCATTCCGTTTAAATCGCCACCAAAATACCCTTCGATAGAAGCCGCTTTAGAGGCACGGTTAAAAGTGAATGCGATGAAAACAGAATCTGGGCTATCGATTGTTAAACGGGGCCTTAAACCTTTGGATAACCAGCAATTTACCTGGCGAACCGACCCTCGTTTATTAATGCCTTTGCCTATCTCTTTAACCGAAGAGCAAGTCCTCGCTTTCTTGAGAAATATCCAATCACCCGTTTGCGTTTTGCGGCCCAACAACGGTTATCCTTTCCCTGATGAACTGATGCGCGCTCGCCTTAAAGCTGTGCCTCATGCGCAACTTGTTACTATCGAAGGTGAACATCATGTGCACCTGGATGATCCTGTCAGAGTTGCTGAGTGTTTTGCCGCTTTTTTAAGGACAATGTGATAAAATTGGCGGGCATTTTAGGTGGAGCTAGTCAATGAAAGTCGTTATAGCCAGTGAAAATCACGGGAAGTTACTCGAGATCCAAGCCTTTTTTAAGTCCTTGCCGTTAGAAGTCGTGGCACAAAGTGAATTTGCAGTACCCTCAATAGAGGAAACCGGCCTTAGTTTTGTTGAGAACGCCATCTTAAAAGCGCGCCATGCAGCCCAATATAGCCAATTACCTGCTTTGGCCGACGATTCCGGTCTTGTGGTCGATGCCTTGGGTGGCAGACCTGGGATTTATTCGGCTCGATATGCAGGAAAACAGGCGAGCATGCCGGACAACATCCAAAAGCTCTTAGCAGAAACACAATCACTTAATGACAGTGAACGTCGCGCCCATTTTTATTGCGCGATTGCTTTTGTGCGTCATGCACAAGATCCCGTGCCGATTATCTGCCAAGCACAATGGGATGGCCAGATATTAAAAGAACTGCGAGGCACGCAAGGATTTGGTTATGATCCGATCTTTTACATTCCCAGTTTAGGTTGCACCGCTGCTGAGTTGCCACTTGCCAAGAAAAATCAAATCAGTCATCGTGCACAAGCCTTGTCTTTATTTGTCAGCGCCTTTTCCCAGGCTTTTCTGGTCGCATAATGCAATTACCTCCTCTTGGTCTTTACATACATTTTCCTTGGTGCGTTAAGAAGTGTCCTTATTGTGATTTCAATAGTCATACTTTAAAAAGCGAGCTGCCAGAAAATGATTACATCTCTTGTTTGTTAGAAAATGCTAAACTCGTTTTACCTTATGTACAAGGCCGATCGATCCACTCCATTTTTATGGGAGGAGGCACGCCCAGTTTATTTTCTGCAGGTGCTCTAAATCGATTACTTGAAGGGCTGCGCCAACTCCTGACTTTTGAAGATAATATTGAAATCACTCTAGAAGCGAATCCTGGTACGGTAGAGCAACAGCGCTTTACTGACTATCGCAATATAGGAATTAATCGCTTATCGTTGGGTATTCAAAGTTTTAATGAGGAAAAACTAGCGGCGCTAGGACGTATTCATAATGGCACAGAAGCTAAGCGTGCTATTGAGACCGTGAGGAATGCTGGATTCACTAATTTTAATTGTGATCTGATGTTTGGTTTACCTCATCAAACTTTAAAAGAAGGGTTAGCGGATTTAGAAGAAGCCATAGCGCACTCACCCACTCATCTATCATGGTATGAATTAACCTTAGAGCCCAATACTTATTTTTGGCATCATCCGCCCAAATTGCCTGTCGATGATCTCATCATTGATTTACAAGAACAGGGGCAAGCTCGCTTACAAGAAGCCGGATACAGTCAGTATGAAGTATCGGCTTATAGCAAAGATATTCCTTGTCGTCATAATATGAATTACTGGCAGTTCGGGGATTATTTGGCTATCGGTGCGGGGGCACACGGCAAGATCACCCTGGCAGAGAGTCAATCTGTGCTGCGTTATCATCATTTTCGTCAGCCCAAACAATATCTGGACCATACCCAAGGTTTTGTGCTTGAAAGTACCAACGTGCCAAAAACGCAACTCGCTTTTGAATTTATGCTCAATGCCTTGCGATTAAAAGCCGGAGTCCAAACTAAGTTATTTGCGCAAAGAACAGGGCAGGATTTGGCCACAATTCACTCAACTTTACACCATGCCCTACTTAAAGGATGGCTCCACCCTTTTGATCAACAACTGTGCACCACCGCATTGGGTTATCGCTTTTTAAATGATGTGGTAAGCTTATTTTTACCTCAAAATGAAGCCAGGGATTAAGGCAACCGATGGAAATTAAAGTCTCATATCAGCCAACTGCCAAAGAACTGATGAAAGCCAGTTCGATCTATGTAGAAAAAAAGCCGTTCTTTTTACTGCTGATTACTTTAATGAATGTGTTCGCTGTCTTCATTTTTATCGTGATTTGTTTCAAATTATTTAAAGTAGGCATGCTCCTCCCAGAAGAATGGATGGGGGCAGTGATGGCCTTGATCTGGTTATTTGGACGGCGCCCACTTAATGAATGGCTGCTATTAAAGCGATTACAAGATAGTAAAATTTTAGACGTGCCCATAGAAGTCACTCTCACACTAAACGGTATCATGTGGGCAGGTAAAGGTTTAGCGCCAGGACATATGCCATGGAAAGATATTCCCTATATTTTTGAAGTCAATAATGGTTTGGTGATCCCCAACGCCAGTACGCGTTATCTATGGCTACCGTTTCGCGGTTTTAAATCGCCGCAAGATATCAACGAGTTATTGTCTTTATTTGATGAGAAAAAAATCATCCGCCGTAAGTACCCTAAATGGGTCTGCTGACCAACCTGCAATTTTGGGACAAAAGAGCATTTTTGGAATTAAAACATCAGTTCGATCACAATCATCACGACTATCAAATACAAAAAGGACATCAATCCACCGGCTTTAATAAAATCCATAATTTTATATTCGCCAGGCAAACTGATAAGCGCATTCGCTTGATGGGTGGGCACAATAAATGAATTCGAGGTGGCAATCGCCACCATGAGCGCAAAAGCACGCGGATCATCACCTAATATTTGAGCTAAGTGTACTGCCAGAGGAACCAATACAATGGTTGCTCCAACATTCGACAGAATAATACTGCCTATAGAAGCGATCACCCCTAGCACTAAGAGTAGCACCCACTCTGGCGATCCAGAAAAAGCTTTTAAAATATGAGCACCCATCCAATCGGAAGTGCCACTGGTTTGTACTGCTATCCCCAGCGGAATAAGACCCGCTAATAAAAAGACCGTTTTCCAGCTCACCGCTTCATAAGCATCATCAATGCTGATAACGCCTGAGAAGATCATACCAACAGCTCCGACCAGCAAACCAATCGCAACAGATAAGCCGCTAAAGATAATTAAACTAATGGCAAACAAAAAGAAGAAAACAGCGAACCACATTTTGTCGGTATGCATTTTTTTGCGAGGATAATCTGAAGTCACAATCACAAAGTCAGGATTTTTTTGCAAGCTCGACAAGGCATTCCACTGGCAAAACATTCCTAGGGTATCACCGGCCCGTAATGTTAATCCCCCGATCTCTTTCTTACCTCGTCGCACTTTATCACCACGGTGTACTGCTAACACTTGAATACCATATTCACGGCGCATATGGAGATCACTTAAATTCGTACCCAGTAATCTTGAGCTAGGTGGTACTACCGCTTCGCACAAGCCGGCATGAGGTGAACTAATATGTTCAGGAAATGCTGTGAGATAAGGAGACATGCGCAAACCGTATTTCTTGGCAAATTCTTCCACTTCTTCTTTCGGACCAAACATAGCCAAGACACTATTCGCTTTGACCTCTGTTTTGCGCAGTGGGGGCATTTGTAAATTATTTCCCATTTTAATGCCAATAATGGCAACCGAAGGCGGTAATAACCATTCCCATTGTCTTAAGGTATTATCTACCAAAGAACTTGAAGCAGGCACACGACATTCACAAAAATCGGCACCAATACCATAAATCCTTTTAAAATAATCCGGTGAGCCGCCATTACTCAATGTGCTGGACTTAGCAGGAACTTTTGGCAACACCCACTTGCCTAAAAAAACGAAATATAAAATGCCCATGACTAATAATGCAAACCCAATAGGGAAAACACTGAACAGTCCCAACATCGGCGCTTTATTGCCCGCCTTGTCGGTTAAGCCATTACTGCTGATCAATAAGCTGTTTAATAAAATGAGGGGACCTGTCCCTAGCATGGTTAAAGTGCTGCCTAAAATGGCGCAAAAGCTAAGAGGTAATAATAAGCGCGCTTTAGGAATGCCCGTTGCTTGACGAATACGGGTAATAATAGGCAACAAAAGGGCCACGGTACTAACACTTCGCAAAAAGCCGGCGCAAAAACCGCTCACGCCCATTAAATACAAGCGTATGCGATTTTCACTCGCCCCACCTAGACGCATAATGTAGTAGGCCATTTTGGCCACCACCCCACTGCGTTCTAGTCCTGCACTGATAATCATCACACCAATTAAGGCAATGACAGCATCACTGGAAAAGCCGGAAAACAGTAATTCACTGGGAACCAATCGAGTGAGGCCGAGTAACACCAGCACAAGGCAAGCCACCACATCGACTCGAACAATTTCGGTGACAAATAGCACGATGGTGACAACAATAATGGCCACAACCAAAAATATATCCGGTGTTAAGCCTTGGACACCCAGCACGATTCACCTCTTTTTCTCTCTATTAATAGTATAGGAGACAGAGGGGTGACTCGCTTCTTAGTGGTTTAACTGAAAAATAAGATCCCAAATAGCATGACCCAGCTTTTCACCGCGTTTTTCAAACTTGGTGGTATGACGTTCAAAGCCCGCTGGTGCGTAAAGACCTTCGCCAAAGGTATTCGTAAATCGCTCATTTGCTGTTAAAACAGCCATCATGTGTTCTGCATAAGGCTGCCAGTCTGTGGCTAAATGAAAAAAACCGCCTACCTTGAGCTTGCTTGCAATCAATTCTACAAAGTCCGGTTGGACAATGCGACGCTTGTGATGTTTGGTTTTGGGCCACGGATCGGGAAACAATAACAAAACGCGATCGAGGCTCGCGTCTTTAATCGCACGGTGTAAAACGTCGATAGCATCGACCGCAAATAGTTTAAGATTGGTTAATTCAAGCGCTTTGGCGCGAGCTAACATCCGCCCTACACCCGGTGGATGCACTTCCACACCAATAAAATCCGCATGAGGATTCTCACTGGCCAATTTAGCCAACGTTGCCCCCATCCCAAAGCCAATTTCTAAAACTCTTTTGGCTTCGCGTCCAAACACTTGGTTCCAATCATACGGCTGCCCCTGTTCTGGCAACGCCAAACCATATAACGGCCAATCGCTGGAAACGGCTTCTTTTTGTGCTGGGGTCATGCGCCCTTGGCGGACAACAAAGCTACGGATGGGTCGATGAATAACGCTTTCTTCAGTCATATAACTAATTAACTAACCTAGATCTCAAAGCAAGGATACTATTTCACCAACTGGCATCCTGCAAGCTGTTTTGCCATAATGAACCCCTGATTTTTTCTATCTATCACTAAATAGAGAACATATTCGAGCTATTTTTGTTTTAGGGACGAATAGCGAAGGAGTGGACGATATGTCCATGACTGATGCTATGATGTCGCAGCCAACAAAGCATAAATAGATAACTTATTCGAAGGCTTTTGACTTTAGACTTTAGACAAGGCGGCAAGCCTCATAACGAGGGAGTGGACGATTAGTCCATGACCGACGTTATGATGGCACAGCCAACACAGTATAAAGTCAAAAGACAATGAAAAAACATATTCGAACTATTTTTGCTTTAGGC
>JBFWUT010000070.1:0-9630 GCA_050247135.1 Candidatus Berkiella sp.
CGGGTTCTGAGAGGGCATCGTTGGCTAAACGCTGCAGAGTATGGGTATTGCCAGAGAAGACACCATATTCGCTGGCTGGAGCTAATTGCAGCGCAATAGCATAGCCTCTGTCGCGCAGGGCTTTTTCTAAATCTTGAATTCGGGTGCTGGTAAAGTAGGCACTTAATAGCAACGAAATGATAATGGTTGGTACTAAAGTAAGAAATAGTACTCGGCTTTTAATCCCCCACTCATTAACCATAATACTCTTCCCAGTTTGGCTTTATGCTTTGTTGCCTTCGCCTTCTCACGTCAGTCATATATTTCTTATACTCCTTCGTTCGACGGCTAGGCGCCTCGCCTAAAACCAAACTGGTTTGAGTATAAGTGCTGTTTAGTTTGGTTCTAAGCATTTCTTGCACTCTCCATTTTATCCATGGCGTGTTTAATTTGGGCTTCATTGTCAACGGGAATACCCAACGATCTGGCTACTTGGGTATTAACGGAGACGGTAAAATCGCGCGGATATTGTGGAGCAGGTAACTTACCTTTATTGTGCATGATCTTAATAATTTCATCTGCTGTTTGATCGGCTAATTGTTTAGTGCTCGAATAAACAGCCGCAAATGCGCCATTATTTACGAAGGTTCTGGAATAGCCCACCAAGGGGACTCGTTTATGAAAAGCGGTAAGTAACATACCCCTAGCTGTTTTGGGGTTATAAATGCGGCTATCTGGTATGGCTAAGATCACTTTTGCATCGTCTAATAAGGTATCTAAAACGGTCGCGGGATTTTCAAA
The DNA here is from genome assembly GCA_050247135.1 of Candidatus Berkiella sp. Taxonomy (GTDB): domain Bacteria; phylum Pseudomonadota; class Gammaproteobacteria; order Berkiellales; family Berkiellaceae; genus Berkiella. The sequence goes on from JBFWUT010000070.1 coordinate 781, forward strand.
TTTATTGACAATAACGGTTTGTAAAGTGAAAGGGAAATGACGCGCAAGATTTTGCAAGGATTCTTGGTGATACCTTGATTCATTGCCTAAAATAACTCCAACCAGTTTGGGGTGGTAATGATTAAACAGGCACGCAATGAGATTTAATTGCCTTGACAGGGGTTGATCGAGATATATTGCGCTGACCGGGTGCTTTAGATCATTCGCTTGCAATTGATGCGTTTGCAGAAGGTGCTCAAACATGGCGCGCCGCGTCAAAATAGACAAGACAGGTTGAGAGGTCTGGCTTTCCAAGACCTGACGCAGACTTTCTGAGCCGATCGTCACCACAAGGCATGCTTCTAAGAGCTGTTTTTTTGCTCGTTTTTCATAGAGATTTTCAGATAATAAGTGAGTTAACTTTGGTTTTGTTTGGAGTTTACCAAACAGGCCCGCTTCGATGCGGTGGACAAAGGCAAAATGGCTATTATTAGACACAAGGACGATATTTGAGCAGGCGCAAGCCGGAGAATGCCAAAATATAATAGAGAAGAGCATCCCCAACCACAAATAACATTTCTTGATTTCAACAAGAGATATATCGCTCAGACGAATTTCCCCCTCCGATAAGTATCCGACTTATACCGTTCGTAATGAAGCTTGGCAATATCCTAGGCAAAATAAATTGTTGGGTGCTAAACTAAAGGCATGTCACGGAGGATTGACTGTGCAAAAACAAATAATAATTATGTTACCTACCTTAATTATGGTCAGCCTTTCCGGCTGCAAATGGCAAGATGACTTTCGTAATAGGCAGCAACCACAGATCCTTGAGCAACCTCGCCGGCCTACCCTAAACATCGATTCAGTCGATTATGAAGGTGATCCCTTGACTGAACAAACCTTCGATGAGAATAATTCCTGTTTACCAAGCATTGATGGTCTGAATGAAATTCCAGAGATCCAGGAAGCGCCAGGGCTATAGTCAGCCCTAGCCCTCCTGCATTGTCTTATTTTTTGCCTTCAGGCTTAGCTGCCACTTTTTCAATCGTCCCACCTGTTACTTTGCCCTTAATGTTCGAGGCCGGATCCATTTTTACGATCCCATTACCTGATTCAAAGGTGATCCCACCATTTACTTTAGTACGAGTGAGGTTCAAGGTTTGAGTGGGGTTGCCTTGCACGTCACCAATGGTGAGCGATTGGAGCGTCGAGTCAATAAAATCAAGATTAGACGACTTAACGGTCACAGGCTGGGTGAAAATGGCGTTTCTTGCGCCAAGAAACCCAAAAACAGTTACTGGAGCATCAGCATTGACATGCTTCAATAAGAGTTGACCGTTGACGCTTACAGGGCCTAGTAGTTCGGTATTTTCGAGCGCACATTGGCCATTCACTGTTAATTCATGAAATTGCGAATGCTTGGCTGCTAAAAAGCCATTTACTAGGGTGGAATCAGCAACTTTGACGTCATCGAGTTGCAACATCCCTGAATGATGTAATGTTTGTTCAGAAGTTTTGCTGATAGCTACAGCACCAAATTGCATATCGGTAGGCGCGGCAAAGGCAGTGCAATGCAGAGTTAACAGTACCAAAAACCCTGTTTTTTTGAACATAATCATCCCTTAAGATTTAAAAGAAAAAATTGGCGACAAAGACAAACAAGATCCCAAGCGGTGCCAAATACCGGATCGCAAAACGCCAGGCAATATAGGTTTTGGGCATAGTATCGCCAAATTCATTTTGTACATCCTTCGGTGCCATCACCCAACCGGCAAACACACAATATAAAAAAGCACCTAACGGCAGTAGAACATTAATAGGAAAATCAGTTAAACATTCAAAAATGCCCCACCGTGACAAGATCTTGACTTGTTGCCAAATATTAAAAGAAAAGACACTCAGCAAGCCAAGGATCCAGGCAAGTAATCCGATATAGAATGCGCCTTTGGGTCTAGAGATTTTCCAGCGTTCATTCAATAGTGCCACTAAGGGTTCCCCCATGGAAATAGAGGAAGTCCACGCAGCAAAGAGCAATAAGATAAAAAACAAAATAGCGATTGCCTGTGAACCGGGCATATGGCTAAAGGCAATAGGTAAAATTTGGAACATCAAACCTGGACCGCTTTCAGGTTGTAACCCATGCGAAAATACGATGGGAAAAATAGCTAATCCTGCCAGAATAGCAACCATCACATTGATCACGGAGATGATTAACACCGTTTCAACCATATTAGTCTTTTTAGACAGATAGGAACCGTAAATGAGAATCGCACCTGCTCCTGTGGCAAGTGAAAAGAATGCTTGTCCCATAGCGGCAATAACGGCTTTTGAGGTCAAATCCGAAAATTTAAAAGAAAATAAAAAGTGAATGGCTTGCGCAAAGTCACCCACCACTGCTGCATAAATGACTAACAGCAATAAAATAACTAACAGAGCGGGCATCATCCATTTGGACGCTTTTTCAATACCGGCATTTACACCTAGCGCAACAACGATCATGGTTAAAAACATGAATGCACTGTGCCAAGCCATGAGCTTTATGGGAGAACCCAATAAGTTATTCCATAGTGCTACGATTTCATTCGAACTAATATTGACGAAGGTTCCTTTAATAGCGAAATACAAATAGGCAATGGACCAACCTGATACCACGCTATAGAAGCTTAAGACCATTAATAGGGTGAGTGACCCAAGCCAACCCAGTCCCTGCCAACGACTAGAGTGGCCAGCTTGTAAGGCTAAAGCGCTTAATGTATTAACGGCATTTTGTCGGCCGTGACGTCCAATGAGTAGCTCGGCAATCATTGCCGGAATGCCAACCAGTAAAGTGCAGATAAGATATAAGATGACAAATGCGCCGCCACCATTATTGCCGGCGACGTAGGGAAATTTCCAAATATTGCCAAGGCCTACCGCTGCGCCTGCTGTGACCATAATAAAGGCAAAACGAGAACTCCAGAGACTGCGTTCAACGGTGTTTGACATACGATTGCTATCTATTATTTTGACAAGCAGCACCTTAACACCAATTATATGGGCCTGCAAACCACTGTCATGGTTAAGTAAGGAAATTGAATGAGTATATTTGTTTTTGATATTGAGACAGTGCCTGATGTGGAATCAGGGCGACGTTTACTAGGGTTGGAGAGCGAACCGGATGAGGTCGTGCTGTCTGCCATGGAAAGCCAAACAAAAGAGGCAACTGGGGGCACTTTCGTCAAACACCATTTACAAAAGATCGTTGCTATCTCGGCACTATTACGCGTTGATGATAAGGTGAAGGTTTGGTCACTAGGAAATGTAGACGCTGCAGAAGCTGAGCTTATTCAACGTTTCTATGCCGGCATTGAAAAACATAAACCCACCTTAGTCTCATGGAATGGCAGCGGTTTTGATTTACCGGTTTTGCATTATCGTGCCTTATTGCATGGTGTGAGTGCCGGAAGCTATTGGGATATGGGCGAGGACGACAGCTCATTTAAGTATAATAACTACCTTAATAGATACCATACCCGTCACCTTGATCTGATGGATATCCTCGCCGCTTATCAGGCCAAAGCCTATGCACGTTTAGATGATATCGCAAAAATGTTAGGCTTCCCCGGTAAAATGGGGATCGATGGCTCAGAGGTCCTGAATTACTTTATGAGTGGGGATCGCAAGACGATTCGTGATTATTGCGAAACGGATGTTCTAAATACCTATTTGGTATTTTTACGCTTTCAATTGATGAGAGGCCATTTATCACCCGCTCAATATGATAATGAAATCATACTAACTAAAACTATGTTGCACGATTCCGAAGAAGCACATCTACAAGCATTTCTCGATGCTTGGTTAGAAAAGGAGTAAAAAGCAGTTATGTCATCACGACGCAAAAAACGAGACCTCACGCCGTTTGAAGTTTCTGTCACGGGACTCTCCCATGATGGTCGAGGGGTAGCGCGTGTGAACGATAAAGTCGTGTTTGTCTTTGGGGCTCTGCCTGGGGAAACCGTTCGTGCCCAATTAACCAAATCCCATAGCCGCTTTCTGGAGGCAACAACAGTTGAAGTATTAGAGCCTTCAAAGAGTCGGGTTAAACCCGCTTGCGAGCATTTTGCCAGCTGTGGAGGATGCAGTTTGCAACATATGGGATCTTCTGAGCAAGTGACACAAAAACAAGCATGGTTGGCCGAACAACTGTTGCATCAAGGCAAAGTAACCCCAGAGTCCTGGTTGCCGCCGCTTTTAGCAGAGCCTCTTGGTTACCGACAAAAAGCCCGCTTAGCAGTGCGTTACGTGCCGCAAAAACAAAGCCTATTGGTCGGCTTTCGTGAGCAAGGGAATAATAAGATTGCTATTATTGAATCGTGCCAAACGTTAGATAAGCGCGTGGGTCATAACATTCGCCCCTTACGTGATATGATTGATTCACTGGTTGCCCGAGAAGCCATTGCGCAAATTGAGGTAGCCTCAAGCCAAGACGAAGTAGCATTGATCTTTCGTCATTTGCAGCCCTTGGGTGATTCTGATTTACAAAAGCTCATCCACTTTTGTCAAACACAACATTTTTCGCTCTATTTGCAGCCAGATAACTACCAATCGGTTCATAAAGTCTGGCCAGCGGATGGAAAAGAGTATCTTACCTATACCTTAGCCTCACAACAGCTGACATTCGCGTTTCACCCGACTGATTTCACCCAAGTGAATGAGCAAATGAATCAAAAGATGATCAATCAGGCGCTTGCGTTGCTGGAACCAAAGTCAGACGATCACATTCTTGATCTCTTTTGCGGCTTAGGTAATTTTAGCCTGCCCTTTGCTCAACGGGCAGCTAAAGTCGTGGGGGTGGAAGGTAGTGTACAAGCCGTGACCCGTGCTAAAGAAAATGCAAAACGCAACGGACTGACCAATACCGAGTTTTACACTTATAACTTAGAAGAGGATGTGAAAAGCCAGGCCTTTGCCAAAGATCCATACCATAAAATTATTCTCGATCCTCCTCGCAGTGGGGCCCAAAAAATAGCCGAGGACATGGCGCATTTTGCACCGAAGCAAATTTTGTATGTTTCCTGTAATAGCGCAACCTTTGTTCGGGATGCTGCTATACTGGTTCATCAACACGGTTATAAGCTAGCATCAGTTGGAGTAATGGATATGTTCCCGCAAACAGCCCACATAGAAACCATGGGGTTGTTCGTGTCTGCTAGATGAGGGATCTTACATGGTTAAAATCCGAGATGAGCTGCCCAAAGCTCCAGATGGGACTATCGATATTGAACAATGGGCGGCCCGCATTACCACAAACCGCTCCTTGGAGGATAAGCAGTTACTGCTGAATAGCGCTATGCTGTCGCTTGAACATGGCGGCCATCATCTAACCTGTGTCAATGAATCCTGCTTGCGGCAAGGTCTGCTGACTGCAGAAACCTTAATCACACTTGAGCCAGATATTGCGACATTGCAAGCCGCAGTTGTGTATTTTGCAGCGCATTATGGTGAGCTCAGCATTGAAGACATCCAATCTGCCTTAGGCAAAGAAGTGGCCACGCTGGTAGAGGGGGTGATCCAAATCACAACCCACACTCACCAGGCTAAAGGTCAGGGTGGGACCAAACAAGATAATCTGCGACGCATGCTCTTAGCAGTGGTAGAAGATGTTCGTGTGGTGTTAATCAAGTTGGCAGAGCGCATCACTTCCTTGCGAGCAGCGAACCAATTGGAAAAAGAAGCGAGGCAAGCCTTAGCTCTTGAAACACGCGATATCTATGCTCCTTTGGCGAATCGTTTGGGGATTGGGCAAATCAAATGGGAGCTGGAAGATTTTGCTTTTCGTTACCTTGAACCCGATGCTTATAAACATATTGCCAAATTGCTTGACGAAAAACGGCTTGATAGAGAAGTCTATGTTAAAAATGTGATCGAAACGATTAAGACATCGCTAGAAAAAGAAGGCATTCAAGCCGAAGTGTCAGGACGCGTTAAACATATTTATAGCATTTGGCGCAAAATGCTGCGAAAGAATTTGGATTTCCAAGATATTTATGATGTGCGTGCTGTACGAGTTTTGGTCCCTGAAGTGCGTGATTGTTATGGGGCATTAGGGATTGTTCATTCGCTATGGCAACATATTCCAAAAGAGTTTGACGATTACATTGCAACACCTAAAGAGAATAATTATCGCTCGCTGCATACAGCTGTGATTGGGCCAGAAGGCCGTACTTTAGAAATTCAAATTCGCACCGTTGATATGCATCAAGAAGCAGAACTTGGGGTGGCAGCGCATTGGTTATATAAAGAAGGCGGTAAGTTGGATGCAACTTACCAAAAACGCCTCAATTCATTGCGACAAATTTTGGATTGGAGCGAGCAAGAAGAAGGTGGCGATAACGACGAAGTTTTGCTGCAAGAGGTATTGGAAGACAGAGTTTATGTGTTTACCCCACAAGGGGATGTCATAGATTTGCCTTCTGGGTCAACGCCGCTGGATTTTGCATACCAAATTCACACTGAGCTGGGGCACCGTTGCCGTGGCGCGAAAGTGAATGGCTCCATAGTGCCCTTAAACTATCAGCTTTCCTCAGGGGAACAAGTTGAAATTATTTCGATTAAAGAAGGGGCTCCCAGTAGAGACTGGTTAAATACCAGTTTGGGTTATTTAGGGAGTTTGCGGGCTCGTGCCAAAGTGCACAATTGGTTTAAGCGCCAAGCGCGCGACCAAAACGTGCATCATGGTAAAGAAATGCTCGATAAAGAATTCAAACGTTTAGGGCTTGAGCAAAGTGGCATTGGTAAGCTGTTACCCAAATTAGGCGTCAAATCCATGGAAGATCTTTATGTTTCCCTTGGGGGCGGTGATTTGCGAATGTCACAAATCATCAATTTATTACATCGCCAAGAGCCCGAAGACGATGAGATTGTCCCTAGTGCTAGCAAATCCTTTAGCACCCCCTCGGAAATTACCGTTCATGGAGTAGGTAATTTATTGTGCCATTTTGGCCGCTGTTGCAAACCCTTGCCAGGTGATCGCATTATTGGTTTTATCACTTTAGGCCGCGGCGTGACGATTCATCGTCAGGATTGTGTGCATATTTTAGAAAAGCCTGAAGAAGAGCATCGCCTGATTCAAGTTGAATGGGGCGAAACGATGCGCAGTGTCTATCCCGTTGATATTCGGATCACAGCTTATGATCGGCAAGGCCTGTTGCGTGATATCACGTCGATTTTGAGTAATGAAAAGGTGAACGTCATTGCGGTAAATACCTTGACGAATAAAAATGACAATATGGCGCGCCTCGTGCTAACCGTTGAAATTGCCGATTTGGGTGGCTTGATGGTTATTTTGAATAAGATCTTACAACTGCCAAACGTGTTGGAAGCCGAGAGGGTACATGAGGCCCCCAAAAAGTGATAAAAGTGAAGGATCCCCGTTTATTTTGTAGCGACTCGTCGCACAGGGAAGTGTGCGACGCAGGGCATGGATGCCCATGGAGTAAAAAAATAAACGGGGAACCTTCGATAATCAAAAAAATAATGAGAAGTCAATGAGTGACGCCACAGCAGCATTGCGTGAATTGTTAGCTATCATGACTAAACTGAGAGATCCTGTTGAGGGTTGCCCTTGGGATCGTCAGCAAACCTTTGCCAGCATCGTGCCGCACACCTTAGAAGAAGCTTATGAAGTCGCTGATGCGATTGAGCGCAAAGCTTATAAGGAGTTGCCATCGGAACTTGGCGATTTGTTTTTCCAAATTCTGTTTTATTGTCAAATGGCCAAAGAGCAAGCGCTGTTTGATATCCAGGATGTGTTGCAAAGCTTAAAAGAAAAACTCGTTCGTCGTCATCCGCATGTATTTAATGGCGAAGAAAAACGGTCTTGGGATGAACTTAAAAAACAAGAAAATCCAAACGCGCCTTTGTTGGGTGATATTCCGAATCATTTTCCTGCGCTCTCTGGCGCACAAAAGCTGCAAAACAAAGCGGCGACCGTGGGGTTTGATTGGCCAAGTCTCAAACCCGTTCTGGCTAAGCTACAAGAAGAAATTGTTGAATTCGAAGAAGCGTTTAAAGAACAAGATCAAACGTCCATGCAAGAAGAACTCGGTGATATTTTATTTGTGTGTGCCAATTTAGCGCGCCACGCTAAGCTCGATGCGGAACAAACCTTACGTCTAGCCAATCAAAAATTTCGGCGCCGCTTTAATGGGGTAGAAGAACAAGTGAAAACCTCAGGTAAAGAATGGAAGGCCTTTAGCTTGGATGAGCTAGAGGCCTTTTGGCAGCATGTTAAGAAACAAGAATAGTACCCATTATATTTTCATTTTATTAAAATGATCGCTCAACTCATTGACCGTCAAGTATTTGTCCTCTGCGACTTTTTTCACTCTGCCAACCAGATAGCCCCTTTCAATACCCAACTCTAAATGACGCTGTAATTGTGGTACGAGGGCGGCTTTGCAGTAATCTCTTCTTGGGGGATAGGCCAATGGCATTGGCAGAGGATCTTTGCCCGGTTCTCTTGGCGCATGTTTGAGCGGTTCTGGATCAAGCATCGCTCGGGTCAGAGGTGCGGGTTTGCCATCGACTAAAGCGATATTGCTAGCAGGAACCTGCGGATTTCTGCTTTCAAAATCGGTATTCCTAACCTCTTTACCGGCCACGTAATTCCAACTGGCTGCAGCCTTTGACTGCTTATTTTTAGGAATTTGTTTGATGCCTAATTGTTCAAATTCTTCGCGCAAGGCTTCATCTAACTCATGAAGCGTTTTAGCCAATGGGTGAAAATCCATCAGCTTTAACTTCGCTTTTTCATCAGGATCTTTGATGCGGGCTCTAGCTGCCTCCAGTTGTTGCTTAGCAATTCTCAATGCTTCTTGTTCTTTCAAA
>JBFWUT010000071.1:0-9037 GCA_050247135.1 Candidatus Berkiella sp.
GAAGGGTGTGGCGCTTAAGTCGATTTTAGTAGAACGAGCCGCAGTCATGGTGCACCTAAAAAAACCTGAAGAGCCAACAATAGGGGAACTGCAATGAGCAGGTCAACCTAAAATGGATGTCCTCATACCAAGCTAAAAAAACCGATGGAAGGTAGGAATTGGTCTGTGAATGACTATTCACTTAAGCTTGAAAAATAAGTAAACTGGCTAAATGAAATATAAGCTAGGGGATGTAGGAATTATGCTGAGTTTTATTCAAGATTATGCAATTAATCCGGTTAAAAATGCGGCGAGTTATGTTGTCGAGCCCTTATTAGCCTGGGGTCGTGGTCAAATTGTTGCAGCTACAACTAAAGGCGCAAGCAGCGCACTCACCAAAAAGGTAGTTTCTCCACTCTTAGATGCGGATAATGCCGCGGGTGCTGCGTTTAATGATCAAAACATTCAACAAGCACAAAATTTTAGTGAAAAAGCAAAGTCCTTTGTTAAAGGGATGGCGACTGAAAATGTAACAGATGCGGGTTTGAAGGTTGTGAGTTTAATGGCGCCGTTACCAAAACCAATAACGTATCTTGCACCACGAGCTGCTAAGTTGGTTGCCACCGCCTCACCTGCCAAAGTAGTGGTGATTGGCGCGCTAAGCCACGGGTTTGGTAGAGCCGTACAAGACAGCATTGACGCTTATCTGCCACAGGCAGCACCGTATGGTGGGTATGTTGGTTACGGTGTTGCAAGCCAAGTTGCGCAGGTCGGATTAGAGAAACTAGATAGAATAAGACCATTCTAATGCTAAATAATCTTAGTAACATGCTGAATAACGGATTACGATCTCTAAAGACAGGGATCGTAAATCGTTTTAAGTTATTCAATCCTTGGGATTATGTGTTATTAAGCACTACCACTTTATTACCTTTCTTTGTAGCAACTCCGATTAATCCTATTCTAATAACAGGCATAACATGGTTTACCATTGGAACAGTTATATTGTTGCCAAGAGGCGTTAGCATTCCCACAAAAATTCCGGATTCACCCTATCAAGATAGAGTATCTCGCATTGTTGAAGATATCTTTAACGAAGCAGTGGTAAATAATAAACCCATTCATCTTCCCGATCATGTCATATTAAACAATTCGAATTCTAATAACATTTCAGCCGAAGCATTAATAACTGACTCTAGGAAAAAATTGTTAAAAATAAATGGAAATATATCGCAATTAAGTGATGAAGAACTAGAGATGTTAATTAGCCATGAATTAGCACATTTTCATTTTAAAGATCCTGTTGCACAAGATTATAGTACTAGAATATTTTGGACCTCCATGCTGCTTGGCCTTTTTTATGTAGAAAACTATTTCTTATTGACAGCGGCATTTTGCGCTACTCAATTTCTGATATCACAAGCAAGTAACCGTTATCGAGAATATCGAGCTGATCATTATGCTACTATAAATCACGAAAATGATACTCAAGGTGATCCTCGCAAAATCAAAGATCTAACTGATTTGGTTGATTTTCTACATCGCGAAAATAGTATTGAACCGAATCATAATGGTAATTTCATCGATCAAGTTGGTCACTATTGTTTACATGCCTACCGGCATCCTGAAACATTAAAAGATAAGGTTGCTAATACTTGTTTACACCTTTTATCTTCGCATCCCAGTCCGCTCTATCGAACTAAACGCTGACCATAGACCAGTTCAAGTTGTCCACCAAACAAAATAAAATGTTTTAAATTTCATCTATTTGACTTGAAAGAAGCTTCCATAATATTTTATTTACAGGATAATCTCACATTTTCCTTATTTAGAATGCTAAGTGCCTAATTTTTCTCTTTCGAAAATGCTACTAGTTAAATTTAAGGATGAACTTTAATGAAAAAATTAACACAAATTCTCTTAGGCTCTATTCCTGCTTTCTTTTTAGCACAAGGTTTAGCAGTGGCTGCACCTGATATGATCGAAGATGAAGAAATGATTGTTATCAGCGAAAACACCGACAATGATGCTGCTGAAAACAAAGACAAGAAAGAAACCAAAACGACGGCATGGTCAGACACTGAAATCACAGCAAAAGTAAAAGCAAAATTTATCGAAGAAAAATTAATGGATGATAAAAATGTTGCTGCTTTCAAGGTTCATGTTAAAACCAAGAAAGGGGTTGTTCATCTTTCCGGTAAAGTAACGGATAAAGAACAATCAGAAAATGCTGTAAAATTTGCTAAAGAAGTTGAAGGCGTTAAAGACGTTAAATCAACCATTGTGGTTAAAGCAGCTAAGAAGTAAACGACACTCAGTGAGGGCTCCCTTTAAGGGAGCCTAACACATCATTTTCTTAAAGGTGAAACTAGGTAATCTTTGGGAAAATCATCCAAGTTATGTTCTCTATACCATTCGTTATCGTCCCATTCAAAATCCGGAGTTTCTTCATTCCAATCTCCAAAGTTATGGAGTATAGGTGGCTTTGAGGGGGAGCTTAATGGATCGAGTGAGGAAAATTCCTGTTCAGTGATAAGGGGTACGTCATGATTTGCAGCGAATAATGATTGATCATGTTGCCAGAAGTTTTCTAACTCTCTTAAGAGTTCATCACTTGGGCTAAGGCCCCCTACTTGAGCTAGATCAAGATCAAGGTATTCTTCTCCCCAGATCTCTTCATCATCAAATAGACTAGGTGTCACAGTTGAACTGCTTTGGTCGCTTTGTCCATTAACGGCTTTCTCTTCGGTTACTGGAGAGTCAACAGCGGCAACCTGCGGTGTTGTTTCAGGTTCAGGTATAGTCATGGTTTCTTGTTTAGGCGCTTCTTGTTTAGGCGCTTCTTGTTTAGGCGCTTCTTGTTTAGGCGCTTCTTGCTTAGGCACTTCTTGCTTAGGCACTTCTTGCTTAGGTACTTCTTGCTTAGGATCGTCCATTGTTTTTGGCGCAATGCCTTCTGCGACAGCCTTAGTGGGTGTTGGTGCGGCCTCCATCAAGGCATTGAGTAAAGCTTCCTTTTGGATGGCTGCTTGATTCGCCCTTAACGTAAATTTGGGTTTTCGATTGACATTCTTAATTTGCAGAAAGTTATTTTTAAGATATAAAGAGGTACGTTGTAATTGAGCTAGAACTTGGTTGATAGCTCGAAAATGGATGGGATCAGAAAAGTCTGAAGCGAGCGTCAGTCTGACATCTCTATTCTTGATGGTAATATTTTTGAAAAGAGTGTTTTCTATAATAGCAGCTCTTATCTGTGCTGCTGATAGAGGTGCAACTGATTCAGCAGCTTTAGCGTCTGCAGCGACTTGATGTTTCTTTTTCTTTTTGTGTTTAAATGATTTAGCTTTAGCTTCTTCTTGAAATTGAGCCAAAGCTTTAACGCTAGTTTGCTCATCATTTTGGGTATTAATTTTTTTGTTGGTTGCTGCAAAGGTACTCAGTGCACTTTGCACTTCGGCTGCAGTTTGATAGCTGTGGTTATTTTTTAATATCAACGTAGGCCAGTTCTTTTTTTGGGGCCTTCTAAATTTTGCTTGAAAATCTCGAGAAATTGAATACAAATAAATAAAGGATTCTGCGATTCGGGATTGGTGTGCTTGCGTATTGTATGGATTGAAAAAGCTTAACTTAACTTCGTTATGGGTGAGTTCAATTTTTTCGATGAGTTGCTTATTGGCAAGTAATTTTTTCCAGCTCGTCATGGGTACTTCTCGTAATAGGTGTTATTGATCTCCTGACAGGTTGAATGACAATTCCGTTTGTAGTTGGATTATAAACTAATCATGAAAGTATTGGAAGAATGTAAAATTGATAAGTTAATTAACTTAAAATAGAGGTAGTTCAATCGAATCGGGATCTTGCTCTTCATAGTAACCTGCATAGATCCCAAGTAAAAAGCCGATACATCCCACGGGGATAGCAAAGTTGGGCAATAGCACATCGGCTACTTCATAGAAGATAAGCGTAAGCCCAATTGCCCAAGGAACAGTGTAAAGGTAAGGTTGCATGCTGCTACCGGAAATGTACTGCGACTCCAGGGGTGTCAGCAATCTCATTTTAGCTTTGTTGCTCCTAAAGACCGACTAGTCTCGTTATTGTAATTCAATCTCCACAAACAGGTTAACTTCAGGTAACGCTGCTCAGGGGGAGTCTCTGTAAACAAAAACACGGAATTAGGGTCACGCTCTGTGCCATCATCTTCATAGGCACCAACATAGGCATCGCTGGGGCCAGTAGAAGGTTCATTACTTGCCAATGCGGTATTTAAAGTTATAGTTGCAAATACCTCTTGAGCGTAATCCATGGTGTCATGAATATTTTCTTTAAGGGTATCTTGATCTAGTTCAGATAAGGTTATTTTATTGTTTACAGTACTAACCTCAAAATATCTAACACCTTGATTAGGAAGTTTGGCCGATAATGCAGAATGATCTTCAAAGGTTAACTTGTAATCAGCTTTTGAAGCCAACAGCTCTAATGCGGGTAACATTTCTTGAAAGGTCGGTTTATAATGGCCTGATTCGCTACTGATCGTCACAATAACGCCATAGTGACAATAAAGAAAACCTGCTGCTTTGACATTTAACCCTGAACTTAAATAAGAATGGTGTCGTTTTGCGCCTAGCTTACAGCCATAGAGTTTATTATTGGGTAGCATTATATAGAGGTATGCGCCATGTAAAAGATTACCTAAGCTATCTCTGTACACTTTATTATCCAAAGTGAGCTCATATTGCTTTCTGTCATGTGAGCTTAAATAATTTTTTCCGCGTAGCCCCCATTCTTCGAAGGCTTCAGCTGACAGGTAATTTTCTTTTATTTGGATTGAGTCGCTATCTTGCTTGCTAAACATGGGCAGAAAAGCTTTCTCTTCAGGTTCAAGGTGTACTTGTAGATGAGATGATTCGCCGTATTCGCCACTTTCATGCAACTCAGGAGAGGAATGGGAGACGTGCAAAGAATCACGGGAACGTCTTTGAGAGCTACGAGATGCGGTATATAGAGGATTAAACGTTATCATGATACTACCTCAATGGCTGTGGATAATTGCAGGGTCAGATTAGGTGCAATTGATAATTTCACTTTACCTGAGTGCTCTGAAAAAATGAATAAAAAAATTCTAAATATGATTTGTATTCCTTAACTCAGTTTTGCCAACTAAAATAATGAAATAACAAATCCAATAACCCGTATGAAGAGTGTCTGATTATTCATATAGTGAAAGTTTAAATGACTGCACAAAATACAGAAAAGAGTGTCCAGCGAACTCGTATACTCGTATCGATAGCGGCCATATTTCTGGCACTAGGTGTTATTTATCTTATCTATTGGATGTTTTGGGGTCGTTACTCTGTTACGACTGACGACGCCTACGTTGGGGGTAACTCGGTACAAGTGATGCCGCATATTTCAGGGCAAGTCGTTGCCATATTAGCCGATGAAACAGATCAAGTAAAAAAAGGCGATGTGCTTGTTAAATTAGATACGATCGATGCTCAAATCCAATTAAAAAAAGCAGAAACTAATTTGGCAGTCATAACACGGCAAGTGAGTCAATATTACGATAACGTCGATGCATTGAAGTCGAACGTGAAGATAAAAAAAGATAATCTTGACAAAGTAAATGAGGACTACAAACGAAGACAAGGCTTGGTTGTTAACAAAACAATTTCAGCAGAAGATTTGAGTCATTCTCTAGTAGCACTCAACTCAGCACGTGACGAACTTGCACAAGCAGAACAACAGTTATCAGGTGCTATCAAACTGGCAGGGGATACCGATCTTTATCATCATCCACAAGTTGAACAAGCGATTAACAATCTTCGAGATGCTTATCTTAATTGGCGGCGTACTACTATTTATGCACCTGTTTCAGGTTATATTGCAAAACGAGCGGTCCAGGTAGGGGAGCAGGTTAACCCTAAGATGGCATTGATGGTAATTGTGCCGTTAAATCAAGTATGGGTAGAAGCTAATTTCAAAGAATCCCAATTAAAGCATATTCGAATAGGGCAGCCAGTTGAGATGATAGCAGATGCCTATGGTAGTGATATCGAATTTAATGGCAAAGTAATTGGTATCAATCCAGGAACAGGTAGTTCATTTGATCTGCTGCCACCGCAAAATGCGACAGGAAATTGGATTAAAATTGTTCAACGATTACCAGTTCGTA
Organism: Candidatus Berkiella sp.; assembly: GCA_050247135.1. Classification (GTDB taxonomy): domain Bacteria; phylum Pseudomonadota; class Gammaproteobacteria; order Berkiellales; family Berkiellaceae; genus Berkiella. The sequence continues at coordinate 6,152 of JBFWUT010000071.1, forward strand.
TTGGAATTGATGAAGATCAACTTAAACATCATCCATTACGAATTGGTTTATCGATGACAGTTACGATTGATACTCATAAAAGAAATGGTGCGTCGAATAAAAATCAAGATACAACTAAAGTCATTTATGAATCTATTGATTACACTTCTGATCTCAATGAGGCAGAAAAGCTCATTGAAAGCATACTCAAAGCGAATAGTAACAATACTGAACCTGTAAAAATGTAATGGCAAAGGCGGCCAAATGCCTGCAATCAAAGGATTTGAATTAATCTTATTAACCTTGGCAGTTTCATTAGGCATATTCATGAATGTGTTGGATACTTCTATCGCCAATGTGGCTATCCCAACAATCGCAGGAAACATGGGTGTGAGTGCTGATGAGGGAACATGGGTGATAACGGCGTTTGCCGTTAGTATGGCGATTGTCTTGCCATTAACGGGATGGTTAGCAAAGAGATTTGGCGAGGTTAAGTTATTTATTTTTTCTACCGTCCTATTTACGATTGCTTCTGTCATGTGTGGACTTGCGAGTAACTTGCCAATGTTAGTCGTTTGCCGCGTTATACAAGGAGCAGTAGCAGGTCCAATGATTCCTTTGTCGCAAAGCTTGTTATTGGCCAATTATCCTGACGATAAAAAAGGACTGGCAACAGGTTTATGGGCGATGGTGGCTGTTGCGGCACCAGTCATTGGTCCTATTCTGGGTGGGTACATAACTGACAACTATACATGGCCTTGGATATTTTTTATCAATGTGCCAGTGGGATTGTTTTCTGTTTATTTCACTTGGCGGGTATTACGAAAAAGAGAAACTGTCATAACCAAACAAAAAATTGATTACATAGGATTAATACTACTTGCTATTGGTGTGGGAAGTTTACAGATCCTTTTAGATAAAGGTCACGATCTGGATTGGTTTAATTCAACAATGATCTGTATGCTTGCTGCGATTACAGTAGTTTGTATCACTTTTTTGATTGCGTGGGAGCTAACAGACGATAACCCAATAATTGATTTAACGCTATTCAAAAGTAGAAATTTTACAGTAGGAACGATAGGTATCAGTATTGGCTATATGACCTTTTTTGGCAGTGTCGTAGTGTTACCGTTATGGTTGCAAACCCAAATGTCTTATACAGCGACGTGGGCGGGGCTTGCGACAGCACCTATTGGGATCCTTCCTATCCTACTTTCACCCGTTATTGGCAGATTGTTAACCACCGTTGATGCCCGATTGATTGTCGCAAATGGTTTTTTCTTTTTTGCATTGTGTTCGTTTTGGATAGCAAATTTTAACACCAACGTATCCTTTGAAAATATTGCATGGATCCGTTTTGTTCAGGGAGTGGGTGCACCTTGTTTCTTTATCCCGCTCATCACTATTCTCTTATCAGGACTTCCAAATGATCGTCTTGCTAGCGCTGCTGGATTATCCAATTTTTTACGGATCCTGGGCGGTAGCTTTGGAACTTCCATTAGTGTTTCTTTATGGAATCATCGAGAGGCAGTTCACCAAAGTCAATTAACAGAAAGCTTAACTGCTTATAATCCAAATATGCTTGTAGCAATTAATCAATTAAAGTCTGTGGGCTACACCACTGATATGAGCTATGCACAAATTACCAAAATGCTAATAAACCAATCCTATATGTTAGCTACTAATGATATTTTTTGGATATCAGGCTTTATTTTCATTGGTTTATTAGTTTTGGTTATGTTCGCAAAGCCGCCATTTCTTGCCAAAGCGGCTGCTGCTAGTGATTAACTAGGAAGACGCAGATTCACAGCCAATAGGTAAAGTGATTGTAAATGTAGTTCCCTGGCCAATTCCGATGGGTTTGGTTGTAAAAAGGGGATCAAAAATATTGGAGATTATATTTTCTGGGATCCCACAACCTGTGTCTGAGATCTCAATAATAATATTAGGGCGTGTTGACAATTCGCTGCTCCGCAAAACGCTACTTGCCGCGGCTTGTCAGCGGCATCCAGAAGCTAACTTTCCAAAAGTTGTAATTCATTGATTAATAAGAGCAAACTCGTCAAAGGGTAGCCATTCGTTCACTTGTTCCCTGGCTAGCACAACTGAATCTCAGTGATATTTGAGTTGACATAAAAAATAGAATTAACGAGACGACTGAGCTATGCAACATCGCTGACAACAGCGATTTTATTGCTCGTTATGGTTTTGAATTTTCAACAGCCTTAAGTAGTCATTAAGGCTGTTGATTTAAGATAAAGGCTTAGCCAAAAGTCTCAGCAGCTTGTTGTTGATGCTGTTGTTGAGCCAATTCCTGCGTAGCCGTGTCAATAACCGGTGTAGGGTCAGCGGCATCATTCGCTAAAGGTGGTAAAGCTGCTACATCTGCGGGTGAAGTGACAGGGGCAGCTGCATCATTAGCCGATGCGCTTTCAGATACACCTGAAGTGACAGTATCTGGAATAGATAAATTATTCGTGGTTGGTACATCAGATGGTGTGGTACTGCTATCAGAAGTGACAGGCGCAGAGCTTGGCGCGTCGTTAGCAGCAGGTGTTACATTATTAAGCGTATCTTCTAATGAAGGGGCTACTTGTAACACATCAGCCGTGCTTAATGTAACGTCATAGGCTTTTACGGTTGAGCCATCTTCATAGTGTAATAAGCTACTACCATGAACGGTGTTGCCATTGACATTTTCGACTAAGCCATCGGTATTTAAATCAATTTGTGACACATTCATATCAATAAGTGATTTATATTCATCCGCTTGTGATATACCATCGTGATTAATATCCTGCCAGATCCCAAAGTGCTGCCAACCCTCATCATCGATAGTCAATAAGCCATCATGATTGGTATCAAAGACATTGCGTAAGGCTTCCATATCGGTTTTAGCAGTAGGGT
>JBFWUT010000072.1:0-7296 GCA_050247135.1 Candidatus Berkiella sp.
GAACCTTCTGGAGTCTCGGCAATTTTAGCCCTAATGGGATTTAAATCGACATAAACCATTGCACTTAATAATGCACCTTCATCTAACAAAGCTTGCGATTTAAACCGCCCTTCCCAAAAACGCCCCTTTTTGTCCTCTTCCTTATTTGAGTAACGAGCAATCGATTCATTCAAGCATCGCATAAACCAGCTAATATCAGTGAGTCGCAATTGCCATAAGGAGACTTTGTGCTCGGCTTCTTTTTTACTTAGATACTTTATGGTTTTAGCATCCTTAGGAAATAGCTGGCCCCAACGCGCAATAATATCCTCGCTATGCCAAGTACGTGCTTTTTCATCGTCTACAAATAATACGAGATGATAATGATTGCTCATAATTGCATAGGCGCAAACATGAATAGCAAAAACAGATGTTAAATGCTTGATCCGAGAAACTATCCACGGTTTGCGATGAGAATAATCTCGACCTGTTTCGTCGTCTTGGCCGCATAAGTATGAACGACGAACACAACGAGTCATACAATGGTAGTAAGGCGAGATACTGATATCGATTTGTGAAGAACGAGCAAATGTCATAAACAACATCCTGTACTGCGATATGTATAAATTACACCTGCTCGTTACACAAATCAAATGTTATTTTTTGGATGTCCTAGTATTATTTTTTTTCCATATGAATGGTATTACGTTACTATCATTAAAGGTGAACTCGATTTGAGGTAACAAATATGCCAATCTCAACACAGCAGTTACAGCACGCAGCTCACTACATCGTCGAACGTTGCAAATATCGCACCATTAGATTTAATACAGACGAACTTAGCAAATCAGATAAACACCATTTATACGAATGTCTTTACAACGTCTTATTAGGCTTGCAAAGAGAACGTCATATCACTATTAACCCTTTCCAAAAATCCATGAAAGCTTTTCGCCAATACCTTGGGGCAAATCAAATTTTGTTTCCAGTAAAAACAACGATTGAAATTTATGGGAATGGTGAAACTACTTATAATGGTGAGGTTATCTACAGCTTCAATGAAGAAAAAAATAAAGCCGCACGAAATAGAGCAAGAGCAGCATCATCCAGCGTCGTAGAAACCATTAGACGCTCTTCATCTTCTGTTCTAAGTGATTCTTCTTCATCTATTCAAAGAGAAAGTAGCAACGATGTGCCACGATCGATAAGAAGAAGCACCAGTGATTCCGCCTTATCGATAAATAGATCATCAAGTAACCTTGAAGCAAATGCACTAACCTTTCAATTTGCAACATTAAGTATCAGTCGAAGCATGTCGAATTTCCAAGATGTGGAGTCAAAGGACATCCATGTGGAGTCAAAGGACATCCAAACTGTGAAAAGAAATTCTCCACAATGACTCTTAGTTAGTCAGTATTGGTTGACAAAGCAAGTGATCGTTGACACTTGGCAGTTTGGATGCCTGTGAACTTTTGGATGTCCTGTGAACTTTTGGATGTCCTGTGAACTTTTGGATGTCCTGTGAACTTTGGATGTCCTGTGAATTAGGCTACTGGCCTTCGCGTAAGTTCCCACGCTCAATGGTCACCATGCGATCCATTCGCTTTGCTAAGCTTAGGTCATGAGTAACCACCACAAAACTGGTATTGAATTCACGCAAAAGCTGCATCATTAAATCATAGACTTGATCAGCGCTTTGATTATCTAAATTCCCAGTCGGCTCATCTGCCAAAATACATTTTGGCTGCGTCACTAACGCACGAGCAATCGCCACACGCTGACGCTCGCCACCTGAGAGAGCGGCAGGCTTATGAGTTTGACGGTCTTTTAATCCCACTCTTTCAAGTAAATGAGAGCTGCGTTTTTTAGTCGATTTGACTGATTCACCCTGAATCAACAACGGCATACAAACATTCTCTAAAGCAGTGAACTCAGGCAATAAATGATGGAATTGAAAAATAAGACCTAATACGCGATTACGAAGATAGCCCCGCTTGCGATCAGTCAACGCATGCATATGGGTGTTATCTAATACCACCTTACCTGAACAAGGTGACTCTAAACCACCCAGTAAATTCAACAAGGTGGTTTTGCCAGAGCCTGAACGCCCGACAATTGCTACACTTTCACCACGCTTCACCGAAAAACTGACATCCTGCAAAACGGGAATGATTCTACCGCCATCTTGATAGCTTTTTTTCAAATTTTCACAATATAAAATGGGATCTGTTTTAACCGTCATGACGCAAAGCCTCCGCAGGTTGAACATTCGCAGCACGCCAAGCCGGATGAATTGTTGCCAACAAACTTAAGACCATGGCAGAAGCGGCAATCAACAACACATCTGAATACTGTAAGTCAGAAGGCAAAAAGCTAATAAAGTACACATCAGCAGATAAGAATTTGACATGGAAAGCGCGCTCAATAGCAGCAACAATCTGCGTCACATTCAAAGACAGTAACACCCCTGAAATGACCCCTACCAATGTTCCAATTAAACCAATAATCGCTCCCTGACAAATGAAAATGGCCATAATTTTTCTAGCAGACGCACCCAGCGCTCGCAATACTCCAATGTCTGCTCGTTTGTCCGTTACCACCATCACTAAGGTAGAAATTAAATTAAAGACCGCAATCGCTAATATCATAATCAAGGTAAAAAACATCATCGTTTTTTCCATCTTAACAGCACTGAAATAAGCTCCATTCAATACTGTCCAATCAACAACATTATAAAATCCATGTAATTTTTCATGTAACTCTTTAGCAATACGTGGTGCTGCAAAAGGATCCTTCAAACGTAGCTGTATGCCAGTTACCCCATCAGAGGTTTTAAAAATTTTCCCCGCATCTTGAATATGCATGAACGCAAAGCCGCTATCGTAGATATAGCCAACTTCAAAAATCCCCACCACAGGTAAGCGCTTCAAACGAGGGGCCGCCCCCATCATGGAAACGTTGATCTCTGGGATCACCAAGGTAACCATATCACCAATATTCACGCCCAACGTCTTGGCAAGATAGGCCCCTAAAATCACGCCGAATTTGCCTGGCTGCAAATCCTCGACCTTGCCCACTTTCAAAGTATTATGTAAAGGGAAAACCGCATCAATGGCATCAGGATCGACCCCTTTGATGACAACCCCGCGTACTTCGCGCCCTCTGGTAATCATTCCTTGGCCATCCACATAAGGCCCAACAGCCTCTACCTCAGGGTAGGATGACACTTCTTTAGCTAAGGCCTGCCAGTTCTGCAATGGCTGCCCCCACCCTTCGTTAATCATGACATGGGGAGTCACGCTCAAGATCCTTGCCCGGATCTCCTTAGTAAAACCATTCATGACCGATAAAACGGTGATCAAAACCGTGATCCCCAAGGCGATGCCCAACATCGAAACAATGGAAATAAAGGTAATAAAATGATCACGACGCTTGAAATTGGTATAGCGTGTACCGATAAAAAGAAAGAAGGGTCTAAACATAGTGTATTTATACCGATATTAAGAAGGCACTAGTATACCTTAAATATACAATGAAAAACGTACTTTGATTGACAGTAAGATAGCTATCTGGAAGAATGCGTGTAATAGTCACCACAATAAAGTTAGTTAGTTTTCTTTTTGGCGAGACTGCTTTAATATTGTATCCTAGCACTTGTTCCTGGAGCAGTGCAGAAATCCAAGTTAAATAAAAATTAGAAAATTAACTTAATGCGCCTTCTGTTAAAGACGCAATACCGAATGAATCAATAGCAGCATAAAAAATGATAGTAATTTTAAAATCACGAATTAGTGAACAGTCGCTAGATTATCAGTACACATTGCAAGCACTGCAAGATCTCCCCAATATCGACGTTCAAATCCGCACCACTGAAGGGGAACAAGAATCGGTCACTGAAGTCTATTTACTCGGCGATACGAATGGGATATCCAAAGAAAATATCGAAGCACTACCGGGTGTTGAAAGGGTTATCCGGATCTCAAGTGAATACAAAATATTAGGTCGACACAACAACAAAAATCACTTTGAATTCACCTATAATGACATCACTTTCTCGCAAGCAAACCTGCATATTTTTGCTGGTCTTTGCGCAGTCGATACTCAAGAAAGTGTTGCTCTAACCTTTAAGGCCTTAAAAGAACGCAATTTAATGTGCGCAAGAATGGGCGCGTATAAACCACGCACCAGTCCTTATTCTTTTCAAGGCTTAGGTCAAGATTGTTTACCTTATGTGTTTGAGCTTGCCGGCAAGTATGGTATCAAAGTGATAGCCATGGAAGTCACCCATGAAAAGCAGATCGAGGAAATCAATCAAGCGCTTGAAAATGCCGGTAATGCTACCGGTGTGATGTTACAAATTGGCACTCGAAATGCTCAAAACTTCGAACTTCTGCGCGCCGTTGGCATGCAACAACGCTTTCCGGTTTTATTCAAACGAGGCTATGGCATCACACTAAGCGAGTCATTGCATGCTGCTGAATACCTTGCTCATGCAGGTAATCAGAATATTGTCTTTTGCTTGAGAGGCGTCAAATCTCTTTTTGCAAGCCCGCATCGCAATTTAGTCGATTTCGCGCAAGTCCCTGTCATTAAACGCCTTACTAGTATGCCAGTATGTATTGATCCTTCACATTCTGTCGGCATTTCCGGTAAAGCGCCTGATGGGATATCTGATATTTACCATGCTACAGCACAAGGGGTCATCAGTGGTGCTAACATGGTGCTGGTTGATTTTCATCCCAATCCACCGCGAGCCATCGTGGATAGCAAGCAAGCTATCCCTATGCGTGATTTAGACTGGTTTTTAGAAGACATCGCCATTGCTAGACGCGCCTATGAAGCACGCCAAGCACTGGCTGCAAAACAGGCTTAGTTTTTCATGTCCATGATTACCGTATTATCTCCGCCGCTCCCTAAAAAAGCCCCAGATAAGATAGTCTGGGGGGAGCTTTATGGCGCGAGTATCGCTATGGCAATCGCCCAAGCTGCACACAACGCGAAAGGGCCTTTAATCGTTATCACGCCAGACACGCAAAGCGCTAACCGGCTTGAACGAGAATTAAAGATTTTTTTACCAAAAGAACTAGATGTTTGGCATTTCCCCGATTGGGAAACACTGCCTTATGATAACTTTTCACCTCATGAAGATATCATTTCTGATAGGTTATTGGTTTTAAGCCGCCTGCCTACTATGAAAAAGGGACTGCTAGTTGTCCCTATTACCACTTTACTCTATCGGATTACCCCAAAATCCTACATCGGGGCACAAAATTTCAACCTAAAGATAGGTGATATCTTTGACTTTGAGACGGTTCGAAAACAATTAATCGAATCCGGTTATCAGTCGGTCTCTCAAGTCATGTCTCATGGGGAGTTTGCCACCCGGGGCAATATTATTGATATTTTTCCGATGGGCTCTGATCTCCCAGTAAGAATTGACTTATTCGATAACGAAATTGAAACGTTGCGTCTTTTTGATCCAGAAACCCAACGTTCAGATGAAAAAATTGATTCTCTTAATTGCTTACCTGCAAGAGAGTTTCCTCTTACCCCTGAAGCTATTGCCCTCTTTCGTCAGCAATGGCGTGCTAAATTTTCAGGTGATCCTGCCGCTTGCACAATTTATCAAGACATTACCCAAGGTAGGGCTTCTTCCGGTATTGAATACTATTTACCTCTTTTCTTTGAAAGCACAAGCACGTTATTTGATTATATTCCAGAAGAAGCCACGATGGTCCGTCTTGATCATTTAGAGCCGGCGAGTCAACAGTTTTGGCGTGATATTGAAAATCGATATGATCAATACCAACATGATATTCAACGCCCCATCTTGGCACCCAATGAATTATTTATTCAAACTAATGAATTATTTGCTAAATTAAAAAACTTTGCGCAAATTAACATTAGCCATGAAACACTGAAAGAAAAAGGCCCTGGATTTTTTAATTTTGGCACGCAACCCGCCACAGCGATGCCAATTGATCCTAGGCTCGATAAACCGCTGGCTGCTTTGCAAACATTCTTAGCAACAACCGATGCCCGTGTTCTCATCTGCGCAGAATCCCCCGGCAGAAGAGAAATCATTCTCGATTTGTTAAAGCGTAACGATATTCATCCCAAGCTCAATAAAGACTGGCATGAGTTCATGTCAACGAACGATCCACTTGGCTTGGTTGTCGCTCCCATCGAGGAAGGGATGGTTATGCAATCCCCCAAGATGACTTGGATTGCGGAAAGCCAACTTTACGGCCAGCAAGTCATGCAACGGCGGCGGCGTAAAAAAGAAACCACAGCTGATGTTTCTGAGCATATTCGGGATCTCAGCGAGCTCACCTTAGGAGCCCCGGTTGTTCATATTGACCATGGCGTAGGTCGTTATCGTGGCCTTGTTCACTTAAGCGTAGACGGTATTCTGGCTGAATATGTGATCCTCGAATATGCCGACAATGACAAGCTCTATGTGCCTGTAGCCTCATTGCAGTTAATTAGCCAATATAGTGGCGCCCAAGTGTCCAACGCCCCGCTACACAAATTAGGGACAGAACAGTGGGATAAAGCTAAAAAGAAAGCTCAACAAAAAGCTTATGATGTCGCTGCTGAACTCTTAGATATCTATGCTAAACGTGGCGCTAAAAAAGGCCATAGCTTTGCAACCAGCGATGATCAATATTTTCAATTTGCTAGCTCTTTTCCTTTCGAAGAAACCGAAGATCAAGCAAAAGCTATCGCCGCCGTGTTAGAAGATATGAAAAGTGAAAAATCGATGGATCGCTTGGTGTGCGGTGATGTCGGCTTCGGTAAAACGGAAGTTGCGTTACGTGCGGCCTTTATTGCCGTGCAAGATGGTAAGCAAGTCGTACTATTAGTTCCTACCACTCTGCTAGCTCAACAACATTATGAAACTTTTACTGATCGCTTTGCGGATTGGCCAGTGCGGATTGAAGTCTTATCTCGATTTCGTTCAAAAAAAGAACAAGACAGAGTCCTTGCTGAACTGGGTGTAGGTAGTGTCGACATTATCATCGGCACCCATAAACTCATTCAGGAAAATGTCAAATTTAAAAACCTGGGGCTAGTGATTATCGATGAAGAGCATCGATTCGGTGTCAGACAGAAAGAACGCCTCAAAGCGCTTAGACAAGAAGTGGATATTTTAACGCTAACAGCAACCCCCATTCCACGAACGCTCAACATGGCTTTGTCTTCTTTACGTGATTTATCCATTATTGCTACCCCTCCTGCCAAACGTTTAAGTATTAAAACGTTTGTACGCGAGTATCATAAGCCATTAGTGATTGAAGCGATTATGCGTGAACT
>JBFWUT010000073.1:0-7188 GCA_050247135.1 Candidatus Berkiella sp.
TTTCCTGGTTGATAAATTGTTTGCACAACTATCTGATCATAAAATACCACGCACGTCTAGCCATCTCTTTGAATTTATTCAATATTCTAAAAAAACTTATGGGGATTCGTCAGTACTTGACCCCTTTAATTCTTAATAAAAAAGATATTTACCTTAAGACCGAAGCTTTTTATGCTTGGGTTTTAGTTTATTATCTTGTAGCATCATATTCATCTGCTCAACGAGATGCGGCGCAGGCTGCACCTCTGACCAATCAAATTTTGTCCGCGTCATGGGATTGGTATGAGATGTTTTGTACCACTTCTTGAAAACTTCATAGTCATAGTAAAAGGTTTTCATTTCTTGTGATGTTTGGTTAGATCTTTTCACTTCTTGCAGTTCAGAGAACGAAACCGGCACGCTCATCACGTCACCTGTTATAGGGCAGATTAACTGCGAATGACGTGGTATCTTAATGCCCGCTTTTTCAAACTGCTTGGTAAAAGGCGTTTTGCTTGATAATTGTTGCACATAGTCCTTTAAGGTGTTACCTCCAAGGATCTCAAGTGGTCTATCTTCTACACCAAATTCAAGACGGTCTTTAAGTTCTTGTATGTAACTTTCATCATAAGTATTATCAGCAAGGTTCCGTAGCACATTAAGAGTTTGGAGATTAAACTCTGCAGCGTTGGTCTGGATGTAATTGCTGAGTTCATTGTGAAAACTCCGATAATCATTAATCAAAGAATGGCTAATTTGAATCAATTTCTCAATTCTATCGATTAAATCATTGCTCAACGCAGATTCTGTCTGATGAATTAATCTGTTTACAATGTGGACTATAGTCAATATTTCATCCTCTAATTCATCAATGACGTTCGGATTTGCATTATAATCCATGAGATACAAGGCTGCCTCAGAATACCGATTTTGAGAGATGGCAGTTTTCAATAACTGGCTTGCGAGCTCATTATTGTTTAGCACTTGCGCTTTTACGGCAGGTATTTCTAATAAATGGCTTCTGAACTTCTCTGCATTGACCAGCGCCATGGTAGCTTCAATGGTAAAGCGATCTGAAACGTGAGGATTTGCAAGTAAGTGGCGTGTAAGAGAAAAATGCTTATTTTGCATTAATAACTGCAAAAGAAGATTGTCAGGGCTTATGATAAGCTCCTGTACCTTGGGGTGAATAAGAAGCGACTCAATTTGTTCAATATCTTTATCTGCTAAGGCCTTAAAGAATCTGCAAATGGTTGGATAATGCTCTCGTTGCTTTATAAAACATTCTAGCTTTAAGTTAAAAACCCTGGCGTATGGCGTATTTGACTTTATATAACAGTTTTGAAGCGTTGCGCCATGGCTTTCGAATAAAGCAATCATTTCGTTTTTCTCTAAAGTTATGGCACACAGTAGAGGGCTTGCATAAGAATAGCCAAGGTGGTGCATGTCTGCACCATGCTGTAGCAGTAATTGAGCTATTTTAAGATTGTCAAATTTCACAGCGTACATTAACGGGGTGCCAAGTGTCACATCATATAGATCCACTGTCGCTCCGCTACTTAAAAGCAAGGCAAGAGCATCATGATTGCTGCTTGCTATGGCTTCATGAGGCGCAGTGGTCTCGTTAGAGGATCTGATATTAGGATCGGCTCCGGCATCGATAAGCGCTTGCGTGAAAGCCACGTCAGAAATACTCACTGCATAATGTAAATACGGCAGAGGCCGTCCTCTATTATTTTTTGACTTCATTTCACCATTAGCATTGGCGCCCGTTTTTAGCGCAAGTTTTACGCCAGCAATATCTGTATTCTTCAAGCTTTCAGCTAACAATGTATCTGCGTCAATCGCTTGGCGTTTAGGAGCTGAGGTTTTGGTTGATGGCCCACGTTTCATATTGAGTACCCGTTATCAATGAATTTTTGATGTTTCACTTAAGAGTTGTTTAAACGAAGGGGTGGGTTAGGAGTAACCTGCAAATAACTGCACGCTAGGGTTGAGTTTATGAAACAACCCGCCGCGGTTAAAAGATTGAGTGATGGTCTTTTTCATGCACAAATATTTCGCAAAGCCAGTTAAAGAATTGACCCTTTAGCAGGATTAGGGCGAAATAATATCATAAAGTCACCATGGTGTATTTGATTAGGCTATGTATGGTGGCAATAGCGAGATAAATGGAAAAAGGGGATTTTTAATCCCCAGGTCGTTAGTGGTGGGCAGACTTTTGAACCCAATCGATGTCTGTCATGACAACGTAAAGGTCGCTATTAGCTGAGGGCGCTTTGTAAAATCCAACGCCTTCTAAAACCATCAGGCTTAAATAAACCGCATCGCCAATAAAGCCTTCTTCAACTTCAGTGACGTCATCAAAGTTGCCCCATTCAACCACGCCGAGAAAATCCTTCACTTTGTCCATTTTATTTGTGCAAATGGCTGGAATGGAACCATTTAATGTTGACCACATCCAAGTATTTGAGTTTTTCGAGTGCGATCCCACCACTTGGATCTGGGCTTGTACCATTGGCACATTGTCGGTATAAAATGTCAGCGTACCTTCTTCCATATTAATGTGGTATCGGTCATATTTATCCGCATTCGAATCAAAATACGTTTCGAGCGTTTCTTCTTGAACGTCTGTGGCATACTGAACGGCATTTTCGATTAATTGTGCGATCATAGATTCATTGACAATGGAATCAACCTCTAAATCGTCTTCGGTGTCATTAGTGGCTACTGTGTTGCGATTTTTCATTTTGTTCCAAAGCCAATATCCCAAATAGCCTGCAACCGATACGGCAAACCCAATTCTACCTAATAATAATGTTAAATCGTCGCTCATGAGTTCCCCCCGGAATGATATCTTAAACTGCATACATTTAATCATTTAAGTGAGAAGCCGGATAAGGGATCCCGATGATGTGAAAAAAAAGCAGATGAAAGGTATGTTATGGATGTTTATTGAGGATACACGTAAGGCAAGGGGGCCGTTATTTTAATGGCCCCTAGCTTCCCTTAAAGTACTCTGACTTTTTAGTCTATCTGCTGCTTATGTTGCTTATTGGTTAATTGCAGGCTTTCAGTAATACTTTTATGCAGCCTATCCATATTTTTTGGATCAACCGCGCTGATATACACACGATAAAACTGGCCATTGTGAACGGTGGCTAGCGTTTCCATGCGCGATCCTGGGGTTCGAAGCATTTTAAAATCAAGATCGCCTATTTTAATATCTTTAATATATTGTTTAGGATCATTGCCATTTAAAGAGCGATCATGTTTATTAGCATAAACCTTGAATGTTTCAATGACATCTTCCTCAAGAAAATCCTTTTTGTTTTTGAGTTTTTTGTTGTCCAGCTTTTCTACAAAGAAGCCAAATAGATAATCAATCATCACGCCATCTTGATTTGTTTTTGCATATAAATACGTTTTACCATTGTTTTGAGATGCTGTTTTGCGTAACACAATTTCCTGTGGCAAATTAACCTGGAAGTAGGGCGTCGTTACAAGCTTATCTTGCGCATGCGCACTTGTAAAAAGCGACAGGCCAAACACTGAAAATAACAGTATAAATCTAGATAATCTCATGATAATGTTCTCTTTAAACAAGTTTAACCAGAAGATTAGATTGATCTCACCATAATAAGTTTCAGTTTTTTGTCATCGTCTTACCTCGTTATTGTTTCCGATATCCTGTGCGCCTTTAATAGGTTATCTAGCGGCACGTCTTGGATTGGCAGGATAGCATTCGGGAGGTAGTGCTATGCTGTTCATTTCCCGTTGACTGATTTTGTGTCGCACGAGCAAAGCAGGTTCGTGATCAAAAAGACGATCGTTATCTTGATGTTCTTGTGCAGCTTTGGCACGACGTTCAATATTAGCAGTATTCAATTCTGTTTGAAGTTCTTCAATCGATAACTGCAAGAGCCCATTGATAGCATCTAGAAACTTCTTTCTGGTAAATATATTTGCAGTAGCTGCTTCCTTAAGAGCATCAATTATATCTTCTTGATTCTCTATTTGCGAAGTGAGGAGTTCAAAATTCCCTAACAGAATACCATGCGTTATTGCTTGTTCATCGGTCATTTGATTTGAATCGGTAAATACCCCATACGGCAATGTTGTGGTAAATTCTAATAGTGAATTTTCAATCATAAGCTGTTCTTTTTTATATTTATTAATTTTTTCTAACAACATTAATATTAACTCATCGATGATGAGCGCATCTTCTTCGTAACGTTCTATTTTTTTTTGTATTTCAGCTATATTTGCTTGATGTTCATTATAGAGAGTTGGCACGAGAGAACTCCTTAGATGTTCTGATTTAATATGAAAATACCTGATAGGTTCCAGGGACGATGCTCATTAGTTAGGTAGATAAGAATATGGCCCCTTTGGGGCCATATTCTGTCATAAAATAACGTCGCCTAGAGCCATAAAAAATCTCGTTGGGATGGCGTCAGTTTTGTCTTAGTGCCAATATCCCTCGGATTTCCAGTGTGCAACTTTCATATAAGTTTCCTGCGATTCTTTAAGCCGCCGCTCGGCTTCTAATGTCCTAAACAGCAGCTTAGGTGCTTGCTGAAATTCCATCGGATACTCCAAGCGAGGTTGAGTAAAAAATCGAGTTAATAAGTCTTGCCAAACAGGAGGGTGATTAAGTAATTGGTAGAAGGATTTGCAAGTTTTGCTTAAAGAAACAATCGCTTTCAGATTAAGAAAGGGCGTGAAGCATCCTCCCATATCCTTGGGAAACGATATATTCTAATTGTTCTTGACTATTTTGTTGTGGCTGATCGTTAAGCATAAATAAGCTCCTAGGGGTAGTTGAATCAAATGTAATAACGTACTAGTGCGCTAATACAGAACATAAATCATCCTTCCTGGCGTTGTCAATACTCATACTCTATATCTTCAAGCGTTTCATTTGCTTTGATAGAGAGGATTCTGATTCTTGCTGTTTAGTTGCTAGCAGCGTCTTGACCTCATCTAACATAGCTTGCGATGCTGTGTCGTGACGCCGTTTTAAACTGAGTACTAACCGCTCTAAACTCTGGGTCGATTGATTTTTTAGGTGTCGCGAGCGAGGGTGGTTAGGAGAGTTGGGTAAGGCTAAGTAGGTGGTAATGAAGTGTGATCGTTGATGATGTTTGGCTATGTCAGCATATTGTAAGCTTGATACTTTCATAAATCGCAGTAATGCTGCTTTATCTTTAACTTTCTTAACTGAAACCCGATATAAGAACATGCTGTCATCAACCCATTGGCCATTTTCTATATGAGCCATAGTTGATACTAGTCTGGCGATAACGGCATCCTGACTATCAGGGGAACGTGAAATTGAAAATACGTGACCTGCTCTGACTTTTTCTTTAATTCTCTTGTCATATTCTTGAAAATAAACTCCTGCATCTATTAGATCCTGCGTGGTGAGCGCGGGTAAAGAACTTGCTTGTGAAAAAATATCGATAAATGTCTTACTAATACCACGAAATAAGATTTGGGTTGCATAAGGAAAATTCCGAATAATTACTTTCCATAATTCAAAAAGTTGCTGATCATTTTTCATAATGTCGCCTTATCGATTTGGCAGATTTAAGATCCGTGACTATAGCAATTTTACCGTAAAAGTGATACCCGATGACCTCGGCAACAAGTGTATTTACTAGAAAGGCCATCAAAATGCTTTTCCCATTTTATCTGCTCATCCATTGCGCCGGTCTCTTTTTAATTGAGCATGAATAGTATGACTGCTATTTTGCTGTCTGAATCAGTCAATACATTAGTAATATATAGATAGTCTCTATTATAAGTAGGGGGAGTCACAACATGCTTAACGGCCCTTTAGTAGAAGAAGTTCTTGATAACGGTGATACCGTGGCGTTACCCGTGGTTAATGCGCCTGTGGCCAAAGATGATGCGTTAATCGTGGCTAAAAAAGAAGAAGCACTAGCGCTGGTGCCTGCCAATTTTGACTGTGTAGTCAGCCATAACGTTGTGATGAAAACCGCTGCTGCTGCTACCTTTGTTGGTACTCATGCTGGGGGCTTATTAGCCAGAGCCGCTGCACCCGAAATAGCGGAACGTGTTTCAGAGAGAGTAAAAGAAGCCGTTAAAAAAACCGGCGACGAAATGACCAAAGCCATGCTCAAAGAAACTGGCTTAGATAAAATTCCTGGCGCACAGTTGTTAATGGGCGCAGAAGTCACCGATTTGGCGCAAAAAGCAAGCGTAGAGGCTTACAATCAAACAGTAACGACAGTAACCAAAAAGGGTGCTGTTGTGGGTGGTACATTAGCCGGTGGTGTAACCATTATTGCTTTAGAGACGCTGAATGCGTTGGGTTACGGTTATAACCAGTATATTGCACCTATGTTTGAACATCGTAGACAACAGGCGCTGGCTTTAGAATCACAACGTATTTCACAACACGCCATGAAAGATTCGGGTTTGGTTGTAGATGAAACAGATGAAGAAGAACTGAGAGATTTCGTCGTTCTTAAGCTTAAATAATTGAATGTAAACAGTGAATGTAATTATGATTAAAGAAATAATTGATTTTGCCAAAAGAACCATCCCCAGCTTGATGATACATGCTTATCATGCTGTTAAAGGGTATTTTATGGGCGAAAAATCGGCTCCCAATGCAGCGACTGAATTTGCTGGAAGCTACGCTAAAGATGCCGCTGTGCAGCTGGGTAAAGTGGCTCTTGCAGCAGGCTTGACACGCTTAGTGCCAGGTTCGGTTCCTGCTAAAGCGATAGCGGATGTCACCGTGAATTTAACAGCAAATGGAGTCAGTGCTGCGGTTTCAGATGAAAGTGTTTCTAAGACCTTAGTGAAGGGTGCCATTGGCGTTGCTAATACCGCTTTAATGGGGCCTTTATTAGCAGTACCTGCAACAATGGCAACAGATTGTTTAGTCGACAAAGCGGTCGATCTCTATAAAGTGGGTGGACCAACAGTGGCTTGGAATAACTACAAAAATGGCAAGGCTTATCAAGTTATCCCTTATTGCGATATGGGCCCTGCATTAGATCGTGAGCGTTTGGTTGACGATGAGCTTAACATGAGCTTTGTCGGTATGAGAACAGCGGCTTGCGCTGCCTAAGAAAAAAATGACGAGTTAAAAAAAAGCAGAACCTAGGTTCTGCTTTTTGCTTTTAGGGAGCCTCTTATAGTCCGTGCATTTTCCATCTATGCTGTTGGGCG
>JBFWUT010000074.1:0-7174 GCA_050247135.1 Candidatus Berkiella sp.
TAGCGCTATTTCAAACTTTGCTGCTGCGGACCACTTCTTATTACGAGCCATTTAAACCTCCAGTTGGAGGCTATTATCTCTCAAATTTTAGGTTTTGGGTGGTCTAAATTTCGGGGGTCATTATATTGCATCACGATGACAATGACACGGTCCAGAGCGACTTGGGTAAGCAAGCAATGAGCCGTACGTCGGTTCCTGCCGCGCACGACGATCATGCGGACCACGACCATGCGCACGCATTCGAATGGCCAGAGGCGCTACGCATCCTATTCGTCGCCCTTGCTGCAGCTGCGGTGTGGTTCCGTCTTTGGGAACCCTTTACAGGTGTCAGCGTAATCGGGGTAGCCGGTGTACTGGTCGGTGGCTGGCCAATTTTCAAGGAGGCTTTCGAAAACAGCATCGCGCGGCGGATGACGATGGAGCTATCCATGACCATCGCCATCGTGTCGGCCGCCGCGATTTCCGAGTTTTTCACGGCGCTGGTAATTACGCTTTTCGTGCTGGTCGCAGAAGTGCTGGAAGGCATGACTGTCTCTCGCGGTCGCAGTGCGATTCGGGATCTGCTGGATTTCTTGCCGCGCGCCGTCGCGGTCCGGCGTGCCGGTGCGATAACGGAGGTAGATGCCGATTCGCTCGCGGTTGGCGATGCGGTTCTCGTCAATCCAGGTGGCCGCATTCCGGTAGACGGCACGGTGATTTCCGGCCATTCATTTGTGGACCAGGCGCGTATTACAGGTGAATCGCTGCCGATCGAGAAGACGGCAGGCGCTGCTGTCTATGCGGGTTCGATCAACCAGTCTGGGGCGCTGGAAATCCGCGCCGAGCGCATTGGCCGCGACACGAGTTACGGCAAGATCATCGAGGCGGTCGAGCAGGCAGAGCGTTCCCGCGCCCCAGTGCAGCGCCTAGCGGACCAAATGGCAGGCTATCTGGTCTACTTTGCGCTTGGTGCCGCAATTCTGACTTATCTCATCACTCAGAACATTTACTCGACCATCTCGGTGATCATCGTGGCCGGCGCCTGTGGCATCGCGGCCGGTACCCCGCTTGCCATTCTCGGCGCAATCGGGCAAGCCGCGCGGGCCGGCGTCATTATCAAGGGCGGATTGTTCCTGGAACAGCTAGGCAAACTGAACACGGTGGTCTTGGACAAAACTGGCACCTTGACCTTTGGGGAACCCGAGGTTCAAAAGGTTCTTCCTTGCCCCGGCGTTGCAGAGGAAGCCTTGCTCGACGCTGCCGCATCTGCCGAACTACGCTCTGAGCATCCGCTTGGCAAAACCATCGTCGCCTACGCGCGGGCGCAAGGTCGTCCCCTATCGGAACCCGAACGCTTCGGTTACACCCCAGGACGCGGCATTGATGCGACGATTGCCGGTGAGCTTGTACTAGTGGGCAATCAAGCATTGATGCAGGATAACGGCATAGCGGTATCCCACACACTGCTCGAGGGACATAAGAACGCATCTGAGATATACGTGGCACGAGGTGGGCAATTACTGGGCGCGATCGCGGTTGCCGATACCGTACGGCCGGAAGCCCGGCAAGCCATCGACGCAATCCATTGTATGGGTATCAAGACAATCCTGCTGACCGGTGACGCTAAAGTTGTGGCGCATGTCGTGGCTCAGCATTTGGGTATAGACGAAGTAGCTGCCGATCTCATGCCGGAAGACAAGCTCAACTACGTCAAGCGCTTGGTGGCGAAGGGTCAAGTCGTTGCGATGTTGGGTGATGGTGTAAACGATGCACCGGCTTTGACTGAAGCCACCGTCGGCGTAGCGATGGGTTCGGGCACCGACGTGGCGCGCGACAGCGCGAATGTAGTGCTTCTAGGCAATGATTTAGTCAAGTTTACCGAGACGCTAGCACTTGCCCGACGTACCCGTCGCATTATCTGGCAGAACTTTATCGGAACGGTCGTGGTTGACATTGTGGGCGTCGGCTTGGCCGCGTTTGGCTTGCTGAACCCGCTATTTGCCGCATTCATCCACGTCGCCTCTGAGATGGCTTTCATCCTTAACTCGACCCGGCTGCTGCCGAGCCGAGTCGGTAAGCGTGCAGATCATCAAGTGGGCCGGTAGTGGCCCAGGTGGAGATGGGTCGATGAAACTAAAATCACCCTGTATCGATGCTTGCCGGATTGATACACGGACAAATTGGTGTACAGGCCACCCAGCCGAGCAAATTATTTATTACGCGGAAAATAACGATATCGATCACATTGTTATGGGCCATAGGGGTAATACTTTTTTTCATCGGCTTTTATTGGGATCAGTTGCGAAGCAAGTCAGTCATGATTTATGCTCATTGCGTTATAACTATAGTAAGATGATGAATTATCTTTACGAATTATCGTGGCAAAAACTTGCACTACAATCTAGCAAAAGTTCTTCAAATGAGAAATATTCTAGCGAAAATTAAACTAGCTTATGTGAAATTAGATCGAGAAGTAATGACGCTTTGGTTTGTTTTGAAACATCCCGATACCCCCTGGTATGTAAAGTTACTTGCGATGTTTGTAGTAGCGTATGCACTTAGTCCAATCGATCTCATCCCGGATTTTATCCCAGTGATTGGTTTGTTGGATGATCTGATCATCATTCTTGGAAGTATTTGTCTATTGTTTAAGTTAGTGCCCAATACAGTACTTGAGGAATGTCGGGTTCTAGCAGATTCATATCTTCTTCAGAAAAAGAAAAAACCTATCAGTTATTTTGGTCTCATCATTGTTTTAACAATTTGGGGTTTAATAATCTACTTAGTTGTTAAATTGCTATCATAGAGCTAATAAACTTAAAATTTTGGATCTAAGTGAGTCAAAATAGTGGCTTCGGTTAAAATTGCGGGAATCACAAAATTTTCTTTAAAAATATTTAATATCAAATTGCATATAATAGATATTCTATGCAAATATTTTGAAATTATACTATATCTTGAGTGTTAGTTTGTTATAATCAACAAGCTAAGTCATTTTTACAATTGATTCAGATAAACGCCCCATACTAATTGAAGCCATCCCAGATCAAAGTGTTTGATTTAACTGCGCTCATCAGGTTTGGAGCATGGATGTTTTGAAGTGGATGTTCCGGAAAACCTAATGCATGATAATAAAATTTATCACGCTTTCTGAAGTGGACATCTAGCTTGGACTGCGAAAGCATAAAATTTAATAATAGAATTAAGTATGGCAATAACACATTGTGGTTTAGATTTCGGTACCAGTAATTCAACACTGGCAATATCTGCGTATTCTAAAGCATCATTAATAGCTCTAAGTGAGGGATCTCCTATCCTTAAATCAGCTATTTATTTTGATTCAGAAGCTAAAGAGCACTTTATCGGGCAATGTGGGATAGATCGCTATTTGGACGATGGTAAAGGTAGATTAATGCTGTCTTTGAAAAGCATTTTAGGTTCTGCCTTATTAAATGAAAAAATTGCAGTATGCGGAAAATGGATAACATACCGAGATATTATAGGTTTAGTAATCAAATATATTAAGGATACTGCTGAAAATCAATTAAATACGGAGCTCACCCAAGTCGTATTAGGACGGCCTGTGCGTTACCATGATACTAACGATGCAAAAGATAAGTTAGCACAGGATACAATGGAACTTATCATGAAGGAGCAAGGGTTTAAAGAAGTTGTCTTTCAATTTGAGCCAATAGCAGCCGCTTTAGATTATGAAAGTACCATTTCTAATGAGCAGCTAGCATTGATTATTGATTTAGGCGGGGGTACTTCAGACTTTACAATAATTAGGCTGAATAATAAAAATAAAACAATAAACCGAAAAACAGATATTCTTGCCAACTGCGGTGTACACATAGGTGGCACTAATTTTGACAAAGATTTGAGTTTTCATACCATTATGCCTTTGTTGGGTAAAGGCAGTACCGTTCGAGGGATGAACGGTGCAAAACTTGAAATGCCTGCTTCACTGTATTTTGACTTAACATCATGGCATTTGCTAAACAATTTATATTCCATTAAAAATATTAATAACATTAAAGATTTATACTTGGTGTCTGATCAAAAGCATTTAATCAAACGTGCCATAACGGTGCTACAGAAAAAATTGGGCCATTATTTGCTGCAGGCATCTGAAAGTTCAAAAATCAGGTTAAGCACCGTTTTAAATGATACCATTAATATATCCAAAGTTGAGCATGGCCTTGCGGTATCTGTCTCTCGAAATGATTTTGAATCCTATTGCCATAATCTAATCAATATATTGCAAAAGACGATACAAACCACGCTTTCTACAGCAGGGGTCAATGCAAACCAAATTGATTCAATATTTTTAACCGGCGGTACCACGCAAATCCCGGTGGTACATCAGATGATAATAAGTATTTTTCCAAATTCACAATTTGTGATTGGTGATGTATATGGAAGCGTAGGGAAAGGACTTGCTATCATTGCCGAAGAATTGTGGGCATAAATCGTCAATGACACCGAATTTGGCCTTTTCAAATTACGATTGTTCGATCTTCACTAAAGGTGGTTATAGACGTAATCACCTTTATCGACAAGATCAGGCGCCTTGATACCACCACTTCCATGTAAGGTTTCGGTAACTAGTCGCTCGTAAATTTCATTTTGTCCTGCTGGCGAAATTACTTTTAAGGATTCTAGGCGTTTATCAATACCAAAGAGACGCTCAATCACCCAAGCTACTAAATATTGAGCAGAAAGACATCCGCCTGCGGTAGCAACATTTCCATTACAAACAAACGGTTTGTCAATTACTTCAACGCCCATAGCTTGTAATTCAGATTTTGCTTCTGGATGCGTTGTTGCTGGACCATTATTTAAAAGCCCTAACTTAGCTAATATAAATGAGCCTGCACAAATGGATCCAATCAGCTGTTTTTGAGAATTTAACGAAAATGTCTCTAGAAATATCTTATCTTTTATAACCGTACTTATGCCTATTTTTCCACTTGAAAATAATACAACGTCGGCATTATTCGCTTCCATAATATTTCCATGAGTTGTAACAAGCAGACCGTGAGTTGATTGGTGTTGTTCTTTTGTGCCTAATATTTTAACCTGCCAATCCGTTTTATTTCGGCAGAGAATATCCCACATCAAAAATAGATCTATATCGGTAAAATGATCAAAGATGACTATCGCAATTTTTTTCATGATTACCCCTCTTCATTAATCGAGACAATTTCAGAATTAATTCCATCATTTCTTCTTCACTACGTCTATTTATTGTTTAATTTCTTAAGTTGATCGCTTTATCAAAAGTATACTAAACAATACTCTTTAATATGCTTTTAATATTGTTCCTCAATAAAGAATGATGCCCTTCGTTTTCGATTAGGTTTAGCTTCGCACCAGGAATCGTATTTTCGTATACTTTGGCATGAGAAATGGGAGATTGAGAATCCAAGGAGCGATGCCAAATTTGAATAGGATATTTAATTTTTTCTAATTCAAATCCCCATGGTTTGAATAGCAATTTCATTTCATCACTAGGGCCTGCAATACCATTTCTAAATGCTTCAATTGTGCTATCAATGATTGCTTTTCTTTGCTCAACATCTTTAAAAAAAGCTTGATCGACTTCAGGCAAGCTTTTTACCATTTGTGACATCATTTTGTCGGATGTCTTAACGTTAGTATCGTCAGCCACATCATTAAGCTAGGTAGCCAGGGCATTATACCTAACAACCAATTCTAGTTTGTCTTCTTTCAAATCCACTTGATAAAACTCCAACTACCTTGCGTTGTAGTCTTGAATCAAAAATATCCTCTGACGGTGGTTTCAATGTCATCCAGATGTACTCGCTTTTGCGTCATACTGTCACGCTCACGGATGGTCACCGTATTAAAGAGCGCCGGATCCCCATCTTTACCGATGGTTTCAAAATCAATGGTAATACATAAGGGGGTCCCGATTTCATCATGACGACGATAACTCTTACCAATATTTCCCGTATCTTCATAAGAGACCCGACCAATACCTAAAGCTTGAATGCGTTTACGGATAACTTTAGTTTTGGCCACAATATCGGGATTATTTTTTGCTAATGGGATGACCGCCACTTTGACTGGGGCAAGATGGGGCTTTAATTTCAATACAATACGTTCTTTGCCGTCGCCCAAGACTTCTTCTGTATAGGCTTCAGAGAGTATCGCTAAGATACCACGGTCAACGCCGGCGGAAGGCTCAATCACATACGGCACGCAATTTTCATTGGTTTTCGGATCTAAAATTTGGAGTTTGGTTATACTGTGTTCATTAGGATTCACTTTGGCTTTGATATTTAAAGCGCCTTGCTCTTTAGAATGGGAACCCAAATCGAAATCTGTACGGTTCGCGATGCCTTCGAGCTCTTCTAAGCCATGGGGGAAATTGTATAAAATATCGACGGTCTTCTTGGCATAGTGCGCCAATTCAGCCTCTGGCTGCACAAACAATTTCAAATTTTCTTTAGATAAACCCTGATCTTGCCACCAAGCCACACGTGTTTCTACCCATGCATCATGCCATTGCTCATCTTCACCAGGCTTCACAAAAAATTCGATTTCCATTTGCTCAAATTCACGCACGCGAAAAATGAAATTCCGTGGTGTAATTTCATTACGAAAGGCTTTGCCGATTTGCGCCACACCAAAAGGTAATTTTTGAAAGGTAGAGTCCACGATATTACGAAAATTCACAAAAATGCCTTGCGCAGTCTCTGGTCGTAGATATGCAAATGAAGCATTGTCCTCCACAGGCCCAATCCGTGTTTTAAACATCATGTTAAAAGGACGCGGCTCCGTTAAGTTTTTAGAGCCACAGGCTTCACACTGACCATCTTTTAAGTGATCAACCCGCCAACGCTTTTTACAATCGTAACAATCGACCATGTTATCGGAAAAGGTATCTTCATGGCCCGAATATTTAAAGACCATTTGATGCGATAAAATCGCGGAGTCTAAACCTACCATATCATCACGCTCATAGATATTCGCGCGCCACCAGGCCGCTTTAAGGTTATTTTTGAGCTCAACCCCGAGTGGACCATAGTCGTAGACACCTTATAATGACCCCCGAAATTTAGACCACCCAAAACCTAAAATTTGAGAGATAATAGCCTCCAACTGGAGGTTTAAATGGCTCGTAATAAGAAGTGGTCCGCAGCAGCAAAGTTTGAAATAGCGCTAT
>JBFWUT010000075.1:0-6992 GCA_050247135.1 Candidatus Berkiella sp.
TGACTCAATCCATTGCAAATCGTGTGTCTTATGCCCAATCTTTGAGTGATGGCGTTTCGGTGTACGAAACGGCAGATCAATCAGCTAAGTTAGAAATTGACGCATTGTTGAGTGAGTTGGAGGCTAAGAAATGGCTTTAAAGTCAAAAAAATTAGATACGGTACGTACTGATATTCCTGTTGATGTTGTGACGCAAGTTGATTTGGTGCGTATTAATTTGAATGTGCCAAAAACTACTCGCGCACTATGGAAGTCCGAGGCGGCAAAACAAGGTAAATCTTTATCGGATATGATTGTGGAAGCAATGGAATCAAGCTTGAGTAAATGAGTAGATACTCAATTGAGTATTTGCTCATTGTTGATATTTATAGTTAATTTATTGTTTATCTGAATTTTGCTTACGATTTTATTGCGTTTTTATGAGGTAAGACTATTCAAAAGGACACCATGAACATCGTCGAATTAGAACACACCCTACATGAACTCCACATCTATCCGATCAATCATCCATGCAATTATCTTTCCATTAAGATAACCGTAGTCCCTAAGTAAAACATCGTCTTCTAGTGAAATGCAACCAATGTCAAGCAAACCACCAGCTAGTTCACCAACTAGCTCATAAGCGAAACCATTACCCACCTTAACAAGTGACGTATGAGTATCTTTCGACATTTCACGGACAGAATAATCGTCAAAGACAACGGGAATTAGCGCAACTTCATAAGTTGCGCGCTCAACAATCGGATAAGGGCAGACGCTTGCAAAGCAGGTAAGTTCAACGCCGTTAATGCGCAAAACAACCTCTTCCTCTATATCATCGTTCAGACGTATAACTTCGGCAGTATAGGTCATGGTATTGGCCTTATTGTTTTGTCGGCTGAATTACCGTTTAGAAGCTTCCAGATACTGTTTCCACTTTAAGTGTGAATGGTAGTAATAGCACCGTCTGTGTTAGTTCCAACGAACCCAAACCGTGCTTGAGTGCCGTAGCACGTGTGGAATACGGGATTTAAAGCATAATTAAAGCAGTAAGTTGTTGTTTTAGTGAATGATTACCCCGAAATCCTTGCGGGCTACGGCACTACTCTCCATTATTATTGAATAGGCATGACATCAATTATCGTTATCTTTCCTAAGGACTCTTTACCTTCATAAAAATAGCTAGAAAGACCTATTGGACAATCGTTTAATAAAAATTTAATTGAAACTATTGCACTATCACCAGGCAATAGCTCCTCCCTATCCAATAATGTAATCATACCTGAGGTTTTAGTACCTTTATTTAACTCAAACAAAGGTCTATAACCACTTTGAAAAGGAGTCTGTCTTTTATTTTTTCCTTGATAAAGCCGAAGCCGTGCGGTTACGTTTATCATCACGGTCTCTTCCATGGGCTATACTTTAAGGGAGTTGCTTTTAACTGATTCAACAGGTCGGCAGGTATTGATATGGCTTTCATTCCATCCGCGGTAAAACCAAATGATGATTTCATAACTGAATTTGGGACACTAACTTCAAGTAAAGTGTTCGGAAGGCCATCAAATTTAAAATTATTCTTACCAAATGTGGTTGCATCATTCAAGTTAGTCGCGAATAATTTACCTGTCTCATAACCGCCTGGCACAGTTCGAAAACCATTTGCTGCAATATCAGCTACCTCGGCATGTGAAGCCGCTCTATACAAAGTTGTTGAACCTTCCCCCGCTTTTGCAAGTTTTGCAAGAGATCCAACAAACGGAACAGCCGCAGCAACCTCAAATCCTAATCCTAAACGAGAGGTGGGTTGCCCATCTGCCCACTTACTAATATTTTCTGCGCCAATTGTATTCCACGATGCTGATGCAAATGATAATGCTGCTAGCTCAAGCGTATTATCCATACTGGCAGCACGCATCGCTGCATCATCAAGCATATCACCAACGCTAAACAATCCCGTTGGATCAACCGCATTCGTCGGGCTACTCCCCACATAAGCATAAGGATTCAACCCAGCCTCAAGCCCTAGCGGATCAACCTCCATATATCGACCCAACTCAGGATTATAATAACGATTGTGGTTGTAATATAAACCACTTTGCACATCATAATACTGGCCAGGGAAGCGTAAATTCATCTCTACGCCATTGGTTAACCCTGTAGCTGGTTGCAACACACCAAACGCATCCGCGTCCCATGACCATACCACTTGTTGTGTTGTGGCATCAATGCCGCGTCTGGGCTTGCTTTGATTATCCGTGACAATATAAACAATACGATTGCTTGGGTAAACGGCGGCAATTGGCCTATCACCCAGCCACACATATTCAACAATTAACGCCCCATTGCCTGTGTACTCACCAATCAAATGGCTTGACTCATCATAGGCATATTGACGGTCTAGGTTTGAGCCACGGCGGAAGGTGCGTTCGTTGTTGTGATTATAGTCAAATGACATGCCTGTATAGAGGCTATTATTAGGCACAGCCCCTTCTAGCTTACGGCGACCTGCTGCATCGTAAGTTGATGTGCCTTTGTAAGTGTTTACTATTTCGCCTTGACTCGATAAACCGAGTGTTTGAGCAACCCCATTTTTTGTCCACGAGGTGAGCTTATTGCCTGTATAGCCATAAGCCGCAGCCGTATAGGCAAAGACTGTTGTTCCTGTGGTATTGAGCGTTAAACGATTGCCATTGGTGTCGTAGGTATAGTAAATCTTGGTGAGTGGCAATGATTCTTCCACTAATTGACCGTTATTGTCGTAGGTGTAGTTATATACACTGTTGCTATTGACGGTATTTTTTGTGATGCGACCATCAACATCATAGAGATAGGCCGCATTAAAGTTATTAACGCCTGTGCTGTTGGTATTACTGATGCCTGTGGTGAGGCCGCCATCATCAATACCTATATTGAAAGAGCCACTTGCCGTACCCCACGTCCAGCCACGTAAACGATTCGCCCCATCAAAGCTGATATTACTGGCGAGGGTGCTTGCACCTAATTTAATCGTATTGATAACGCCATTAGCACCGTAACTGTAGGTTACTATGCCGCCTGACGGGAGGGTCATTGAAGCCAGTTTGCCACTTGCGGTATAGCTATAGCTATTTTTTTGCTGACTGGCGGTATAGCCTAATGTGGTGGGTGCTTTGTTAACCTGAGTCTTTGTCAGTACTTGATGAAAGACGTTATAGGTATAACTTGTCGTTACCCCAACACCTGCGATATTGGCGGTAACTGAATCTAAGTTACCATAAGTGCTGGTGTCGTAGGTGTAGGTGTCATTGACTTGCAAATTGGCTGTATTCAATCTGTAGGCGCAGTTCATGATGCGTGGGCGATTGTCTTGGTCAACAATCCCAAAACTACAAGACCTGTCTTCGTGCGTTTTGGCAATTAAGCGGTTGCCTTTGTCGTAGACATAGTATTTTAGGCCAAAGTCGCTGTTGGCTTCTTGTTGCAGCACATCACGTTGAATAAATCCACGTGTTGATCCTGCACTATTAGCCGCTGTTTCTTGGGTGTTATTGTCTGCGGCATCGTAGGCTTTGGTATCCACTTTGCCGTTGCCATCAGTATGAGAGATCACACGGTTGAGTGGGTCATAAGTCCATGCGTTGATGATGCCTAGTGCAGATTGAGTCTGTGTGACGTTACCATTGGGGTCATAGCTCAAGGTTGTTCGTAAACGATTGCTTGCCGAACCTTGACGCGTGGTGTAGAGGCGGCCATTCGCATCGAGCGTATTCCAAGTTCCTGCCAAAATTGCCCCAGCCGAATTTGTTTGCGTCACCACACTGACGGCGTTGTTGGGGAAATAGCTTGTATTGGTTTTATTTCCGCTTGGGTCGGTGACTACCGAAGGTCGTCCTACACCATCATAAGCATAAGTACTGACTTTACCATCGGCATCTGTTGCACTAATCACTCGATTTAGGGAATCGTAAGTGTTACTGGTTGTCTGAGATAGGGTAGAGCCACTGTGAACCTTACTAAGTACTCGATAGCTCGCATTATACGTTAGGGTATCTTTGGTGGTATCAGGATAGTTAACCACCAACGGCAGTCCTGCACTATTGTAATTAGCGTACGAAGTCTGACGTGTTACTGCTGCATTAGCTGAATTATTGACATATCTATTATGGTAAGCCACATTTCCGTAAGCATCATAACCCCAAGACTCCATATCATTAATGCCCCCTGTGTAGCTCGGGCCTGTGTAGTAAGACAGGAGTCCATAGTTAGGTAGAGCCACATCTTCATAGTAGTAAAACAACCACGTTTGTGGTGTGCTTGACGCTGAGCCTGGATAACTTTTGGTTTGGCTCGTGAGTTGTCCACGGGCATTGATGATGTTGTTGACTGTCAACAACGGTGCTGTGATGGTATTGGGAACTGGTGTGTTGTTGGTCGCACCTGTACTTAATGTGGTGTAGGTATAACTGGTTGTTCTGCTTTGCGGTGTGCCAGACGCTTCAACGGCGGATAACACACGATTTAAGGCATCATAGGTATAAACCGATTGAAAGCCTCGAGCATCGGTGTAATTGAGAATTTGATTCTGTGTGGTATTAAAGGTTGCCGAGGCCATCGGTTTGCCGCCAATAGACAAACACGGTGCGCCAGTCGCCGTGATGGTGACGTTGGTTGGGCTATTTACCGTGGTAGTGACTGTCGTTGTTGCCGTCTGCACACCATCTGGCTTGTAACTCATCGTAATCGTTTTAGCCGTATCGTTATATGTCGTTGTCATATCCATGGCACTTGCCGTGCCATTAAAACTCGGACGTAACGCTTGAATCGTGGTTTGGGCAGTGCTGTATGTCCAACCTGTTGATGATGAATACGAGGGAACATAGTTTTGAGTGACGTTCCACTGTTGTTCTACTTGCGCCAAGCTATTAACGACTTGGGTCAATACAGGGTAGTTGTAACTTGAGTCTGGCGTTGTTGAGGCATTGAAATTGGGTTGACGATTACGCACATACGCGGCAACCGCACCAATTTGTGTCATTTGGTTTGTGTAAGTATAAGAGCCAGCCGTTGGGGAACTTGAGCTAACCAAAGAAAACACAGAAGTAGGCGCACCTGTTGAGGGAATGAGTGTGCTATAGGTTGCATATCCAAAGGTGGCAATTTGCTTATCGCCTTGCGTGCCACTCGTTAACGTGACTTTAGTGACTAATCGTGATTCATTGACAGTTTGCGTGGTGCCAACGGTTGGATCATCGTAATTGTGTTCAAGCGTTAATACATTATTTCGATTATCACTGACTTGCGTTAAATTATTATTCGCATCATAAGCTAAATTTAGTTTACGTCCATTGGGTGTTGAGATACCTGTGACGCGTTGAAGCGACATTGAGGAGGTTGCGGAGGAGACAATATAAGGGGCAGTATTTGATATCGCGCCGTACATATACCCTAGACCCGAAGGCCAAGAAGCTGTTGTTGTAGAAAAATACCCACTAGAGTTAATAAATATATTAATAGTATTCGTATACGTCGCCGCAGGTGCCATTGTGTAGGTAGGGCTTGCAACGCTGTATGCCGTGCCATTTTTAATAATATTGAGCGTATTTCCTGTTCGGTTAAGTGAGTATTCACCTAAGTTTGAACTCCAAGGTAAGTATTGTAATGCCGTGGTGTTAAAGTCACGAATCGCATCGGCGGAGTAAAGTCGATAAAAAACGCCACTTTGCTCTTTAAATACGGTATCACTGCTTTCACCAGGCAGCCGTACTCTGAGTACGTTTGCCGAAAAAGTCGTTGTCACAGGATTAAATGTTGAAATATTATAATAATTACTTCCATTATAATAACGACCTGCCCAACTATAATTAACCGTTTGATACTGAATGGTATTGGTACTGATTGTTTGAGTGATGACGTGGCTTTGATAGTTGTCTGTCCAGCCGCTTGTGGACTCTTCGGGCTGCTCAAAACTCTGAGCTGCTGATAAATTTTGACGCAATGGTGCGCGATAATTTAGCGTATAAGGAAGTTGTCCTTGAATTTGAGTCGAGCTGTAACCGACATCGCCTGACAATAAACCATAGCCTTGAGTACACGATTGTATGCCTGGTGCCGTTGCTGCTGCATAGTTTTGAGCAACAACATCAGGATCAGCAAAAGCTGTTCTTATCAAAGAATTCAATAAAATGAGCGCAATAAGCACATGCAAATAACGCACGCTATGGTATTTGTGAGATGTCGTCATGATAGGTGGCTTTTTTAGAGTGAGTTGGCTCTTAAGTTTTTTCTTAAACTTAGAGCATTAATTTTTTTGTTTTATGGGGCGGTTTTGGTGTCTGTAGGCACAGGTAATGGAAAATTTGTCTCAACACCTTGAGATGATTGTAATTTAGGTGGTGTTGCTGTTTTTAACGCCTCTTCGGAGGCCATTTTAGCGGCTTGAGTAGCGTAGGCTTGGTTTTGGGAGATGTTGTTTTCTGAATAAGTTGGCGCATCTTCCTTGCATGCCAGCATTGGTAATGCACCAACTGTGCAAACCACCAGTGTTAATATTCTATTTTTCATGGCATAAAATCCTTTTTGTAAATTTCCGCGCCGCATTCTAGCAAGTCATCTTGTGAAAAGCTAATAGAGAATGATGCGCCATTCAAAATAATGCCACTTAAAGACCCTGAATAGGGCTAACTTGCCGATTTATTCCTTTTTATTAGCTTTCATCTAACGCTTTTTAAGTGTTAGCCCTAACTACTATTAAGGCCATGTTTGTGATTTAAGGGCGATTTGAGGTCAGAGGTTCATTGGAACGGAAAACCGCGTTAAGCGGTTAATATAGATAGCCCATCACGCTTTGGCGGAGCGTAAAAACAAAAAAGCCCGTCCTTGCCGAAGGGCTTTTTTGGAGTCTTGGTTGTGATTAGCAGTCAAGACGGTTGGTTTAAGTTTCCTTGACCCAGAGACTAGCCAGCCTTGATGTTATCGGAATCAGGTTGAGTGTGCTAGTGAAGATGGGGCTGTTTTTGGTGGTGATTTTTCGGTCT
>JBFWUT010000076.1:0-6574 GCA_050247135.1 Candidatus Berkiella sp.
ATCTATGAGGCATTGGCTGCAGAGCATCGTTTTTTTCCAAAACTAACGCCTATTTTAATTAGCGCCCCCCACTTTCTGCAACCTTTTGATGTCAAATTATATGAAGCGCACCAACAAAACCAAGCACTTTATGAGACTACATTAGCTGCCGCTATAAAGCTGATGTGGCGTGATGTTCCTAAACTAAATGTACCGCTAAGTGACGTTGTATTTCAGTCGCCTCGTGAAGATACTAAACCATTAAGTAAAGAGACTGTTGCTCTATCAGTACCCTCATCAGAAGAACTATTAATAGAGAATAAGGGAGCTGAACAAGATAAAAAAGAGAAAAAGCCAAGCACACTATTAACTCTGTTACAGAAACTGAGTTTGAGTGACCGCAAGTTACCGACCCCGCTGAGTCCCAAAGAAAGTCCTCCTAGAATCCCGAAAAGATCTTCACAAGGGGCTGATAGCCCAATAAGAGATAAATCGGGTTCAGCAGGCAGTCCAAGGCCCGTGATTCTCGGACGTACTCCTTCTGCCCCAAGGAATTTAAGAACTCAGGTACCGCCGGCAACAAGCTTAGAAGATGACCCTGGATCAGAAGATCAACCTACAGGTCGTGAGACACCACGCTATTCAGGTAAAGCTAAGCCTTAAATTGGGGATTGGCAATGTTATGATGAGGTTCAACTGATGAATTAGGAGCTATTCTAGTTGCTGCCCATACTTTTTCAATTATATCAATAAATATTTCGGGTTCAACAGGCCGGATAATGATAGCTTCAATTTCGCCAGTTTTGAGAATAATGCTTGAGCGTTGTTCTGGAAGTATAGAAGAAGAGATCATAACAAATGGAATATCTTTCAATTCTTCATTAGCTCTAATTAGACTAAATAATTCAAGACCATCTCTTTCGTGCAAGTGGAAGTCAGACAAAATAAGTTCAGGAACAATGTCTTGAAGTATCTGCTCTGCTTCTTCAACGCTACTTGCTAACAGCGTTTGAAACCCTATCGAATTGAGAAGCATTTCAGACAGATATCTGTCAGCGGGGTTATCATCAACTATTAATATAGTTCCCCGTTTATGGTTATTAACTAATTCAGGATGTTCCTGTTGAGCAGGATGTGCCAGATCGATTCTTGTTACACGTTTATTGTCAGTTAAAAAAGATTCAATTTCATTGACAAAATTTTCAGGTTCAACAGGTTTTGAAATATATCCATCGGCTCCTGCTAGTAGGATTTTTTCTCGATCGCCTATCATGGCATAAGCGGTTATTGCAATAATGGGTATAGTTCGTAGAGGATTAGACCTGGTTTTTAGGCGCCTAATAATTTCTAAGCCATCAATTTTTGGTAATTGAATATCGCAGATAATGAGATCACATTTTGATGTTTTAGAGAGCATTAAACCATGATCGCCATCAGCAGCTTGTACTACCTGGTAACCATGCATAGTTAACAAATAAGTCATGAGGTTTAAGTTTTCATGATTATCTTCAATTATGAGTATGGACGTCGCCATGGTTGTTTTCCTGTTTGTTTTCTAAGGTAAGTGAAAAACAACTACCGTGACCAAAATGGCTTTCAAACTCTATGCGGCCATTTATTAATTTAGCTAATTTCTGGCTTAAATGCAGACCTAAACCTGTACCTTCTGTCAGTGTTCCAGGTATGGAAATTTGTTCAAATGCTTGAAATAGCTTATTCTTATCTTCGTTCTTGATGCCAATTCCTGTATCAATTACTTTGATGATCACTTCTTCTTTATAGGGCAACTTTAGATATTGAGTTATGATTTCAACTTTTCCATGGTCAGTAAATTTGATGGCATTGTTGACCAGATTCAATACGATTTGTTTTAAGGTGCGTTGATCACTTAGCACAAAAATGTCCTTTTCAGGCGGAACAAACTTCAATTCCAAACCCTTGTTATTACAGGTAGGAATGAGAGTATTAACCACTTCTTGGATGATATTGGTGCAATTAGTATTGGTTAAAGTAAATTCAAGCTTACCTGCTTCGACTTTAGAAAGATCGAGAACGTCATTTATCAATGAAAGTAAGTGTTTGGAACTACTTTGGATAATTTTCAGCTGCTTTTCCTGTTCCATATTTAATGGACCTGGTAACTTCATCAGTAAAGTCCCTGTATAACCAATGATAGCATTTAAGGGTGTTCGTAGTTCATGACTCATTGAGGCCAAGAAACGATCTTTAGCTAAATTCGCCTCTTCTGCCTCACGTGCTTTATGACTTTCAAGTTCCAGCTTAAGCATTTTTGCATCAAGCTTTTCTTTAATGAATTTTAGGGTTGTGGGTAAAATGAGAATAATTGCTAACAATGTGGCTAATGAAACCATTGCTGTTAACAATTTTACGAGTCCGGCGAAATTATAGATAGGTTTCCAAAAAATGATGACTTCAATTAAATGGGTTGCGCCACATAAAAAGATAAAGGCAGCAAAAAGATAAAATAGATAATTAATTTCAATCGCTTTAATTTTATGTTGATAGTAAAGCAAACTAACTGGTATGCATAAATACGCAAAAAAGATGAGAAAGTCGGAAATAATATGCGTCCAGCCAATAGCAGGTGCCCAGTGGCCACAAAGCCAGCGAGGGGAGTAGGGGGAGGTATCAAATAGGAAATCTATCCCGGGTAGTGACATTGACGCCTTTCCTTCGGCTGTTCTTATGATTTAGATAGTTATCGTAGAATATTTAACTAACGAATTCAATTTACGCCTCACTGTATTCTTATACTGTTATGCCGGATTACGATAAGTTAAGCATTACTGCATGCTAGCACTTAGATTGAGAGGTTTTCTTTAGATCGAGCGATTTTATATCTATCAAAATGGAATGTTAGGCTTTGTTAAAAATCTAATATTTTATCCGATTGGCTAGATGAGATTTACCCTATTCTTGAATTGACTTTTATTTTTTTCGGATTATGCTGTGCGCACTTTTCTAATTTGTAAAAAATGATAGCCATGAAATTCAAAAAATTGCTTTTTTTAGCTCTATTGTTGCAGTCATTCTCTGTTCATGCTCATGAATGCAAAGCATGTGACTTAAGTCATCGTTGGTGGGTCAACCTCGGAATGGGGGTAGGGACTGCATTTAACAGTGGCGATAACACAGCAGGTGGCTCAGCAGCTCAATTGAGTTTCAATGGGATGATCACCAATAACCTTTTTATTACGCTTGAAAGTACCGGTATGGGGCGTGATTACTCAAGAGAAGCCCACGATGTGGGGTTACTCTTGGGTTATAAGAGCAGGCGACCGAATTGGTACTGGTCTATTGGGGCCGGCATTGCTCATTATGAATATGAAACCATGCATTCCTGGTGGAATAGCCGAAACTACCGTTATTCCTCTGGTGCTGCAATGCCTGTCCAAGGGCAGCTCTTTTGGACGCCTGTTAAGCACTTGGGGATTGGGCTCATAGGCCATGCTGTGGTGAGCAAAGACTCTTACGGAGTCGCCCTGTTAGGATTGCAAATTTCATAGTTAGCCAATAGGCTTATCGGGTTGCTGAAATGGGCCTTTATGGGATTGCATTGTGATAGTGGCCTCGATAGTATGCAGGTTTGGCTTGTTCGGGCATAGAAGGTATTAAATGCGTGAATTAACACTCAATGAACAAAAAGTAGTTTCCGCGGGCAGTGGAGACGATGAGGTTTTTGAGATTGTCGGCCAAATCTTATTTGAAGTGTTTGTTGAAGTCTTCGCTCAGCTTGTTTTTGAGCTACTGATACAATCAATCGCCAACGGTATTAGAAATGTTCACGACTATTTCTATCCGCCACAGCAAACCTTGATCCAAAGTCAATTTGTGCCCAATGCTGCATAATTACCGCTCTAAGAGCGGTAATTTATCATGATATGTAAATTATTTTTTTCCGGGCTTGACTGTGGCATCTGCTTTTACAGTTTGCTCATCACGATGAGTGGTTGAGGTCTTTTGCATAGAGGATTGATTTTTAGCTAAATTCCTATAGGCATCTGCAATAGGAGCTCGACGTGAATTACCTGCATTTGAATGAGCTGGCTGTATGTTTTCCTTGTTATCATCTTCTAAAGCAAGTGTTTGTTGTTCTTTTTGCGTGCGCTTAAATTGAAGAGCCAGTTGATCGCTTGGCTTTTTGAGAATATGTTCAAGTTGAATGTCAATATCATCAATGTTTTTAGCTCTAGCTTCTATGAGAATTTCGGCTAATGCCAGGAAGTGGTACTCGCTAAAGTGACCTTCATTTACCTCCACATTCAGACGCAAGCTATTGAGTTTTTGTAATACTTCCTTCGCAATTTCAATTTTATCTTGTAAATGAATTTCAGGATAAGTAGATTCGAGAAACAGATTGACCCCTTGATGCAACTTGTCTTTGTCAAACTCGTTAGCTTCGATGAAAGCAGACAGTTCACTTTGTGCTATTTGCACTGATATTTCCACATCCACCAATCGCTTTTCTTGTTGCATTTTAACGGCAAGTTGATTAAAAAAGACTTTCGCTTGTGCGGCCGTTGGACGCTCAGCTGGATTATCAGACATTGCCTTTGTTATAAAATCATCGATTTGCTGACGCTCGGATTCGCTTAAATCTTTGGTGTTATCTAATAACTTTTTGAGAGATTTCGCAGCAGCATACACATCTACTTTGTTACTATAGGGTTTCATGCGCTGATTTAACTCAGGAGGTCTATATTCAAGTGTGCCAATGAGCTCCCTGGTTTCATACAGCAGTGGTTCTTGCTGCTGTTCTTTCGTAATTGCCGTTCCCATATCCAGAATTCGGCAGGTATTCGTTTCACTATCCCATTTAAGATTCGCAGGTTTGATATCTAAGTGCAAAATTCCATTCTGATGGAGTTTGTCTAATTCATCAAATAATCTTAATGACATCAGTACTGCTTGATCAGCGGGAACTTTTTCTTTAGCTTTAGCAATATCATGGTATTCTTTACCAAAAGCAAAGGGTTGTATAGATAAGCCATGTACTTCTTCATGATTGTTGAATTGTCCTCTAACAGCAGAAACAACGCCAACTAATTGACCAAGTTCTTTAAGAATTTGACTTTCTCGCTCCAAAACTGAAACGACGTAGGGAGTACTTTCTCTTGTTACTTTATCGCCTGAATGCTTAATAGCGACCCAATTTCCGGTCTCAAGATCTTGACCTAAACTGACAGTACCCTGCCCACCTTTGGCAAGATGTTGATAAACTGCATATAACCGAAAATTAGCATCAATTAGAAATAATCTATCATCAATTTGAAATAGGCCATTTTGTTTTCGCGCCTGAAAACTTTTTAATTTGGTCAGTTGCTCTTTAGTGATTAATAGCTGCTTTCCATTAATATCATTTAAATGCGCAGCATTGACCATTGATGGAAGTCTTTGTGGAGTTGATGGTGTTGATGAAACCTCAGAATCATAACTAGCGGGTTTTTTACCTTTCACCAATTTACTGGCATGAGAAACACTGAGCTGATTTTGAACGATTGTTAGAGCTTGTGCTGCTGCCATTCGTTCATTGGGAGATTCTGCTAATAATCCATCTAAACCATTAGCAGCCAGATTTATTCCTAATCGAGTTGCGATAACACCAACCGCATAAGTGTCTACAGAGGAAGAAAAGGAATAATCCTTAGTGAGCACTGCTAAATATTTGCCTTTCTGCTCATCAATTTTAGCTTGCAAATTCGTTATTTGATGTTCAAGACGATCAAGACCTAAGATTGGGGCGTTTTTACCCTTGGTTAAAAGTGCCTTTCTTTCTTGTAGTTTTTGCATCTGATTCGAAAGTTTAAGGAATTCACTATATTCTTTTTTAAACTCTTTTCGACCAATTTCGGGTGGCAAATACGCAGGAGTTCCAGCATATGATTTAACAACAGTTTCACCTGGACTGGCTCTAAAAGATACGCCATAATCAATAATGGTGCAATCTCTGACATTGCCCTTTGAATCAAAGGTAACAATAATATTCTCTGGTTTGATATCTCGATGGATAATACCGAGTTCATGAGTGTGCTTCAAACATGCCAATACTTCGCGTAAAATAACGAGCTTTTGTTCACTATTTAGTTTATTGTTTGCTAATAATTTTGCGAGCTCCTGACCTTTAATATAAGGTTGTACAACGTATAGTTTATTGCCAATTTTTTTATTTAAAGTTTTATCATGTTTCTCTTCTCGCTCAACCATAAATTGACCAATTAACAAGCCTACGTCGTCCATCATTTGCAGCTCTTCATCTAAACGTTGCTTAGAGTTTTTTGATGTCTTTGCTTCAGAGATTTTAACGCCAAGCTCTGTCCCATCTTCCCTATCAATCACTTTAAATTTTCCTTCGGTTCCTTTGCCCAGAACATCCGCTGCCATGCGATAAATCTCAAATTGACCTTCCTTATTTCGTAAACAGATAAAGGAATGTTCTAGCTCATTCGTATGTGATTTGCGATTAATTTTAAAACTAGTCAAATTTGGATTTTCAGCTAAAGCACGATCTAAAATCGCTTTTGCATTTTTGAATTCATCTTCTCTTGAAATTTTACTCTCACGAACAGTGGGCAGA
>JBFWUT010000077.1:0-6419 GCA_050247135.1 Candidatus Berkiella sp.
CGGAAAGCACTAAGCAAGCTATTCGTGCTGGTAGTGAAGAGGCTTTCTCATTTGATTTCGAACTTGATTTGGATAACGATGACCGCGCGGTTATTGTTAAGAAGCCGTTAGTGTGTGAGAAGTGTAATGAAATCTACCCTTATGCCGAGCCGAACGGCGAAAACAATTCATTTCGTTGCTATTCTTGCCGAAAATACGGATAATTGATCAAAATTATCAATGGTTATATTGGATCCCAAGGTGCCCGATGACCATTTTAAATTCAAAATTACCAATTCCGCAAGAATTAATTGATAAAAGTAGACAATTCGCAAAGGACTCTGTCTCCACCAACCTATCCGCTTATGCCCGACGAGGACAAAGTAATGTCCAAGCTATTGAGCGTCAGATTATGGAAGGTAAAGTGGGAGAAGAAATGTCCCGCTCACAATTAATTTCCGTTCTTCCAAAGCTATCTCTGGTCGATTTTAATATCTATGAAAAGAAAGATAAGTCTTGGGATCCTGATTTGAAAGATGAGTTAAGTAAAACTAGGATTGCGGTCAAGTCTCAGAACTATGAATCAGCCCAATACTATCATGAGTCTTGGGTTTTTCAATTTAATGATGGTCGTCAATTCGATTGTGATACTGGAATTTTTGGTAAAGACATAGATCCTAATCATTATGTCTGTATGGTTTTGCTTAACATGCCCAAAAAGGTAGCACAGATTCGTGCTTGCGTTAAAGTTCAGTGGCTTCGAGACAATAATATGTTCCAGCCAATGGCTTTATCTAAATTCAGCTCCACTAATAATAAGTTGGCGGTCTATTATGATCATCCAACATACAAAAGTCTATCTCATTTCCCAACAGACGAACTATGGCAATTATAACTCCGTTTAGATATCCCGGCTCTAAAAACAAATTACTGCCGGTGTTGATGGAGTATATTAACAAATTTCTCAAAGATGCGTATCCATTTTGCGACGCATTCGTTGGTGGCGGCTCCGTCGCCCTAGAAGTTGCTAGCAAATATCCTAAATCACGTATTTATATGAATGATAAGGATTATTGGATTTATTCTTTTTGGGATATTGTTGCTGGCTCCGAAACTGATAAATTGCCAGACTTGCTCAAGCTAATCGACGAGCCGGTTACCTTAGAACTTTTCTATAAATTGCGCGCAGAAGATACAAAAGACAAATTGCGCTGCGCTTACAAGGCAATTTTCTTTAATCGAACTACCTTCTCTGGTATTTTTAAGAGCGGACCTATTGGCGGCAAAGAACAAAAAAGTCAATATACAGTTGATTGCAGATATAATGCGGACAAAATTAAGAAGAAAATATTACAATGTAATAAGTTGTTAGCTGGTAGAGCTGTCGTAACTAATAAAGATATTCTAGATTGTCTTGCTATGCATGATGATTTAACTACACTTTATCTAGACCCTCCATATTATGTCAAGGGTCAAGCACTATATTCTGAATTTATGGTTGCAGAAGAGCACAATAAGATGCAAACCGTACTAAGTGCTCGTACTAATTGGGTACTATCATATGATGATTGCCCCGAAGTTAGAAGTTTATATTCTAAATATCAAATAATTGATTTGTCTGCCCGCTATTGTATTAATGGTAAAAAAGATACGTGGGAACATAAAAACGAATTAATCATCACGCCATGAAGTTACAAGTATTAAATTCTCAAATAGATCGTTCTGTTAACTTCATTGAAGAACAGTTGGTAGGGTTTATCGAATCACGCTTCGTTAGAAAGTGCGATGATTACTTTATTGCTTATCTATCTTCTCAAACCGGATGTAATCGTGGTTGCACTTTCTGCCATTTGACAGCGACTGGGCAAACATCATTCATTGATTCAAGTCATAATGATTTCGTAGCACAAGCTATTCAGATATTTAAACACTATCGAAAGCAAAAGAATCCTGCCAAGTACATGCATTACAATTTCATGGCAAGAGGCGAGCCATTAGCAAATAAGATTCTATTAGATTCTGGCGATGAATTGCTTTTGAAACTGGGACAAGTAGCTAAAGATGAAGGATTGCCGGCTAAGTTTAATATCTCTACTATCATGCCATTGACTTTAAAAAAGTCTTTGCCAGATATTTTCAATTATGTTAATCCAACCATTTACTATTCTATGTACTCTACCAATAAGGAGTGGCGTACTAAATGGATGCCGGCAGCAATGGATGTTGATGAAGCGCTTTCTCTTCTTAAAGAGTATCAGGATTTTTCTAAAAAGATAATTAAAATTCATTATGCTTTTATTGCCGGTGAAAATGATTCAGTAGATTCTGTTCATGGAGTATGTAATGCTCTGGATAGACATCAATTGAATTGTGAATTTAATTTGGTTCGTTATAATCCGGCATCTCCAGATCAGGGTACAGAAAGTTCTGAAGAAGTAATAAATCGAAATATTGAAATTATTGAAGGAAGGTTTAAATTCAATGGTAAGGTCCAAATTATTCCACGCGTTGGCTTCGACGTTAAAGCCTCTTGCGGCATGTTTGTATGATAAAGGCGCGTGTCGTTGTATTGGTCATCAAACCTGTCTTATATGTTGGGGTGCAATGGAAGCAGCTTTTGATAAAACATATAAAGAGATGAAGGCGCAAGGCATGGAAGATTACCTAGAAGCCAAAGAGTTTATGTGGGACTTTTTTGATAAACGTGATCAAGAAAATGCTGACAATGCAGCAGAAGAAAGCGACTCCTCCAAATGGAATTATTAATTCTTATATTTGCTATTTTTGGTTTAGCCTTTCTAATTAAAGAAAGCGATGGACCCTGGGGCTGTATGGCATGGGTGCGTAGCTGGCTGATGAAGAATAAGTATGTTGGCGTCTTTTTCTACAAACTATTGGATTGCTATTTCTGTGTAGGATTCCACTGTGGCTGGATGGTATACTTGTTGCATGCCGAGCACTATTCTATTCAATTTTTTATATTGTGGGGACTTGCGGGAGCCGCAATCAGCCTTATATTAGACGCAGCCCTCAGCAAGCTCCAACAGAGTCGCGACTAATACTTTTATCACATTGATGTGTGAGAAAATGGTGTTGGTTATTCCTGTTGTTGAGCTGTTGCGATTCTTTTGAGCAACGTCGTATATTGCTGCCCCAAAGCGCCAAGATAACCTGCAAAGGTGACGTCTGTTGCTATCCTGTCGATGAAAAAACTATCTTCTGTGCCAATAGTGATGGCAGCAGCCGCATACTATTGTATATTCAGATTTTTGGCAAATGAATATTGAAAATTTGTCGAGAAACAGTTCGATAACTAACATGAGTAACTAGCTTCTTCGGAAGTGGTCGTGCGAAAATTAATATTGACTTAAATATAGTCATCCGAATAATAATGTGAGGACAAATGCCGTTGCAAGTAATTAAAGATCAGAAGATCATTGATAGTATTAAAGTTGTTGAATCGATTAAGCGTTGGACATTAAATCAAACTAACTTCGACAACAATGCCAATAAATATTACAATTTAGAAATTGTCAAATCTGATAAAGACAAATTCTTTTTATTTACAGAATATGGTCGTTTAGGGGCAAAGAATCCTGCTCGCGAATATCGTTCTTGTGATAGCCAGACTCATGCAGAGTCCGAGGGCGAAAAGATTATCAAGAGCAAAGTTAAGAAGGGCTATGTTGAACTTAAAATGGCTAAGGTAGACATTGGCTCTACTGTCGGTCAGGCAAAAATTGACACTTCTGTAACTGTTGAGGCTCTTAAAAAGGCTGGAGTAAAAATTAAGGAAGAACCACAAGCTGTTAGCGCGCTTCATCCAGAAGTTCAGGGTTTGGTCAAAACTTGGTTCGGAGTCACCCAAGAGTTCATTGATTTGAACCTTGACACCAAAAAGTGTCCGCTTGGTCAGCTTTCTCTTGATCAGATCGATAAGGCTCGTGAGATTCTTGATGAAGCTCGTACCATTGTTCATCGTACCCGTCCTGACAAACAAGAGTTAACGCGACTTACTAATCTCTATTACTCCAATATCCCTCACGTCCTCCCAAGGTTCCCTGATGTTGATTTGCTCAGGCTTGATGCAGACCCAAAGATTGATAAAGCATTTGACATTCTAGACGTCTTCTCTGACGCCAAGAACATTCAAGCAGTCATCAGCAAGAAATCTGCCGTTGATCCTCAGTACGCAACACTAAAAGCTGATATTGAGTGGGTTGAACCTTCCGATCCAACTTGGAAGTGGATTGATAAGATGGTTCATGATACGCGCGCTGGTAATCACTCTGGTCTGGGCAAAATCAAGGTCCACAAGATTTTCCGCCTAAAGCGTAACGGTGAAGATAAAAACTTCCTTGAGAACGCTGAGCGCATTGCTAAAGAGTGTGGTAGATTCCAGCCATCTGAAACATATGCTCGTTTAGTTAAAGAGCGCCCAGATATTCCTAAAGAGCTACAAGATTTGTATAAGAGGGCTAATGTAGCGCCTGGTTGGCACGGTACTCGTCGTGCTAACATGATTGGTATTACTACCAAGGGACTTCTAATTCGTCCTTCTGGTGTTGCGCACGCCGGCAGTATGTATGGCGATGGTATCTATTGGGCAACCAATTCAACCAAATCTATTAACTACTGTGATGTTCGCGGCTCACATTGGGCACAAGGCAACAACAAAACAGCTTACCTGTTCTTGGGCGATGTTGCTTATGGCAACTATCACTATGCAAATGGTTCAGAGTTCTTCACCAAGAAGAAGATTGCGCCAGCACATTCAGTCTTTGCTCGTGCAGGACGTAGCGGTGTAATCAATGATGAGTTGATTACCTATGAACCAACTGGCAAAAACCAGCAGCATGCACTTCGTTACATTATCGAATTCGAAACCAAGGCTTAATTATGAGTAAGAAAAAGCCATTTGAAACGGTCAAGGTAATTGACCCACACAAAAACATGCCCAAAGACATCGCCCGTTGTCTTTTAGATGGCAAACATGACAACGATGATATGATGAGCAATGATTCATTTATTTGGTGGACTGTTGGCGAATATCAGCACGTTACAGATGAAATAGACGACGAGGAACTTGAAGGACCCGGCGACAGAGACCTTAAAAAAGTTGATGACTGGATGATTGAAAGTGGTCTCAAACTAGATGAAGAAGTTTTAGTTCTTTATTGGTGGTAAGATGAATATTTTCGTTCTTGATACTGATATTGTCAAGTGTGCACAATATCATGTCGATAAGCATTGTGTAAAAATGATTTTGGAAACAACTCAGCTTTTAAACAATGCGCTTATTGCTAATGATAAAAACTATCAGCCAGTTTATCGACAAACGCATAAGAATCATCCATGTTCTTTATGGACAGCAGCATCACGATCTAATTTTGATTGGTTAGTTGAATTAGGGCTGGCACTTTCTAGTGAATATACTTATCGTTATGGTAAAACTCATAAATGCGAAAGTATTATTCGTTCTTTTAAAATAGGCGATTCTCGTTTAGAGATTCCAGATGAGGGGCTAACTACATTTGCTAAATGTATGCCGGATGCCTATAAGGTAGACGACCCAATTCAATCTTATCGTAATTACTATAAAGCCGATAAGGCTTATATTGCTAAATGGTCTAAAAGAGAGGCTCCAACATGGTGGTGAAATGAAAATTGGATTACTTACGTTCCCGCGCCTAACCAATAACTTTTCGGTCGGGCGACCAACACTATTGGCTCAGAAACTAGAGCCATCGGTGTTGTTCTTGTCTCCATCTTATGGGGAATTGGTCTTCTTGGAAGACAATGAACCCCGAGATGATATTGACCTGTACCTCTGTTCGGTCTATACGCGTGGTCTAAATGAATTTATAAGATTCTCCAATAAGGTTGGCAGGGACAAGTGCATTGCCGGAGGCTATCATCCTACAGCCGTTCCTGAAGAGGTTCTGCCCTATGCTCATAAGGTAGTAACAGGATATTGTGATAATATTGAT
Source organism: Candidatus Berkiella sp. (assembly GCA_050247135.1). Classification (GTDB taxonomy): domain Bacteria; phylum Pseudomonadota; class Gammaproteobacteria; order Berkiellales; family Berkiellaceae; genus Berkiella. Next base: position 5,970 of record JBFWUT010000077.1, read on the forward strand.
CAGATTATTGATGGTCCAGCCGGAATTTCCAAAGGATCCTTTGGGTTTACCAAGATGCGTCGTGATTTGATTGATATGAAAAGCATGATGCAGGTTTACCCTGATATTTATCCCCATGATACCTGTGGGTCTATGGTTTCCTCTGTAGGTTGCCCATATGATTGCGATTTCTGCTCTACTCCTTCTATGTCGGGCAGAAAAATGCGAACTGCTACCTTGGATTATGTGGCGGAAGAGATTGAGGATTTGGTAAAACACGGAGTTACAACTGTCTTTATCCGCGACGAGAGCTTCGCAACCCATCCACTGATGGCGCAGGTCGCACCCTTGTTCAAGGACAAATTTCGTGTATTGTATTCATTTGGTACCAGCGGAGTCTTCGCTAAACGACCAGAGATGCTTAAAGTTCTCAAAGAGAGTGGTTGGCACTCTCTCAACATTGGCTTAGAA
>JBFWUT010000078.1:0-5860 GCA_050247135.1 Candidatus Berkiella sp.
AGATAATTCAATGCGGCAATGATGGGTTGTTGAGGGTTATTACATTGAAAGTCTAAGGTCTGAAGCAAGGGGGCAATCATGCGGCGGTAGTGATGGCCATAAGAGCGGCGCACGATGTGATGCACGGCTTCCTGATGAGGTTTACCTTTGGCTTTAAATTCAATCACCACATTTTTTAGCGTGTCTAAACCTACCGTAGGATATAACACGTCTTTGATGACTCCTTCGGGCTGATCAATCGCTGTTTCTGCGAGCTTAAAGAGCAAGGTGTTTTTACCACGAATATGTTTGAAGTGTTCAAATAGTTGTTTTTCAATCTTATTTTCAGCACGTTTACCAATTTTATGCGTGATTTGAATCAATAACTCAATTAAATCATCGGTAATGTCGCGTTGCCGTTGCCAGCAAAAGGCGGCCATCATTGCATAGCGGATGTTATCAGGATGACGGCGCAATTCCCATGTCGAGGCTGCGCCAACTCGGCGGTGGTATTTTCGCAGCCATTTCAAAGGGAATTTGGCAAGAAACGCGGAAGGAACAGCCATTTTCTGGAGATAATCGACACGGCTAACCGCTTGTAAGATACTTTTAAGGCTGACATGGCCAGAGTGACCTTTTAACCACCTGAGGCTGTGACTGGATTCATCTTCATCAGTCACCGCTGTCTCGTTACTATCGTCAGGGATATTTAATAAACGATCAATGTGTGCTTTGGTTTCTGCGGTTAGCCCTGCGGCCATTTGATGAAGGAGGCAAGATTCAAAGTCACGGCTAGTGGTGCGAATAAGGCGTTCCAATTGCTCGGCGGCTGGTGGCTCCATGCTGCGAGTCCTAAACCAAGTAAGCGCAAACTCCTGTAGTGCGGTGGTGCTGGGGTCACTCGGAAGTAGCTCACGGGTTAATACCTCCCTTAGTTCGCGTCGATCTTGTATCGTTGAGCGGCGAATACCCAAAAACCTCAAAATCTCTTTTCTGTCACGTTGACTCATGCGACTATTCAAGACGTAGTCTTCTAAATCACTACGATCGGTATCCAATTGGTTGGCTAAATAGACTAACACGACACTAGGAACGTCATTGATCTGTTCAGGAAAACGGCCTTCATTCTGAAAGTATTTGAGTAAAATAGCAAAGCCTAAACGTCCGTAGGGGGTTTTATTGTTTAGTAAGGCTCGCTCTTCACTCGTGAGTGACCAATGAATGTCAAGTGCTTCGTCACGCCAGTTCCATGCCAATTTTAATATCCTTTACCGTCTGATTTTTAGATGGTCATTATGCTATCATTGGATGTTTTATTTTGGTAGCTATATTTTACCCTGTTTTATCGCGCAGATGTCGCTTTTAGCAGCTATGTGGTAATTACCCCTACAACCGAGGGCTAATCAGGTTCAGCTTACCAAATAAGGTACGGTACACAAGGGTATGCTGCCCTTTTTTTGTTCGACGTGCGCCGCAGTCGGGACAGGTGTTAAATTGTGCCATATATTCAGCCACTTGTTCGCTAACCATGCGCTGCTGTATGCCTTGCAAGAGCGTTTTTGACTCAGCAAGTGTTAAACCAAGGGTCTCTGGTTGGAGTGAGTTGCGTTCCAGCTCGGCAATATCTTCAATCCGCTCGGATTCGCCATTAGCGGCTTCCATCACGATTTGTATGCGTATTTTCATGGTAAAAATCCCCCTTCAATTACTCAGGCCATCTCCAAGCATCATCATGTTGTGCGTATTGTTGGAGTCGATGGTTAGCCTGCGACCGATTAAAATCATCCAGTGTAAGCCATTCTCGTAAGGTGTTTATTTCTTCTAGGTAATCACGAATAGCATCAAGGTCATTGTTTTCAATGGCTTCGATAACCTCATCAAACAAGTCATATAAATGTCGTGGTGCCGCATCGCGTTGCTCCATAAAGGCAAATGCCCCACCACAATCTTCAGGAGGAGCTTTACAGTGGCCTTGCTGACAATAAGGGTAGCTGTATTTATCATTCTTTTCCAAAAAGGCTTCGACGCGTATTTCATGTACCCAGCCTGCCCCAAAATCATATTCATAGCGAAAACGCTCGTTGTGATAAAAATTAAAATCCGAGAGCTTGACGCGTTTGGGATCGGTCATAAAACTAATACCACCATCGTGGTAAACGCCATATTGTTGACCATGAATGTGAAACATATTTAAATGTAAATCTTCCCAGCCAAAGGCAATCTGTAGCGTGTAATGCAAGTCTGCAATCGTGCTGTCGGCGTAGACAAGTATTCGTCGCCAAATAATGGGGTGAATGTCATGAATCCAGATATAGAGTTGATAAATGGGCAGGCCATTACTTTGTGTGAGTATTTTTTTAGGTTTTCTTTTATTCATAATCGTCCCTTTGTGAACAGGGGCTAAAACATCAAAAAAACTATGTTCATAAATTAGCTTTTAGACTAATATGCCTGTTCATATCTATTTGCTACGCTATTGAACATAGCATAGCCGACCAAACCCTTAAATCCAGTAGAAAAACCCTCATGGCAACCTTTGCATACGGTCGTGTCAGTACCAAAGACCAAACCTCAGACAATCAACGACTCGAAATTGAAAGAGCGGGGTTTAAAGTCGATTATTGGTTTGCGGATGAAGGGGTGAGTGGGAAGACCCATGCGTCATTACGGCCACAATTTAAAGCTTTATTAAGCCAGATTCGTGATGGGGAAATATTGGTCGTGGCTAAACTGGATCGACTCGGTCGTGATGCGCAAGATGTGAGTGCGACGATCAAAGCACTGGCAAAACGTAAAATTGAAGTCATTATTTTACAGTTGGGTAAGTTAGATGTCGCTTCGCCGTCTGGCAAGATGATGCTGCAAATGTTAGCGGCAGTGGCTGAGATGGAGCGTGATTTATTAGTGGAGCGTACACAGTCAGGATTGGCGAGAGCCAAAAGAGAAGGCAAGGTGTTGGGTCGTCCTGTAAAAACGACACCGAGTCAGCAGGCCGAGATTATCAATCTGAGAAAAAACGGTGCATCCATTAGTTCATTGTCTCGTGTTTACGGGGTCTCTCGGGCAACGATTATGCGAGTGACTGGCGAGGTGTCGGTATCAAAATAACGCCAGCCCCCGTTTTGGTTCACTCTCCAGCTTGGCACGTACACTGTCGCGCTTTTCCCAATCGACACTGATATTCTTGCGTAGGCTTTCAGTCAGCTCAAAAGCAATGGCACGTAAAATATCATCGCCCAGCTCACGCACCGAGGCTTCGTTATTAGCAAGCGCATCATAAAACGCTAATTCATCATCGTTTAGCCCAAGTGTTTCACCACGGCTGGCCGCAGCTTGAAACTTCTTGGCCATGTCGATGAGTTCTTCAATCACCTGCGCCGTTTCTATCGAGCGGTTTTGATAGCGTTTGATGACATTGGTCAGCAAGTCAGAAAACTTCTTTTCTTGGGAAACATTGGTTTTAAAACGGCTTTTTATTTCACCTTCTAGCAAACGCTCTAACAGCTCCACAGCCAAATTACGCTCTGGCAAGTGGCGTATTTCATCTAAAAAGGCTTCATCCAATAAACCAATATTGGGTTTTTCTAAACCAACAGCATCAAAAATATCGACCACATCTTCGGAGACAATGGCTTGACCAATAATTTGCCGAATCGCCAGTTCGCGCTCTTCGTTGGTAAGTTTCTTTTGGCTCAACTCGCGCTTAGTGAGTAATACTTTTACCGCTTGAAAAAAAGCGACTTCTTCGCGGACTGCTTTGGCTTCATCTAGCGTACAGCACAAGGTAAAGGCTTTACTCATGGCTAAGGTGGTATCGGCAAAGCGTTTTTTGCCGTCCTTTAGCCCCAAAACAAAGTTAGCCGTTTGTGCCAATAATTTGTGGCCACCTGTCAAAAAGCCACTGTAGTCAAAACCATGAACCATGCCATGCAGGACATCAAGCTTTTCAGCTAATATGGCGTAGGCTTCGCTGGCATCTACAGTCGGTCTGCCTCGGCCTTTGCTGTTGGTGTATTCCTTAATAGCCGCCTTGAGTTCATTGGCAATACCAATGTAATCCACCACTAGACCGCCCTGCTTGTCTTTAAACACGCGATTAACACGGGCTATGGCTTGCATGAGGTTGTGGCCTTTCATGGGCTTATCAACATACAAAGTATGGACACATGGCGCGTCAAACCCTGTTAGCCACATATCGCGGACAATGACGATTTGTAGCGGGTCTTGAGGATCTTTGAATCGTTTTTCTAGGCGTTTTTTTACGTAATGCGAGTAAATATGTGGACGTAATAAGGCTTTGTCGCTGGCACTACCTGTCATCACAATTTTGATTGCGCCCTGCTCTGGGTCGTCATTGTGCCAATCAGGGCGTAGTTTGATGATGGCATTATATAAATGAACGCAAATTTCACGGCTCATGGCGACAATCATCGCTTTGCCTGTTTGTGCTCGGTTACGTTCTTCAAAGTGCGTGACTAAATCGGCGGCGACTTGAGCAATACGAGGTTCAGCACCGACAATACCTTCCAAAGCGGCCCAACGGCTTTTTAGTCGAGATTGTTCGTATTCTTCTTCATCTTCGGCTAATTCATCTACATCCTCGTCGATATGCTGTAATTCACTTTCTTTCAGACCTAGTTTTGCTAACCGTGATTCATAATAAATAGCGACCGTTGCACCGTCTTCTTTGGCTTGCTGCATATCATAAACGTGAATGTAATCACCAAACACGGCGCGAGTGTCACGGTCTTCGCTAGATACTGGCGTTCCTGTAAAGGCAACAAACGTGGCATTAGGCAAGGCATCGCGTAGATGTTGGGCATAACCGACTTGATAGCGTTCTTGCCCTGCTTTGCCTTTGAGTGTGGCATTAAAGCCATATTGGGTGCGGTGAGCTTCATCGGCAATCACAACAATATTGTGACGGTCAGACAACACAGGGAATTTGTTTTCGTCATCGGCAAGGGTGAATTTCTGAATCGTGGCGAAAACAATCCCACCCGCAGGACGTAGCGATAGTTTATCGCGCAGGTCTTGGCGTGTATCCGCTTGTACAGGTTGTTCGCGTAGTAGGTCTTGAGCTAAAGAAAACACGCCAAACAATTGACCATCTAAGTCGTTGCGGTCGGTTATCACCACAATCGTCGGGTTTTCCATTGCTGACTCACGCATGACACGGGCAGCAAAACAGGTCATGGTGATGCTTTTACCACTGCCTTGAGTATGCCAAACCACTCCACCCTTTTGATCGCCATCAGGACGTGAAGCGGTGACGACTTTGACAATCGCCGAACGTACCGCGTGAAACTGGTGATAGCCTGCTATCTTTTTAATTAGTTGGCCATCATCTTCATAGAGAATAAAAAAGCGTAAATAATCCAGTAGCATTTCAGGGTCAAGAATGCCGCGAGTCAGCGTTTCCAGTTCGTTAAATTGACCAAGTGGGTCTAAGTCTTTACCGTCGATAGTGCGCCATGCCATAAAGCGTTCGCCATTACTGGACAGCGAACCCATTTTGGCTTCGGTGCCATCACTAATGACTAAAATTTCGTTGTATTGGAATAAGTCGCTGATTTGTTCTTTGTAGGTTTGCAGTTGATCGTAGGCTTTCCAAATATCGGCTTTTTCATCGGTGGGATTTTTTAACTCAATGACGACTAAAGGCAAGCCATTCACAAAGAGAATAATGTCAGGTCGGCGGGTGTGTTTTGCGCCTTTAATAGAGAATTGATTGACTGCTAACCAGTCATTATGTTTATTTTCAAAATCCACCAAACGCACGTAATCGCCGCGTGTTTCACCGTCTTTTTGATATTCAACAGGAACACCATTCACCAATAATCCATGAAAACGACGATTAGCAACCAGTTGTATTGGCGTG
>JBFWUT010000079.1:0-5769 GCA_050247135.1 Candidatus Berkiella sp.
AGCCAAAACATCGGAAAAACTCAATGAATTTTATCCAAACACGTTCGTAAATTAAGACTAGAATATCTATTGTTTAGTATCTCTACACCCCAAAAACACTGCCGCCCTATCATCAAGCTCTTTTTTAATAACCTGCCAATTAGGCATCACTTGCGCCATTAACCGATAAAAATGCTCGCTATGATTATGTTCAGCAAGATGACACAGCTCATGGAGAATAACGTAGTCAACGCAATCGCGCTTTGCCTTGACTAAGTTAGGGTTGAGCGTGATTCGCCCCTCTGGTGAGCAACTACCCCACTGTTTTTGCATCGTTTGTATTCTGATCGTAGGAGGTGCTACAACCCATAATGCTTGTGGCAACAATGCTTCTAAACGGCGTTGAAAAACTTCTTTAGATCGTTTTTTATACCACTCTTTTAATAGACTCTTAATGGTATCTGTATTCTTTTGATGAACATAAACTTGTATTTTTCCCCGTAACAGTTTGACCTGCTGATGCTGTAATGGGTCTTCTATCACTTTTAAAACATACTGTTTACCCAAATAATAATGACTTTCACCGCTGACATAACAACGGGGTGTGACATAGGTTAATTGTGCTTCAAACTCCGCCAACTGCTGAGCAATCCAACGCGCTCTTTGTTTTACGGCATGGTGTATTGCTTCAAGTGTTGCGCTTTCTGGCGCATGAACCTCGACACGACAATCAGGATGAACCTTAATAAGAACTCGTGACGCGACACGCTCGCGGTTGGCAATTTGATAATTAATTTCAATATCGCCATACCATAAACGGCCTATAGGCTCATTGCTCAATACGTTCATGCAACAACCCAACTCGCGTAATTTGGACAATCATTTCGACAATCGCTTTGGCTTGATCCATACCTGCACCAATGTCTTTGCATGTTTTAAAAATAAGTGGCAATAACGCCTTTCGTATTTCGGATTCAATGCTTTGTGGACTGATTGAGTTCTCTAACACTGCTTGATTCACCAGCTCATCAATTTTAAATGCCAACTGAATCCATATTTCTAAATCTTCTTTATTTTCATCTTGAGATAAGCGGCTGATCACATCAGGCAACACCGTTTTGAACACGCCAAAATAGGCTTGAGGATAACGATTGCCGATAAATCGACTGGGTAAGTCATCCAGCTTCCGCTCTTTTACCTTTTCCTCAAACTCAGAAAATAACAAATACTGTTTAAGTGGATGGTCAAATAGGCTTTCTGCTTCTTCTATCGCTTGACGCAATAACTTAGAAAAAGACTCTTGGGCATAGGGGTCATCGCGTAACTCTTGCTCAATCATTTTGGTGACGCGTGTTTTAATGATGTCCGTCTCATTGCGCGTTTTGTCGGCGTTCCATTCTTCGGGCTTGAGCTGGCGACCCATTTTACCGACTTCATAAACGCCTTCGGATTCTTTTACCCCGACACCAACAACGTGCTTGTCCAATAGCTTTTTGACTTGTTCGGCATACTGGTCATAGTCCACAGTTTCCCCTGCATCACGTCTGACTAATTGTCGTAAGCTGCTGAGTTGTTTTACCGTGTCTTTATAGTGCTGACGGTCGGCATCGCTAAAGCTTTTATCATCAAAAAAGCTCATCGACTGCAAGGCAATTTGTAGGCAACTCGCAAACTCCGTTAACGCTTCGTAAAAGTCATCTCTGACTTTCAAATGCACATCAACCAACTCGCCATTCACTTCTTGGACGTGAGGAATCAATACTTGTCGCAACTGCTCGATGTCATTCTTGTTTTTGACATCTTTAAATATCGCCCAAAGGTTCTGATAAAGACGAGGCAAGCGTTTATATTCACTACTCATTTGGCTATATAAGCCAAGTAAATCATCTATCTCAAAACCGCCCTGTGTACGGTTGGCTAAGTCTTGATAGTTGGCAATTGTGGTGTCTAATTCGGCTAAAATGCCGCGATAATCTATTAATAAGCCAAATTTCTTTTTGTCGTGCAGACGATTAACACGGGCAATAGCTTGGATAAGATTGTGCGATTTTAACGGTTTATCAATATACAACACGGCATTTTGTGGCTCATCAAAACCCGTTAACAGCTTATCGACAACGATCAACAACTTGAGTTTTGGGTCATCTTCAAAACGGCTGATCACTTGTTTGGTATAAACTGACTCATCTTGTGAACCAACATTATCTTTCCACCATTTACTGACTAGCGGCATAGATTTTTCATCAACATCAGTATTGCCTTCACGCGTATCGGGTGCGGAAATCACAACTGCCGTTTCAAACTGTTGTTCTGGCTCTAAAATAGCCATTGCTTCATCTAAAAACTGTTTGTACTTGATAGCCGAAATCTTGCTATCACAGGCAATTTGGCCTTTTAACCCTTCCTCTATGTTCTGGGTAAAGTGTTCTGCTATATCGAGTGCAATTAAACGGATGCGGTCTTCGGACTGATAGATTTGACCTTTTTGGGCAAACTTGCGTTTAAGGTCGGTACGTTGTTCTTCGCTTAAATTAGCAGTAATACGGTCGAACCATGTATCAATGGCGCGTTCGTTGACCTCTAAATCAGGAATACGCTCTTCATATAATAACGGCGTAACGGTTTTATCTTCGACGGCACGTTGCATGGTGTAAGCATGAACAATTGCGCCAAACTTATTAGTGGTTTTATCTTCTTTGAGTAAAGGCGTACCCGTAAACGCCACAAAAGCCGCTTTAGGTAAGGCTTGCTTCATACGAATATGATTTTCTCCGCCTTGACTACGATGGCCTTCATCAATCAGCACAATAATATCGGGGCTGTCGTTATAGCATTCGGGCAATTTAGCGGCGGTATTAAATTTTTGTACTAAAGAGAAAACAATACGCTCCTGACCTTTACCAATTTTTTCGGCCAAGCCTCTGCCCGATGTGGCGAGTGCTTCTTCGCGGTCTTTTTTACTGGCTAACTCACCACCAGAAGCAAAGGTTTTACTTAATTGGCTCTCTAGGTCGATACGGTCAGTGACGACAATAATGCGGCACTTTTTGAGACTGTCATGCAGAATTAAGGCTTTCGATAAAAACACCATCGTGAACGATTTACCTGACCCTGTAGTATGCCAAATCACACCGCCTTCTCGTCCACCATCGGGTCGTTGCTTACCAATACGCTCAATCAGCCGCTTGATGCCAAAAACCTGCTGATAACGAGCCACAATCTTGCCGACTTTTTTATCGAACAACACAAAATAGCGCACCATCTCCAATAAACGAGACGGTTGCAGCAAGCTAATGAGTAGGCGGTCTTGCTCAGTCACCATTAACTCACCACCAGCCACAAGCTGCTCGTACCATTTTCTATCGGCTACGGGGCGGTAAGAAAACAGCGTATTAAGCTGATTGATATGGAGCTTGGTATTTTTAAAGGCATACATAGCGGCATCGCTAATGTCTTCTTCGCGCCATGCTGCCCAAAACTTTTCTTTGGTTAAGGTTGTGCCGTAACGCCCTTCTATGCCGTTAATAGATAACAACAGTTGCGTATAAGCGAACAAGGAAGGAATCTCATCATGACGCTGATTACGCAATGACTGCGAAATACCTTCGGCAATGGTGGGGGCTTTACCTGCATGACCATCTGGCCGCTTGGCTTCTATCACCACTAAAGGTAAGCCATTCACAAAACAGACAATATCAGGACGGCGCGAATCCAGTCCATTCTCGCGTAAAACACTAAATTCTTCGGTAAAATCAAAGCGATTATTGGTGACGTTAGACCAATCCATTAAAGGAATCGTGACGCTGGCTTTTTTACCATCTACAAATTCAGTGACGGTAATACCGTACAGCATATGATTATAAATACGCTCATTAGCCACGCCTAAACCTTCGTTTAAGGCTGGATTGCACACTTCTGATAACAAGGTATCAATGGCTTTTTCGCTGAGGGGATAGTCTTTACCTGCATAGTGAAAATGACGTTTTTTTAACTCTTCGCGTAAGATATTTTTTAATACGACTTCACTGGTTTTATGTTCTCGTGCGGCAAGTGCTTGCGCTGGCGATAAGAAATTCCAGCCAAGTGATACCAGCAAGGTCAATGCAGGGATTTTGGCACTGTATTCTTCTTGGAATTTGGGGAGATTTTTTTGCATAGCATCCTATCTACTTGACTGGTGGCTATTTTGCCTAATGTGATATAGCAATACAAAAATTACTAATTTTTTCATAGTGATATGAAATAAGGACGATCAAGAAGACTACACAAAAAAAATAAAATGATAATGGTATTTTATCTCTAAATAGAGAGAAATTTTTTTGCTCATCTACCCACTCTATTTGATGCTGCCAAAAAAACTTATAATGTGCATACCAATCAGAAAATAATATTTGTTTAGTTTGGCTGACTGTATAATATTGACTCTGTAATAGTGCTAACTCACTTAAAAGAATTGGAACATCGGCATCATTACCACTCTTTGCCTTCCTATAAAGAAGGGCAAGGTTATTGTATATCTGCGTAAGCTTTATTCCACTTTGTTCATATTCTAACTTTTTGGGATCATAATATGAGATGTACATACTAATAATACCAAGAACAACAAGTGAAGCTGATAAAATGTCATTTGATAGCTGTTTACAAACTAAGGCATATATTCCAAATGCCATTGAAAAAAAATTAATAAGGCCTGGAATTTTTTCAACAATATCATAGGTTGCAAAATGTTTCTTTGCCCCAAAACCTACGTTATAGCCTGCCTCAGCTACGCTTTTTAGGAACTCATCCTTTGTCATACTTCATCTCACTGAATGGGAACATCAACTCGGTCTTTGGCAACTACAACACCATCTTTAATGGCATAACACTCAACAATATGTTCACCTTTAAAACTGGTGCTTTCTTTTTGCTCCATATGCCCATTGTCAGGGATAATTTGTCCACGAATACAATCTTTCCTTTTGGCCTCCACCCCTCTATTTAAGACTTTCCATTTAATTTGATATGGTTCTAGAACATCTATTTCCATGACTTTAAAATGTAAACTCTTGTTTGTGAGTAGTGGGATTTTTTGAGCTATCATTTTAGTTAAGAAATTATCTCTAAATCCATTTTGCGATACTTCACACTCTAGTTTCATATTATGACGAATGTCGATTGGATGTAAGTCGTCAATATATTGCTCTGTATTACGCCACGACTGCATAGATTCGGTCGAAGCTTGTGCAATTTGTGTGCTTTTTGCTGGGAATGGCCGTCCATATACTTTTTTCCACTTGTCGTGTGCGCTATCTGAATCGCCATCTCCAATAGCCAATAAACATAAGTCATAAGCCTTTTTTGCTTTCTTTTGAAATTTTTTCTTTACCCTAACATTTTGATTACTGCCAAGTGCTTTGTAATGCTCTTGGTCTGGCTGATCCATCAAATATTTAAAAAAATCCCTACTCATAAAGTCATACCAAAAGAAGCTTTTTTCGTCATAATCTGTCGTGGATTTAAGAAAATTATGAGCTAAGGTATCAATCAGCAAGCCACCCATACCAACACCATGTTTATTTTTCCAAGCTCTTGCCATCTTGCATAAGCGTCGAAGGTTTTTATTTTTCTCTTGGTGAAACTCCTTCCTGGCCGTCATTTCTTCACGAGGCTTAGTTATTTTCCAGCTACCACCATTGTAAGTGTCTGGATATTTGAAACTACCGTCAGCCTGTTCAAATACTGGTTGTACTTCAACGTGAAAATTCGTATAGGTTGCTGGTACAACTCATCTATCTACACAAGCAGGAG
>JBFWUT010000080.1:0-5147 GCA_050247135.1 Candidatus Berkiella sp.
AATGCCAGGATAGCGTAAATAGTTGCGACGAGTAATGCCACCTATCGCCATAATGTCGCCGATGTGCTCAATGGCAGAAACGGCAGCGATAGGCACCATCAGAACCCCAGCGCTCCAATTTACTTCAGGGAAGGTAAAGTAATGATGGATATATTGAAACCAAGGCGCTGCTTCAACCATCGAGAGGTCGACAATATCTAACCAAAGGCTTGCGATGTAACCAAACACCACACCGACTAAAATAGGGATTAATTTTAAGCGGCCTTTGCCAAACATGCGGGTAATGATGGTGGCCACTAAGGCAATGCTAGCCACTAACAACGCGGTGTTTTGTTCAAATAAAACGGTTTGACCATCCCCGGTTTTGCCCATGGCCATGTTGATGGCAACTGGAGCTAATACCAGACCAATATTCATAATAATAGGGCCGGTAATTAAGGGAGGGAAAATACGGTTAACAAATTCTTGACCCCGGGTGTACGTCAGCAAGGCCATGAAGTGATAAACCAGGCCGCAAGCAGCCAAACCAAACAACGTACTGGGTAGTCCCCAGGTTGCGATACCGTAAATGGTCGCAGGAACGAAGGCAAAAGAAGACCCCAAGAAAACGGGGATCTGCCCCTTTGTCATGGCTTGGAAAATCAGGGTGCCTATTCCGGCTGTAAACAGGGCCACGCTAGGGTTCATCCCGGTGAGCAAAGGCACCATAACGGTCGCGCCAATCGCGATAAACAGGGTTTGAAAGCCTAACAAGCAGTCTGAGATCTTAAATGAATAGTCTTGCGGATGTTGCGGTTTATTCATAATTGCTACGATCACCGTGTATATATGAGTTTGGTTGAACAGCTTACCACGATTTAGGGTGCTGAACTACCGACAAGGGGCTGAAGCTTAGGAGCTGAATGATAATCGGTATGGCCTGCAAAAGCTAGGGAAGATGGTTCAAGCAATGCCAAATATATTAAGAATGAGCAGTGAAAGCCATTGGACTGGAGGCACGATTATTTTAGTAAGAACACCAGCAACCGCAAGCGCTAGCAAAATAAGAAAGCCGTAACGTTCAATTTGGTTGAAACGGTAAGCAGCACGCTGTGGCAGCACCGCTGACAAAAGGCGACTTCCATCTAAAGGAGGAAAAGGAATGAGATTGAGCACCATTAGAACCAAATTGATGGCCAATCCTGCTTTGCCCATCAGCGCTAAGGGCACGCCAAAAACCACTTTTTGTTGTACCAGATAAAGCCCCAATTTTAAAAAGCCGGTCCAAATGAGGGCCATCAAGAAATTTGAAAGGGGACCTGCTAAGGCAACCCAAGCCATATCCCAGCGAGGATTTTTGAGATTGCGACCATCCACAGGTACGGGCTTGGCCCAACCAAAAATAAAGGGTGAGGTCAGCATGAGGATGAGCGGGATCACAATAGTGCCAATCGGATCAATATGTTTTAAGGGATTGGCGCTGACTCGCCCTAGCAGGTAGGCGGTATGATCGCCCAGTTTATGGGCGACATAGCCATGTGCTGCTTCATGCAGGGTGATGGCGAATAATACGGGCAATGCCCAGATGCAGATGTTTTGGATAATTTCTTGTGCTTGCATGGACCGATTATATCAAACTTTCTCATAGATATGGGTAGTACAAAGTCCCCAATTCATTTTTTCCATTGCGCCATAGCAATGGACGAACAGGGTAGCAGGAAGTTTTTTAGAGGTAATAATGATTTTGGTCTTGGGCTTTAAGGCTTTTAGTTTAGCCAATAGGGCTTCCCACTGTTCCCCGTGAAATGCGGTCGCATTAATCAAAATGATAGTGGCGTCGGTAAAATCGACGTTGAGAAAATCATCGCAGATATAATCGGGATGGGGTGGCGCCATGCTTTGACGTATTTCTTCTGCCAAATCATGAAGTTCAGATTGACGTTCAATACCAATGGCTCGCATCTGTGGATAACGTAATTTCGCAGCAAAGACTGCTTTACCAGAACCTGAGCCCAGATCATAAAAGACATCCTTCGAGGTGGGCTTAAGCCTTGCTAATAAATCTAAAAGAGCCACAGTGTCTATTTCACCATAAGTCAAGGTGTCATCTTCCTGTTGTTCTTTAGCTGATTTGCTAATTAAATAGGGGTTTGCATGTTGATATCCGCTATCCACCACCCGCATGATGTTAAGATAGGTTCGCTTGCGTAGGTATGCCTGATACAAAGGCTTTAGAACAAGGTAAGAAAGTACCAATAGCGTTAATAAGAGCAATAGGCCAATCAGTGGTTTCATAGCTTCCTAGTTATTAAATTGTGATAGCTTATAACCGCAAGTCTCAATCATGCGTTGAAAATTGATCCCTTCATTGCTTTTGCGACTGCCAAGAAAAATATTTGCATAAATTCTGACCACATAGTGAAATTCTTTGCGTGATAAGGTATTTAAGATCTTTTTAGCCCGTTCAACGTCTGAGGGATTGTTAGGCTTTAACGCTTGAAATAACACGGCGCCGAGTAACGCGGCTTTAGATTTTTGTCGGAAAAATGACATCTTGTCAAAATCTTGCATCCAGTCTTCTAAAGCACGATTTTTATCCCAGTCAAGCCAGGCTCGATAGAAGGTCATCACTTCATTAACGAGTTCAGGAATTTGGCCTTTATTGCCTATTTTGTCATGTAACAACATATACAGCATGGCAGCCACCGAAGATTCTGCATTGGCCCAGGAGCAATTACCCGTGATCTGATGTTTAATGGGGAGTTTAGCATAAGGTTCTAAATCCAAAATTTTGTAGATGTCAGATTTCATGCTTTTTTCTGTTTGTGGTTGGTAAAGTAAATTCATTAAAAAATCATGATTGGAAAATGGCCGATGATTACCAATCTTATGGATAACGATAGGATCGGTCATTTTAAATACGCCTCTATCGCACTTGGCCATAAAATTACCATGTTTAATAAAAGTAATTGCATGGCCTTTATAAGAGACAGGAAGCAACAGCAATTCTCTGTCTAATAAGGGATAAATTTGACTTCTATGCTCTTTGGCATCTTTAGTAATATGTTTGAATTCTCGGATCTTATAAGCATTATTTAAAGCACCGATGATTTCACGCAATTCTGTTTCATGAACATTCATACGTCTTGCGACATAACTATTGATGAATCGTTCCAACGATTCGCGAATGACTTTTAAAGTGAATTCTAAGTAAAAGCCTTCAAGATCGATAGAGAGAAACAACCCTGCTGCATTAATGACATCGGTGTTCCCGCGCAACTCAAAGCGATGGCCGACGAGTTTGGCATTGATGTAATCTTTGGCAAAATCTAGGGATGCGCCTTTTTCTGTTAACAATTTGATCAAGAGGGTATTTTTACGAAGTAAAGGATAAAACAGAACGGGTTGACCATTCTCGGTGTAGGCATTGGGATTGGCACCATAGTAAAGCAATAGTTTTGTGGCCTCGACGTCGTCAACATCTACAGCCCAGTGCAATGGCGTTGAGCCGGTATCATCGATAATATCGACCATGGCATTGTTTTTAAGTAACAGTCGAACGACATCGATACGATGAGTGACAACAGCATGAACGAGAGGATTAAAGCCATATTCATCGCTAATATTGATTGGCGCACCACCTGCTACGAGCTTTTCGACATCCTCATAAGTGCCTTTTAAAATAGCGCTTGAAAGAGACATCTTAAGCTCCTAGCAGGCCCGATTTTATTAGTATGGCCTTGGTTCGATTTTCTTTCCGGGTTTGGGTGCATTGCGCATTTTCAGAGCTAAACGGTATTCCGCTTCAGCACGAACCACATTCTTGAACTGTTCGGTAAAAGATTGTGGATCTTTTCTGATATTGTCTATCGCTTGGCGAATAGCCGCATCCCTAATCTTAGGATCGCCATCTGCGCTATTTTTAATCCAATCCGCTTTCAGCTTTTGTTGAGCTTTATTGGCAGCTTTATTAGCTGGACGATCTTCAAGCTCTAAAGCAGGTCTTGCACGATTAGCATGTTCTTGTTCAAAGCGCTTTTCAGCTGCTTTATAGAGATCGTTAACGGCACGATTAATATTTTTATCGTGCAGACGTAACCCTTCATTGATGAGGTCTAGAACCTCATTTTTAGCTGGCTGCGGCTTATTTTCAGGCTTTGCTTGCAGTTTTTGACGCACCACATTGTCGCCAAATTTTTGCGCTAAATCTAACAGTTCCTCATATTTTTGGTATGAAGCTTGAGGGAATTGCTTCATCAGATTATCGAAATCTTCTCTTATAGTGCGAGCCATCACAGCCTCCCAATACAATACATCTTAACTTGTATACTAGCTTATTTATAACATAATGTGTGCTCAATAGCTAGGATTTACACACCTTTTATCTGCAACAATCCATTAATAATCAATCACTTACGAGGGCTGGATAAGCGGGCGAGTTCACGAAACACACACATTTACCCTCGCACTCTACTTCCGTTAATTCTTGCGTTGTGCGGTTACGCACAGCGTGCTTTCCTATTTGAGTTATATGGGTACGATCAAGCGGCCATTCAAGAGTAGGAGCGGTTAAAGTGGCTTCAGGGAAGGGGAAAAATGAAATGAGGCTATTTTTCGGCGTGTATATCCGCGTTTTAGCTTTTAATACAAAGATCCATTCAGATCCATAGGGGGTTGGATTCAGAAAACACAGATCCAGCTTTGGGTGGTACTGGACCATCAGGCTTAGGTTATGGATCCCATGATCAGCAAACCCACCTAATGCACCTAAGCAAACGATTTTTTTGTTAGGAAACTTTATACAATACTGTAACGCTTTTTCAAAATCAGTTGTGTTCTGATCATCGATTTTAACAAGCTGGCTTTGGGGGAAGCGTTCTTTCGCATTTGCTAAAGAATCAAAATCGCCAATGATGACGTTCGGAATAAGTTTATATTGTAAGAGGGTGTCTGCAGCGCCATCTGTGCAAATTAAAAAGGTATACTGCAAGTCGTGCCAGTCATTTTGAGAAGGAATGTGGCCGTTAGCAACCAGAAGAATATCGAATGCTTTTGTCATGACGTTACTTTAGCAAAATTCAGATCAAATCTACATTTCCTTTCTTCACAGACTAGGGTATGTTATTGCATAGCTTTTTTTTGAGAAAATGTAAGTTACTTAACTCGAA
>JBFWUT010000081.1:0-4964 GCA_050247135.1 Candidatus Berkiella sp.
CTAGCAATATGTGACTTATGACGCACAATCAAACTTTTGGTTAACTTTATTGTCTACGTTTTTTCTTGCGACATGTTTTCTACCTCAAAACTTATTCAACGGTTTTATTTCGTTTAGCCGCTATTTTTTCAGGGCCCGTAATAGCCGCAAGACCATTAAATGTCGCCCTTACAACGTTAACCGGATTGGTTGATCCATAACACTTAGCTAAAACGTTCTGAACCCCTGCAACTTCAAGCACCGCCCTCATCGCGCCACCGGCGATAATACCCGTACCTTCAGAGGCAGGCTGCATATATACTTTTGATGCGCTATGTGTTCCGTTGATTTTGTGGTGAATAGTCGTCCCCTTAAGATCAACCTGAATCATATTACGACGCGCTTGGTCAAGGGCTTTCTGAATAGCAAGAGGAACCTCTCGCGCCTTTCCTCGGCCAAAACCGACCCGGCCCTTACCATCACCTACCACAGTCAAAGCAGTAAAGCTGAAAATTCTTCCGCCTTTTACAACCTTGGATACACGGTTAACTTGAACCAGCTTCTCTTGCAGGCCTTCTTCTTGTAAGAACTCTACAACCGGAGAATTTTCTTTATTCTCATCCCTTTGGTTCGATCTTTTAGCCATAGTAAATACCCTTAAAATACCAATCCGGCTTCTCTCGCCGCATCTGCTAGTGATTGAATTTTGCCGTGATACTTAAAGCCAGATCGATCAAAACTGACTTTGGTAACACCTTTTTCAATTGCACGTTCCGCAATTTTTTTACCTATGAGTACAGCAGCCGTTTTATTATTTTGGCCTGTACAACCTATGCCTTTCTCTAAAGTAGAGGCACAGGCCAAAACAACATCACCATTTGGAGAGATAATCTGAGCATATATATGCTTGCAGGTTTTATTAACCGTTAACCTTGGGCTATTAAGTTCGCGAATTTTCAAACGCGTACTGCGAGCTCTTCTGAGCCTTGTTTCTTTTTTCTGAATCATGAAGTCAATCTCTAACAGAATTTAGCGCTTAGAAACTACTTTTTCTTAGCTTCTTTACGTCGTACGATTTCATCAGAATAGCGAACACCTTTGCCTTTATAAGGCTCAGGCGGTCTATACGCTCTTATGTCGGATGCCACCTGACCCAAAAGTCGCTTATCTATCCCTTTAAGCACAATCTCAGTTTGCGAAGGAGTCTCTACAACTACACCCTCTGGCACACAATGCTCAACTGGATGTGAATAACCCAAGCTCAAGTTAAGAACATTGCCTTTAGCTTGAGCTTTGTAACCAACGCCGTTTAAAAGCAACTTCCGCTCAAACCCTTTTGAAACACCTTGGACTAAATTGTTTACAATTGCCCTTGCTGTGCCGGCATGCGCCCAAGAGCTAGACGCATTATTGGCAGGAAGAAAAGAAATTTTGCCATCTGCGATCGTTACTGAAACGTTTTCATTAATTTTGTATTCGACTTTTGAAACCTTGCCTTCCAAAGTCAAAGCCTGTCCTTCTACTTTTGCTTGTACCGAGGCAGGTATGGATATCGGACTTTTAGCTACGCGTGACATGATTCATCGCCCATTAAGATACAGTACAAATTAATTCACCACCAACACCCAACCTTTTAGCCGTGCGGTCTGAAATAATTCCTTTATTGGTGGATAGAATAGCAACACCCAAACCATCATTGACTTTTGGAATTTCATCCTTGGCCTTAAACACACGAGCACCCGGACTACTGACTCTTTTTATGGTTTCAATGACAGGTTTGCCTTCAAAATACTTTAAAGAAAGAGTCAGCACTGGTTTTTTTTCATCGCCAACCACTTCAACCTTCGATAGGTAACCTTCTTCAAGCAATACTTCACAAACCGATTTCTTTAGCTTTGAAAAAGGCACAGCCACTTCGAGCTTTCCTGCCATTTGTGCATTTCTAATGCGAGTCAAACAGTCTGCTATGGGATCTTGCATACTCATAAAATAGCTCTCTTACCAACTTGCCTTAACTAAACCAGGAATATCACCACGCATAGCTGCTTCTCTAAGCTTGTTTCTACCCAGTCCAAATTTTCTATAGTAACCATGAGGTCTTCCCGTCAATGCACAGCGGTTACGTTGGCGAACTTTACTGGAATCTCGTGGCAGCGATTGTAATTTAAGTTGAGCTTCCCAACGCTCTTCTTCAGTAGAAGAAACGCTTTTAATGATAGATTTCAACTCTGCTCTTTTGACCGCGTGCTTTTCAACCAACAGTTTTCTTCGTTTTTCACGCTCAATCATTGACGCTTTAGCCATTGGAACGGTTTCCTGTTATTTAAAAGGGAAATTAAAAGCCGACAGTAAGGCGCGACCTTCTTCATTAGTTTTGGCAGTCGTCGTGATACAAATATCCAAACCTCTGATTTTGTCTACCTTATCGTAATCAATCTCAGGAAATACAATCTGCTCTTTAAGGCCCATGCTGAAATTCCCATGCCCATCAAACGATTTTGCACTTAATCCCCTAAAATCGCGGATCCGTGGAATAGCCATGTAGACCAGTCGATCAAAAAACTCCCACATACGATCCTTACGTAGAGTCACTTTGCAACCGATAGGCCACCCATCACGAATTTTAAAGCCTGCAATTGATTTCTTTGACAAGGTAATAACTGGCTTCTGTCCCGTAATCTTTTCAAGATCATCCAAGGCACCCTGGAGAACCTTTTTATCTTGTGCGGCCTCGCCAACGCCCATATTCAGGGTTATTTTGGTAATCCTAGGCACCGCCATTGATGATTCGTAACCAAATTGTTCAACAAGTTTCGGCACTACATCTTTGTGGTACTTATCTTTTAACGTTTCCATTGCTGCTCAATCTCTACAGATCTATCGGTTTGCTATTAGATTTAAAGAAACGAACCTTAGACCCATCGGGATTAATTCTAAACCCTACTCGATCCGCTCTTTGTGTCTCACTATTGTAGATAGCCACATTAGAAACAGAGATTGGTGCCTCTTTTTCTAATATTCCACCCGAAACACCTAATTGTGGATTAGGTCTCGTATGTTTCTTTACCACGTTAACACCTGAAACAATCAAGGTACTATCGGCCAACACTTTCAGCACCTTACCTTGTTTCCCTTTATCGCGACCGGCTATGACAATAATTTGGTCATCTCGTCTAATTTTAAGCATGGGACACGCCTCTCTATAGTACTTCTGGAGCCAATGAAATTATTTTCATGAACTGCTCACTTCGCAGTTCCCTAGTCACTGGGCCAAATATACGCGTACCAATGGGTTGCTTTTGGTTGTTTAACAGCACAGCAGCATTTTCATCAAAACGTATGACAGAACCATCAGGTCTTCGTACGCCTTTTTTAGTTCGTACTACAACAGCATTCATCACGTCGCCTTTTTTTACTTTGCCACGCGGAATAGCTTCTTTTATAGAAACTTTTATAACGTCGCCGACGCGCGCATATCTGCGGTGAGAACCACCCAGAACCTTGATGCACTGAACGCTGCGAGCACCGCTGTTATCCGCAACTTGTAACCTTGTTTGGGTCTGTATCATCTATGATCTCCAAACGAACCCGTTCTTAGATTTAAACATTATTGGAATTTGCTCGTTGATTTATTTTGAGCAAATTCCAAGTTTTTGATTTTGAAAGTGGCTTACTCTGCGCAACCGTCACCACGTCACCTTCTTGACAAGAATTCTCTTCATCATGCGCGGTGACTTTTGAAGTTTTAGTAATAATTTTCCCATAAAACGTATGTTTTACTTTTCGCTCTACTTCTAGAGTAATTGTCTTATCATTTTTATTGCTAACAACTGTACCTGTGACGGTACGCTGAACTGGAGCGCTCTTAATTTCACTCATGACTTAGCCCCCATTCCTCCAAGCACTGTCTTAATTCTCGCAATATCTTTACGCAGAACCTTGAACTGATGATTCGTTTTAAGTTGCGCAGTAGATTTCTGCATTCGAATCTTAAACTGCTCTTCGCGCAAGGAAATCAGCAGATTTTCAAGTTCTGACGAAGATTTCGTCAACAATTCAGAAGCTTTCATTACATAACCGTCCGCTTAACTATTGTTGTGGGGATAGGTAGCTTGGCGGCTGCCAATGCAAAAGCCTGCTGAGCAGTTGCATCATCAACACCTTCCATCTCATAGAGAACCTTACCAGGCTGTATCTGAGCCACCCAGTACTCTACGTTACCCTTACCTTTACCTTGTCGAACTTCCAACGGCTTACCAGTAATTGGTTTATCTGGAAATACGCGTATCCAAATTTTCCCACCACGCTTTATTTGCCGCGTCATTGCTCGTCGCGCCGCTTCAATTTGTCGAGCAGTTAATCTGCCTCTTCCTGTAGCCTTTAATGCTATTTCACCAAAAGAAACTTTGTTGCCACTTTGCGCAAGACCCTTATTGCGGCCTTTAAACTGTTTTCTGAACTTGGTTCGTTTAGGTTGTAACATCTTAATTAACCCCTTTTAGACGCCTTACGTTCCTTAGGTGCAGTAGCCTCTTCAACTGGTGCCAAGCTACCATCAAGAACTTCGCCTTTAAAAATCCAAACTTTGACGCCTATTACTCCGTACGTTGTATTGGCTTGGTATTCAGCGTAATCAATATCTGCCCGCAAAGTATGAAGAGGAACCCTTCCTTCTCGATACCATTCTGTTCGCGCAATTTCCGCACCACCCAATCGACCCGCAACTTGAACCTTAATACCTTCCGCACCAGCTCGCATGGCATTTTGCACGGCCCTTTTCATCGCTCTTCTAAACATTACGCGCCGTTCTAACTGAGAAGCTATATTTTGCGCCGTCAAGAAAGCATTCAGATCCGGCTTTTTTATCTCTTCTATATTAAGGTGAACCGGAACACCCATTATTTTACTTAATGACTGGCGCAGCTTTTCGACGTCTTCGCCTTTTTTCCCTATTACAATACCAGGACGAGCCGTATAGATTGTGA
>JBFWUT010000082.1:0-4838 GCA_050247135.1 Candidatus Berkiella sp.
TAGTAAGTGTATCAATACTATATTTTACTTTATATTTGACTTTATTACCTCTCTTGAAGACACAATTTAAATATAGAAAATTGTTGTCTTTTTGATAGGTATCCAAGTTAAATGCTTCATCAGGACCGACAGTAATGTCAATATCTCGACAATAATCTTGACAAATGGGACAAAACAAACAATGTCGCCATAGATCATGTAAAGTATTCAATATTTTCATATTACTCTCAGGTACACATGTCAAACGAAAAAGTCATCAAACTTGCTACAGAATTTGCTAAGAAACTAGGAGAATCTAGCAGAGATAAACAATTCCAAGAGCAAAGAGAACGTTTAGAAGAATTTTACTTCGATATTACGGGCAAGATGCGAGCGCTTATTAATGAAATGGATAGCGATGCATTTGTGCTTAGACAGCGCGGTTTAGATAAACATTCTATGAAACTTTTTTCACAAATTACCCAAACTATGATTGCTTTAATGAAAAAAATAAAAGCAGATAAACCATATCCTGGTGTTGAATCTTTTATCCAATGGGCAGAATCCGAAGAGACTCAAGCATTAATAGAAGATTTAGATTTTCTAATTCAGATGCATATGAAACGAACTGAAATTGATTTTGCTCCTCACAAAGCAATGCGGCAGGCTGAAGTACGCAGTTTAAACAAAATTTCTTGGTTAGCTCATGAAGCCAAACAATATATTGCCAAGCACCCACTGCTTCAAGAATATCATAGTGCTCCACCAGCGGTAAATCGAGAAGAACTAGTTCAAGGACCAGAAGCTAAACTTGGTCCATTAGCAGAGACTATTCCCCCGCCAAAACTTAAACGTTGACTCGTAACATAGCATCATCATAAATGCCTTGCAACGTCGCAATTTCACCTTCCATAATTAATTCGCCAAATTGAGTTCTGGCTTCTAATTCAGGAAGAGCTACTTCTGCATGGGGACAATATCCAGAGTATCCTTTAGGTAAAGTGCGCCAATCAGGATCTTTTTTAGCACGGGCAATAACTAGCGCCCACTTTTGATGGGTGGTGAGATTTTCTGGCGCCTTGGCTCGATACGGATCATCAAGCATATCTCCCATTAGAATTGGCTTGTTATTTAGATCAAATCCCGCTGGAAGCTTACGATCCATAATATCATAGGCAGGTACATGAACCGCTTGAAGATTTTCGTCTCCAAGAATAACTACATCTTCCGGATCCATTCCGCGAGGAATATCACTAGCTTTTACATCCGCCAATGATGACACCGTACGTGGTGTAGTAAAAGTAATCACAGGAAGCAAATCTGTCAAGGAGCTTGGCTTCAACGTACCGTCATCGCTCAAAGATGATCTCAACCTATCTACCAAAGACAATCTATCTTTCCTAGATTTGAGGGACTCATCAATGTGAGAATAGTATACTGCAACATAATTGTGGCTAGTATCTAAAAGAACCCAGCGTGCTGCACCGCCCGGCAATTTTTCCTCTGTAGGAGAAACGCTCACCCAATCAGTGTTCTGAGAAGCTAACTCTACTGCAACATGCCATCCACGAGTCATAGCGGACTGTACGTCAGCATAAGTCTCAATTACAACGACACTTCCTTTAGAAGTTGCTAATACCGTATATACTCCACTCATTATAAACCCCTATCCTGCATAGCTTTACTTAGATTCTGATAAACAATAAAGGGGTCGTTTCCAGATAGACCAGCCATTTGACCCTCATTTAATTCTACTACAAACCATTTACCAGAAATAGATTGACCAACATCAATCGTATAGAAATTGGATTGATCTCCAACTCTATTAATTACTTCTTGAAGAAATTCGCGAGGAACTTCATCTGGATTCGGAACTTCCGGCAAATCATCAATATAATTTTGCCAATAGTAACCTCCAGATAAAACCTGTCCATAACCAACAAAGAATCTGAATTCTTTGGTAACTGGCATACCATTTACGCCTTCGAGGTAGGTAACCATGGGCTCATACCGTCGAATAAAGATTTTCTGATTGCCAATTAAACTATCGTCCACGAGGCGATTATATACTTCAATCGCCTCTTTTTTGTTAGCCGCGTACATATCGCGCTTCCAATTGGACTTACGAGAATTAGTTTCACCTTTCAATACAAAAGGTCCTTGCTCTGGAATATCCGCTAACTCTCGCCAAGTTCGGGGCGTTAATTCTCGTAGATCTATAATGTAATTTTGCAAATCAGCAACATATAAATGCTGTTGATAATCATTAATTAGTTTGGCTCCAACATAGTCAATATCTTTAGCCTGTTCAGCATAAAATGGTAGAAGAGAGTATCTACCGATAACCAGGTCGCCATTTTTAATGTCTGGTCTACGATTTGTGCAAGTAAAGAACCAAGAAGCGTGCTCTAGTTCTTCTCGCTCAAAGTCAGTGCCACGATACAAAATTACATGTCGTCCCACGCACTTTACCCTCGATCCTCTTCTTCCTCATCGGAAATTGTAATGGTTAGGATGGCGCCGATTTTCATTTTATCAGCAACCAATGATTTGAGCTTCAGAACTCCTCCTAAAGAAGTTTCTTGAGCTGCAATGTTACTAGTTTCTACTTTGCCAGTAGAAGTAATTGATAGTGTAGCCGTACCAGATAATTTATCAATACTGGTAATCTGACCTTTAAGATTCGCCTTCATATTAGGTACGAGGAAACAAAGATGGCTTAGAACTAAACAACTGATCCCAAAGGGTGCGCGCTGGAGTCGCTACAGGAACGGCTGGCACAATCTTGGGCATTGGGTTTGGTCTCATTACTGGGGGAGGAACAGGAGTTGCAGAAGTTGCTGGAACACCTGCCGCCTGTTGTGCTGGAGAAACGGGACGCTTAGAAGTTTGTGCTCGCTTTTGTGCATCATACTTGGCATCCAAATCCCAGGAATCAACAAGTGAATGATACAGAAGTGCTTCGGCAGTTGTGCCATCCTCAAGTTCCACGGTAATCGGAGTCTTCGCCCAACCTTGGGGCTCTAACTCAGTTGAGAACAATGCTCGAACTTCATCACGCACTTCACGATGACGTGCAAAAGGCAACGTCTCTTTTACTTTATTGCTCACATCTAAAGCGGTGAACATCTCACCAGATGCAACAAAACTTAACACCACTTTCAATACTTCATCTTTTAAATCAGCCATTTGTTACTCTCCTGAAAAAACAAGGGCACGTTTCGTCCCACTAATCTACATCTTCAAAAATTAAATGCAAGCCTTTGCATCCTGAAAAATTCAGGGTGCTTTTTCTATAATTAGCACGACCGCTTGCGCTGACCCGCGCTTTACAAACCTAAACTCTCCGGTGATTCGATTATTCTGAAATGCTTCAGCTTTAATTACATCATCAAAATCGGTAACAAACATTGAATATTTGCGACCAGAGACCGCAGACTTAAAATAAACTCTAGCTGATCCGCGACTATAATCAACAATTTTACTATACACCAGTTCATCTTTAAAGTTTTGAGCGTCCTCAAACTTCAAAACATAATTACTTTGCGGATTTAACATCCAAGAAGTAACCTGATCAATTAAATTACCTTTATCATCAAAGGCAATTTTTAAAGGTTTTTTACTCACCTTGCAACTCCTTACGAACGCGCATTAGAGTTTGACCTAGTTTGTTTTGACCTCGTCCATCTTTGCCACATCCCCAATAGCTATCGACTGGACTGTCTTCAACTAATTTTTCATCACCAGTTGCCATAAGCTCTTGACGCAATTCTTTGTTCTGCAAAAACTTTGCTAAAACGCACTCATACATAACTTGATCTTTAACTTGGTCCCAATCTTTGCGCATTTTACAAACTTGCCCTAAATCACGCGCTTTACGTGGAGTAGCTGCCTTGTAAATTGCTTCGTACTCAGATGGAACATCAGTCTTTTGCGCCTGATAAGGAGCCTCTACGTTGTCCCACCATCGTCCATAAACAAACATTCTGGAGGTGTAAAAGTTATTTAGAAATCCATAAGGATCATTGGTTTTATAAAATTTGATAGTCATTCGTCACCTTCACGTCGATAAATTACTACTTTAGCATCTTGGTTTTCTTTAATGTACCGAGCAAAATTAGTAATGGTACCAAGATACCATTCCCAATCGCCACCAGCAGCACCGCAAGCAATTCTCCAAGGAAAAGCTAAACTAACCAAATCTGGAGTCTTAGCCAATCTAATTAAAGCGCTATGAAAATATTTACGGCGAACTTCAATGCCATCTATTTTAGATGTTGGGTATTTAGATTTACCAGGATAATATTGTGCAAGTAAAGCTACAACATATCGTTGGTCTTCACCATTACCACGAAGAATAAATGTTCCCGGCTTGTCTGGTTCCGTACGAGCCGTGTAAATATCAGCATACGGATACTTTTCAAAAACATCTTTAGCTAAATGTGCAGACTTATTAGTTACACAATTACACTGATGAACTAGATATTTTTCTTTGGCATCAAATAAATCGCCGGTTACAATCTCAATCATCTATTGGCTCCATCTGATCAAAATCGATATCTTCTTGCGAAACCAAAAGCATCATATCTTGATATTTTTCATGGTTGTGTAATATCTCTTGGAGATGCGAATTAGCAAAGCAAAAATGTTTCCAATTGATGAATTTGTTTTGGGCTAGCTCTCTTTCAAGTTTTGGAAATTCAGCAAGAAGATTTTTGTTTAATTCATTTCTTTCATAATCAAAAGATTCTAGTTGAACGTATTTATCATCTTCAGAATTAGGATCATATTTTAAAAGGAAAACGCTTCCGGAATGGCATTCTACAGTTGTTTGTACTAATAGGGTTAGTTCAGGATTA
>JBFWUT010000083.1:0-4611 GCA_050247135.1 Candidatus Berkiella sp.
TCTTTTAGAGACCAAACTTATAATTATTGCCAGTAACAGACCACTTATACTCCAATAAATCACAGTGGTCTTATCAGGAAGGATTGAAAAAAAATTGAGTAACGTTGCACCTATCAATGTGCCCCATGCGAACAGGATCAGCATCCTACCTATCCTTATAACTTTGTGCAGATAACGCTATGTCAAGAAAACTCTTCAAGCGCTATATGCCTGATACCAATAAAATTAAAAACGACAAAGCATTACAAATTTTTGGCAAGTTCATTCACGATCCCAATTTATGGCATTTAAATCGCTACTCTGTGGCAACTGGCTTTAGTGTTGGCTTGTTTTCCGCTCTGGTTCCTTTGCCATTTCAAACCGTTATTGCTGCCGTTTTATCTATTTTTTTTCGTGGCAATTTACCGATTGCCGCGGCTTTGACTTGGGTAACTAATCCATTTACCACCCCTGCTATTGCCTACTTTAGTTATCTCATTGGTGTTTTTGTGATGGGCAGAAAGCCACAGCACTTTAAGTTTGAGATTTCCCTAGATTGGCTAATAAGTGAAATCGGAGGCATTGGTTTGCCTTTTATTATTGGTTCCTTCATTCTCGCCTTTGCGGCCGCTTTTTTAGCCAATGTCATCATTCGTTTAATATGGCGTATTGCCATTATTCGAGCTTGGCGTCAACGTCATACGGAACGAACTAAGGCTCGTCGTCTAAAGAAAAAGAAACGCAAGAAAAAAAGCCAAAAGCCGATCATCGATTAACCTGTCGGTCAGGGCGAGAAACTCATCTTAGGTAACTTGAATAATTTAGTTGCTTCTTTCATAATAGCCCCATCCCCTCCCCACTGAACCCTTGTATATGCTTGGATTTAAGAAAAGACGCAAACGAAAAAATCAGGACAAAGCCTGGCACCCAAGACAGAACGCTGGCGCACGTGATTTATCGTCTTTTTCTACCGAAAACCTTTTACGCTTTATGCAAGCTGCGAGCTCGCCAGCCTCCAAAATGGCGGTCATCAATTCAAGTCGAACTGCCGTAGTTGAAGGAGAGACTAAGCTAAGCACGCCTACGGGAAAACATTCATCACAATTGCTCTCTCCATCAAAATACCAAGCTTCTACACCCGAGGCAGGCCCTAAAACAACCCATCTAGTGACCCCAAAAGGAACTAAATTAATCCGTTCACGGTTAATAGAGCTGAATGATGGTGATGTCAGCGTTTTTCTACCGCAAAACAAAGTCATTGAAAAAAGTCTGACCATCCCCTCTTCTGCAAAACCTTGGATCGAGCATTCGCCTATACCAGCAGTCGATATGGGTGGGATGGTTGATATTCCCATTACCAAGAAAAAATTAAAGAAAGTTGAAGAAATTACTCGCAAGCGAAAAAGAGAGGGAGTGAATCCCAGAAAAATCTCGCAAAATGACCTTAATGGCATCCCTGCAACCAAGGCTATGAGAAAATCAGGGATAGCTGTTAATGATGGTGATGGACACTATGCGCATTTTATCCCATTCTCTTTTCTGGGTGATGATGCTCAAACCGTTAATAACATGGGAATTGGTACACGCTACGCCAATGCTGCTATGGAATTGGTGAACCCAGCTATTCGACGATTGCTGTATATGAAAAATGGACCGGAAACTGTCTATTTATCGGCAATTCCAGAATGGGTGCCAGGCTTTGAAAAAATCCGATTATTAAAAAATCTTACCTATATTATCAAAGACGGTAAAGGTACTGACTTTCGACGTAGCTTTAAAGTGACTTTCAATATGTTGTCGTTAAAAGAAGTCTGCGTAAGCGAAGTGCAGCCAGTCAAGAATTGTATTGTTAATACTTTTTCAGGTAAAAAAAGACTTGCTTCAACACCAGTGAAACCAGCTCCTGGCAAAGCCATACTACCCTCACCGGGTTTTGTTAGCCCCCAATTCGGGACTAAGCGCCCCCTACAAGAGAGCTCCAGTCGCATAAGAGAATCACAGGGTTCACCCTACTCTCCTTCTTATGAACATTATGTCAAAAAAACAAAATTTAAGGTTCCATTTCCAGATTTAAAAAATGTTCCCATAACTAAGTTAACTTTTTAATATACTTGTTGTTACCCTCTACTCAACACTCTGTTGACTGATTCTGCTTTGGATGTCCTACGGTAATTTTTTGGTAAACCACAGTACGAGATCATCGTCTACGGGGTAAGTGTGCCCAGCAACTACTTTTTTATATTGATAAGTTAACCCTTTGCCATCAGGTATATAATGTCGATTAACATACAATCGTTGAGCTGAACCGTAATCAGCATAAAGTCCCACACCAATGCCCACAATTGCGCTGAATTCCTTTGCTTTGGTTTCAGCAGTCTCAAGTAGCAAAGAACCTGCGCCCCTTTTACGATGATATGGCAGCACATTGAGATCGGCTATTTCAGGAATGCGGAGGGTTTTGAAGGGTTCATATAGGGAATGTAATTTCAAGGTAACATAGCCGACAAACAGTTCTTGTTCCATGACTACCCAGACAAAGCGTTCGTTACGGACTTGCTCAGCCAGGTACTCCATAAAGAGTGATCGAGGTTTGTGCCAACCAATTTGCGCAAAAGCCGCCACAATTAATGGGATATGGCCTTCTTCAAGGGTCCTTACTTCCAACATTTTACCTGCCTCACCTGCCGGTCTATACTGAAACTTACCATGAAATAAGTTTGCGTCATAATTCAATGCCTAAGAAATGGCTACGAAAGCTGCTACCGTCTGCTGATAATATTAAGCGGATCCCCTATATCGATTATCTAGGCGATTTCATTCATAACCCTAATTTCTGGCATCTGAATCGCTATAGTGTCTCAACGGCGGTCAGCGTGGGGATCTTTATCTCTTTCATGCCGTTTCCTGGTCATATGTTGATGGCAGCCTTAATTGCTATCCTACTAAGGGCCAACCTACCTATTTCCGTGTCTCTGGTTTGGATATCCAACCCGTTTACCATTCCACCGATGATTTACGCGTCCTATAAAATAGGCACTTTGCTGCTTCACGTCAAACCAGTCAAATTTCACATTGAGATGAGTTTTCACTGGCTATACCATGAACTGGTTCATGTGGCAGCTCCGCTTTTGATGGGTTCGTTTACTTTAGGAATGCTATTTGCGCTTATTGGGAATCTATGGGTAAGGCTGTGGTGGCGCTACCATGTAGCAAAATTGTGGAAAAAGCGCCAAAAGCTGCGTATCACGCATATGCACCCAACAGTCAGTTAGTCGCTTTGAGTTCATTTTACAGGACATCCAAAATTCTTAAGGACATCCAAAAACTTCTGCAAATCGCCATTTTCAGACGAATGTATACGAGTAGCTACTCGTTGGGGTGGACAGCCAGTGAACTTCTGACTAGAATTTTAGGTTGGATTACATCCTTTATAACGTGAGCAAAAACCGCGACATGGCTAAAAAAGTAATAAAGCGCTTCTTACCAGATCCCCATAAGCTCCGAAATAATCGCAGTTTAAAGCTACTGGGTAAATGGGCGACCGATCCCAATCTTTGGTATTTAAACCGTAATTCTGTCGCAGCTGCAGCTAGCATTGGGCTTTTTGTAGGTTACATTCCCTTACCTGGCCATATGATTGTCGCCGCTATTGTTGCAATATTGTTTCGTGCCAATTTGCCTGTTGCTCTGGCCGCGTGCTGGGTTGTTAATCCGCTCACAATGCTACCTATGTTCGGCTTTGCCTACGCAATAGGCGCAAAATTGTTAGGCTACTCATTTCAGGATTTGGATTTCAGCTCTTGGCAAGTTGTGCTAGATGTATGGCAACCATTGACACTAGGCTGCTTGATTTGTGGTACTTTTTTAGCTATCGCGGGTAATCTGCTGGTAAGATTTTACTGGCGCTACGCAGTTGCTAAAAGCTGGGAAGAAAGACAACTCCGACGCAGCATCGTGGCTAAGACTGCTGAAGCGGTTGAGTAAATTTCAAAGAGCGTCGAAAAAGACTCAGGCTGCAACAAAATAAGATTGACTAGCCAATTTTAATCCTTTTGGTGCTTTGCACTGGTAATGTCGACCAAATTCTTTCAAAATCGCCATATGACCAATCGCATATGAAAAACCTGTTTGTAGATTGTTAATCATGCTTATCCACGTACCCGCATTTAGTTGTAAGCGACTCAAAATCGGTAAAATATTTTGAGATATAGCGCCTTTCTTATCCTCACGGGTAATTCGTCCTGTCTCATCAACCAATTGAATATAATCCGATAATGTGAAATCAATCGTAGAAAAAAGTATCTTCTCTTGATTATTCTGCCTTACAGAAAACGGCATCAAATGCTTAGGCTGCTTTGCTTGGTTACAAATCTGTTCTATATTTTTGGTCGGGTTATTTTTGAAGCTTTTTGATAATGACTTTAATCTATCTTGTATTGAAGTAAAATCAGAACCTTCTGGAGTCTCGGCAATTTTAGCCCTAATGGGATTTAAATCGACATAAACCATTGCACTTAATAATGCACCTTCATCTAACAAAGCTTGCGATTTAAACCGCCCTTCCCAAAAACGCCCCATTTTGTCCTCTTCCTTATTTGAGTAACGAGCAATCGATTCATTCAAGCATCGCAT
>JBFWUT010000084.1:0-4552 GCA_050247135.1 Candidatus Berkiella sp.
GATTTTTTAGGGATTGCATAGGTTTTTTGAAAGGGGTAGCAACTAATAATTCAAATCAAGCTTTTTTCAAACCAAGTCATGGAGAAACTTTTGTTGAAACAAGTATGCAATTACTAAAGCAAACCGGATGAAGTAAAAGCAAGATTCGGCCTTGGCATTAATTTTTGGAAATTTAAATATGACAAATGACCCTAAAGCTATTAAGCAACAGTCCGAGAAAACCATCTTGGATTTTGGCGGAGAAATACTCGAATGGCTTCCAGTTTTAGACATATCAACCCCTAAAACAATTGATGATATCATTAAACGAGCCTCTACAATTAACGCTATGATTCAGTTACATTTTGGTGCTCCTAAGTATATTATTGCGGATTGGATATGTGAGAATGTTGGTGAAGATGCCTTGACCGAAATTGAGTACTCAATTCTAGCTTCCAAAAATGAAGGTCTGAGTGACGATGAAAATAACTATCTGTACTGGGAAATGGAATCCCTTTGGGCCTTAGTTTGGGCAGGCGAACTTGTTGATTCGATTTCATTCAAACATGAGGTTGGACAGGAGTTGGCGGGGTTAAGCCCTAACCTTCAACTGAATGAAGGAATTGAAAAGTATACTAACAATATGAGGCTTAGACCTTACTGGGAATTGTTTTCCGCCCTTGATTTGTACTATCGCTTGCATTGGTGGCAAAATAATGACTACAGCCAACAGAAAGAAATGGATTTATCATTTCTTTGTATGGTGATGGCCAGAAGAAAAGCGCTTGAGTGGATCATGGATGATCGTGTTGATTGGGATTACGTAGATATGAGTGTTTGATATTACACTCTTTTTGCAAGGTGATACAGTATATGTTCAAGGCATTTTCTGATTTTAAAAGAAGCTAAATCTTCCTCGCTAGGTTTGGCATAACGAAAAATTTCCTTAATACAAAGGGTAAAGGGGACAAAGCACCAATATCATGTGTTTTTGGTTCGCTACTCAGCCCTATTGATTTTTATACCAAACACATCAAAATGGCATTAGGTAGGAGATCGGGCAATAGTAGTAAAGAAAACCCTCCTTTTTATTTCTATACGTAAAATAGAAATTTATATTGTTTGCTGGTGCTCATAAATGGATTTGCAGTTATTAACAGCGAGTTTAAATCCGCTTTTAAAGTTTGATTTGCTTAATTCTGCATCATCTGTCATTCAGCACCCTAATGGGACCACTTTGTCATCAGTTAAAGGGACCACCCCGTTAGCACCTAAAGGGACCATCTAATCATCGGCTAAAGGGACCCTTTTGTCATCACTTAATGGGACCGTTTCATCTATCAAAACTTGGTCAAACATGAACATAATTTTCTTCTGTTTATACAGTTAATGGAGGAAAAGGATGTCAAACCGGAGATTTGAGATGGATGAATACATTCTGATTATCAATCAATTGCGTAAAGGCGGAACCTTACGAGGATTAGCTCGTGATAAACTTGCAGATAGGAAAACGATTCGGAAGGTGCGAGATATTGCTTTAAGGCAGGGTTGGCTCGAGCCAGGCAATCCCATGCCCACAGAAGAAGAGTTGTCATTATATTTTAAAAAAAGTAGCTCCAATAGTCTTTTGAGCCTCCAGCCTTTTAGAGCAAAAATTGAGGAATGGACGCAGCAAGGCGTGCAAGCGAGCACCATCTATGCGCATTTACAACAAGAGCATGGCTTTAAAAGCAGCTATAGCGTTGTTCAGCGTTACATAAAATCTTTTAAAGACACCCTAAGGCCTGTAACAACCATACTTGATTTTAAACCAGGTGAATCAGCACAGGTTGATTTTGGACAAGGTCCCAGGTTGATTGATGAACGTACGGGCGAGGAAAAAAAGACCTGGATATTTGTGATGGTTCTTTCCTGGAGCCGTCACATGTATGCAGAGATTGTGTTGCGCCAGGATGTCATGACTTGGCTTGCTTGCCACCGACGTGCTTTTGAGTGGTTTAATGGGGTACCTGGTAAAATCATTATTGATAATGCTAAATGCGCTATTACCAAGGCCTGTTATTATAATCCCTGTGTGCAAAGGGCTTATCGCGATTGCGCTTCAGGATATGGCTTTATTGTCTCTCCCTGTCCACCCTATGACCCTCAAAAAAAAGGAAGGGTTGAATCGGGGGTAAAGTACGTTAAAAACCGCTTTGTCCCTTTGCGACAATTTCGTAATTTGAGTGATGCCAACCAACAGCTTAAATTGTGGCTTATGCAAGAAGCAGGTGAGCGCAAGCATGGTACAACCCATGAAAAGCCACTGGTTCTTTTTGAAATTGAGCAACCAGCGCTAAAAAGGCTACCCAATCATCCACCTGAGTTTGCCGTATGGGAAAAAGTCAAACTACATGGGGACTGTCATGTGCAATTCCAAAAATGTCGTTATTCTGGGCCTTATCGCCTGGCAAGACAAGAACTCTGGCTCCGAGCAACGGACACTACCGTCAGGTTGTACTTTAATCATCAATTGGTTGCCCTGCATCCAAGGCTTGAGATTGCAGGCACAAGGCATACCATTCCAGAGCATCTCCCACCGAATGCATTAGCTTATTCAATGCGAGATGCGCAGTGGTGTTTAAAACAGGCAAAAGAAATAGGCGCTCAATGCCTCACTGTCATTGAAGGGCTTCTAAATGACTCTGTTGTAGATTACCTGCGCGCGGCACAAAACATTCTTGGGCTGAGGAAAAAGTATGGGGACATGCGCTTAGAGGCCGCATGTCAGCGAGCCCTTGTATTTCAAAGTGTTCATTACAAAACAATCAAGACCATGTTGGAAACAGGCGCGGAACAACAAGCATTACCCCGGGAAGAAACAACCGCATTAGCAGAACCCTACTCAAGGGGAGGAAGGTTCTGCCGAGATGCCTCTCTTTTATTACACTAACCTTAACTGGAGAAAATACCATGACACAGCCAATGCCAGAACTTTCAACACAGCTAAAGCAGCTTCGATTATCGCATATTGCTGATAATCTACAATTACGTAATCGTGAGGCTATAGAAAGGAAATTAAGCCATCCTGAGTTTCTTGCCCTATTGCTTCAAGATGAATTATTGGGGCGCGACAACAAAAAACTAAGGGCGCGAATGAAACGTGCCCATATTAGTGGCGATAAAACACTGGAGTCTTTTGATTTTGACTTTAACCCCAAGATTAATCGTGCTCAAATCCATGAACTCGCTTCTTGTTCATTTATTGCAGAAAAGGTCCCTGTCCTTATTGTTGGACCCTGCGGTACAGGTAAATCGCATATTGCTCAGGCTATTGCGCACTGCGCCATTCAAAGGGGCATTGATACATTATGGTTATCGCAAACGCAAATATTTAATGAGTTGCAGGCCGCAAGAGCATCAGGTCGTTTTGACAAAAAATTTTCTGAGCTTGTTAAAATACCCTTGCTGATTGTCGATGACTTCGGCCTAAGACCCCTAAGAAACCCGCAAGATGAAGATTTTCATGACTTAATTTCTGAGCGTTATGAGCGCGCTTCCACAATAATTACCTCTAATCTGGACTTTAGCGAATGGGGCGCTGCATTTCCTAATCGTTTGCTTGCAGCAGCAACTATTGACCGATTAAGGCACAATGCCTATCGGGTCACTTTAGACGGTCCAAGTTTTAGAGGAGAAAGGGAGGAAACAAGAAAGCAAAAATAACGTGTTATAATTTAGGTAAAATTGCAAATGTTTGATAGGTGATTTTAGTCGTTTTAGGCGGTCCCATTAGCTGCTGATCGACGGTCCCTTTAGCATGCTGAATGACAGCAGTCGCGCACATCCGGTTACCCCTATGGCTCTTTGCTCGGGCTTTAGTACTGCAAAATCAACACCTAATTTTGAATCGCTGCTGTACCAAAGTTCGTTAGTTTGATTTATGCAATTAAAAAATTCCATGGATAATTTTGGTTTTGCGTTAAATTTTGATATGGAGTAAAAAGGCTCTTCAGAACAGTACTCGAAAACAACATGTTTTGGAAACAATTTTTGTGCACCGCCAACATCTTCTATCCATTGTTTATCAATTGCATTCTCATCAGGGGTAGGTGTATTGCATAAATCCTTATGGACCTTAAGCGCTTTAATAATGGTATTTTGAAAATCAAAGTGGCTTTCAGTGATTTTTTTCCCGTTGAGTGTATAGGTTACTCCTTCTATTTCCACCTTGTTGTATTGTGCTAATAATTGTTTAAATAGCTCCTCACGATTCTGATCATTCTCAATGCACTCTATCATCATCGTCCATCCATGCTTATCCAATGCCCACAACATATATTCGAAACCAGTAATATTTTGAAAAGAGCGGCCTGCATGATCAATGACCGAACCTCTTTTAAATAGTAACTTAATGTTTTTTTCCAGCATTTTTTTAATTAACTCATCCTCGCGTCGAACAACATGAAACAATAGGCGGGCCACATTTTCTGATTCAGTAATTATTGATTTCATTTCTTCAATTTCATAAATACTTAAGTAATGCGGAGGGCTGTTGCGGAATAATTTTAGTGTGTCATTCAGTTTATCGTAA
>JBFWUT010000085.1:0-4483 GCA_050247135.1 Candidatus Berkiella sp.
CCATCGTGATTAATATCCTGCCAGATCCCAAAGTGCTGCCAACCCTCATCATCGATAGTCAATAAGCCATCATGATTGGTATCAAAGACATTGCGTAAGGCTTCCATATCGGTTTTAGCAGTAGGGTCCGCTAAGGTGAATACAAATTCATTGGCGTTATTCACAACATGGTCATTATTAATATCGAAAACCAAAAATCCTTCATCAGCGCCAATCCAACTCACTTGTTCCTTAACACCATCTTCATTAATGTCGTACTGGATCCCATTTTGCGCAGAGGTTAACTCAAGCACACCATCGTTATTTAAATCAATAATCACAGGGGAGCCACCGCCACCGCTGCCACCAAAGGGAGGTTCAAAAAATGGACCGTTAGGGGTTGTATCATACCAACTGTAATCGACATAACCTATGCTACCATCATTTAACATATAGTAGTCATCGGGTGCAGTGAGGTAAGTTGTACTTGCATCTCCATAAGTTGTATAGAAGGGTGAATAAACAGTCAGATTCCCTTGAGCATCTACTTCGACCCAGCCATGTTGAGTAAATATAAATGTACCATAAGTAGTTACAATACTATTAGTAACAGGAACATCATTAAAACTGATGATTCTTAAGGGGCCACCATCAGGGTTACTATCGTTTGCGAGTATATTAACTAGTCCTA
Organism: Candidatus Berkiella sp.; assembly: GCA_050247135.1. GTDB lineage: Bacteria > Pseudomonadota > Gammaproteobacteria > Berkiellales > Berkiellaceae > Berkiella. The sequence goes on from JBFWUT010000085.1 coordinate 671, forward strand.
GTCCGCTGGAACCTGAATTAGCAGATACTGATATAATGTCATTTACTGCAACTGGTGGAATATCTGTTGGAGTATTCACAACAGGTTGCATGTCGATAACAAAATTAGATGAACTTGTACCACTTATGTTGTTAATGTGTGTGTAACTAAAAGTTTCACTCTGTCCTTGTTGTATTAAAGAAAGCGGTGCTTCATAAGTAAAGCTACCATCTGTTTGTAAGGTAAGAAATGCATGTAAAGCAGTTTCGAATGGGATCCCGAATGTAATTGGGTTGCCGCCTTGATTTGCACTTAGAAGGGTTAATGAGGTTACAGTACCCGTTAGTGTGTCATTATCCAATATATTACCGCTGATTTGTTGCGTTCCTGACAGCAAAATATTCGATAAATTACTTAAATCAGCTGCTGGGCTTAAGACAGTACCCGTCCCATTATTAGTAAGGCCATCTAGCTGCACGTTAGAGAGGCCACCAATATTTACCACGATGGAATTGACACTCTCAGCGGTTAAGAAGTTTTGCCATGCGGTAGTATTGATGGGTCCATAAGTGGGGGTTTCATGTTCACCATCGGAAATAAAATAGGAAATTGTTTGCCCAGCTGGAAACGATTCTAAATTAAAAGTACTAATCGCATCATTAATACCGATATTATAGTTAGTACCTAGTCGTGCTGATAACAAATTTATAAATGTTTTAGCATCGTTAATTGCTGCTGTATGGTCATACGCGGTAGCAAACGTTTGAACTACTGGTACTGTTTGTGTTGAAAAATAAGGAAAATTAAATGGTGCTAAAATAATATTAACATCTTGCGAAGCATTTGCATAAGCATCTAATAGTCCACCTGCACCAGCAACCACTTGTTGTAATATTGCCAATCTACTGGTAGACGACTGGTTATTTGGGTCTGAGCTAAGATTCATTGAATCTGATACATCTAAAAGAAACAGTAAATTAATGGGCCCTGTTGCTTCACCTGAAAACACATAATTATCTGGGTTAGCTAAGCTGGAGCCATTCGCTACGCCATTAATTGTGATATCCACAGTTGCTGTACTACCACCGTTTATTGTGTAAGTAAAGCTATCAAAAGCTTGTTCACCCACATCGAGTGCATCGAACTGATCGTTCGGATCGTAAGTATAAGTCCCGTTACTATTCATGTGCACAATGGCACCTGAACTTAGGTTAATGGGAGATGCAATTGATTGGCCATTGACCAAAGTCACATTTTTAGGGCCGCCATCGACATCAGTATCATTGGTTAGCACGCTGCTGCCGTTGAGTACAACATCTTCAAAGGTAGAGCCAATATCATTTACTGCGACAGGTGGAATATCATTTTCATTCACAGGGCTCATGATTATTTCAAACTGCGCAGAGCTGGTGTCTAATTGGTCAGTAATGAGGGTATAGTCGAATGTTTCAGTTAGGCCTTGTTGTATGACAGAAAGGGGTGCCTCATAAGTAAAGCTACCATCAGCTTGAACGGTTAATGTAGCGCCTAAATCAGTGATAAATGGTGTGCCAATGATGCCAACATCAAGTCCTTGTTTAAAGGTTTGTACGGTATAACTAGCGGCACTGCCAAGAATATCAACTGGACCATCGGTAAGGATATTACCACTGATTTGTTGTACCGAAGATAACAATAAACTTTCTAAGTTACTTAATGCCGTATCTGTTTCGAGCACCAGCGGCATATCCGTTGGGTTTGCGATGGGTTCTAATTCAGTTGTTACAGTGCCTACACCTTCTAAATTAATCACAATCGAATCAATAGCAATAACACCAGGAATCGGACTTAAGGCCGCTTGCCAAGCAGCTGCCACTGGAGTTCCAATGATACTTGCGGTGGGCACCCCATCTGAAATAAAGTAGGCAACCGTTGGTATACTGGGTGGGAAGCTAGGTAAAGCCGCTAATGCTGTATTTAATGCTAAGGTATAATCGGTATTACTGTTGTCAACAATTGTATTATAGATAAAGTTTTTAGCATCATTCACCGCAGTGCCAGAGCTTGATAAAAAGGTTGCTGTTGCACGATCCCAGGCAAATATCACAGGAATGATATTTAATTCACTTGAAAAGCTAGCGTAAGTGTCAATGAGCCCACCAGCACCAGCAACAAGATTTTTAAGAATCATTAATTTAGATTCTAACCCACCCCCTGATGGTGGGCTATCCATAGAGCCTGAATAATCTAGTATCAACATTAAATTAATGGGGCCATAACTTCCAGCAAAATTATAAGAATTATCTAATGCTTGTGGTGGTATTGAGCCGTTCTCAAACACAAAGGATTGTGTGATGTCAACGACTTCGCTATCTTGAACAGAATCGCCATCACCATCAATTAATATCACGTTATTTGTGAGTTTAATTAGGTTATTTGCAATTGTTTGCGTATCTGTTGTTGTGCTACCCGGAGGAAATTCGATACGGTGTATTTGATCGAAGGTGATTTCGCCAATTGAGTTAACGGTTATGGTAAAATCAACTTGGCCACCAGTGGTTTTACCTTCTATGGTGCTACCACTATTTGTGACGTACAGTAAAATATCTTGGCCATTGAGATGATCATCCAACCCACTATCAGTGCCGTCTCCACCGGTAATCGATAAAGTATATTGCGGTGTTAAAGAGCCTGTTCCATCTGCGCCTGGATCACTGGTGACACTAAAATAGTTACTAAAGTCTTCAGTGACGTTGGTACCAAGCTCACCGCCATTCACTATGAGTAACAGAGGAGCAACATTATCGAGGCTAACTGAAACGGCAGGGCCATCATCGCCGAAGCTAAAGGCGCCGCTAATGTCTCTGGTGACCGTGGCGCTATCCCCATCTCCATCAATAGCTGTCGCTGAAAGCGATATTTTATTGACTAAGATCAAATCATCATCTGGATCAGGATTAGTAATATGTACAAGAGCGCGATCCATTTTTAAGGTAATATCACCCGTATTAACATTAATTGATACGGTAAAGGCGGTATCTAAACTGGTTGCAGTTTGTCCAATAATATTATTCCCGACTTTAACAAGATTTATCGCTTGACCAGTCAACGTATCGACAAGGCCACTAGCACTATTAACGACATTCAAAACGTAATTGACGGGTGTAGCAGCAGAGCCATCACTTCCGAATACAGGGGTAAATAAGGCAGCGAATGAAGTGCTGTCAGATATAGCAAAATTTGTTTCATGTACCTCTAGGATGGGCAGCGTTGCGCCGCTCACTGCAATGCTAGGTGCATCGTCTTCAAAGAAAAACGCCCCGCCAATATTCGTGGTGGCAGACTGGGTATCGCCATCTCCATCAACCACCGTGCCGGTTAAGGTAATAAGATTGGCCGCTAGTAAACCTTTAGATTCATCATGAGCAGCCGTAGGATGAACGACAGCGCGTGATTGATTTAAAGTGACAAAGCCATTCGTATCCACCACCGTAATACGAAACACTTCGCCACCGTTGGCTGAACTACCAATCACCACTTGACCAGAAAGTGATAAGGTGACGGCTTCATTAGTTAATGTGTCCACCAGCCCTGTGCTGCCCGCATTAATGCCTAATTGGTAGGTAACGGCATCTAGATCTTCAATATCATTGTTATTGGAATCCTTAAAGCCATCCGCCCCAAATAGCACATTAAACAAGCTGCTAAAGGAAGCACTAACGTCAATAGGGAAGTCGGATTCATCGACTGTTATGGTGGGCAGGGTTGCGCCACTCACGCTAATGCTAGGTGCATCGTCTTCAAAGAAAAACGCCCCGCCAATATTCGTGGTGGCAGACTGGGTATCGCCATCTC
>JBFWUT010000086.1:0-4408 GCA_050247135.1 Candidatus Berkiella sp.
TACACTGCCTGACGAAATTAGTAAAGCGCATTTGCATGGTCGTAACTCTTCCGGTTTATATGACATAACGAAAGCAGAAGAGCATGGCGGCTATCGGTTGTTAGCAGAGTATTTTTCTGATCGGCGTGAGGAATTGTTAATTGACACTTTTGAAAAGTTTGAAATTGTCTTGCCCTTGCCATCTGCTTACCTACCGGAACCGCCATCACCGACCGCCGATCTGTTTGCGCAGACTACAATGCGTACTCAATTTAAAAAGTTACTTCAAGAAGTTACACAGTGTGGTTCAGATCGCGAAGAGGCATCGCCTTGGGCAAGCGCCGCTCGGTTGATAAATTACTGGAATATTGACAACGACGGCAATGAAGTAAGACAGGCCACTTTGGCCTTAAGTATGTTGTTGCGCTTGGTGGCTTATAACAAGATGCAATTTTGCAACCTGCTCATGAAAATCGATTTGTCAATAGTTGATTTACAAAATTTGCTCGCTGAGTTATATAGAATATCGGCTGCCCATTTGCAATGGGGGCTAACTTGGGCTGAATTGCTCATTCTACACAGTCCTGGGAAACAACAAAGAGAAGAGGCTAAATGAACCCCATCAAACTATCACAACAGCTACAGGATACATTGGTCAGTTATCTCACTACCACCTTTGATGTTAATCGTGATGGGCAGGAACCAGCTTTGGCTGAATTCCTCAAACAAAGCTTTACTCAGCCGCAAGCCCTCTTTGCCGGACCTTATCTAGAACTCACTCCGCCGTACAAAACTGCCGAAACATTACAGCAATTAGCAGCCGAAGGCGTCGTATCACCAAAGTTACTAGAAATGCCTTGTTTCAAACAAAAACGACCTTTACCAGTAGACGCGCCGCTCTATACACATCAGGCTGCTGCACTACGCAAACTCTGCGCCGGAAATCGTAATATTGTCGTATCTTCTGGTACAGGTAGTGGTAAAACTGAATGCTTTCTTATTCCGATTTTGAATGATTTGTTGATTGACGATACTCCCGGCGTGCGGGCAGTGCTTGTCTATCCACTCAATGCATTAGTAAACGATCAGCTAGACCGCTTACGCATATTATTACGTGATACGCGTATCACATTTGGGCGTTACACCAGTGAATTAGAAGAAAGAGCAGAAACTGCGCGTAGGCAGATGAAACAGGATTGGGATAAAGACAAAGAGCTTCAGAAGCTCTTTCGTGAATATCCCTTGCCTGAGGAGATCATCGGACGTGATCAAATTCAGGCACAGGGGATGTTGCCACAAATTCTTATTACTAATTATGCCATGTTAGAGTACCTTCTGTTACGACCGGAAGATAACCCTTTATTTGCCCAGGGCAAATGGCGTTTTGTTGTGCTAGATGAGGCGCATACCTATGCTGGTGCACAAGGTATCGAAGTTGGTCTGCTGATGCGGCGATTGAAACATCGCTTGGGACATCGGTCAGGCCAGATGCGCTGTATTGCGACAAGCGCTACATTGACCGATGATGATGCTAATGACGCTAGCAAGTTCGCGCAAGAGTTATTTGGTGAAGAATTTACTCAAGACGACATTATCTTTGGTGAACTCAATCATGATTATGTTCCACCGTCACTGCCGAAACGACCACCTGTCACAACATATAGTAGTGAAAAATTTGATGTTCTAATTCATGATGTACGTCAAGAGAAATGGGAAAGCCCTGATGAAATGGCCTTATTGATGCAGGAGATCGGCCTTATTGACGACGAGCAGTTAGGTTTGGCTGATCATTCCGACTCCCCTAAGTTTTTATGGGAAGTATTACGTGGCAATGAAGATTTGGCGCAATTGCGAAACATCATGGCAGCGAAGGGCGAGCCAGTTGAGGTAACAACCGTAGCAGAAGAGCTATTTCGCGATCGTTTACCTACCGACAAACAACAAAATGCACTGTATCATTTGATCGAGTTAGCAGCTATGGCTCGACCAAAACTAGATGACCCCTCTCTCCTACCTGCACGTTATCACCTTTTTGTGCGTCCACCGCAAGGCATCTGGGTATGTCTAAACCCGACTTGCTCGGATAAACAAAGTGGAAGTCAGTGGAGCAAATTGTTTGCCACACCGCGAGAAACCTGTGAAACATGCCACTTACCTGTTTACCCTTTGGTAGTATGTCGTACTTGTGGGCAGGTGTATGTACGTTTAGAAAAAGCACATGGCCAATATCTCCCCGAAGCAGCAAGGGTAGATGAGCCAGTCAAGCATTATGTTACATGGCGCTTGATCAATGAGAATCGTGCTTTAGCAGAGGAAGATGAAGATGAGGACACTCTTATCGAGCAAGCTGGCGAAAGTATACTAAAACAGAGTGAGCTGGTCCTGTGTTTGAAATGTCAGGAAAAAGTGAGAGCGAATGGAAAATGTGGTTGTGCTGATAAGTCGAAACATGCGGTTACACTCTTTCTTTTAGAAGAAGGAAGAGCGGTGAAAAAAGGCAAAAATTCTGGTGTGGAGACAAGGCCAGTGCATGAAATGAATGAGTGTGGTCGTTGTCATGGACGGGCGCTTAAAGGCACTGAAATTGCGACTGAGATTTCCTTGAACGCACTCACACCACTTGCTGTCTTAACTGAGGATTTATATCGGGCTTTACCTGAATCATCACAACCTGATGCAAAAAGTAAAGCAGGCGGTGGGCGTAAATTACTAAGCTTTTATGATAGTCGGCAAGGAGCGGCGCGCTTTGCTGCGTTTGTTCAGGATGTAGTGAACCAACAAGCATATCGCCGAATCATTAGAGAAGGAGTTTCCATCACCTCAACTCCAACTTATTGGCCAGATCTGGATCAAGTTGGTGATGCATGTTTAAATTTAGCGCTAAAATCCCGTGTGCTTCATAACGATCTCGAGATTAGCAAAGGCGATTTGCCTAACGACCCACGATATCTCAATCAAAACGCGCGAAAACGGTTATTGCAATACATGTGCAAACAAACTTTTGCAGAAGTAACCACGCAATTGCGCTCTCGTCAATCATTAGAGGCGTTAGGATTGATTGCTGTTCAGTACTTCGAGCCTGGTCATGTACCTGATGTAAGTGCTCTAGCAAAGCAATTGCAATTAACTGAACTTGAAACTCAAACACTAATAGAATATTTACTGGATGACTTACGCCGCGGAAAAGTAGTGACATTACCAAATGGGGTTGACCGTTATGACCCGATTTTTGGGCGCAACAAATTTAGTCCACGGTTAGTTCGCGGCCAAGATGCTAATGAATATGAGATTGCCTGGGTCGGTAAGACAACCAGACACCGACGGCGGCAGTTGATTAGTAAGGTCTTTCGTTATAAAGGATTGTCATGTGATGAGCCAAGGATTATTCAGGCGTTGGAGAGAGTTTTTGACTGGTTAATTGATTATAGTGATCTTTTTGACACCAGTAAACCGGTGTTGGGTTACCAATTACGCCATGATCGGCTATTTTTTCAAGCTAGTGCTCAGTGGTATCGTTGTAATCAGTGCCAACGCCTTAGCTGCCGTGGTAACGCTCTTCCTTGCCCTCATTCTCATTGTTTGGGGACATTACAGCCAATAAAAACAAATTCACTCGCTCAGAAGAATTTTTTTTATGATAATCTAGACCGGGAATTAGTTCCTATGCGCATTGAGGAGCATACTGCTCAACTTGCCCCTGAAAAAGGACGCGATTACCAGAATCAATTCAAAAATGGCAACATTAATATGCTTAGTTGTTCAACGACCTTTGAGATGGGGATTGATCTGGGAGATTTACAAGCTGTGGTCATGAGCAATATTCCGCCAACTGTTGCCAATTACAAGCAAAGAGCTGGCCGTGCGGGCCGGCGTTCGAGTGGTACAGCGTTTATTTTGGCTTGGGCGTCGGACCGACCACATGATCAAACCTACTTCAAAGCTCCTGCCACTATTATCGGTGGACGTGTACGCATACCTTTTCTCGACATTCAAAACCAAATCATCATGCAGCGGCATGTGAACGCAATTTTGCTTAGTGAATTTCTTCGGTATTGTACAAGTTGCGGTAGGTCTGATAAGAGCGTGGGTACTTTTTTCGATGAACAATCCCCAAACGGATCTGCCTATAAGCTAATTCCTCAATGGATAAACGAAAAGCAGGACTATTTATTAGCTTTGTTAGCCTTATATTCTGGTGCATTAAAACAAGCAGTTAACCCACTACAAGCATTAAATTCATTTGAACAAGATCTACACCAGAAGGGTTTTGAACATTATCAGAAAATTGCGGGTTATTATAAAAAAGTTCGACAAGAAAAAGCTGAAGAATACCTGAAACTAATTTATACAGGCGGTACTCAGTCGAATATAGAGTCTTTGTCAAAGGAAAGTGATCGCTATGGTCGCTTGCTTGAGCGTATACGGAATG
>JBFWUT010000087.1:0-4401 GCA_050247135.1 Candidatus Berkiella sp.
ATAAATTGAATTTTCTCTTGCATAGGACAGGTATCTTTCCAAGTCATCGGTGGGTCCTCCCACCAAAATTTTAACCTGTTACCCATGCGTCCGGTCTAAAGTGTTACCTATGCGCCCGGTTCGTACCATGATGCAAGCGCCCCCTTTACGAAAGTGGGCTATTTGTTCGCGCTAGTGCGCTCACGATGAGCGTTAGCGAATCAAACCCCTCTTTGTAAAGAGGGGTCGCGCCCTTGGCGCGGGGGGATTTAGGGGGGGTTAACATTTCAATAAATTAATCATCACTGGTTTGCGATGCTTACCCTGCACAGCTGCGTTAGCAGCGACGCGGGACTTCTTCAACACCAACAACCCCTCAAGCGGCAATCGCACGGTAAACGTACAATTTCGCAAGAGGGTTAGTGGAGTGAAAGCATCAAGTAAGCCTTCACATTCTAAAAATCCCAAGGCTAATAAACGCTTTAATGCGCGGTGCACACTTTCTGTGGGTTGATAAATGCTGTGTGATAATTGAGCATAAGAAATTGTGCAGGAAAATGAATCGCGTTCTGCATGTGATGCAATGGTTAACCAAAGTAATTTTTCAACTTCACTTAACTGCGAGTGGCTAAAAACAAACAACATTTCAGCCAGTGAAACATGAATGGAACGCGTGAGTTGGCGTGCATCATTTAAGATGCGCGATAGCGAATAAGCTTGCATAGCAATACCGTCCTACCTATTAGTAAGCAAACAAAATTTTCCAAAAAACAGCGAGGTTGAGGCCGTTTAGGTGAAAAAATTCAGCTTAAAAAACAAATAGTTGCGGTTATGCTCTGAAGCGAGCTTTTTAACTGAGAATAGATGTAATAGAATGCGCTTAGCCATGGGCTGAAACTCCAGTTAAGTTTTGCTTGTGGTTAGTGCTTGTAGGGTGTTCGAGCATCCTGCAGGCACGATTTGTGTACAGTAGCAGGGAGAAGAGGGGAAGTAAATAGATTTTGTAACGCTATTTTTTCATTTCATTCCTACTATTGAACATGAAATTTCCTTTTGCGATACCTATCAAATTGGAGTCACTAATTCCCTTATATCGTACAAGAGCACTATTTTCAATAATTGGTAGCTCTATGTCATTTTCCAATTTTATTTTTTCATTTTGAATTGTAATATCGTGCCATTGTTCATGGGTATCCATAATTTGATAATTAGGTGATCTGGCAAATGCAACCCCTTTAGGCATGTTAATTTCAATTAAATCAATAGTGTCATTTTTCTTTTTTGTAATTGTGATTGGCTTAGAATCAGTAACTGATACATTCATTTTAGATGAATATTTTTTGCCTTCATTAGTTTCAGCTTGGACTTCAACGTTCAACAAGCCCGTCATTTCAGGAAGTATGGTAATTGTTGGCGACCTTTGATTAGTAAATAAAGCCTCAGAAGAAGTACGCCCGCTACCGGGGCGGTGGGTGTGTGTGGTGCATTCATTCCCACCGTATCGTCGCTGCGCTCCTTACGGTGGGCTATTAACTACGACCCCGCTGGGGTCGGGAAAATAGGCCAGCGATGCTGGCATGAGGTCATAGTCTTACTCGCGGCAGCGAGGATATTGGCTAGCCCCCCATGTAGATGCGAAGCATCGCAATGGGGGGAGAAAGGTTGGGCCGTTTACGGCCTACCCGGGGTTAAAGATGTTGCTCTTGTATTTATTAAAATGAAATAAATGGGATGTGAGGTGTTATTCTAAAAAATATCGATAATTCACCCCAAATTTTTTTTCTATTCTTTTGGCTATAACTTTGCCAATCGCACGTTTACCGTTTTCCATTTTGGATAAATCGCCTTGGGTGATCCCAAGCTTCTTTGCGAAATCTATTTGAGATAAGCCTTCTTTGTGGCGGGTGCCACGAAGTAAGGCTCCAGCTTGAGTATACTTTTCATCCATGCTTTTAAAGAAAACATCAGCATCAATAGAATTTGTCAAATGGGCTTTTTGGATAGCTTTTTTTGCTTTTGCTTCTAATGATTTTTGGGTCACTAAATATTTTTCAACCATTTGGGCAGGAATACGCAAGATACGGCCTTGCTCAGACAAGCAGAAGACGCTTTTACTAATAGGGTGCTTTTTCATGTGTTCCGACATAGTAAACCTCTAATAGATTAATTGACTTGTCCATTATTTCCCAACAGCAAACATAGGTTGGTTTACCTTTATTGAGATGACAATGTCTTTTATCCGATTTTTGCCCTTTTAACTTCCCGTAATTGGGCCAATTAGGAACCGCAGGCCCAATTGATTGCAAGTCTTTAACAAGCAACCTCAAAGTTAATTGAATTTTTAAGGGTAGTTTTATGCACTGTTTAGAAGCCTTATGGCTCAACTTAACATTCCAACTCACTATATAACATCTTATAGCAAAATAAACTATATAGCAAATTATGCCATAAAATTGCTGCGATGGGCAGTTTTCATCCTAAATATTGTAACAAAGAAGGGGCAGGTATCCCGATGACCTTTCTAAATTAAGATTGTGCTAATTTCAGTGCCGCCCGCTACCGGGGCGGTGGGTGTGGGGTGGTCCCTTCTTACCCACCGTATCGTCGCTGCGCACCGATCGGTGGGCTATTAACTACGACCCCGCTGGGGTCGGGAATTTATGCCAGCAATGCTGGCATGAGGTCATAGTCTTACTCGCGGGAGCGAGGTCATTTGGTAGCCCCGCATGGGTCAAGTAGTTATATTGATGTTAAAATCTTGAGCTTGCACAAGTCACCGCCTTCGTTACGGTTTCTTTAGGCGTCTCAACCTGTTTTCTTGCGTGTGCCCTAAAAGCGGTTAACTTAGCCGCTTTTCTGTCGTGGTTGGTTTCTGACGAACTACCCACGATTTTGGTGGATTTATCGGGTACCGTGTCGCCAAGTTCTGCAAAAACGTGAGCACCGAATTCTGGATGTGCCGCCGCAAAAGACATCACATCAGCAAAGAATTTTCCTTCTGCATCATTCTCTTGCACAGTTACTTTAATTTCACTTAAGGCTCGCAATACTGTTGCAGCCTTGCTAAATAGATAGCCTCTGCTCAGCTCTTCATGCCTTGCTTGCATATTTTTTCTGGCTGCTAGCCCTTCGGCAATAGCCTGCGAAATAGCGTAACCGCCTTCCTCTCCTTTGGTTAGCTTCACTTGTTCTACAACATCTCCAAAGTGATTCTTAATGGTGTGGTCTGCGCCATACATGACGAGCGTTGTACATATTTCAAAGTGCCCATTTCCTGCAGCTTTGCTTAGTGCTGTGTCATTAAAGGTTTGATCAGTCATGTTGACATCGGCTCCTGAATTAAGAAGCATTTTACAGATTGCTTTGTTAGCATTATAAACAGCAACATGTAAGACAGGTTCGTCATCGGTTGTATTAGGATCTGCACCATGAGTAAGTAGTACTTTACACATTTTGTTTTGGTTATTTTGTACGGCACGGTAAAGAGCTTGTGGTGCGAGATTAGGTTTAGCACCATGAGCAATTAATAATTTTGCCATGTCAACACGATCACTATCTACCGCTGACACTAACTGCATGTGGATATTAAAATTTTCCAGATCAGTGGATTGGTGTTTAAATAATTCAGCTGCTGTCTCAAGATGGCCATTAGAAATAGCGAGCGCTAAAGGGGTAAAACCGAAGGAAACCAGATTGACATCACAACCTGCTTCAATCAGTGCAATACAGGTTTCAGTATGCCCATAGGCCGCAGCGGTATGTAATACGGTTTGTCCCATATTGATGACGTTAGGATCGACACCCGCAGTAATGAGTACTCTGCATACTTGTGTGTGTCCTTTGGAGGCAGCGAAGTCAATGGGTCTTGTACCATCACCTTTTTGAAACGAAGGGTTAGCACCTTGTTGGATTAATTCACTACATTTATCAGCATCACCATCACTGGCCGCTTCGAAAAGCGCTTTATCTAACGCAGATAATTCCGAATTATCAGCTGTTGCAGCAGACGTCATTTGTGCAACGAGTTCTAATAATTTATCTTGTGCGGATTCATCACCGTTTGCGATAGCTTCCATTAATTCGCCAATTTGTTCATTGATTATCATTATCTTTTCCCCGTAAATCATTCATATTTTATATTCGTATGAAAATTTTATTTGAATGACATAATCTTTACAAAGGAAGTCAGACCAGCAGCAAGAAATTGGCGATAATAAAAGTGCAGAATCAACATGGTTTATTCTTTATTTTGGTAAAGAGATAGATCTTGGCTTTTAGATGAAAGGGGTCAGGTACTGATAGATCCCCATAACTTTTAAGCATACTGTGCATCCTGTAGAACGATAAGCGATTGTTTAATTTCGTGGTAATTAAACATCGTTTTTCCTTCTTCAAGAACCTGCCAACCTATCATGAAGATTG
>JBFWUT010000088.1:0-3869 GCA_050247135.1 Candidatus Berkiella sp.
ACAGTAAACTGTACCATTTTTTTGTCATTGCAACTGATTCACCCGCCATCCAAAGTCGCTATGAAGCGGCTTTTAAGCAGCCAGCGGTGAATCGCTGGCAAGAGAATAATCGTGGTCATTATCATATTGTTGAGCAAATTGATTTGCCGCCGACACTATCAAAACAGCTAATTTTTAGATTAATGCAGGACGAATAATGCTTAAAAGTTTCGGTATGATTGCTGTGATAGGCATCAGTTTACTACTGGCGGGTTGCCCTCAACTCGATATTAATCGTGTGCCCCATCGATTAGATGGCGATATTGATGCAGGTAAAATAGACTGGCTTTCGCCAAATATTTCTGCACTTAATGTGGCATTATTGGCCTGCGCACTGCAAGATGCAGAGCATAATAAGCAAGCAATGGAATTAAAACAGACCCCGCCCGACCAATTTAAATTGGCTCCAATATTGATTACGCAAAGTCCACGTTGTGAGGATAGGCTACAAGAAGCAAGCGATTTATGGGAAGCGATTGAAACATGCAACGCAAATAGGGAGTGGCAAATTCCCCGTTGTTTAGAGCTGGATCAATGGATGCATGCGATAGCAGACGGCGAAAAAGAACGTGAAAACGGGGTCAATGTTTATATCTTACGCAACATCATGACAAAATATTTCAGTTTTACTCAGCCGACCATCACCGACGATTTGCCCTATACATTCTCCTTTTTTCTACCCAGTAATCCATACTTTAGAGCAAGCTGGCAAGGACAAGATATGGAGGCTATAAGGCATAAAGAGATTCCTATGTATTTTTGGATTCCTTCGCCATTGAAACTGGTAGGCATGTCACTATTCGCCCTATTGATTTTTGTTTATCGCGATGAAATCATCTTCTGGTATCGAGATTTTGATTACAAACGGCAAGAAAAAGCACAAGAAAAGCAATACTTATTACAAAAGCAGGAGCGTGAAATAGCCGAAAAAATACGGCAAGAGGAGCAGGCGGCACAACAAAAAAGTGACGAAGAACGACGTGAGCGTATCAAAGCACAGCAAGCACGAGATGAACAATTACAGCTAAAAAAAGAGGCCGAAAAGCTACAAAAAATGGACGAAGAAGCTGCGAAAGTAAAGAAAATGCTAGACGATAGTTTTGATTTTTAATCAAAACTACGTCTATTTTGATCGGTATTACGTACCAAGAAAACCATAAAAAAGCCGCTTTTACAGGATAAAAGCGGTTTTTTTATGATCTTTTTTTATGATATTTAATCACTAATTACACGCTTTCTGGGTGGTTTATCGATGATTAAAATCATAGATAAACGATGTTTGACACGATTCATTATTCAAAATCAGGACTGTTTATCCACGATAATTGGGATGTTAAGTCTAAAAATAAGGCCAAAAATAAGGCGTATTGAGATGTTAATTAGGCGTTCATTAGACGTTAATGAGGTGTGCGGGATTTAAAAAACAGCCTTAAAAATAGCGATAAAAACACCCATAACACGCATGAAAACCACACTAAAAATAAGTATTCATCGGCTTGACGCATGCGTGTTATCACGTTACGCTGTTAAAACCACACCTCATTGTGTGGTCAGGCTTCGCATCCTGTACATTCTCAAGAGCAAAATATACCGCGCTCTGCGGTATTTTTTTGTGCTCAGTTCTGCCTGCACGTCTGTTATGACGGGTTAGGTGGGGGAGCCGAAAGGCTCGCCAGCTCTTGAGACTGGTAATGCGAACCCTGCTTAACTCGTCACCATTGATTCGCATCCGATGGTGATGGGATTTTAACATCTCAAGGAATCATCATGACGAAGCGTCAGGCATTAGTGCACCCAAAATCCGCCCCATTATCCCATTCGACCCCTGCTAAAAAATCAACCAGAGGGCCGTCACCGCGCCGTCTCAGTGAGACCGAAGTCGCTGCCCGCTTAGAAAAAATGGGTTGGGAAATCATCTCTGGCTTTCATCTTTTAGATCAGCCCTGCGTGATGAAGCACCGTTGCGGCTTGCAATTAAGTGGCTTAACCCCAAAAAGCTTTTGCTATGGCAAGAAGCGATTGTGTCCTGTATGCGATAAATTAGTGCCGTCAAGTTGGGTAAAAACTACTGCTGAATTAGCACAATATTTGAGATTGGTAACGCAAGGTCGGGTCATTTTAGATACCAGCGTTGCCCCCTATGACACCGAAAAAGTGCCATCATTGATCGAAAAAATCCCGTGCCGTTGTAAACATGGCCAGTTTCATCATTCGATTCGTGCGATCTTGCAGCATCAATTTTGTTGTGTTGATGCGGCTCGTAAACTCAAACAAACCTATACTTTAGGGCGCATGCATACTGAATTACTTGCGCCGTTTAAGGTCTTTTTAGCGGATTATCCGACAATTGATGAATACGATACGCGACTAGTGCGTGGTGATGAACCTTTAGAGGTTCACTGTACAATACACGGTAAGCTGCCTAAAAAATACACGCCGTTTGAATTACAAAAAGTGGTTTCAGGTTCACGCAAATCAGAAACACGCAGTCCTTGTTTTAGCTGCCAACCGAAACAAAATGAGCTGACGGCGACGACCGTGAAGCAGTTTTTTGATGGGGAAAAAACGTTTAATGCCATCGGTGTGAGATTATCATTGTTATCAACCCCTAATGAAATAAAGGCAGATATTGCGCGTTTGGTCGCGAATAACTTACGACCCTCTAAAAAATTGACGATTAAAGTCAAGGTGATTTCGCCAACTTATGGGGTGGTCGCTGATGAATTAATAATCAACTGGGATGATCTGTTAAAAGGCAAACAACTTCTGCCAATTTCGGGTGGCAGACATTCAGCCGCGCATTTCTTATTTTATATGTTGTTGACCCATGTGGGTCTAAGCGTCAAAAACGAGGTACAACTGGCGGATTCAGAGAATCCTAAAGGTCGACTTTTTATGGATTTATATGTCGAAGAGGCGGATTTATATTATGAAATAGATGGCGGGCCGCACTATCGCCCGATGTATGGCAAAGCCAAACAAAATCAAGAAGCGCGTTTTAGCGAGCAACAACAGCGTGATGCACGAAAAACTGCCTTGCTTGGTGATAAGCTACGCCGCATTGTGACCTATGATGAAATTAAAAAAAGAGAGTTATCGGGCAAGCAATTGATGGATGTGTTACTCACCGAGCGTGATCGTCTGCTGCACGAGTTGGGTCGTCCTGTGATACCGTTTGACCCCAAAACACTGTCTAACCTGCAAGATATTCGACTTATTTTTAACGGTTGGCCCGATAAAATACATACTATGTCGAAGGGGTTTTATCACTATCAACGTCCTGCTATTGAGGTTTCACCCGATCATGTCCACGTCATTTGTCGACACGGCCATGAGTCAATATTCAATATTTACGAGTTTTCGAAAATTTTTCAAAGCGCATCGCGGCAGGCATACAGTGAGAATGCCTGTAAAGGCTGCCAGCAAGTGAAAAAAATAGCGAAGATTGCGGAGGATATTAGCCGTGAATCACAGGGCACATTAGCGTTGATTATCGATGAATTTCAAAAAACGGGGGCAGATCCGATACTCGTTCGTATTGTGTCAGGGACTCATCAAGGCAACATTGTACTGCTCTGCTCACATAACGACGCGATTAGTAAAAAATCCTATGCAACGATGGCAATACGTATTTTGGCAGAAAAACCTTTAATACAAGCCGCCGTCTTTACGACACTGCACGAGGCGGTGGCTGCAAGGGATCAAGTATTACATCGCAGGACAGTGACGCAATAACGCCTTTATAAAGAAGCGATACGAATCACACTGCACCTAACAGCGGCATTTGTGCAGATTTGTGCAGTGATGTAATGAGTCTGCGGCAAGGCTTG
>JBFWUT010000089.1:0-3846 GCA_050247135.1 Candidatus Berkiella sp.
CGTTCAACTTCTCATTCCTGTTTTCAACGTCCAACTAGACTCAAGTTTGACGCGAAATTTGGACATGGCACGTATGTTTCGACAAAAGATAATTTGTGTATTGGTATGATGCAATACATCCTGCGAATTCAGCTTGGTGTTGGCTATAAGCTCACTAATTTTTAGGGGCATAGAAGAGTTCTATGCTAACTTTTTTAATTCATATAGAGAGTTTTAGAAAATATTAATTAAAAATCAGTTAGTTACTAATATAATGTTGTTGTTGTAGCTAATCGGCTACTGAAAATTTTCATTTGCAGTTAATCCCGTCCTGACGCGATGAAATGCAGGCTTGAAAATGTAATGCAGGCTCAGTGGCAATTAATCCTGTCCTGAACCACCCGATAGAGGCACTTAATGCTGGCCTCAAATCGCGTTGAATGCTGTCCTGAGCACTTTCAAATGCAAGCCGCTATAGCTAATGCGCCTTTAGCCCCGACACAGCAACAACCCATTCAGTCATTACTCACAGGATTACTCAATCGTCCGATGGAGCCAGCTCTGGTCTTACCTTGTATTACCATCGGCGAGGCATTAGCAGAAAAGGTCTTATCCATGCTCCGTCGAACCGCGCAAGCATTTGCAGGAGAAAGTAGGGAGCCTTATGATAAAATGCTGATTAGACACATTTATGACGTTCACCGCATTGTCACACGACGGCCCGAAGCAACCCGACTCGCCGCAGAGATTTTCTCTGCGCTAGTCAGGCGCGATGTCGAGCAATTTGGCGAACAACACCCAGCATTTGCCATATCGCCAAAAAACACGATGCTGCACACATTAACGCGCATACAAACTGAGGCCGAGTTTAAAGGCTATTATCAGCAATTTGTTGAAGGCTTAGTTTTTGACCGTCACAAAACCTCATTTGCATCTGCTTTAGACAGTTTTTCGCAAGAGGCGATGAGCTTGATTCGAGTTGTTGCGGACGATAACGTAGGCAGTTTTTGACTGCTGGAATTGGTTAAAAACAGCCAAACAAAATCCTACTTATTTGGCTGTTTCACGACCCTAATAACTATACCCAACTGCTCGCAATCACCGCATCCAGTTGACTGTTGAATATCAGTCGGGTACGTCAGTGTTCAAGCGACCTCAGTTATCCAAAACAGGCTCTGCTTCTGTTCGTGCTACGCTGTATATGGCGGCTGTGGTGGCCACTAAATACAATCCGCACATTAAAGCACTCTATGAGCGATTACTCGCTAAAGGTAAGTGTCAAATGTTAGCTATTGGGGCAGCTATGCGTAAATTGGTTCACCTTTGCTTTGGCGTTTGGAAGAATCAAACGCCTTATAAAGCCGATTTTTTACATAAATCCGCTTAAAGATGGTTGACGTGAGAGACGGTATCTACGCTACTTTTGCGTCGTTTGTTTAAATTCACACTAAGTCGGCTCGCCGTTCCATTGCTCCCCAAACCCCTACTTGTACATACTTACGTTCAGGTTTACAATTTATAACATCATTAGTTTTTTTGTGTAAACCTAAATGACAAAATCTGAAAGATTGCTTTCTGTTTTTGCAAGTGCTGTTAAAGCAGGAGGCGGCATTCATAATGCACCAGAACTCGCTTTTATGTTAGGCGAACCCCATACGCCGATATTTACAAAGTTTCTTGCTGATTGTGTCAAAAAAGGCATTATAAGAAGAGTGGCACAAGGCCTATTTGAAAGCCTATTAACACCTCCTGAAGCTACAACGGCTATTTATAAAATCATTAAAAAACTGCGTAGCAGTGTCTTAACGTACATTAGCTTAGAAAGTCAACTCAGCCATACAGGCGATATTTCTCAAGTCATTATGGGTAGAGTAACCGTTGTGACTAAGGGTCGCAGTGGCACTTTTTCTACTCCCTATGGGATTATTGAGTTTACGCATACAAAACAGCCAATAAAAAATATTGCGCCAAATCTGTATTTTGATGCTGATATCAATATGTATCGAGCAACAACTCAACAGGCAATAGCCGATCTTAAACATTGCAATCGAAACCTTCACATGCTAGAAAATTAATATGTTAAAACAACAGATTCAGCAAATTGTGGCAGCAAACCCAGCATATGCCGCCATTACACCAGTAATAGAAAAAGAAATTCTGCATCATGACATTATAGATGTCATGGTTAAGCAAGGTGCCATGCAGCAACTCACCTTCATTGGCGGCACCTCGCTGCGCATGTGCTATAACAGTGCGCGCTTATCTGAAGACCTTGACTTTAATGGCGGATATGATTTTAAGCCTTCTGACTTTGATGGCTTAGAGTTTGAAATTCAGCAGTACATTCAAAATAAGTATGAAACCAACGTATGGGTCAACAAACCCAATGAAAACAAACAAGGTAATACCTCTTCGTGGACAATCAGTATTATCAAAGAGGCTACTCGTCCAGATTTACCTCGTCAAAAGATGCATATCGATGTTTGTGCTATTCCATCTTTTGATATACAAAAAAGGCCGTTATTGAATCACTACAATATTGTTGTGCCAACAGAAGGTATTCTTGTGCCTGTGCAATCACTTAAAGAAATATTGGCTGATAAATTGATAGCTTTAGCCTACCGTTCGCGAAGAATCAAGCCGCGTGATATATGGGATATTGTTTGGATTAAACAGCGCGGCATTGCGTTATCAGAAGCCCTTGTTGAACAAAAATTAGTGGCAAGAAGCAAACAAAAACAAGAATTTATAGAGTCCCTTAAAGTTCAGCTTGAAAAACTCATGCAAGATGATGAGGTGCGTGTCGACTTTAACATGGAGATGAGTCGCTTTATCCCTAAACAAATAAAAGAGCGAACCCTTGATAATCCTGATTATTGGGGTTATGTACAAACAGAAGTCCATGATGTGGCAAATGGGTTAATCAATAAAGACCTATCAAAAAACAAATTTGATATGGGGTTTTGATTTTAATTGGTGATGGCATAAAAGTTCAGCACCTCGTTTGATCACTCTCGCTGCATACTAAAAACCCACGTTTTTGGTATGCCTTTTTCTTAAAGCATTCTCCCTACACTTGCATAAGTCAATACTTCGGACAGATTTAAGAAATATTTGCAGGAAATCTCAAGTTTGATAGAGAATGTAATTTCGACCAAACACACCTAGCAAACCGAGATTTCCATGAGATTACTAGAAACTATTTTGACGCAAATGTCCAGCCTTTCTAAACCACAAAAAAAATTTTCACCACATTACTGACGAGCATCAGTAGTTGTTACGGCAAAGTAAACTACATCAAATCTGTCCTAGCCGTCAGGCTAATATCAGTTATTAAAAAGAAACATATACTAAGAAAATCATTAAGACTTACACGATTATTCTTTAACGCTGGACAAGCTATTATGACAATCAATTCTACACATTTTTGTCAAGTTATTGCGCAAGACATTATGACAACACCTGTATTAACAGCATATGACACTTGGTCAGTAAAAATGTTGCTGGATTTTTTTGCGCAACATCATATTACTGGTGTTCCAGTTATCAACTATCAAGGTGAGTTAAAAGGTGTTGTTACCATGAGCGATATTTTACGCTTTGAAAATTTGCCTGCTATAGAGAAGGAACGTCTAATAGGTGTTTCTTGTTATGGTAAATATTCAAACTATCAACTAAGTCACCATGATTTAGAGCAATTAGTATTACATGTAGACATAAATTGTCCTGTTAGTCAAATCATGACACCCAAAATCATTACCGTGAGTCAATCTACCTCAATCTTAGAAGTTGCAAAATTATTTTTAGAGAAAAGAATTCATCGAGTATTTGTAGAACAAAATCAAAAACTTGTTGGTGTAATTAGTA
>JBFWUT010000091.1:0-3648 GCA_050247135.1 Candidatus Berkiella sp.
TCAAAGGGCAATTTACCTTCATTGTCTTTTGCATCAATATCGGCATACTGCTCTACTAAGTAATGACAACCTGCTTCCCATCCCATTTTTGCCGCTAGATGTAATACCGTTTGGTTTTGAGCGTTAACCACACTGATATCAATCCCGCGTTCTTCAATTAACGCTTGAACACCACTTAAATTTTTTGCAGCCACTTGAAAAAATAATAATTTTTCTAACCCCGTCGCTCCATCACAATCTTTGAGAGACGTATCAATCTTATGCTCCATCAAATAATCCACAAGCTCCGTACGTCCAAATTGCCCCGCTATATGCAAACCACTTTTTCCATACTCATTCACAACATTGATAGAAGCTCCGTATCTCAACAATTGAGCTGCCTTTTCTTTGTTTCCTTCTTCACAAGCCATTAGAAAATCTTGATTTAAGCGTTCCCTTAAGTTTTCCTCAAACACGCCCCCATACACTGGGCTATGCATCATTTGTAACGCAGAATAACCAATCTTATCTTCCGCCAAATAATCTGCCCCTGCTTTTAATAAAAGCGCGACGATGAGGTCATCTTTATTTTTCACTGCAACCAGCAAGGGTGTTTCGCCTCGGACGTTTTTATATTCGATGCCAGGGTTTCCAATGCATTCCCGAATTTTCATCGATGAAAACAAAAACCGTTCAACGAAATTCGTTAAACCTAACTCAACTGCTTGGGATAAATAACTAGATGCCAAAGGAAGCTCAACGGGTGTATCAGGAACACTTATCTTTTCAAGCAAATAGTTCATCAATCGCTCATTGCCCTGCTGTAGTGCGATATGAAAAAGATTGTTCTTCTTATCTAACTGACTCAAAAATTTTGCAGGATTTTCTCGCTTTTCCATCAAAAGCAAAAATGCATTTTCTTCTGGCTGTAAAAACTTTGCAGGCAATCGGGCTTGTAATCTTGCCAACCAGTAAGTTAAATCAGCGGAAGCTTGTGCATCACCCTGTGCTAATGCTTTTAATAAATCTTCCACCTTATCTTCATGAAAATGTTTAGATAACTTTAAGGCTTCTACAGCCTCAAGTCTTATGTTGGGTGCTTCCTTTTGCCCGGCCACTAATAGCGATGCGGTCAAGTGCTCATCTGAACCTTTTAATTTACATAACGCATTTTGCGCTGCTAGACGAACCTCAGCATCTTTGTGCGTTAATAATAATTCAATTTCCACTAGGATGTCAGGGCTTGGGTTTTTTAAATGCCCTAAAGCTTTTATAGCAGCACATTGCACCTGACTATCGGCATCCCTCAAGCTATTTAAAAGCGCATTACTAATTTTAGGATTTGAATTGATGAACCTTGCAAGCATAACACACGCGCGATATCGAACTGCTGCCTCCTCTTCATACCTTAAGGCTGAGATTAATGTATCAAGTGCTTCGTTGGGTGCATCTCCTAATTGATAAAGTGATTTGGCAGCATGACATCTGACGAGCCAATCCTGACTATTTAACAAGGGTTTCAAAAGCGTTATTATTTCATTCTTGGTTTGTTGAGCGAGATTGTTTAAATCGCCTACCAAACCCGCTGCTTCATCACAAACTTTATCATTCGGATTTTTCAATAAGTTGGCAATAGCAGAAATGATTTCCTGACTCAAGGTGGGAAGCTTTCCTAACGCCGTAACCACAGCGCGACGAACATCAGTCTTTTCATCCTTCAACCCGTTTAATAGCACTTTAGTAACATCAGCATCGAAGTCCTCAAGCTTGCTTAAGGATGTAACCACGCTATCATAAACTACATCATTTGCACCGCTCATTATTTTGTAGTTGATTTCCAAAACCTCTATCTCGTTGAGCGTCAACACCGCGGGATATTTCAGCGCTTGCAATAATGCCTCAACCTCATTAACCCCTAAGGTTTTTAACTCTCCTAATGCCAAGGCTGCGTTTTGACGAATAGACGCGTTTTTATCTTTGAGTAAAGAACATAACTGTTTGGAAATCTTTTTTGTATCGAAGGGATAAGACTTAAGTATCGTCAAGCAGTCACGAATAATCACTAATAATCGTTGCGTTTCTTCAGAGCTAGGCGTTGCTTTCAGTGCCACCATGCTTTTTTCTAAAATCTTTTCCACCGCTTTGTCGATAAAATCATTCTGGCTTAATGCCGCATAAGTCACCGGCAAAATCCCAAGCGCATCTCTCTCTTCAATATTTAGCATCTTCAAAGCTAAAAGACGCTTTAAACTAGCCATATCTTGTTCTTTACAAGCCTTGAATAAACAGTCTTGTAAATAATTCGGGCGAATACCCAATAGGTATGTGAGCAAGGTTCGGAATCCCTCAACAACAGTGATTTCATACACTGTCATCCCATCGCGTAGTTCAACGGAAAGTAATCGCTCGTCGTTCGTTAATCTGTCGATAGCTGCTTGTTCATCGCCTGCATCTAAAGCCTCTAAAAGAGCCTTGCGATAACTCTCTGGTAAATAAACTGCTTCAGCAGAAATGCGATGCTTTTTGATAAACTTTTTTATCTCTTGTGAAATATAGTCGGACACAATGAGTTCATCAGCTCTGCTTGTTAATTTTAAGCCTGTTTTAGGGCTGATTGGTTCATCAAGTGATAAAAGCTTTTTTAATGCTTCAAGTTCATATGTTTGTCCATCACTGGCGACCACAGGCTGCGCCATAATTTTTTGGGTGATGGGACATCGATTTTTTTCAGATTTTGAAAATACTGCTAAATCGCGTTTTGCAGTCGAAACAGAATGTTCATAGATTGATAGGTCGATCGTACGCATACGAGAAGGCCTTAAATTCCCTTTCTGAATCACTATCAATGATTCATCTTCATCTTCCTCTGCGCTCCATTCTGCGGTCAAAAACGTTCTCGCTAGCGAATCAATCAGGGTGACAAGATTAACTCCCTTACAAGCTGGATTTGGATTAAAAGCAAGCAAATCTTGAGGATTTTTGTCAGTTTCTGTTTTTTGCCCTAACAGCCCGCTAGCTTGGTTACCCAGAGCTTTGAGTACCAGTTTTATCGCTTCTATATCCAGTTTTCCACTTTCGTTGTCACACACCAAATGCAACGGCGTCCAGCCAGTATTATCAAAAGGTTTTGCACACACCTCGCCCGCTTTAGTACCCAGCGCTTCTAGCACTAACTTCACAGCCTCGGTATCCAGCTTGCCACTTTGGTTGCGACACACCAAATGCAACGGCGTCCAGCCATCGTTATCCGGTTTAGCACACACCTCCGCCGCTTTAGCACCTAACGCTTGTAGCACTAACTTCACGGCCTCGGTATCCAGCTTGCCACTTGGGTTGTGACACACCAAATGCAATGCCGTCGAACCATCGTTATCCGGTTTAGCACACACCTCCGCCGCTTTAACACCCAACGCTTTTAGCACTAACTTCACGGCCTCGGTATCCAGCTTGCCACTTGGGTTGTGACACACCAAATGCAATGCCGTCGAACCATCGTTATCCGGTTTAGCACACACCTCCGCCGCTTTAACACCCAACGCTTTTAGCACTAACTTCACGGCCTCGGTATCCAGCTTGCCACTTGGGTTGTGACACACCAAATGCAATGCCGTCGAACCATCGTTATCCGGTTTAGCACACACCTCCGCCGCTTTAACACCCAACGCTTTT
>JBFWUT010000092.1:0-3640 GCA_050247135.1 Candidatus Berkiella sp.
GAATCAGAAATGGCTAGATATATTGGTCCATAATGTAAGCTTTCGCGTAGATAAGGATCGGATTTATTTCTTAAGAGTGGTGTTAGAGCCCTTGATAATTAATGTAATCTTGAAACTCTTCCTGGTATGCACGGTGCTCGCAAAGGCCGCTTGTCTGATTATGGATTGCAGTTGCGGGAAAAACAGAAGGTAAAGAGAATTTATGGCCTTTTGGAGAAGCAGTTCAGGAATTCTTATGTTAAAGCCGCTAGAAAAAAAGGCTCTACAGGTGAGAATCTTCTGCAGATGCTGGAGATGAGGCTGGATAATGTCGTTTACCGCATGGGTTTTTCTTCTACGCGAGCTGAGTCACGGCAACTTGTTAGCCATAAGTCCATATTGGTTAATGGTAAAGTAACTAACATCCCTTCTTTTCAGGTCAGTGTTGGTGATGTGATTTCTATTAGAGAAAAATCAAAAAAACAATTAAGAATTAAAAGCGCCCTTGAGATGAAAGAGCAAAACGGCTTTCCAGTCTGGTTGGATGTTGATGCTGCCAAGATGTCAGGTGTGTTTAAGTCGATTCCCGAAAGGACAGACTTGTCATCTGATATTAATGAGAACTTGATCGTTGAGCTTTACTCTAAGTAACTTTATCGAAAGGAGCTTATATGCAACAATTTTCTACTGATTTACTGTCGCCTAAGAATATATCGGTGCAGCAAATCGATAGGACGCGAGCAAAGGTTATATTAGAGCCGTTAGAAAGAGGGTTTGGTCATACCTTGGGTAATGCTCTTCGTCGCATATTGTTATCCAGCATGAGTGGCTGGGCTGTTACAGATGTTGAAATTCTAGGTGTTGAGCATGAGTACAGCACCTTGCCTGGTATGCATGAAGATGTTATGGAGCTTCTTCTGAATCTCAAGGGTCTGGCTATTGCAATGCCTGGCAAGGAAGCCGCCTTGTTGACCTTGAATGCGAAAGGGCCTTGTGTTGTTACGGCTAAAGACATTGGCGCTGTCTCTGATGTCAAAATTCTAAACCCTGATCATGTCATTGCACATTTAGGTAAAGATGCTGAATTACATTTGAAACTATCTGTTAAGCAAGGTCGTGGTTATGAACCTGCAGAGCTTCGTGAAGAAGATGATGAAACACGTCCTATCGGCCTGTTAAAGCTTGATGCTTCTTACAGTCCGGTTAACCGAGTTTCTTATGTGGTTGAGAGTTCTCGTGTAGAAAACAGAACTGATCTAGATCGTCTTATTGTTGATTTGGAAACTAACGGGACTGTTGAGCCAGAAGAAGCTGTTCGTAGAGCTGCTACTATTTTGCAGCAGCAATTGGCCGTGTTTGTTAACCTTGAAGTAGATGTATTACCTGAGCCAGAAGAAGAAATTGAACAGGTCGACCCTATTTTATTGCGACCAGTTGACGATTTAGAGCTTACGGTTCGGTCTGCTAACTGTTTAAAAGCCGAGAATATTTATCATATCGGGGATTTAGTACAGAGCACTGAAGTAGAACTGTTAAAAACTCCTAACTTGGGTAAAAAGTCTTTAACAGAAATTAAAGATGTCTTGGCATCAAAGGGTCTATCGTTAGGCATGCGTTTAGAGAATTGGCCTCCCGCTCATCTTATGGCGGATGGTTCTAGGCTTGATGCTAAACGACGAACCAATCGGTACAGAAGATAGAATAGCCAACCAGAGTTTGATTAAGGATATAAATAATGCGTCACCGTAACAGTGGTAGAAAACTAGGTAAAACAAGTAGTCATAAGGCGGCTATGTTTCGTAATATGACAGTTTCGCTTTTTGAGCATGAGATGATTAGAACCACTTTGCCAAAGGCCAAAGAGCTTAGACGTTTTGCTGAGCCCTTGATCACTCTTTCTAAGGTTGATTCTGTTGCCAATCGACGTTTAGCTTTTTCTAGAACACGAAGTAATTCTGCAGTTGGTAAGCTTTTTAAAGAATTGGGACCGCGCTATCAAACACGACCGGGCGGTTATCTTCGTATTCTGAAAACAGGTTACCGTGCTGGTGATGCAGCACCGATGGCAATTGTTGAGCTGGTTGATCGTCCGTATCTCAATGCTCCCGTTTCGGATGAGTGATAATTAGATGTAATATGTGCCGGGCATTGCCCGGTTTTTTTTTGCGCTAAGGAAAATTAAATGTCTTTTACACCGTTCATTCCACCTAAGCGAGTCCTCATGGGGCCCGGACCTTCAGATGTTTCTGTGCGAGTTTTACATGCCAGCGCACGCCCTACGATTGGGCATTTGGACCCGAGTTTTATTCAATTGATGGATGAAACAAAAATGCTTTTGCAGTATGCGTTTCAAACAAACAATCAGTTGACTTTGCCGGTGTCTGCACCAGGTTCTGCGGGTATGGAAACCTGTTTTGTAAACTTGATAGAGCCTGGTGAAAAAGTGCTTGTTTGTGTGAATGGCGTTTTCGGTCGTCGTATGGTCGAAAATGTTCAACGCTGCGGTGGCGTGCCTGTGCTGATTGAGGACGCTTGGGGTACGGCGGTATCTCCCGACAAGGTTCAGTCAGCGTTAGCACGGCATAAAGACGCTGTTGCTTTGGCATTTGTACATGCTGAAACCTCAACAGGGGTGATTTCAGATGCAAAAACATTGTGTCAGTTGGCACGGGCGCAAAATTGTTTGACTCTTGTTGATGCGGTCACTTCTCTCGGAGGTGTCGAGTTAGATGTGGATGGTTGGGGTATTGATGCTATTTACTCTGGCACACAGAAATGTTTATCGGCTTCGCCGGGAATTTCTCCGGTGAGTTTCAGTGAAGCAGCAGTACAAAAAATTCGCCAGCGTAAAGCACCGGTGCAAAGCTGGTTTCTTGATTTGAACTTGGTGATGAACTATTGGGGCGCTTCTGCTAAACGGGTTTATCATCACACCGCACCGGTTAATGCCTTGTATGGTTTGCATGAAGCCCTGCTTATTTTGCATGAAGAGGGATTACAAACTGCATGGGCACGTCATGCGCACCACCACCAAGCTCTCAAAGCTGGTCTTGAGGCCTTGGGCCTCGTGTTTGCGGTGGAAGAGAGTTGTCGTGCGCCACAGTTAAATGCACTTTATATCCCTAGCGGACTTGATGATGCGGTCATTCGGGCGGAGTTGCTTGCTACTTATAATTTG
This sequence comes from Candidatus Berkiella sp., assembly GCA_050247135.1. Taxonomy (GTDB): domain Bacteria; phylum Pseudomonadota; class Gammaproteobacteria; order Berkiellales; family Berkiellaceae; genus Berkiella. The sequence goes on from JBFWUT010000092.1 coordinate 3,158, forward strand.
GAAATTGGCGCGGGCCTAGGCGACTTTGCCGGTAAGGTCTGGCGTATTGGCTTGATGGGACAAAGTGCTTGTAAGGAAAATGTGTTCTTGTGTTTAACAGCTCTAGAAAGCGTGTTGAACAAACATGGTTATGTTTGTAAAACTGGCCAGGCTTTACAAGCGGCTCAGCGCTTTTATCAGCAATAAGGGCTTATTTTAAGGGGTGGAAGCCCCCTTATTATGGGATTCCAAAAAAGTAGAAACCCTTTTCGCATCTCTTAGTTTGTTTTTACGTATTGTTGGGCCAGTTGCTTTTCTCGAAGGTTTGAAAGTTTTGATGGCTTCTTCCCAGTGTTTTGCTGTTTTCGATCCAATTGTTAGCAGGCTGTTGAAATTTGGCGGCACAAACAAGCCGGCTTCATTTTCTGCTCGAAATTCGCCTGATTTCGATCGTCTGGTGACGGATATTGGCGGTCAGGACGCCATTTTTGCGCCTTTTGAGAG
>JBFWUT010000093.1:0-3443 GCA_050247135.1 Candidatus Berkiella sp.
TCACTTAGCTAAAGCCCTTAAAAAATATTTAGATTGATGGTAAAAATGGTTTATACATTTATTGATTTATTTGCTGGATGTGGCGGTTTATCTGAAGGTTTTCATAAAGCAGATAGCTTTGAGTTTGTTGCCGCTGTTGAATGGGAAAATGACCCTGCCCTTAACTTAATTAATCGCTTGGAGAACAAATGGAAAGAGAGAAAAGCATCAGATAAGGTTTTAATATTTGATATACAAAGAACTACTGAGCTTTTTTATGGTTGGAGTAGTGATTCTAAGTATGGTTCACATAGAGGCTTAAATGATATTGTTAAAGACAAAACTATAGATATTATTATTGGCGGCCCCCCCTGTCAGGCGTATTCTTTAGCAGGCAGAGCACAAGATAAAAACAGTATGAAAGATGATTACAGAAATTATCTTTTTGAAAGTTATGTGAAAGTTGTAGATAAGTATAAACCCAAAATTTTTGTCTTTGAAAATGTGATTGGGCTTTTATCTGCAAAGCCAAAAGATGAATATGTTATTGATTTAATAAGAAATGAGTTCGACAATCATGGTTATGCGATCATTTCTGACCTGAAAAAATATGCATTACAGGACTTAACATTATTCGGGGTACCACAAAAACGGAATAGAGTAATTATAATTGGTATTCGTAAAGATCTTTGTGTAGATACAGAAGCTGTTTTGAAAGATTTTTATGCCAACATATTAAACTCATATCATGAGCCATTAAAAACGGTCGATGAGGCCATTAGTGATTTACCTAAGCTATTTCCTATTGAAGAATATAGATTAGATGGAAAAAAATACTCACACTCTCAAGCCAAGAAGCTTATACCCAATCATACCCCTCGCTTTCACAATAAAAAAGATATAGCAACATTCGAGTTATTGGCAAGGGATATTGAGTCTGGAGAGAGAAAGTATACTTCCACAGATGAGTTACTCAAACTTTATACACAAAAGACAGGTAAAGTTTCAGCTGTTCATAAATACTACGTCCTTCGTCGAAATGAACCGAGTAACACTATTCCTGCTCATTTGTACAAGGATGGATTAAGACACATTCATCCCGACTCGACGCAAGCAAGATCTATAACTGTTCGTGAAGCTGCCAGATTGCAAACATTTGATGATGACTATGAGTTCACTTCAGCAGCAGGTGCTAACTATAAAATGATAGGTAATGCGGTACCTCCTTATTTTTCATATAAGCTAGCTTTAGGAATTAGATCACTTTTAGATAAGTTAAGTACTAGAGCATAAATCCAACAAGTACACTGAGGGGTTTGGGGAGCAATGGAACGGTGAACCGATTAAACAAACGACAGAAAAGTAGCGTAGATACCGTCTCTCGCGTCAACATTTTTTAAGCGGATTTTGGTAAAAAATTCTTCTGATAAGGCGTTTGGTTTTTCCAAACGCCAAAGCACAAGTGAACCAACTTACGCATAGCCGCACCAATGGCCAACATTTTACATTTGCCTTTAGCCAGTAATCGCTCATAGAGTGCTTTAATGTGCGGGTTGTATTTAGTAGCCACCACAGCCGCCATATACAGTGTTGCACGAACTGAGGCTGAGCCTGTTTTGGATAAATGAGGCCGTTTTAAGACCGACGTACCCGACTGATATTCAACAGGTACTAACCCTAAATAAGCCGCCACTTGTTCCGCTGATTCAAAATGGTGATTGTGTAACACGGATAACATGGTATTACCCACACGCTCACCCACCGCAGGAATACTTTCAAGCAACTTAACATCTTGTTTTAACTTAGGATGTTTATCAATATGGTCGTCTATATCGTCTTGTAGTTTTTTTAGTTGCTGCTCTAAAAAAGAGATACTGGTTTCGATAGACTGTTGAATTTTATCAGGGACATTAGCTACTTGTGCCTTTTCTTCGCGATTACGCTCACGTTGTAAATCCTGAGCGACTGCCTCACGACGACTGAGTAGTGCTTGCAGTAATCGGGCTTCTACGGGTGCTGGATTCCATAATTTAGGCTGAGTAGATAAGCCATAGCGTGCTAAAACAAAGCTATCCATCCCATCGTTTTTAGTTTTAATCGCCAAGCCATTGGCAAAGTGACGCACATAAGCTGGATTGGCTAATGACAGTTTAACCCCTGCGTCATGCAGTGCATAAGCGGCTTGTTCATGGTAAACACCTGTGGCTTCCATGATGATATGCACATCAGCCAATGCAACTGATTGCTTTTGTATCCAAGCCAATAACTCATTGAAACCTTTATGATTATTAGCAATGCTTTTGTCTTTACGTTTGAAAGAGGTGTTATCTAATAATAAACAACAATCAAGCTTTGCTTTAGACACATCAATACCAAGATAAAACATGATAACCTCCTAAGCTCACCGAATCACCCACTTGCCTTGTACATACAGGGTCATAGCCCTTGGTTACCGTTCAGTGTCGGAAGGGTGATAAGAAACGTGAAGGGCTTTATCTACGCTACAAGGTCTATGCCTTAAGGATTGCTATCAAGCTCTCTTCACGTTAAGTAATGATAGCTAATCATTACAAGATTTAAAGATACAAGGATTTTACGCAAAGCCAATAACTCCAAGGCGCATCATCTGGTTTAGGTCTAGAAATGGCTCACCAACTTCCCCACCGTGACCAATCGGATTTAGTGCTGGTGGCACGTCGTTTGGATATCATGAATGAGTTAAAAGCTGAACTTGAAAGTGCTACTGGTATTCGCTGCCACGTCATGGCTGCTGACTTTGCAAAACCACAAGACGTGGATCGAGTTTTTGAGGAGGCCACGGAAGCAGGCGAGGTTTACGGGGTTATTCTGAATGCAGGAGTTACACATTTTGGTAAACATTTCGAGCTAGATTGGTCTAGCTTCAATAGCATGTTAGCTACTAATGTGACGAGTGTCGTACGCCTAGTTAACCTATTCACACCTTATTACCTTATAAGCAAAGGGCAGGGTGGTGGTCATGAAAAGCTCGGTTAGATGTGTTTGCGTTAAATGACATTCTCTATCTCTATAAAATTCGAGCTTTCTTCAAATTATTTGCTTAAATTCTGTCCTAAGTATTACCATGATAGGTGACATTTCATTCTGCATAGGTCAGAATCAACCCATGTTGGGCGTTCCCATTCCAGAATGCCTTTCCTCCAGCCATGGCTGGGAGATTGGTTTTCGAGCAAAATACCTTGTCGGGAAGCTGTGGGCAAGGGCTATAAATTAAACCTCAAGAAAGAGAAAAAAATGAAAAAAATGGCGAAAGTTTGGATTTCGGCGTCTTTGGTGGGTGCGTTGAGTGCAAGCGCTTGGTCAGGGCAGTCAGTGACATCGGATCTAGACAAATGCATCAATCAGAAGAAGGTTTCCTACACCGCCAAAGGTGCTGTAGCGGGCGCACTAATGGGATTTCTTTCCGCTAAAGCATCTGGAAAAAA
>JBFWUT010000094.1:0-3311 GCA_050247135.1 Candidatus Berkiella sp.
GACGCAAACAGCAAGTAAAAGAAAACCATGGTCATAGCCACGACCATAGTTACTCCACATCAAAAACAGTTCGTGCCAGGTGGCGCTGAAGGTGTAATAGAAAATCACCGCCAGCCCCAGAGGCAATACATTTTGTTTTAGTGCATTCGACATAAGTAAGAGGCTCTGTTTGACTTATTCAAGGAAGGTTTTTGACGATGCGTGGCCCCAGAACCTTGCTCAGCCACAGCGGTAATTTTTTCCACATTGTTATGGCCAGTTGATATTTGGCGTTGCCGGTGTTGAGAGAAGGCAATTCATTGTTGGCCAGCCAGGGATAAGACCAATACAACTGTACCTCTTCGCTTCCCCATTGTTTTTTGAAGCGGTAGGTGGGGGCATCTTTACTGGAGCGGCCAAAATCAAAAAAAACGTAACGATTCTGAATTGCAAACTGTAATACCTGCCAATAAAACACCATGTTGGCGTTTAAGTGGTTGGCTGTTTTTAGGGTGCTGGCCCAAGGAATTTCCAGAGTGTCTCGGTACCCTAACAAAAAACCACCAGAAACCGGCTGGTTCTTGTAATACAACACAGCCAAGGTGCTGTGTTTTGGTAGCTGCGTGAGCAGAGTGCGGAAAAAACGTTTTGCGTAGACTGGAGTACCCAGATCACGCATGTTGATGCTAAACACCCGATAGAAATCATCCAGCAAATCAAACTGGCCGGTTTTAAACTCAAAACCGTGGCTTTCCCCTTTTTTGATCTGAGCCCGAACTTTCGTGCCGATAGTCTGCCAAAGTGTTTCGTTTTGCTTTGGTAAGTTCAGGATCATACTGACCTTATCACTGCGGCAAGGTAGATTAGCTCGTGGCTGAGTCTCACGTAATTCCAAGTGCTTGCCCCGTCTTTGTCGGGTAATGGCCAGCGCGGCGTCGATCAGCGCCAACCCAACGTGATCGTTAACGGCCAAAACACCACCATAATTAAAAAAGGGTAAGGAGGTGCAATAACAACCAAATAAACGGCTTTGTGTGAATACACAAGGAAGAATACCTACGACATTGTGCGCCTGATCCAGCGCCATAAAGTAGATGGTGCTTTGCCCAAAACTTTGTTCAATAATTTTTTTAAACTCAAAGCGATGATAGGCGCAGGCCTGAGACTGGGATTCAACAAAGGTATTCCACCGTATTGAGTCCTCCAGGTCAGTGGCAAGATGGATAACAATATTGTGGCTTGCCACTTCTTCTCGTATTTGTAGTGAAGGATTGAAGTGGGCGGGCAAACTTTTGAATGATGAGGGTTCTGTATAAATTGCGTTTTGGGTGTGTGCCGGAGGTTTTGATTGTAGTTGTTTTATTTGACGACTAATGCCTTGCATTTCCTCGATGAGAGGATCGCAACTAATTCCCGATCTTTTGTGTTCACCGATTTGCCGGGATAGAGCCCCTTTTTTTTCCAATAAGGCTGCGAGCGCTTGATTTGACTGCGTGTTATTGGCATCGGTATTAGAGAAGGCAGATTTCATGAAAGAGTCTGTTAGGTGTAGGACAGGATGTTTTTGCTGTGGTTAGCTAAGTAAGGCCTCGACTCGAAGAGTCTGGATAGTCTCTTATGCTTACAATGAAAGTTTGAATATCGGCGCGAAACAAGTTGAAAAAGTATTAGATTAATTTTTTTGCTTTGCAAAGATTAAATCTTGGATTGTTGCCAGTTATTGAACAGGAAACAATCCAGGTTTGTTTGAAACGTCAAAACGAAGATTCATCAGAAGTTATTTTGGAAGTTCTGTAATGCGAGACATCACTTTTTTTGCTTCCTCGGCATCCCCATGTAGAGACAGTGCTTCTGAATAATGTTGGAGAATTTCCTTTGCCTTGGGCGCTGCTTCTGCCGCCTGTTTTAGCAAAGGTAATCCTTTTTCAATTTGATTATTTTTAACCAGAATCCAACCATAAGTATCAACAATGGCGGGACTTTGCGGGGCAAGATTGTAAGCTTTTTCGGCCAGCTCCAATGCTTTTGGATTTTTTTCTTCAAAATAAACGTAAGCCAAATTATTTAAAACCAGAGGGTTGTTCTCGCTGATTTTGAGCGCTCTTTCGTATAAAGCAATGGCATCGGATGCTTTTCTGTTTTCTTGTTTTAGCATAGCAAGGGTTATGAGTGCGTCCAGATTTTTAGGCTCAGCGCTGACCCAATCAACCACATGTTGCATGGCTATATCGTTTTCACTGCTGTCTTTTTTGATTTGATAAATTTTAAGCGCCATAGCGCTGTATTTTTTGATACCCCATACTTGGTTGTAGGCGGCCAATGCCTTTTCATGATCAGCCAGTTGTGCCCAGATGCTGCCTTCCAACTCCCAACCAACGATTTGGGTTTGCGTATCTGACCGCATGTTTTTGGCAATGGCCAGTGCTTCGTCACGCTTACCTAGCTGAACAAGCAGATTGGCTTTAAAAACTGATGCCCGAACGTTTTTTGGCGTTAATACTAGGGCATGGTTGATTTGCACCAAAGCGTCGCTGTATTTAGCTTTTTGAGCAGCTTGAATGGCTTTGATAAAGTGCAATTTACTGCTCAAATTTTTCAAGACGGGATCGTTGGCATTGATGATTTCAGCGCTGTCCAGGTATTTCTGCGCTTCTTGAAGATTTTGCAAATGCATGTGGTATGCAGCCAAAACCAAAGAAGGTGCTATCAGCTCTTTTTTAGAAGTACGAAGCTCGTCTATTTTGTTCAAAGCCCAAGCAGTGTCGTTATGCTGGATGCCAAATTGCAGTGTCTGAGCCAGTACCGGAATACTATTAGGGGCAACTTCAACAGCGCGTAATAATTGCTCTTTTGCTGCAGGTAGGTTGGATTGTGCTTGATAGAGATTGGCTAATCCGGAAATGGCTGCCAGCAAATTTGGATCAATGGCCAAGGCTTTTTTAAATGCCACTTCGGCTTCAGACCATTCCTTTTTTTGCGCAAGCACGCTGCCTGTGAGTGAATGATAAATAGGATTTTGTGGGTTTTCTTTTAGTCCGGCCTCAATGAGCGTGAGAGCCTGATCACTATGATTTAGTTTGAGTCGCGTCAAAATAAGCGCAAGACGGGTGTTTTCGGGGATGTATTTGCCTTCTAGCGCTGTTGTTAAATATTTTTCAGCGGCTTCCAGGTCGCCTGACTTAAGTTTTGATATACCCATCAAGTAATTGGAAGGTGCGTGGCTTGGCGCAATGTCGAGCGCTTTTTGCAGCTCTGCTTCAGCCTTTTGGGCATTCTGTTCGGCTAAAGCGCCAAGGGCGTTTTCATAACTGGATTTGAGTTTGCCAGGGTTG
>JBFWUT010000095.1:0-3136 GCA_050247135.1 Candidatus Berkiella sp.
GTGCTGGCAAGCATAGTGATACTAGCGATATGCCCGCCTCTCATTCTGCGCATTTTAATTGGGCATATCCCCATGACCATCCAGAAATGCTTGAATTGTATGAGCGTGCAAAACTCGGGCAATGGAATGGCTCTGATTTGCCATGGCATACTTCCGTTGACCCCTTAAACGCTGAAATACCCGTTGCGCCTATAGATTTAATAGATCTAAATATCGCTAAATCTATGGGTATTAAGTTTGAGGGTAAGGAGCATATGCGTATGGTACATTCCATGGCCAGTTGGATGCTCTCTCAGTTTTTGCACGGCGAACAAGGTGCTTTGTTGGCAGCTGCCCAAGTCACAGAATCCGTCAAATTTTATGATGGCAAATTGTACGGTGCCACTCAAGTGATGGATGAAGCGCGCCATGTTGAAGTATTTCAGCGTTATATTACCGAAAAGCTGGGTAAAATGTATCACATCAACGATAACTTATTTGTGATTATTGATGCATTAATGACCGACTCACGGTGGGACTTAAAGTTTTTAGGTATGCAAATTATGGTTGAAGGTTTAGCTTTGGGAGCATTTGGCTTTTTATACCAAAGCACTAAAGAGCCTTTGCTGAAAGAGTTGCTCAAATATGTGATTCAAGATGAAGCGCGTCATGTGCATTACGGCGTGTTAGCCTTAAAAGAACACATTAATTATGGCATTTCTAAATCAGAGCGCAACGAACGCGAAGATTGGGCTTATGAAGTTGCTCTATTGATGCGTAATCGTTTTATGGCCTATGAAGTCTATGAAGAGTGGTATGACGGCACTAGTGTGACTCGTAGCCAATGGCGAGAGCTGATTATGAATTCGCCAGGTATGCAGCGTTTCCGTAAAACTATGTTTACCCGTTTAGTGCCTAACATTCGCGAAATTGGGTTGTTATCTGACCGTATTCGCCCACACTACGAACAAGCGGGGCTTGGCATTTACTTTGCTGGTCAGGCCGCTCCCGAAGTAACTGGCGAGCAAATGGTTACAGAGTTGGATCGCGAATCTGCTTAATAGATGAGATACTTAGCCTTGAATAATTGTTAATCCGTTATTTGAGGCTTTTGTTGAAATATCTTACTCGTCTACTATTCCTAGTCCCTGAAAGTATCACATGTAAAAATAAAAAACAGATGCCATGAAAATAAAAGCATTCAATCCACAGGTCGAACCTACAACTATTGATGAGTTTAAAAAAGCGATTGCACAATTAACTCATCTCAACACCGCTCTGCATAAAAAAATCGCGCAGCTTGAAACACAAAATATTTGCCTTCATACAATCATTGATCATATTCCTATCGCAATGTTTGTTAAAAATGCACGTGATAACTTTAAAATTACATTATGGAATAAAACAGCAGAAACCACTTTTAACCTCAGACAAGCCATGGTTATTGGCAAAAAAGCACTCAATTTGTGGCCAACGGAACAAGCGCTTTCATGTTTAGCTGCTGACGAAAGGGTTGTTCAAGAACAAACCTCTCTTAAAGTCACACAAGAAAACTTCAAAACCACTTATGGCACGCGATCACTACAGATTCAAAAAATTCCGATTGTGAATACTCATGATGGTAAAATTGATCTGTTGTTAAATATGTGTACAGATATTACCGACATAGAGCGTCACTCTCATGAAAACGAAGAGCGTTATCGTTTACTTTTTCACTATAGCAAAGATGCCGTTGTCACCAGCGAGCTAGAAGATACTCTCACCTTCACCTCATGTAATCAAGCTGCCTTAGCATTGTATGGCATTGCTGATGAAGCGACATTGCTCACTATGAGTCCTGTCCAGCTTTCGCCTCTATATCAGCCTGATGGTCAATTATCGACAGAAAAAGCCATGGCTATTGTGGGAAAAACCCTAAAAAAAGGATATTGTTTTTTTGAGTGGACGCATCAACGTGTCAACGGCGAAACATTTTCTTGCGATATTCGGTTAACCAAAATAGTAATTGCAGGTAAAAACGTACTACATGCAGTGATTCGCGATATTACTGACACCAAAAAATCTGAGGCATTACTGGCTGAAAAAACAGACCAATTACAACACACCAATCATCAATTACAACAACTGACTACTGAGCTCGAAGCCACTATATTGCACCGAACACAGGAGTTACAAACGACACTCACACAAGCGAAAGCCGCCACTCATGCTAAAAGTGAGTTTCTTGCCATGATGAGCCACGAAATTCGCACTCCTCTCAATGGCATTATTGGCATGGCGCAACTATTGACGATGACAACAGTAACCACTGAACAAGAAGAATACATCGCTGCTATTCGTGACAGTAGTGATGCCCTGCTCGTACTCATTAATGATATTCTAGACCTGTCGAAAATTGAAGCGGGTAAATTAGAATTAGAGCATCGTCCTTTTTTGTTGCGTCAAGAATTAAATACGGTACTCACGTTGTATCGCCCGCTGGCCGAAAAGAAAGCACTCACCCTTCTGGATGTGTATCGCTCCGATGTACCGCTCGTTGCTCAAGGTGACCCCTTACGCTTGCGTCAAATTGTGACCAACTTAATTGCTAACGCCATAAAATTTACCGAAAAAGGCGGTATAATGGTTAATATCCACCACTCTCAAATCGATAATAGGCAGTTTATGCTGCATATTGATGTCATTGATACGGGTATTGGCATTCCACTTGAGCGAGTAGATAAGTTATTTAAAGTGTTTTCACAAGTGGACTCATCAATAACACGACAATATGGCGGTAGTGGCCTTGGTCTTGCTATTTGTACGCGTTTAGCAGAAGCCATGTCTGGTACAATCAAAGTAGACAGCACCTTAAATAGAGGTTCAATATTTAGCTTTAATGTCATGCTTGAAATAGGGCAAATAGTACCCAATGCTAATACTTACACACAGATAGCCCCTATTAAGCACCACGTACCCACGACAGTATTGGTAGTTGATGATAATGTCGTTAATTTAATGATTATGCAAAGATTTTTAGAAAAGATAGGCATTCAAGCAGAAATTGCTAGTCATGGTCAAGAGGCTATTGAGTTGGTAAAGAGCCATTCGTTTGATATCGTTTTTATGGATATTCAAATGCCCGAAATGGATGGCCTAACAGCAACACGCGCTATTA
>JBFWUT010000096.1:0-3077 GCA_050247135.1 Candidatus Berkiella sp.
CTGTGTTAGTTTAAATACTGCCCTTTTGCAAAAACTTCTCGGATTTGTGTCTCTGATCCAGCTTCATCGTTCAATGAAAGCGGCGGCAATTGCATCATTTGCAAACTGCGTTGAAACAAGGCTTCTTTTTCCTGCCCTCGCCCAACCTGCCAAACTCCCAAGGCGGAACAAATACTGGCCAACACGAATCCCAGTAAGACAAAAGAGATTTTTGGAGAAAAGGTATAATTTTCTAATAGGTCAATTTTTTTAAACACGAGAACAACACTGCATGATGACCGAAAACAAGTGCTCGGTGTATAGTGACTACGGCTCTAATTGAATGGACTGAAATGTGTACAAAATAATTTTACTAATAAACTTAATACTCGTTCTTGTCAGCCTTTTCTCAGGGGCTTTCTTTTTGGCAAAGGATAACGGCCTCCGAAACAGAATGTTTGGCTCTTTGGCGTTACGAATAAGCCTATCCATAACCCTTTTGATACTGATTATCACCGGCTACTTTATGGGCTGGATCACTCCACACTCTTAATAACTGTCCAGCCTGTTAAAGTCGATCAGCTCTAACTCTACGTTAGACATAAAATCAAAGAAGCTCTGATTGGCGTGGGCAAAAAGCGCATGCCAATCAGCAATCGACGCACCCTTGCGCATCTGCCCCGACTTCCATCAAGCAAATTCACATCCAGTAAACAAACAGATACAAGCCTAACCAGACCACATCAACAAAGTGCCAATACCAAGCAACGCCTTCAAAAGCGAAATGATTTTCTGGCGTAAAGTGTCCTTTGATACTGCGCAATAAAATCACAAAAAGCATAATGGTTCCCATGGTGACATGAAAACCGTGAAATCCCGTCAACATGAAAAAGGTAGAACCGTAAATACCCGACTGCAACTTCAGACCCATTTCACTGTAGGCGTGGTGGTATTCATACGCTTGCAGTGCAAAAAAACAAACGCCCAATGCAACCGTGAGAATCAAACCTAGAATAAGCGTCCTTCGGTTCTTGTGTTTTAAACCATGGTGAGCCCACGTGACAGTGACACCGCTTGACAAGAGGATAATGGTATTGATGAGCGGAATGCCCAAGGCACCCATCGCCTCTTTGGGCGGCGTAAATTTTGTAGCATCGGGCAGAGATAACAAGGGCCATTGCACAGAAAAGTCTGGCCACAACAAATTAGATGAACCCAAGTGGCCTTCCCCACCGAGCCAAGGCAATGCGATGGCACGCACATAAAACAACGAACCAAAGAGGGCAGCAAAGAAAAACACCTCTGAGATTATGAACCAAATCATGCCCTGCCTGAACGAGGTGTCTACCTGGCCATTATATTTAGCGGAAAGACTCTCACCAATCACACTGGAAAACCAGCCATGGAACAGGAAAGCCAACAAGGCAAGCCCAATAATGCTTAGGACAGGGCCAATGGAAACGCCGTTGACCCAAAATGCAAAACCAAAGAACAGCGTAAAAAGTGACACTGCCCCCACAATAGGCCATGGGCTATTCTCGGGCACATAATAATGCTGATTGCTTTCACTCATTTTTGAACTTCCTTTTAGAGGCTTTTATTTACGATTTTGGATAGGTGGCACCGGCAAAGTTATTACCCTCTTTTGCCTTCATCAGGGTATAAGACAACGTGACCGTTTGAATGTCCGCCGGAAAATCTTTATCTAAATAAAATTTCAATTCCATTTCTTTTTCTTCGCCTGGTTTTAATGTTTGCTGTTTAAAGCAAAAACATTCAATTTTTTTAAAATGCTCTGTTCCCCACCAAGGCGTAATACTCGGCACTGCCTGCGTGATCAGCACCGCGTCACTGTTATTTTTAACAAGATAATACAAGCTATGCACTTCGCCCAAGGATAATTTTAAATTCGGCGTCAAAGAGTGGAACGTAGTAACAATTCCTTTCAGGCTCTCGTGAATGGTGGCATCAAATTCAACTTTGACTTCTCTGGCCGGCATCGGAAAATTCGTTTCTTTCAAGCCATTCACAGCTGAATCCGTTGCCAGGATAGCCTTCTCACTGGGCTTAATCTGATTGATCCCGGCGATTTCACAATACCAGCGATACAGCGGTGCCATGGCAAATGCAAAAGAAAACATCAGCAAGGCAAACAGACTGATTGCTAAAATCAAACGTTTTGAACTAATCATCATTCACGCTGCCTAAAAGATAAAACTCAAACAGCAACCATATAAAGCAGTGGCCAAAGAAAACCAATTAAGGCCACCACACTGCATACAATTGCCAATTGCATATTTTTTCTTTTCAGTTTTTGCTCGTTACCCAAATCGTTTGGATACATAAAACCCTTCTTTTAAAGTCGATATGCGCGCAAGCGTTCTCCGCGCGCATATCGCCCTACTTCACAACCGGAGGTGTACTAAAACTGTGATAGGGAGGTGGCGAAGGCAAGGTCCATTCCAATCCTGGCGTACCAATCATCGCGCCTTCCCATGACTTGTTTTCTGCTTTTTTTCCACCACGAATTGTTTTGATAATAATGTAAAGGAAAAGTAGATGTGACAAACCAAAAATCATCCCACCTATGCTGGAGATGGTATTAAATTCGGTGTACTGAACATTGTAATCAACGATTCGGCGTGGCATGCCGGCAAGCCCTAAGAAGTGCTGCGGGAAAAAAGTCAGGTTAAAGCCCAACGTTGTCCACCAGAAAAAGATCTTGCCCAGCTTCTCGTCATACATGTGTCCTGTCCACTTGGGTAACCAATAGAATACGCCTGCATAAAGCCCAAATAAGGAACCAGGAATCAGCGCATAGTGGAAGTGTGCAACCACAAAATATGAATCATGGTATTGCAGGTCAGCAGGAACGACAGCCAACATAACTCCTGTTACCCCTGCAAAGGAAAACATCACAATAATGGCAATAGCAAACAACATGGGCGTTTCGAAGGTCATTGCACCCCGCCACATTGTAAAGATGAAGTTAAAAATCATTAAACCTACGGGTACTGAAATCAGAATGGTGCCTATCATAAAGTATTTGGTAGCAGCCACAGACATGCCCACGGTGTATTGATGATGCGCCCATACAA
>JBFWUT010000097.1:0-3041 GCA_050247135.1 Candidatus Berkiella sp.
TTGTACTCCCTGACTCTTTAAAACATTCGCAAAACGACCTACTCGTTCATGCAATCGTTGATAACTTATCTCCTGACGGCGATGCAAGTTATCTCCCTCCCAAAGGATTGCTATTTTGTCGGCTTGGGTACTCAAGTGACGATCGACACAATTAAAACAAACATTAAGCTTAGCGTCTTTGAACCAAGTAATTTTACCTTGTGAAAAATCGCTCTCATCAACAGAGCGCCATTTTTTATACCAAGTTATAAAACATTCTGCTTGCTCTGCCCAAAATGCTTCAGGCTCTGTAATCGATTGATGATAAAGGGATTCATAGCTTCTTTTGGCATTTGATGCTTCAAGTTTCATCGCTTATCCTTTTGAGAGTGTGTTTCTAACTCTGTGCATAAGTTGATTTTTTTTTGACGCAATAGAAAAACCTCGGTAAATTGCTAACGTGCACAATGATCGTGTACGCATAGTTTCATATATCAAAACGCATTGCGAGGTCTAAATCATGCGTCAATTATCTTCACAAGAAATTAATTTTATCTCTGGCGGTGTTGCTGGTGCTGCTTCTACTTCTGTAGATGGCGTAGCTCAAGACGCAATTAAATGGGTCACCGGTGCCCTGGGCGGGTTCTTCGGCACAAGCGCTAACACATTATATAGCTACCCCCTCTTCGGCGTGGATGTTGCTAAATATGGTTTAGGTGGTGTTGGCTGTATCGTCGGCGCTGCTGCAGGTTACTTCTTAGGTAAACTACTTTCTGATAACGTAGTTAAACCTTACGCTTAAGTGACTGAGAGGGGAAAAGTGCTCTAGCACCTTTCCCTTTTTTTCTATTGCGACATTTCATGACACTTCTGAATTAGTGCTTGCGTTGATAAGTCGGTTTGTTCATCTACTTCATGCGATTTCATGCTTCGATATAATCTATCCGCTAATTTCTTACCCAATTCCACACCTGGTTGATCGAAGGAGTTAATTTCCCAAATTATTCCTTGCACAAATACTTTATGTTCATAAAGTGCTAACAACTGGCCTAAAGCAAATGGGCTCATTTTAGTGAGCAGCAGCATGTTGCTCGGTTTATTTCCTGGCATATGTTCATGCGCGAACTTCGTCGATGGTGTCCCTTGCATTAAGGCTTGAGCCTGTGCAAAGCAGTTAGCCACTAACTGTTGATGTTGTGAAACCAAGTCACTGTTGCTGTTAGCTGCCACAATAAAATCAACTGGAATAAAATGCGTACCTTGATGTAACAACTGATAAAAAGCATGTTGCCCGTTGGTGCCGACTTGTCCCCATACAATAGGACCTGTGGTATAGGTGACAGTTTCACCCGCCTTATTAACCTTCTTGCCATTACTTTCCATGTCTAATTGCTGTAAATAATCTGGCAAATATTGCAAGGTGTTAATGTAAGGCAGTACAGCAACCGTAGCCGCTTGCCAACAATTGCTATACCAAATACCAAGTAACGCTAAGATCACTGGCATGTTCTTCGCCAATTCAGCGCTGGCAAAGTGCTCATCCATGGTTGCCGCACCCTTTAAGAAATCCCTAAAATGATTCATGCCAATACTGAGGGCCAGGGGTAAACCAATCGTTGACCAGATGGAGTAACGCCCACCCACCCAAGGTTCAAACGTTAAAATATGGTTATCGTTGACGCCAAATTCTCGGGCTTTACTAGGTGATGCTGTCACTGCTAACAAATGCTGCGAAATATCCTGGCCCAAGCTGTTAGTGAGCCAATCTTTGGCTACTTTAGCGTTAGTGAGTGTTTCGGGAGTCGAAAAGGATTTAGAAGAAATAATAAAAAGCGTTGTTGCGGGATTGAGCTTTTTGAGTAAATCCGAAATCACCACAGGATCAATATTGGAGGCAAAATGGATGTGTAAATCTGCTTGTTGATAGTGCTTTAAAGCTTCGACCGCCATTAAAGGCCCCAGATCTGAGCCACCAATACCAATATTTACCACATCCGTAATAGGTTGCCCTTTGGCTCCTAACCATTGTTTACTATGTAATTTATCGACGATTAAACCCATTTTTTCAAGTTGCGCACCAATGTTTTGCATGACATCTTGATCGTGGATGAAAAGAGGTTTATTTAATGGGCGTCTGAGTGCACTGTGTAACGCTGGGCGTTTTTCAGTGGTGTTCATCTCATGACCAGACAGTAATTTTGAGATGGCATCTGTAAGATCAACTGATTCAGCTAAATCTAATAGTAAAGACATCGCTTCTTGATCGATTAAATTCTTAGAATAATCAAGATAAATATCGCCTAACGTTAAAGCGTACTGTTTGGCGCGTTCTGGATTTTGTACAAACAAGTCCTCAATCTTTTGGTTTTGCATAGACTTAGCTTTAGTTTGTAAGCGTTGCCAGTTAGGATTCATGAATGGATTCCTCGGAAGTCAAAGTTAATTTTTCAATTTTTTCGTTTGCAAACTGTTTCATCACATCGCAAAGTTTAAGGCCACAAGGTAATATCAGGGCCGGTGCAATTTCGAACAAAGGCACAACCACAAATGATCGCTCTGTTAAATAAGGATGGGGGATTGTTAAACGTTCACTGCTAATTTTCTGTTGACCATACAGTAAAATATCGCAATCAATAATGCGGGGACCATAACGTTCTTCGCGCACTCGTCCTCTTGCAAGTTCTATTGCTAATAAGGCATCCAGCAACTCATACGGTGTTAGTTTTGTCATAATCATCACTACCGCATTGATAAAAGGGGGTTGCTCTTGAATGCCCCAAGGCGGAGTTAGATAAAGAGAGGAAGCACAAACAAAACGACTTTGCTCTAGGTTCTTTAGCTGTGATATCGCTTGTAATACTTGAGAGTGTGGGTCGCTTAAATTGCTCCCCAGCCCAACATAAGCCGTGATCATCATGTTGGTGCAGGCTTTCTTTTGCGTCGTTTAGATTTTCTTCGACCCGCGGGACCCGCCAGCGTTTTCATGAGCTCTTTGCGTTTTTCTGAATCACCTTCGACATAGGCTTTCCACCACTCATACAACGCATTAACCTCTGCGCCCT
>JBFWUT010000098.1:0-2983 GCA_050247135.1 Candidatus Berkiella sp.
TTTTTGAAGCAAAACAAGCCGAAGAACATCGAGCCATAGAACGAGAACGGATTGCTCAACAACAAGCCGCAGAGAAAGCGCGGCTTGAAAATCAACAAAAAATTGAAGAGCAGCGTCAAAAGCAGGCCATGAGAGAAAGAGAGCTAGCACAAAAAGCACAGCGCGAAGCAGAACAAAAGTTTTCTAATAATTTAAGTGAATTAAAACAAGGCTATGAAACAGGCTCTCTTAAACCCCAAGCAATTATTAAACGCTATGCAGAATTATTACAAGAATATCAATCTAATGATGCCAAAAAAGAAATCATTATCATTGCTCGAGCTGAATTTAATATTTTCATCGCCAGTAATGCGGCCAATCAAAAACAAAAAGAGCTTTTATTGGGTGGCG
Source organism: Candidatus Berkiella sp. (assembly GCA_050247135.1). Lineage (GTDB taxonomy): Bacteria > Pseudomonadota > Gammaproteobacteria > Berkiellales > Berkiellaceae > Berkiella. The sequence goes on from JBFWUT010000098.1 coordinate 391, forward strand.
CTAAAAAAGATTTGGAAGGTATTTTAGAAACCAACCCGTACCATGAAAAAGCACTTACGCTCTTAGAAAACATCGAAAAACTAATGCAGGAATCAAATAGTCCGATTACTTCAATGGAATATCAGGCTGTTTCTAATTTGAATGAGCAAGCATCAACAAGTAATGCTTCTGGCAGTTTGGGTGCGCCTGCTAGTCATAACCGCATCAAAAAAACCGCCTCTTTGGAATCCTCTGGAATGATTGAATTAAACCTTAACATTCAATACACAGAATTAAACTTCGATAAAAAATTAGGTCAAGGTGCTTATGGAGAAGTGTATTCGGGCATTTGGCGTTACAACCAGGTAGCGATTAAGAAATTATTAGGCACAAGTTATAACGATGAAGCGATAACAGAGTTACAACAAGAAGCGCAAGTGCTGGCAAAGGTGAGGTCGGATTATGTGGTTCAGATTAAAGGCTTAGCGATTCAATCGCCGCATTATTGTTTAGTGATGGAATTGATGCCGAAGGGGAATTTATATGAGTTGTTGCAAAGCGAACAACCGTTGGGTTGGACCCAACGGTATCAATTAGCGCAAGACATTGGAATTGGGTTACATCATTTGCATGCAGAAAACATCTTGCATCGAGATTTAAAGAGTTTGAATGTGTTGCTGTCGGAAACCGGTCGAGCAAAATTATGTGATTTTGGATTAGCAAAAATTAAAACCACCACGAAAACACAATCACGCATGACCCAGACGAATGCGGGTGCAGAAAAGAGCGTGGGGACATTGCCGTGGATGGCGCCTGAGTTATTTGGGTTGAGGCCGAAGTACAGTACGAAATCAGATATCTATGCGTATGGCATCATTATGTGGGAATTATCCGCCAGACGAGTGCCGTATGAAGATGTGATCTCAGAGGGTGAATTGCGTGATTGTATTAAGAATGGAGACCGGGAAGAAATCCCTGATAACACTCCGCCAAGCTACGCAAAACTCATCACATTCTGTTGGGCACAAAAGCCCGAAGAACGTCCCGAGGTTGAAAAAGTGTTAGAGGAATTAGAAACTTGTAAACAGCAATTAAGATAATCATGGGATTCATCTGACGGATTTTGATTTTATAAAAAGATTTCATTTACATTTAGGAGATTCATTGATGTATAGCAATACGACTAGTATCTTCACACCAACAGCTGCTCAACCGATTCAAAATAAAACCCTTTCTGGGCATACGGATGCGGTTTCTGTACTTGCGGTATTGCCGAATGGTTTCGTAGTGAGTGGGTCTGATGATGACACCATTCGCGTGTGGGATGTGGCGAAGGGAGAATGTCTGAACCTGCTAAAAGGGCATACGAATTCGGTTTACGCACTTACGGTATTACCGAGTGGTAATTTGGTGAGTGGGGCTGATGATAACACCTTACGGGTATGGGATGTGGCGAAGGGAGAATGTCTGAAGGTGTTAAAGAGGGATACAGAAAGGGTTTTAGAGCTCACTGTATTGCCAAGTGGTGAGTTAGTGAGTGGGTCTAGTGATGGCAACCTGCGGGTTTGGGATCTCGCAAGTGGAGAATGTCTAAAGCTGTTAAAGGGACACAAGACTCGTGTTTCTGCACTCACGGTATTGCCAAGTGGCGAGTTAGTGAGTGGTTCTGATGATCACAGTATTCGGGTGTGGGATGTGGCGAAGGGAGAATGTCTCAAGGTCTTAAAGGGACATAAGGATTTTGTTTCAGCACTCGCGGTATTGCCGAGTGGGAGTTTGGTGAGTGCGTCTCGTGACAGGACACTTCGTGTATGGGATATGGCTAAGAAAAAGTGTCTGAAGCTCTTAGAGGGGCATAGGGGTTGGGTTAGAGCACTCACAGTATTACCAAGTGGGGAGCTCGTGGGTGGCTCCAGTGATAAAATTCTCCGAGTCTGGGATGTTGCGAGTGGAGAATGTCTGAAAGTGTTAGAGGGACATACACAACCTATTACCGCACTCACTGTATTGCCGAGTGGCGTTTTGGTCAGTGGTGCTTGGGATGACCCTCTCCGTGTTTGGACTGAAACGAGGAACACGCGATTTACCACTTACTCGGCAGAGGGAGCAGCGAGCATAAGTGAAGAAAAAGAAGCAAGTGGCGCTAGCAAGCCAGGGTTAAGCTGAAGAATGGTGACCTCATTTCGAAGATCAAAAATGGATACAACAATTAGGGAGAGAAGAAATGCAAAAAAGTAAGGGAAAGGTAGGTTGTGACTGAGAAGCTACCTTAACAAGGAGATAGATTGTATGACTCGAATTCCGAAACCTCTTCCTACGTGTCAACGTTATCTTAATTTAAATCAATTAGATGATTTAGAAAGGTTATTGGATCATATGACTCAATACAAAGATTCGAGAACGGTAGATGAAATGCAAGAGGCCATGAGTTTATGTCAAGATATGCTTGAGGTTTATCACAAGGCTGGAAAAATAGATACTTTTGTCGTAAGCACCTAAAAATCCCACCTAAAATTTCTTAAAAATATCTGCTTAACTTGTTGATGTTATTTATTAACCTCTAGGAGTAAGCAAAATGAAAAATTTATCACCGTTTTTAAAATTAAATGATAAT
>JBFWUT010000099.1:0-2915 GCA_050247135.1 Candidatus Berkiella sp.
GACGCTGTAATACCCGAAAAGGTTGTTTATCTTCGGTGTCAATTTTCCAAGTTGCCAATTCTTCATCAGCAGCCGTTAATACTTCTTCGGCCACTTCTAAAAAGATTTCGAGTAATTCGGCATCTGCACCATCGTCAATTTCGGCTTCGACAGGCTCATAACTTGGCAAAGGTGCTGTGGACAATTGTACAGGGCTTCCACCCCATTCTTGTAGGCGAACCAATAGTTTAGGGTTAGGTTGAACGGTTTGACAGGCCGCTAAGGTATCGAAAATATTAATAATTTCGTCATGAGCATTGGCTAAATCTTCTAACAATTGCTCATTACTTAATACTTTTTCAACGTCCTCAATAATAAATTGATAAACAACTGCTAACTGACTAACAACATCAGCTAGAGGTAAAATTTGAGCTGCTTTTGCAGCTGGCTCTAATGAAGTTAACTCTTGTAATATGGTCTGAATATATACGTGTTTATCTTCAGAGTTAAGCCAACCGCTTAATTCCCAAGGGGCATCCATTAAATGGTCTAAGCCCAAATCAAGGAATCCAGCCACTAAACCTGCCGTATTAACAGGCGTAGCACTTGCCACAAAATCATCATCTTCAGAAGCAGGAGCTTGAGAAACCTCTGTTACGCGCTCAAGGAACGCTTCTGTTTCTTCTAAATCGCCACTACCACCTTGTTGTACATTTTCTAAACTTAGTCCAATTAAACGGCGCGTTTCTCCCAACAAATCAATGTGTTTAGGATGTAAACCACGATTTTGCACTCTTAAATCTTTAAATAATTGCTCCATTGGCGCAGAAAGCCGCGCAATGGTTTTGATACCCGCCATTCCTGCACTACCACGCAAGGTATGTAATGCACGTAACATTTGGTCGGTCACAGGCAATACTTTATATTGTGCTGGTAAGTCGGCAATGTACTGTGCAATTTCATCTAGGTAACTATTGGCTTCTGTAACAAAAATTTCCAATAGCACAGGATCATAACTCACAGCAGAGGCATTCTCTGTTGCAGCAACCTCTGTTGACGATGCTTCTTCAGGTTCAATATCTGCCAAACTCGCGGCTAGGCTATCAAAAGCACTTGTTAAATCTTCTTCGGATTCATGCTCCTCAGCGACAACATCAAGAATATCATCTTGATCGACTAAGGCTTCATGACCTTGTTCAGAGGCAACGGCTTCTTTACCATGAGCGCATGCAATTGCTGCTTCAATATCTTCCATAGAAACTGTTTTAGCACGCGCTAAATAATCAGCAATACTCATCAAAGGAGAAGTATTAAGCGTTGGCTTTTCTCTATTTTGGAAGTTGGTAATTAACTCAGGAATCACAGTGATAACATGGCTAATGAGCGTTGTCATCTCTGGGCTAGGTTTAGCAGTTTTATCGATAACACGGTTGAGCATATTCTCAATCGACCATGCCAACTCACCTTCAACTTTAGCACCCACCATACGGCCAGAGCCTTTTAAGGTGTGAAAGCCACGTCTAAATTCTGTCAGTGCCGCTGAGTTACTATAATTAGCAACCCACTTTGGATAATACTCATGAATCGTCTCTAAAACTTCTTCGACTTCTTCAATAAATATTTCACGAATTTCGTCATCTTGACTAAAATCATCTTCTGGAATAGCAATATGTTGAGGTACATCAACACGTAAAACAGGACTTTCAGCAGGCGCACTCACTTCGGGAGTTTTAGCGACAGACTCAGTCGTTAAGTTAGACTGTACATCTTGCGGCAAAAGCTCTGGAGTCGAAACCAAATTAGATTCTTCACCTAAATCCATCGGCACATCAAAAGACTCGTCCTCAAAATCACCAAAACTAATTGCATTAACATCTTGTTCTAAATCATCTAAGTCGTCAGTTACATCTTCAATTTGAATTGCAGACATAACAGGAATGGTGACATTATCTAGACCTTCTTCCTCTTTAACAACAGACTGCTCACTCTGAATGAATTGCTCTACAGCTTCTGCCACAATTGATGGCTGATTATGAGTATAAGCGACTGCCCAATCAATTTGAGCTTTATCGAGTGACTGCCCCTTAGCAAATAAATCAGCAGCACTCATTAATGCAACAGTTTTTACACTAGGGCTGGCTTTATTTTGGAAGTCAGCCATAAGTATAGGAACAATATCTAGTACGGCATTAATAAGCTGCATCATAACGGCATTAGGCGTTGCAGTTTTATCAATGACTCGATTAAGCATATTTTCAATCGACCATGCTAACTCACCCACAACTTTTGCACCAACCATGCGACCAGAACCTTTTAAGGTATGAAAACCACGGCGCACTTCGGTTAAGGCAGATTTATTATCAAAGTTTGCTGACCATTTGGGTAAAAAAGTCTGTATCGTTTCTAAAACTTCTTCTACTTCTTCGGTAAAAATTTCACAAATATCATCATCGTCGGTGATGTCATCTTGTGGCATTGTGGCGGTTATTTCAAATGCATCAGCGGTTGCTGCTGCTTCTACAACAGATTCGATGACAACAGGTGCACTCTCTTCTGCCTCAACATCTAATTTAACTGCCGCATCTAACTTAACGGTTGCATCTAAATCTACAGGTTCGTCTAATGATGCAGATACCTCTTCTACAATCTCTACAGTCTCTGCATGTAAATCATCGATGTTATTTTCTTTGTTATGATTACTTTGCGTAATATCCACTTCATTGATAGAAGGCATTCCAACCAAGGTAGCATCCAACAAAGATGCCCCCTCAGGTTTAAAAATTGACTCCGTGTCTTCAAAACTAACAGGCTCTACAGGTTCATCTTCAGTTGAGTTGTTAGCTTTTGCGGCAGACATATCTTTAAAATAATCTTCCGCATTAAAAGTCATGGTACTGCTAAACGCATCATCATCGTCTGTGTGTGTCCGTGTTGTG
>JBFWUT010000100.1:0-2892 GCA_050247135.1 Candidatus Berkiella sp.
TTGCTATCAGCACGCAAAAGTTTCATGCAAGGGGGCCGATGGGATTAAAGGAGCTGACGTCGTACAAATGGGTCGTAAGAGGAGATTATCAGGTCAGAATTTAAAAGCTGATGGAACCTAAGGATTGATGCCCCGTCTTCTAGGACGGGGTATCAAGACAGAAGCCTATCTCTATGGAAGCATAGTATTTACAAATACACGCATCACTGCAGGTAAAGCTAGGGCCCCAACCCCAACAGTATGGACTTCTGCGGCAATTGTATCTTGCAATACAACGGGTAGGGCATTATATGTAGCTTGACTTAAGTTCTGCATATAGTTCCTTCCTAATTCTTGGACATCAATCTGCGTTAGTTCCCAAATATCACGTTCGATCTGATTCGTTGTGGCATTGGGCACTTGATTATAAAGGGCTAAAAAACCCGCGTTGTTAGCTGCGGGAGGTGGTAATGCTATTGCTGCCATTTAAAATAACTCCATTTTAATTTTTTTTGATAAATGAATCTAAAAACCAATGATTCGAAATAAGTTTTAATAAAAAATATAATTTTAATATACAAGAAAATAAATATCTTGATATTAACGGTTTATGGTTTCCATTAAGAGAAACTCGATGTTCCACTTTATTAGGAACTAAGCTGCAGCAGGCAGTACATTTTTAAAACCCGCATAAGACATATGTTTGGTTGAGCATGCCTTTCTATACGCAACTTTCTTATCCTTTATCCGGTGCACATAGGTTATAACTGATGTGTTCTTGGATCTCTGATGGTCTGAATCATCGATTACCAGTACCCCTTTTTGAATGTTATAGCTAGAGAGCAACAGCTTTGTGCTGCCAAGAAGCAAAATATTCCAAGGGATTTGGCTCCAGTGCAGCATTCTTAGATAAAGCAGAGTCAGAATATTTGCCTCCGCTCCAACGTTCCCTGGCCTTCCAATTGATCATATTAGTAAAGACCATAGCAATTAGGCTGAAGCTCAACCATGCTCATTGGCTCGTTGTTAACCGACCTCCTACTGTCTTTAAAGAATCATTCAAGTTATTGAGGTTAGGTTTCACAAAATCTAAGGCTTGAGTCAACATATCGCGCCTAAATCTATTAAATAATTAAGGATCAATATTTTATGTGTTTTTATGGTTAATGTCAATAACTTGTTTTAAAAAAGATGAAATATCAAATTTCAACTTCTAAACATTTAATTGCAAACATGATGTGGTTTTTTTATTTTTATTTGAATTATAATAAAAAACCAAATATAATGATTTTTTGTTGTGCAATAATCAATAGAAAATAGACAAAAGGGGATTTATGTCATTAGTTCCACAAGTAAGCAGCCAAACAAGAGATATCACAACTCTGGTAGATACCACAGGAATGGTTACATACTGGCAAGAGGATTTCATTTATGAATGCATGAAGCATATCAACGATTTAAGCGGTATCTATGCTCTGTCATTAGCAAGCAAACATTTTTTTGTGACCCTCTTTAATAACAACTTTCCAGGGTGGTTCAACCTATTGGCCTCTCATTTTCCTTCCTCTTTTCCAACGGATTCGCCACAGCCATTGCCTCTTTATCGAAACTTAAAATTCATAGATCATAACATGAGGACAGCAACATATCAGCTACACACCTTAAGTGGACATCAAAGTTCTGTCGGTTGTCTAAAGGTAAAAGATGGGAAGCTTTTTTCTGTTTCCACAGATCACACGATCAAAATCTGGGACATTGCAAGCGGTGAAGAGCTACACACCTTAAGAGGACATCAAAGTTCTGTCATCTGCCTAACAGTAAAAGATGGGAAGCTCTTTTCTGCTTCCATGGATAGCACGATCAAAATCTGGGACATTGCAAGCGCTGAAGAGCTACACACCTTAAGAGGACATCAAAGTTCTGTCATCTGCCTAACAGTAAAAGATGGGAAGCTCTTTTCTGGTTCCATGGATAGCACGATCAAAATCTGGGACATTGCAAGCGGTGAAGAGCTACACACCTTAAGAGGACATCAAAGTTCTGTCATCTGCCTAACAGTAAAAGATGGGAAGCTCTTTTCTGGTTCCACAGATCGCACGATCAAAATCTGGGACACTGCAAGCGGTGAAGAGCTACACACCTTAAGAGGACATCAAAACACTGTCATCTGCCTAACAGTAAAAGATGGGATGCTTTTTTCTGGTTCCGGAGATGACACGATCAAAATCTGGGACATTGAAAGCGGTGAAGAGCTACACACCTTAAGAGGACATCAAAATTCTGTCGAGTGCCTAACAGTAAAAGATGGGAAGCTTTTTTCTGGTTCCGCAGATCACACGATCAAAATCTGGGACATTGCAAGCGGTGAAGAGCTACACACCTTAAGAGGACATCAAGCCGGTGTCCATTGCCTAACAGTAAAAGATGGGATGCTCTTTTCTTGTTCCGCAGATGATACGGTCAAAATCTGGGATTTTAACCCTGTTTGCAATGCTGAGCCTATCGCCCTCCCAACACTGTTCACCGTCTAATACCCAGCCCGCCTAGGCGAACACCTCTATATCTGAATCATCGATTACCAGTACCCCTTTTTCAATGTTATAGTAAGAGAGCAACAGCTTTGTGTTGGCAAGAAGCAAAATATTCCAAGGGATTTGGCTCCAGTGCAGCATTTTTAGATAAAGCAGAGTCAGAATATTTGCCTCCGCTCCAACGTTCCCTGGCCTTCCAATTGATCATATTAGTAAAGACCATAGCAATTAGGCTGAAGCTCAACCATGCTCATCGGCTCGTTGTTAACCGACCTCCTACTGTCTTTAAAGAATCATTCAAGTTATTGAGGTTAGGTTTCACAAAATCTAAGGCTTGAGTCAACATATCGCGCCTAAATCTATTAAATAATTAAGGATCAAT
>JBFWUT010000101.1:0-2858 GCA_050247135.1 Candidatus Berkiella sp.
GCCACCCCATCTTGCGAACAGCACTAAACCAAGGAGATCTAAAGCCTGCATCAGTCACAATAATGGGGGTCGCACAAGGAGGCAAAATGGCCTCAAGGTTCTTTAAAAAGTGTTTATGAGTCTTGTGTCAATGGGCGCTCTAATGGAGCCACTAAAAGGCGGTTAATGGAGCCAGTTTAAAATGCCCCAAATACTCAAAATTTAGATGGTATATTCAGTTATTTTTTTCCATAATTCAATGTTAATTTTTGCCATTTTTTGTGTCTACTAAATTACGATAACTATTCCCTTCCAATATTACTTTGTATGCACCATGACCTAATCTATCGATGGTAGCTGCTCCGAGTAACTTATTGGGGAAAGCATCCCCCCATTCAGAGAAATCAAGATTACTGGTAATGAGGGTAGCGGCTTTTTCGTAGCGTTCTGCAATTAACTCGTGTAGATCTTCATCCTGCGGGGAGCGGAAAGGTTTTAAACCAAAATCATCTATTATCAGCAAAGGGGTCTTGATCAGTTGTTGAAGCTTTTTATCATATTCTCCGATGGCTCTGGCAGCTTGTAAGTCTCTAAAGAGTTGTGTTTGAGTAAAAAATAAAACATCTATTTCAAGTCTTACAGCACAATGGGCGATGGCCTGAGCCAGGTGACTTTTACCTGTACCGCAAGGACCCACAATGAGTACAGGAACTTTTTCATTAATAAAGCGACAGCTAGCAATGTCTTTTATTTTCTGCTGATTGATTTTAGGGTTGAAGCTAAAATCAAATTGCTCCAACGTCTTATTGGGGCTGATTTTTGCTTTCTTAAAACGCGCAGCAAATTTCCTCATATCCCGTCGTTGTAGTTCGTCCTGCAATAAGGTGGCAAGGAATTCTGTAAAGCTCATTTTATTATCAATGGCTTCTTTATTCCTTTGAGCAAGGTGCTCAATCATCCCTGAAAGGCGTAAGCCCCTCAATAGAGGCTCAAGCTCGGGCATTGGATTGATATTCATAGGTTCTCCTCTTTATTATTGAATCAGTTGTTGTGTATCTCGGCTATATCTTCCAGATCCAGTGTAGGTATTCGCTAGATGATTAAAAGCTTGCTCGCTGGGTAGTTGTTCATATTCAACCCCAGCCTTAAGTATGCTTTTTACAGAGCGATAATTCAGTGTTTCAAACTCAATGGCACGACAACAAGCTGCTTCCAATCTGGCATCACCATATTGGCGTTTTAATCCCAAAATACCTTGGGCTGCACGTAGATGGTCAATGACTTTGTCTTGTAGGAGATGCTCTATAAGTAACAAACAATGGACGCCGATTTTGAGTGCCTGTGTCAAACACCATTGAACATCCTGCATTTTGTAAGCGACAGCATTGGGTGGCATATGCTCATCGATAGTATGGCGGGAGCCGGCAAACATAAGACGGGGGTGGATAGCAATCATGACATGGTCTTGATATAAACGAATCGTGCTTTCACTAGCCCTTAACCAGAGTGATTGCTTCACATGCTTGTAAGGAACGGAATAACGACACTTTTCATATTGAACATGGCAATCGCCGTGGACTTTTACTTGCTTCCATACGGATAATTCAAAAGGCTGAGCGGGTAATTCTTTTAAAGCATGCTTTTCTATTTCTTGAAAACGGTTTAATGGTTTTTCATAGGTGCTGCCATGCTTACGATTTCCAGCGATTTCAAGAACCCATTGCTTTAATTGCTCGTTGGCGTCATTCAAGCTTCTGAACTCGCGTAATGGCATGAAGTTTTTTTTGACATATTTAACGCCTGCTTCAACACGCCCCTTTTTCTTTGGTTCCCTGGGCGGGCAAGCTGAGATAATAAATCCATAATCTTCAGCACAACTGGCATAAGAACGTTGTACTTCAGGGTTGTGATAGCAGGCTTTTGTGATAGCACATTTAGGATTATCAATAATAATTTTCTTTGGAACACCATTGAAAAATTCAAATGCTCGACGGTGACAGCCTATCCATGTCTCCACAGTTTGATTGGTCACAAGCTCTGCATACTGATGTCGGCTCCAGGACAAAACCAATACAAAAAACCAGGTCTTGGTCTCCTTTCCTGTCAATGCATCAACAATGATAGGACCTTGACCAAAATCAACCTGAGCACTTTCTCCAGGAGCAAAATCTAAAACGGTGGTGGCAGATGTGGTGGTTAAATCTTTGATCTGTTTTACCAATCGACGAACACAAGTGTATTCTCCTTTAAAACCATATTTACGCTGCAAGGCCTGATGTATAGTGCTTGCTTGGATCCCTTGTTCCGTCCACTGTCGAATTTCCGTTTCATAGTCTCGAACTGGTGATTTAACTTGAGGCTGCTTACTTTTTTTTATCAGTAGTTCGGCTAGAACTGCATCATCAGGTAGCAATGCATCAGAGTTTAACCAATCATGCTCAATAGCAAGTTGACGAAGTTGCTCCGCCTTATGGCGACCAATAAGGCCTGCTTTGGCTATTGAACGACATGATTCCCCTAAACGAAGGCTCATAATGGCCTGTCGATATTCATACATCGAAATACTCCTATTGCTCATGGCTTGCACTCCTCTTGCTGTCATGACAGCTTTCAGAATACAAGATCAATTATTTTCAATACGAGTATTTGGGGTGGCTCTATTAAGTGCCCATAGGCTGGCTCTATTATCCGCCTTTGGACTGGCTCCATTAAGCGCCCATGAGGGTGGCTCCATTATCTGCCCTTAGACTGGCTCCATTAACTGCCTTTGAAGTGGCTCTATATTGGCGCCCATTAACATCTTGTGGTTATTCTCCTTTTTCTTGGGGTGGCACTCTTCATAAAGGACAATAGAGCGACCTGTTGCAGAGATACTGGCT
>JBFWUT010000102.1:0-2750 GCA_050247135.1 Candidatus Berkiella sp.
CACGTTGACGCACGATCAGAACGATTGCCATGAACATGGTCAGCGGACACTGAAGATAATGGCTCCTGATTTATTGTGGAAAACCCAGAGGTGATCGGCACAGAACCAGGATGGGAACGGGGTGTAGCTGAATAATAAGTCACAAAATTTCCTCCCATGCCGAGGCGCAACTAAAGAATACCCGACATCTGCTTGCAGCAGGTTTGCAGTTTGCATTTGGCGGCAAACTCCGAATCTCTCAATAATCTAGCAGCATTTTCAATCATCACTGTAAGAACAATGACCGATTTTACTCTACTGGACAAAAATGGGAGTTTTATTGGTAAAAAACTCCCATCTTGTCCAACTACCAATATGAAATTAAACATAAGTTCATGAAGATGTGATCTTCACCAACTCCCCACCGCGAGTACGCAGCGCGGCCATAGGTGGTGTTGCCAAGCCTTATAAAAATGAGTAGATTGCGCTGTTTTGTCAATTACTTTGAATCTGCACAAAATTCAAAGTAACAAAATAAGGTGGGAAAATCTTTGTTGAGAACAAAGTAAGCCTGCATGATCAACAGAAACGGATAGGTGTATTAGGTATAGAATATGCTGCCTCTCAACAAATCACTTGTGGATAAGTGTAGCAGAATTTTTCGCTTCTGACAATGTTACGATAGACGCATACAAGATGATTTTTGCGAAAAAAAACAGGGTTCATAGACACAGAACTTTTGTGCTACACTAAATCTAGAAGTGAAAATTTTGTTACAACCTAGATAGCAAAGATCGGTCTTTGATAAAAGCCCAATATCTTTAAGGTTGTCACCCAAAATGCGTTTTAAAACCCATCATCTGTTAAAATTCTCCCCATCGCATAGTAGGAGTTTTCCCCTGCTACCTATAGTTTTCCACAGAGTTATCCCCAATTGGGGAAAAAAGAGTGTTTTCTATTAAGTATAGATTAACAAAGTTTTTACCGTTTCTAGCACCATCCCGGGCAGGTCGAAAGTACATGCTTTATAAGTTGACGCATTAATATGTCAACTTATATTTTTTAACAGATAAGATTGACGAAATCCGATGACAAAAGAGTAACTCATGTCGGGCATCAGGCATGGTTGTTATTGTTGTTCTTTGGCGGGGGACGGGAAAATCCATTGAACGAAGGGCACTTTAATTTCACGACGCGTTTTGCAAACTGGCAAAGTATTTCCGCCGGACCAGTGCTGGCAGATGGCGGCGCCACATTTCTTCAGCGGCACGGCGCAACTGCCCACCAGCGGTACGCAATCTACACAAATGAAGAATAATAGGTAGCAGATGAGACACTACCGCTACCATCCCCGCAATGGCAGTCGATGTAGCGGTAGTTACGGTTAGACCTGACGCCAGCAGTTATGGGGTAAGGGCAACGAATTCAGCCGCAATCCAGCTTTGCGCATCATCTGGCTCTGGATTTTTGCCTAGTGGGCAGCAGACCTGCAGCCATACGCCATCCGGACTAGTCGCCAAAATTGTTAGCTGCTCCCCTTGCTGCGCTTGTCCTACCACATCGCCGGCTAAATTGGGATAGCTACGGATATTGACAAGGGCGACAGTCACAGTGCCTGTTTTGGCAGTGGGCGCCGATAACACAGGTGTCGGCGTGTGCGTCGCTGTGGCTTGGGGAGTCGGCGACGCCGGCACAGGGACAGCGGTAAGCAAATCAAGGGTAAGCGCCAACAAGGTGGCCGTTGGCAGCGGGCGCGTAGACACAGCTTCCGCCATGACATGTCCGGTAACGGAGGCGTCACCAACGATTTCCTGCACAAAAGGGGCAAGTTGCAGACTCAGTAAAAAAAAGATACCGCCCGTAATGATACAAAGAAAGAGCAGGAGGCTTACCATGTGAAGAAGGCGTGGCTGTAACATAGATCGAAAACAAACTCCATGGCGATAAGTGCTAAACAGTTAATTCGCGTGTTTAGGCAATGCCGTCACCCCTAAAATTGTGACCCATCTCATAAACAAGTGAAAAACAAAAGATTATACTGTCTATCGTATGCGAAGAGCAGTTACCTTGTGAAGCGACAAAATTAAGGCTACCGACCGTCTTTTAACGTAATTTCATTTGGCTAATGATGATGTAAAATTGCTTTTGCCGCCTAGTTTTTTAGTATCTGACAAGTCAAAAGCTTGCACAGAAAGCAAGAAATTTCACCGCAGAGACGCAAAGTTCGCAGAGATTTTCTTCGTGCTCTGGCACCCAAAGGGTTCCCGCCTTTGGCCCCCTTTGCGGTTGATGTTTTGGTTCTGGCTTGTCCAGGGTAGGGATGAGCTACTATTAGAATGGGGTGTAGCTAAATTTTGGGGCAAGGTCGGAACCACGAGCGTAAGCGCGCCTAAAAGGCCAACGACAGGGCCACTTGCTCACGCTCGTGGCTCCGAAAAACGTGCCCCCCATCTGAGATATACCCGATAGCATTAAGTAGGTTGTTGCTATATAGATAGAGCGGTATAATAGAGAGTACGCTTCTGATAGACGTCTGCGCTATAGTAAGTACAGAGTGAGGCTTGTGACGATGGCGCCATCGATCTGTGGACCTTAACCAGGAGAAAAAGAACCAGGAGAAAAAGCAATGACTTTTATAGATAATCTACCTGCGATCATTATTGTTTTGGTTTTGCTTTTTATTATTCTGCGTGCTGCGATTAAAATCGTCCCAGAGTATGAACGTGGGGTGATCTTCCGTTTGGGTCGGGTGATTGGCGCCAAAGGACCAG
>JBFWUT010000103.1:0-2682 GCA_050247135.1 Candidatus Berkiella sp.
TCTTTGAATACATTGAAGGCTTCTACAACCGACAAAGAATTCATTCCACCCTGGGCTATCTCAGCCCCGAATGCTTTGAAAGGAGAAGTGCTTAACTGAATCCTCCACTAAATCGGGTAAAGGTCACCGCTTTTTCAGTGGATTTTGACCATGGCAATGTTCATTGGCTCTTAAATGGCAAAATAGCCAAAGCCAATAAACGCTCGGCGAGTTGCCTTGTAGGGCCAACCCCCACACCTCAACCGACGCAAACGCCCAGTGCAACGCCTACACCGACATTGCCACCAAGCCCCACTCCCACACCTGGTGGTTCCCCCACACCGACCCCAAGTGTTCCACCCAGTCCTACGCCTACGCCAGTTCCAACAAATACACCGACTCCGACGCCCGAACCAACCGAAGAGCCAACGCCTACCCCAATGCCCACACCCAGTGATGTGGTGTTTGATCCAGCTGATCCCAGTACATTGGGTGATTTGTTTCCAGGAGTTCCTGGAAATAATCCAGAGGCAGTAGAACCAGAAACAAGAGAAGCAGCCTTTACATTAAATAATGAAGCTCCTTCCCCAGTTCAGAATGGTGTTGTCATGCTTCATATTGCTGAGCCAGTTCAAGCCAATTTAGATGCTATTTTGCAACAATACAATGGAACTGTTTTGGATGGACCATTTAATGGAAATTCCTACTGGATTAAAGTGGATATGACTCAAATTGAGTTGGGCTCCCTGCAAAGTAATTTACAAACCATAAATACCCGTTTAGCCAATGAGAATGCCAATGAATTTATTTTAACGACTGCCAGCTTTGGCAATTTAGAATCAGTAAAAACATTTGCACTCATCATGGAGTTATTACTTGATGAAAAAATAACCAGTGCAAACTTTAATCCTATTTATCAAGCGTCAGGTTCAGGAACAACTCATGAAGAACCGAATCCACCACCTTTTACCGGGGGCAGTGTAGATGCTCAAGACTCCTGGTGGTTAAATGACCATTCGACCCGTGTTACTCGGGCATGGGATTATTCAATGGGCTTTAATGTAAACGAAGAAAGACCTGTTGTTGTTGCTGTTATTGATGAAGGATTTGCAGGTTTGGATAGAATTATCAACACTCCGGGCAGTGACCTTACGACTGATAATATTGCTTGGCAAAAGGGTTATAAGTACTCAGAACAAGAAGCAACAGGCGTTCTACCATGGTTAACAGGCTCGACAAATCGTCTCAGAGAAGAGGATTTTTGGTGTAATGTAACAAACTGCCGACGTTTCCCGACTGACCATGGCACGCGTGTGATTTCTACCTTGGTGTCCCAAGTAAATAATGCTAAAGGAATTACAGGTACAGCCCCTCAAATTGAAATAATTCCTTTTAAAATAGGGAATGGCTTGAGTTTATCAGAAGTTGAACTAAGGCGTTTATTGTATCTTGTTAACGATTTATTGGATTTGGGCTCTGCTGCAGGTGGTATTGACCATATTGATGTTATCAATATGAGCCTTTGGAGTTCAGCTAACATTTTTGCACTAGATCTAGCGAGTAGATTAAGTAACGATACATTTTTATCTGATCGGCTCCAGCTGATTAATAAAATGACGACGGAAAAAAATATTACTTTTGTAGGCATTGCTGGTAATGGCTCCTGGGATCATGAGCGAAATATGTTTGCAGGCCCCCTTTTCCAAGGGTCTGTGTTAACCGTTGGGGGAGTCGAAGACACCAATGCTAACCAAGCAAATTCACCCCAGGACTTAACCCGTGCGCTTCTTAATTTGGGTACAGATTTTGAATCTACCAATAAAATTCGTAATCATGGCTCCAACTATGGCTCTTTTGGAACCCATTTACATATTTGGGCACCAGCAGACAATATGGCTGCTTTGGGAGCAGATATTAATAATAATACTGTCAGTAATCAGGGCTCAATCAAGTTTTGGAACGGAACCAGTGCGGCAGCACCGATTGTCAGTGGTGTTGTAGCAATGATGAAGGCCCGTAATCCAAATTTAACAACCTCTCAAATTATTCAGATTTTGAATAATACCGCTCAAACCAAAGCACCAGAGTTTGATACCTTAGTTCGTGAATTCCCCTCTCTTACCACTAACGCTATTTATGCAAATTCAGAATGTAATGTGGGAACTCAAATGGTTCGTTGTGGGGGTACTGAGGGAAAAACAATTCAATTGAAGGTTTTGAATGCTGAAGCAGCCTTACAGGCCTCAGGAGCTACACCTTATCCTATTTTTACAGGTAAGTTATTTACGAATGGTTCGCAAATTCGTTTTCAAGACAATGCAAATAACCAAAATTACACTCTTTCCTGGGGTAAAATCACCGACATCTCTAAATTAAGGGTCTTATACGGAGAAAATGTTTCTCTCAACCCTTCATCACCCACTCCTATCCAGCTTTCAACACTTCTGGATACCAACCAGTTTGTTTTAGTGAGGGGAGAAGTTAAAAACGGAAAGTTATATGCCACAAATATACAGCTCGGTGCAGCTCCTCCTGGAAGCAAGCAATGGAAAGTGAAGATCTTCAATACAAACGATCAAGTGGATGTGTTGGTCAATAATACCGTTGTATTGAGTCACAACAGTAATAGTGGTTCTGGCTTTAGCAATGTTGACCAGTTCATTTCAGGGGTAGATATTACCCCATCAATGCAGGCTGGACAAA
>JBFWUT010000104.1:0-2585 GCA_050247135.1 Candidatus Berkiella sp.
TGAAAAGATCAAAGCCCACATGGAAAAGCGCCATGAAGAAATGATGCAGAATAATGGTGAAAAGCTTTATATCCGAATCTACGCAATTGAACAAATGAAGTAATACCACAGGGCTCTTTCTTTATAGGAGGAGCCCTTTATGTTTCCCTTCTAGAACTCGCGCTGGGAGCCGTTTTTCGTAAATACCATTCAATGAGATGCAACAAAGGTTTGGTCATGACCAACGTGAAGAGCTTCCAAAGTAAAAATGATGAATAAAAAATAACCATCCAGGCTAATACCATAATTAATAAAGATAGTGTGATTAGTTTGTATTGCCATGATTGTTTTAGAAACCGCAGCCATAACAACTTTGATATTTCTAAACCTTTACTGGCGGGCGCCGGATTGCTAAAGGCAGGAGTTTCTTTCATTATTCAATCGCTGCTATCGGTAAAAATCTTTTAATTTTTACTTTAGCAAAAAGTTTCCTAAGTAATTTAAATCCATCCGTTTTAGAACTGTACTGTTTTTTATCTTCCAGCTCCATGATAAAACAAGAGTCAATAACCGCTCCGTTATAAAACCATTTTTTAATTAAGTATTTACCATTTTCATAAGACAATAGAAGCTTGTTCATTAATTCTTCGCTGGCATCAAGTTCGTCATCACTAAATTCAATACCAAAATTATCAATGCTGACTCGTAAATATCTGGGGAATCCTATTTCAATATTTAATGTGGCAGCGTTATTGTGCTTAGGAACTATTTTTATAAAATAGTTTTCTTTATCACCAAAGGTTTCACTTGCATCAGCAAGATCATTTTGATGATTACCAACCCATTCTCTAAGGATGGTAATCATTTTAACTTCGCTTGAGTTTTCGTCATTCGCGATTTCAACGGTCATGACTGATTTTAGCAGCCCATAGGGTAAAGCAAACAATCTAAAAATGACCATCAATATTAGGAACACAAAAGCAATTATGTAATCCAATATCGAAAGAACGATGTAAAGCCATTTATTACTTGCTTGCTTCATTATCTAACCTTTAACCTGCCTTTTTAGCAGCGTCCTGAATAATTATCACTTGTGGCGGCGTCCCGTCAGTACCAAGATAAGCACCTATTGTCATGCCAACAATAGCACCTGGTATTGCCATTACTATTCCCGCAGGCAAACCAGCTATAGCGCCCACCCAAAAACCAATCGTTCCATAACCAAGGACCCCAAGAATACTTCCTGCATTCACTTCAGCCACTTCGCGTGAATTCAGCTCTTTCATGTTAACTACACCTTGTTTGACAAAAGTGCTTGATTCTTTCAAAGTTATGTCACATTGTCAAACATTTAAGCTATGCGCTTTTGTTAAGGGATTTTGCGACTATCGCTGCCATAATGTAAGCCCAGCCACCAAAAATTAAATCGATACCGACAAAAATGCCGATAATAAATAAACTCGACTGTGGCCAACCCACGGCTACTAAAATTCCTAATGTTAAGGTCAAAATACCGCTAATCAACATCCAACCCCACTGTGGAAAACGCATTGCTAATGCATAAATAACTCGTGACAATCCTAGCAAAACAAACAACACTGCCAACACTAATGTTAATGTCGCAGCGCCTACCAATGGATTAATGATTAACATAATCCCGAACGCTAAATATAAAAGCCCCATAAGTAGGTTAATAAAAAATGCTTTTCCTTTACCTCGCCAAAAATGAACGCTATCAATAATTAAGACTGCACCGCCCAGAACAAACAGCACACCAAGAAATATGACAGATAACAAGGTTGTCAACGCCGCTGCACCAATTGCAATGAAACCTAGGCAAAGCAATAATAATCCCCATGCAAGAAACCAACCCCAGTTTTTACCAAAACTTTGCTTATCAAAGTTTTTCATCATCATGTCTATGCTCATTTTGTTCCCTCATGTTTCAATATAAAATCGATAATTGCCTGATTGCATTTTTGTGCTTGATCGATAATCGTTAAATGACCAGAATCCTCGATAACAATTAAATGAACATCTTTGATAAACTGCATGTAAAATTTTTTATAGGCAACAGGCGTATAATCTCTATCACCCGTTATAATAAGGGTAGGGCACTTGAGAGCACCAAGACGAGACATGACATTCCAATCACGAAAGGCATGCAATGAATTAAGATATGCTTGTGAGTCGTTCTCATTCCAACGCTCAATAAACTTTTCACGAAAAGGAGCTTGTTCGGGTTTGGGGAATACGCTATTGGCCAAGCTCACACTGAGCTTCTTCATGCCAAACCATTTGACACTCAAGGTACGCGTCCAGAAATTGAATCGCGTTCGTAAATTGGGGAAAGCCACTAAAGGGGCGCTATTAATGATAGTAAGCGTTTTGACCAATGCACTATGATCCAGAGCCAATTGAAAAGCTATCATTCCCCCCATGGAATGACCAACCACATGCAAGTTGGTTAACTTTAACTTATCCAGCAGCCGCGCAAGATCTTCGGTAAACAACGATATGTTATAAGGCATATTGGGTTTATCGGTTTGGCCATGGCCACGCAAATCGACTACCAGTACTTTGCAATGCTTTACCAAGGCTGCTAT
>JBFWUT010000105.1:0-2549 GCA_050247135.1 Candidatus Berkiella sp.
CTAAGAGCCAGAGACTATAAAAAGGCGGCTGACTTAGCCGTACAGGATGTGCGTAAACAAATCTACCAAGGGCGAGCTCTGGGTATGAAAAGCTTGTTAGAGGAATTTACGGCAGACCATCTTGAACCTGAACTGTGGGTAAAGATCAAGCTGGCTTGTGGGCAAATTTATTCACACTTACAAGAAAGTGATCTTGCGCGTTTTAGTTTTGAGGAAGCCGTGGCCTATCTTGAGATGTTACCAGATTCTTTGGCTATCCGTATTTTGTGGGCGCAGGTATGCCGTGAACTAGGCTTTCAACTACGAAGTCAAGCGCCGGCAGAGGCGCTGACTTGGCTGCAACGTGGCCTAGACAAAATAAAGGGCGCGGCACCGCAACATGAGGCTGATCTACAAATTCAGATTGGAGTTGTGCAACGCAAGTTAGGTAATAATCCAGCCGCCTTAGATGCTTTGGAACGCGCCTTGAAATTATTACCCAATATTCCAAGCCGCTTGCGGTTGTTAGCATTATTAAATCTGGGAATTTTTCATTATTATTGCAAAGATCGGTTGCAGAGTAGTAGTTACATGGAACAAGCGCGTGCAATGGCTGATTACTTGAAAGATCCTTTTAACAGCTTGGCCGCACGTGCTAATTTGGCCTCTATCAAACTGGTAACAGGGCAGTGGCAGGCTGCCTTTCAATACTACCGTGAAGCTGTTGAACTGGCGCAAAAAGTTGGAAATACGCGCGAATTAATCCCTTTACTGATGAATTGGGGAATCTTATATGTTCAGAGTGGTGATATTGAACAAGCCTCTATAAATTTTTCTACTTCGCTTGATATGGCGCGTAAAGCAAAACGCACTGAGTCAATAGCCCTTTGCCTTCTGCATTCAGCAGATCTAAAAATTGTGACAAGTGAACTGACCGCGGCGTACTCAGCTTTGGTTGAAGCAACACCGCTGGTAATAGACAACAGGTTGGAATATCAGCGCCCGTTCCTAAACATTGTCCAAGCGCGTTATTACTTAGCTGCTGGCAATTTTAGCCAAGCGAGTACACATGCTGAACGCGCTATTGATAGTGCGCAACGATTGTCAATGCAGGAAGAAGAGGGACAAGCATTGCGTGCTTTGGCGCAGGCCCAGTGGAAGCTTGGACAAAATGATAAAGCTTTGGCAGCCTTTGAACAAAGTTTGGCGCTTCTACATGACGTGCCCTATGAAGCAGCACGCACTCAAGTTGCCTGGGGGCAATTCTACTTAGGTGAACATGCCAACAAACAGAGCAATGAATTGCTTGAAAAAGCTTATCAAGCCTTCACAAGACTGGGTGCAAAACGGGCTGTAGCTGAGGTCGAAGAACTATTAAAGACAGTTGCATAAATCCGAACCAAAGTCTAACCATTATTCCTTTCTACATTAACTCACATCTTGATCCAAGTATTGCAGAAGAGGTAGCTCATGACATACGAACTTATGACAGTCCATGGTGTTTGCTTACGCAAAGCATTTGTAACCATTCTGATAACAGGAACCTTCCTTGGTTTATTCTTATTTGTTTTCCAGCCTGTCGTTCGTAGTCAAGGTGAAAGTACTACCAATGCAGATAATACTAGCCCAACTGAGGAAGAAGGTCGCCATTCAAAGCTAACACCTGATGACGCACTTACTGCCGATGAGCTCGCGGCTTTTGCTGCCATGCAAAGCCAGAACTCTGGCTTACCCTTTT
Source organism: Candidatus Berkiella sp. (assembly GCA_050247135.1). GTDB lineage: Bacteria > Pseudomonadota > Gammaproteobacteria > Berkiellales > Berkiellaceae > Berkiella. Next base: position 1,718 of record JBFWUT010000105.1, read on the forward strand.
CTGAAACACCAACGTACATTGACTCAGAAAGTCAAAATACGCGACGTGTTGCTTTAGGCGACATAGATGGTGATGGTTATCTTGATCTTGTGATTGGTAACGATAAAATTCAAGATAATTCTCAATCTACGCCTAACCTAACGATTTACCGAAACAACCAAAACGGGGGCTTTGAACAAATTCAACGATTGAACCTGGTTAACCCTCCTCATAGTTTAGCCCTAGGCGATATAAATGGGGATGGACTCCTCGATCTCATTGCTGGCATGAGCGATACGCAATTGGGGATCGTTTTCTATTGGAACGAAGGCGGCAGATTTGGTTGCCAGAATTCACCTTGCGCTCTGCCCTTAGCGGATAATATACAAAGTATAGCTATCGGTGATATGAATCGAGATGGCGCACTTGATATTGTTGCTGGGAAAAAGGGCCAATCAAGTGAGATATATCTGAACGATGGAATTGGTAATTTTTCTCCTATAGCCCCACCCCCACTTAAAGCGTATCATGAATATAGTCGCACGCAGGCTATCGCTTTAGGTGATCTGAATGGTGATCACGCACTTGATGTTATTCTTGGTAATGAAGATCAGCCTAGTCTTGTTTATTTGACACAGGGCGGGATTGGTAGCAGTTTTCCTATTACCTTTGCACTAGACTCATCATATAATGTAAAGATAATCAAACTAGACTATTTAAATGACGATGATGTTCTTGATATTGTGGATGAGACATATATTTACTTAATTTCAAATACTGGGCAAATTACTATTCCGTATAATACATCATCTAGCACAAATGACGTAAACTTAAGTGACATAGATGGTGATGG